>NZ_JBIVQP010000001.1:0-208758 GCF_044755245.1 Streptomyces sp. NPDC092369
ACGGCCGCACCCGATCAAACGGCAACCCCAACTCCTCCGGCACACCCGCCAACACACCACGCCAATACGCCACCTGACGCGACATCAAACTCCCAACATCACCCTCCCCACCCAACAACTCCCGCTGCCACAACGCATAATCCGCATACTGAACCGGCAACACACCCCAACCCGGCAACCCACCCCCAACCCCCGCCCCATACGCCACCGACAGATCCCCCGCCAACGGACCCATCGACCACCCATCACCCGCAATGTGATGCACCACCAACACCAACACATGCTCATCCGGACCCACCACGAACAACCACGCCCGCACCGGCACCTCAACCGCAAGATCAAACGCATACCCAGCAGCCCGTGCCACCGCACCCGCCAGCTCCCCGGAGGCGAGTTCGGCCGCCGGCAGCTCCTGGTTCGGCTCGGTCACCGGCAGGTCCATTACGGGCAGATCCCACGACAGCGCGTCGAGATCGAGCAGTTGCGCTCTCGTCTGGTCAGGCTCGGCATCCCCGACCACGGTGGTGACAGTCAGATCCCATTGGAGTTCGTCCAGGTCGAGGACGTGCTGATACGGCTCGCCGTCGGCCACCGGGAACACCGTGCGCAGTGACTCATGACGCCCGATCACATCCCGCAACGCCCCCGACAGCGCATCACGGTCCAACGCCCCCGACAACCGCAACACCACCGGACTGTTGTACGTCGAACTCGGCCCCTCCAACTGACCGATGAACCACAACCGCCGCTGCGCATACGACAACGGCACCCGCTCCGGACGCACCCCCGCCACCAACGCAGGCCGAACCACACCCCCACCACCCAAACGACCAGCCAACCCCGCCACCGTCGGAGACTCAAACAACTCCCGAATCTCCACCTCCACACCCAGCACCGCACGCACCCGACTCACCAACCGAGTCGCCAACAACGAATGCCCACCCAAATCAAAAAAGTCATCCTCCACACCCACCGACGGCAGCCCGAGAACCTCGGCGAAGGCCTGGCACAGGATCTCCTCCTGCACACTGGCCGGCCCCCGCCCGGTGCCCGACACCGCCGCACGATCCGGAGCAGGCAGAGCCCCCCGATCCAGCTTCCCGTTACCGGTCAGCGGAAGACCCTCCATCACCACGACAGCCGAAGGCACCATGTGCTCGGGCAACCGCGTACCGACGTACTCGCGTAGTTCCCGCGCCAGCTGAGCACGATCGACGTCGTCATCCGTCGCCACCACGTAGGCGACGAGGCGCACATCACCCGGCACGTCTTCACGAGCCACGACCGCCGCCTGGGCCACCAGCGGATGCGCGGCCAGGACGGTCTGCACCTCGCCCGGCTCGACCCGATACCCGCGGATCTTCACCTGCTCATCGACACGGCCGGCGAAGACGACCTGACCGTCCGCAGTCCACCGGGCGCGGTCGCCCGTCCGGTACATCCGCTCACCCACGCCGCCATAGGGGCAGGCCACGAACCGCTCCGCCGTCAATCCGGGCCTGCCCACATAGCCCCGCGCCAACTGCGCGCCCGCGACGTAGAGTTCGCCCACCACACCCGGCGCGACCGGCTGCAAACCCTCGTCCAGGACGTAGAACCGGGTGTTGGCCACCGGAGAACCCACCGGAACCACCCCGGAAGCGGCCATCTCCGCCGTCAGACGAGTCGTCGCCACACCGATCGTCGCCTCGGTAGGACCGTAATGATTGAACACCCCCCGATCACCCGCGCCCGCCAGCAATTCACCCACCAACTGCGCGGAAGCCGCCTCACCACCCAGGACAAGGGATTTGGCAGGCAGTACCGCAGCCGCACCGAGTGCCGCGACATGGGACGGGACGGCCTTGAGGAAATCGATCCGATGCTCGGCCAGATAGGAGGCCACGACCGCCGGATCGGTGACCGCGTTCTCGTCCAGAATGTGAAGTTCGCCGCCGGAGGCCAGAGCGGCGAACACCACCGTGTTGCCCAGGTCTGTGGCCTGCGCCTGCAACACCGCGAACCGGCCCGGCCCCTCGAAGCCCACCCGCCCCGGCACCGACGCCACGTAGTTGGCCAGTCCGCCGTGGGTGACCGCGACACCCTTCGGCCGCCCCGTCGAACCCGACGTATAGATCACATACGCCACCTGCCCAGGCACCACACCCGGGATCTCCGGAGCCGTGACAGGAAGCGCCGCCAGCTGCATCGACACCAGGGGACCATCCACCGCCACCAGCCGCTGCCGGCCCGCCGGAAGATCCTCCAACACCTCCTCAGAGGTCAACGTCAGGACAGCACCGCTGTCGGCCAGCATGAACGCGATCCGCTCCGCCGGCTGACCCGGATCCAACGGCAAATACGCAGCCCCCGCCCGCCACACACCCACAATCGCCGCAACCATGTCCACACCCCGCGGCAGGCACAACCCCACCACCGACTCCGCACCCACACCCTGCGCCCGCAAGAAATGCGCCAACCGATTCGCCCGCGCATCCAACTCCCCATACGACACCGACACACCACCCGACACCACCGCGATGGCATCCGGCGCCCGCACCACCTGCCCACCGAACAACTCAACAACCCCAACAGGCGCCACCCCGCCAGCCGTCTCATTCCACACCTCAAGAACCCGACGACGCTCAACGGGATCCAGGACATCGACGGCCCCGACCCGCATCTGCGGATCCTCGACCAACGCCGACAGCACCCGTACCCACCGACCCGCGATCCCCGCCGCGGCCTCCTCGTCGAACAGGTCCGCAGCCACCGTCACCGCACCCCGCACTCCCGCGGGCACCCCCTCGTCGTCGAAGGTCTCTCCGACCATCACGTCCAGGTCGAACTTCGCCGCAGGACGAGCCGTGGACAGCAACTCCACGTCGAGACCGGGGAGTTCAAGCACCGGGGCGTTGGGGTCACGCTGCGAATCGACGGTGTTCAGCTTGGTGAGGACGACTTGGAAGAGGGGGTGTCGGGCCAGCGAACGGGACGGAGCCAACTCCTCCACCAACCGCTCGAACGGCACATCCTGATGCGCATACGCACCAAGACCCGCCTCCCGCACCCGCCCCAACACCTCACGGAACGAAGGATCACCCGACAGATCAGTCCGGATCACCAACGTATTGACGAAGCACCCCACCAGATCATCCAGAGCCTCATCCGTCCGCCCCGCAATCGCCGACCCAATCGGAATATCCGTCCCCGCACCCAAACGACTCAACGTCACAGCCAAAGCCGCCTGCAACACCATGAACACCGTCACACCCTCAGCACGCGCCAAACCCACCAACCGCGCATGCACCCCCGCCGGCACCTCAAACCCCGCCGAAAAACCACGATGCGACGCCACAGACGGCCGCACCCGATCAAACGGCAACCCCAACTCCTCCGGCACACCCGCCAACACACCACGCCAATACGCCACCTGACGCGACATCAAACTCCCAACATCACCCTCCCCACCCAACAACTCCCGCTGCCACAACGCATAATCCGCATACTGAACCGGCAACACACCCCAACCCGGCAACCCACCCCCAACCCGCGCCCCATACGCCACCGACAGATCCCCCGCCAACGGACCCATCGACCACCCATCACCCGCAATGTGATGCACCACCAACACCAACACATGCTCATCCGGACCCACCACGAACAACCACGCCCGCACCGGCACCTCAACCGCAAGATCAAACGCATACCCAGCAGCCTTGACCACTTCTTCGGCCAGGTCCGCCGGGCCCTCGGTCTCCCGTGTCGCGTCCGGTGTGGGGCCCGACGCCGAACCCGACAGGTCGGTGAGGGCCTGGAGGCGGTCGTACGTCTCCTGGGTCTTCACGGCCTCGGTGACCGTCAGGTCCCAGGACAGTTCGTCGAGGTCGAGCACCCGCTGGTAGGGCTCGCCGTCCTCGACCGGGAACACCGTGCGCAAGGCCTCGTGCCGCTCCAGGACATCCCGCAGGGCGGACTCGAGCGCGTCCCGGTCCAGGCGTCCGGAGAGGCCCAGTACGAGCGGGGCGTTGTACGTGGCGTTGGGTCCCTCCAACTGGCCGAGGAACCACAGGCGCCGCTGTGCGAAGGACAGGGGTATGCGCTCGGGGCGCGGGCCGGCGACCAGCGCGGGGCGGGATCCCTCGGCGTCCGCGAGCCGGGCGGCCAAGGCGGCGACGGTGGGGGCCTCGAACACGTCGGCGATCTGAACTTCGACACCCAGCAGGGCCCTGACCCGGCTCACCAGGCGGGTCGCCAGCAGGGAGTGGCCGCCCAGGTCGAAGAAGTCGTCGTCGACCCCGACGCGCTCCAGTCCGAGGACCTCGGCGAAGGCTGCGCAGAGGATCTCCGCCTGCTCCGTGGCCGGTGCCCGGCGCGTGCCGGTCGGGTAGGTGGGCCGTGGGAGCGCCCTGCGGTCGATCTTGCCGTTGCTTGTCAGGGGGAAGCCACCCAGTACGACGACGGCGCTCGGCACCATGTACTCGGGGAGCCGTCCCGACGCGAACGTGCGCACGGTGTTGGGCAGTTCGGCGATGCGGGCGCCGTCGGCCGCGACGACGTACGCCACCAGGCGCTTGTCTCCGGTGGGTTCCTCGTCGACCACCACGATGGCTTGTTCGACGTCGGGGTGTGCGGTCACCACGGACTGCACCTCGCCGGGTTCGATCCGGTAGCCCCGGATCTTCACCTGGTCGTCGGCCCGGCCGACGAAGGCCAGTTGGCCCTCGTCGGTCCAATTGACGCGGTCTCCGGTCTGGTACATGCGGGTGCCGTCCGCGGCGAACGGGTCGGCGACGAAGCGTTGTCCGCTCAGTGCCTGCCGTCCGAGGTAGCCCCGGGCCACTCCGGTTCCGCCGACGTACAGGTCTCCGACGACTCCGGCCGGGACCGGAAGCAGCGCCTGGTCCAGTACGTACACCCGGGTGTTGGGGTTGGGTGTGCCGATGAGCGGCTCGTCGTGGGCGTGCAGGGCGCCGGTCATGGTGGCGCAGACCGTCACCTCGGTGGGGCCGTAGGCGTTGATGAACGTCCGGCCCGGAGCCCAGCGTGCCAGCAGGTCCTTGCCGAGTGCCTCGCCCGCGGAGATCACGGTGGTCACGGAGGGCAGGTCTTCGGGAGCGAGCACCGCGAGGACGGCCGGGGGCAGAGTCGCGTGGGTGACGCCGTGCCGGCTGAGCACCTCCACCAGGCCTGATCCGGGCAGCAGTTCCTCGGCGGGGGCCACCACCAGTCGCGCGCCGGTGCCCAGTGCCATCAGCAGTTCCCAGGTGGCGGCGTCGAAGCCGACCGACGCGAACTGCAGCACCCTGGCACTCTCGTCGACGCCGCATCGCCGGGCCTGTACCGCGGCGAGGTTCACCGCGCCGGCGTGGGTGAGCATGACCGCCTTCGGTGTGCCCGTGGATCCCGAGGTGTAGATGACGTAGGCCAAGCCGTCCGGCTTCAGGGCTGCTTGGGGCGCGGTGACGGGTGCGGACGCGAGGGCGGCCTGTACGGGGGTGGAGTCCACGGCGAGTGTCAGGACGCGCCTGACCGGGAGGTCGTCGAGGAGTTCCTCCTTGCCGAGCAGCATCGCGGCGCGGCTGTCGGCGAGCATGAAGCCGATGCGTTCGGCGGGCAGCGAGGTGTCGATCGGCAGGTAGGCCGCGCCGGCTTTGAGGACCGCGACCAGGGAGACCACCAGGTCCACGCCGCGGTCCATGGCGACCGCGACCACGGACTCCGGGCCGACGCCGTGGGCCTTGAGGTGGTGTGCGAGGCGGTTGGCCCGCTCGTCGAGTTGTGCGTACGACAGCCGGAGTTCGTCGGATGCCACGGCCACGGCGTCCGGTGTCCGCGCCGCCTGGGCGGCGAAGAGTGCGGGGACGGTGGTGGCCTCGATGTCGGTGCCGGTCCCGGTCCCGTTCCATTCGACCAGCGCGCGCAGGCGCTCGTCGTGTTCCAGGAGGTCCACGCGGCCGACCGGATCGGTGGGGGCGGCGGTGACGATCCAGTTCAGGATGCGCAGGAAGCGGCGGGCGATGTCCGTGGCCGCGGCGGGCTCGTGGACGTCGAGGTTGACGTCCACGTCGAGCTGCACGCCGGGTTCGCCGAGCCTGCTGTAGATGTCGATGCGGGCGTTGTCGATCGGGCCGGTGGAGAGGTTGTGGCAGGTGATCCGGCAGTCACCGAACCGTTCGGGATAGTCGAAGGACATGACGTTGACGTGCAGACCGCACAGCGTGTCGCCCTTCACGCGCTTCAGGTCCCGGAGGGTGTTCTCGTAGCGGTACCGCTGCTGACGCCAGCCCTCGCGGATGGCGCCGGTGGCCTGTCGGACGACGTCGGCGAGGGTGGTCTTCCGGTCGAACCGGACGCGTACCGGCATGTTGTTCGCGGTCATGCCGGGAATGCCGAGGGCTCGCTCGCCGAGCCGGCCGGCCACCGGGAGGCCGATGGCGACGTCCTGGTCTCCGGTGACGCGGTGCTGGTGGATGGCCGCCGCGGTGATCACCAGGCCGGCGAGACTGGTCCTCAACCGCCGTGCGACGGACTCGAGTTCGGTGACCTGTTCGGCTTCGATACGGTCCCGGTGGCGCACCAGCGTGTCGGGCAGGCCTCCCCCCGTCAGGCCGCCGCCCGCGTCCGTGTCCGCGAGGTCGGACAGGGTGTCGAGCCAGTACGCGCGGTCGCGGGCGAAGTCGGGTGAGTCCTGGTAAGCGCGGTCCGCCGCAAGCAGTACGGACAAGGGCTCCAGGGGCCGGCCCTCCGGGGCTCGGCCGGTCAGGAGTGCGTCGTAGAGCCGGCCGACCCGGGTGGCGATGGGGGCCGCGGCCGGGCCGTCGACGATGAGGTGGTGGTAGCGCTGGTACCAGAAGTGGTGCTCGGGGCCGAGCTTGAGCAGGGCGAAGGCGAACAGCGGCCCGTCCGTGAGAGGGGCGGGGCGGCGGAACTCCGCCCGCATCCATTCCTGGGCGGCCGCGTCCGGGTCCGGCTCGGCGCTGACGTCGATGACATGGACCGGGTAGCCCTCGTGCGGGCCAGCGACGTACTGCATGGGGGTGCCGTCGATCACCCGGAAGCGCAGCCGGAGGCTGTCCGCCTCGTCGACGGTGCGCCGCAGGGCCTCCACGAAGAGCTCGACGTTCAGGTCGCCGTTGATCTCCAGATACTCGGCGACGTTGTAGATCGGGTTTTCGGGCGCGAGTTGCTGCGCCTGCCAGATCTCCAACTGGCCAGCCATCAGATGCTGGATTTCGCGGTCGATAGCAGCCATTCCCGTCCACCCCAAGTATTCCGGCACGCCTATTGACAAACAGAGGTCAGCCGCCGTTCAGGCATGCTGAAAGGCGCCCAGTCCCGCTGAGGGAACCGCGCCTTGGCAATTGGAAGTCCGTGGAGCGCGGACAGCGCCCCGGCAGTCTGTCAAGCAGGATCGCTGCCGCTCGGCGGACCCGAACGAGGGATCGCCGAGCGGCAGCGGTTCACTTCCCCATGGCCTCGATCAGGCTCTTGGGTCGCATGTCGGTCCAGGACTTCTCGATGTAGTCGAGGCACTCCTGCCGTCCGGCCTCGCCGAATACGGTCTTCCAGCCGTCGGGTACATCGACGAAGACCGGCCAGAGCGAGTGCTGTCCTTCGTCGTTGACCAGGACCAAGTAGATGCCATCCGGGTCGTCGAACGGATTAGTCACGACGCCGTCCCTTCCTGGGTGAATTGAATCGGGCAGCCATGGGTCTGCCCCGATGAACGATGGTCCGCGCCCTGAGGCTAATCAAATCCCGGCGATCACCACACCCGCCGTTCAACTGCGTCGCCGCACCAGTTGAACAGGGCTCCGGTGCGGGCCGGGTCCGGTGAAGGGCAGTTCACGCCTGCCGTGAGGTGCGGTGCCGGCGGGGCGCTCCGCCTGCGGATGCCCGAAGTCGGCCGCGGTTGTGCCGTGTTCTCGACCTGGATACGGTCGCCGGACGAAGAATTCATGAGGAATGCGATGGCGTCTGCTGTGCCGACAGGCGGTACTCAAAGGAGCGGCAAGATGCAGGTACCGGGCGTCAGCGCGGCCGTGGTCGCCGGATTGGGCACCTGTTTACCTTCCACAAAGGTTGACAACGCGTCACTGCCGGATCACCTGGACACCAGTGACGAATGGATTCGCACCAGGACGGGAATATCCTCGCGCCGTCGCACCGCCCCTGATGTCTCCGTGAACGATCTGGCCTGTGCGGCCGCCGCCAATGCGATGAGTTCGGCGGGGACCGGCACGGTAGGGGCCCTCATTCTCGCCACCACGACACCGGAACGTCCTTGTCCGCCTGCCGCACCCGAGATCGCGTACCGCATGGGGCAGGGAAGGATTCCCGCATTCGACGTGTCAGCTGTCTGCAGTGGATTCCTGTATGCCGCCGCGGCGGCCGGAGGTCTGATCACAGCCGGCATCGTGGACAGTGTTCTGGTGGTCGCGGCCGAAACCTATTCCCGCATTGTCGACCCCTTCGACCGGTCCACGGCGGTGCTCTTCGGAGACGGTGCGGGGGCTGTGCTGCTGCGCCGCGGCTCCGCAGGCGAGCAGGGCGCGTTGCTCGCGTTCGACCTCGGCAGCGACGGCTCCGGTGCGGAGCTCATCCGTGTTCCCGGCGCCCGTGAACAGCCGACCGGCGAGCGCTGGTTCTCGATGGCGGGACGGAAGGTGTATCTCCAGGCGGTCGAGCAGATGACGAACTCGGCCCTGCGGGTGATGAAGGACTGCTCCTGGAGTCCCGAGACGCTCGACCTGCTCGTACCGCATCAGGCGAACGCCCGCATCGTCGAGGCGGTGGCGAAGCGGCTCGGCCTGCCACCCGAGCGCGCGCTCTGCGCGCTCGCCGAGGTGGGCAACACGGCGGCCGCCTCCATTCCGCTGGCCCTGGCCGAGGCGACGGCCGCCCATGAACTCGAGCCCGGTGACCGGACCGTACTGACCGCCTTCGGCGGCGGCCTCACCTGGGCGTCGGCCGCGCTGGTCTGGCCCCGGCTGACAGCTGTCCATTCGGAGATCTGAGTGAGAAGGGAATGCAGCATGTATGTCACGTACCTCACCACCATCCTGAACACCGTCTACAAGGTTCCCGGCCCCATCGACCCGGAGAGGTCGTTCATGGAACTGGCGGTGGATTCCCTCTCTCTCGCGGAGCTCGGAGCGCAGCTTGAGGAGGAGCTGGGTGTGACGGTCGACGAGGAGGACCTCAGCGCCGTCACAACCGTCTCCGGGCTGGCCGACCTCCTGGAATCCCGAGGCGCGGTCATCCCCGCATGAAAGCCAGGGGACTTCGGCGCCCGGAGGTGGTGATCACCGGGATCGGGATGGTCACGCCGGCCGGGGTCGGTACGAGCCTGGCCTGGAAGACGGTCTGCGCCGGGCTGCCGACGGCCGCCGCGGATCCGCGGCTCGAGGGCATGGCCGTCGATTTCAGTTGCGCCGTGCGGGAGTTCGACGCGGACGGATTGCTGGGTGTCGAGGCGCGCCGAATGGATCCCTTCACGCAGTACGCGACGGCCGCGGCCCGCGAGGCCGTCTCCGACGCCGCACCGGCGGCCGGGGACTGGGATCCGGCCAGGGTCGGCGTGCTCATGGGCACGGCGCTCGGTGGGCACGCCACCTGGCAGGAGCAGGGAGCGCGGTTGCGGGACAGGGGGCCGCGTGCGGTCAATCCGCTGACCGTGCCGAAGGGCATCGGCAATATCGCCGCGGCCAACGTGGCCATGGAACTCGGTCTGCACGGCCCCGCTCTGAGCCTGTCCACCGCGTGTGCGTCGGGCACCACTGCGCTGGGGTTCGCCCTCGACCTGCTGCGCGCCGACCGCTGCGACGTCGTCCTGGCGGGCGGCACCGAAGCCGGCGTCTCGCCGCTCATGTCCACCGGGTTCGATCGGCTCAAGGCGCTGTCCCGGCGTCGTGACGAACCCGCTGTCGCGTCCCGGCCGTTCGACCGGCAGCGCGACGGTTTCGTACTGGGAGAGGGCGCCGCCGTTCTCGTACTGGAGCGCGCCGCGGACGTGAGGGCGCGCGGCCGGCACGCCTACGCCAGGCTCCTCGGCTACGGCGAATCCTCGGACGCGCACCACCTCACGGCACCGCATCCCGACGGGCTGGGCGCTCAACTCGCGTTGCGGCAGGCCCTGCAGGACGCGGAGCTCGGTCCGTCGGACATCGCCTTCATCAACGCTCACGCGACCAGCACACCCCAGGGCGACGCCATCGAAGCGCGGCTCATCGAGCAGGTCTTCGGGAGCGGCACACCGGTCACCTCCGTCAAGGGCGTGACCGGACACATGCTGGGGGCCGCGGGAGCCGTCGAAGCCGCGTTCACCGCTCTCTCGGTCGAACAGGGAATCATCCCGCCCACCGCGAACTTCGGCGAGCGGGATCCCGGCACTCCCGAGATCGACCTCGTGCACGGTGCGCCCAGACATACGCCCGTAGGGGCGGCCGTCAGCAATTCCTTCGGTTTCGGCGGCCACAACGCGGTCGTCGTCCTCGGCACAGTCTGAGCGAGATGGGGTCTCCGTGGATTTCAGCCTTCTGTATTTCGCCAACCGTGAGGTCGTAGACCCACCGCAGGAGTACGAACTGCTGCTGGAAACAGCCCGATTCGCCGACGAGCACGACTTCAAGGCTCTCTGGATTCCGGAGCGGCACTTCCATCCCTTCGGCGGCGCGTATCCGAATCCGGCGCTCGCCGCGGCGGCGCTCGCCACCAGGACCCGGCGCATCCGGCTCCGGGCGGGCAGCGTCGTGCTTCCGCTGCGCGACCCGCTGACCGTGGTCGAGGACTGGTCGTTCGTGGACAACCTCTCCTACGGGCGGGTCGATCTCGCGATGGCCACCGGGTGGAACCCCAACGACTTCGTGCTGGCTCCCGACCGGTACGCGGACCGCCGGCAGTACACGCTGGACACGATCGAGGAGATCAAGAGCCTGTGGGCCGGCAAGCGGCTGTCGCGGCGCAACGGCGAGGGCGAGCTGGTCGAAACACTGACGTATCCGCGGCCCGTCCAGCCGGAGCCGGACATCTGGCTCACCTGCACGTCGAGTCCCGAGTCGTTCGCCCAGGCCGGGGCGCGGGGACTCAACGTCCTGACGGCGCTGCTGTTCCAGAGCACGGACGAACTGACCGAGAAGATCAAGCGTTATCGTGCCGCCCGCGAGGAGCACGGCCACGACCCCGCGGCGGGCACGGTGACCCTCATGCTGCACACGTTCGTGGGAGAGACCGACCGCGCGGTGCGCGACACGGTACGTGGCCCGTTCGGCGAGTATCTGCTTTCGTCCATCGATCTGTGGAAGAGGCAGTGGAGCGAGCTTCAGCAGGCCGCTCCCGAACGGTTGGCCCAGCTGGCCTTCCAACGCTACTTCCACGCCGCGGCCCTGTTCGGATCGGTCGACAAGTGCACCGCCTTCGCACGCACCCTCGGGGCGGCCGGAGTGGACGAGATCGCCTCGCTCGTCGATTTCGGAGTCGACGGTCAGAAGGTGCTCGCCGCGCTCCCCCACCTCGACGAGGTACGGCGGCGGGTGCAGGAGGGCGAGGCCACGGCCGCGTAGCCACGGCTGCCGCTGCTCCTTCAGGCCGCGGAATCGGGTGAGCACCCCGACGCAGGTACTGTGCGTCGGGGTGCTCACCGATGGGAGTCCCTAGGGGTGCGGGCCCCCTCTCACTGCGTGCGCTCGTCCAGTTCCTTCGCGAACTCCGTCCAGGTCTCCGCGTACTGGCGTGCCAGGTCGACCACCAGGTCCCCGCAGTGCGACGGCACCGCGTCGGCCAGCTTGGACCAGTCCTGTTCTCCCAAGGCGTTCTGCTGCAGCACCCGCAGCAGACGCCTTCCTGCCTCCTTGTGCCGCAGTGACGGATCACGCAGCAGTTTCTCCAGCAGGGGCACCGGATCCGGCGGGCCCAGCCGCGCTTTGCGTGCGGTTCGGCGCTCGCCGGCCCGGCCGGGTTGTGGGGTCTCCTGCGGCTCGTCGTCGGCGGCGGACTCGTCCGGCCTCGGCTCCGGCACCGGCGGCTCGCCGGACATGATCCGTTTGCGGACATCGCTCACGGTCGCCGGAGAGATTCCGGCGAGTCGTGCCAGTTCGCGCAGTGAGGCGTCCGGGTGCTCGGCGATGAGTGCCGCGGCCCGCTCCCGTCCCTCCGCGCTGTTGAGGGGCCGCAGTTTGCCGTCCCTCCCGATGCGTGCGCTCGTCCGCGCAGCGGCGTCGAAGACGCTGCGCCGGACCGCTGCCACCGTCTTGGCGCCCAGCCCGGTGGCCCGTGCGATCGCCCGGTCCGACATCTCGGGATGGGACGAGATGATGCGCTCGGTCGCTGCTCGCCGGTCTTCCTTGGAGAGCGGAAGGCCATGCGTGACATTCGCTTCGACGGCCCGCAGGAAGGCCTCTTCAGCGGTGCCGTCGAAGAACTCGACGAGGATCGACTCGTCGCCCCTGAGGAGGGCCGCCGTGAGACGGTGCATCCCGTCGATCACCCGCATGCTGCGCCGCTCCACAAGGATCGGCGGAAGCGGTTCGTCGATCTCCAACAGCCGGCCCACGTGCTCCGCGTCCTGTCCTTCCAGACGCGGAGAGTCGGCGGGGAGGAGTGAGGCGATGGAAATGGAAACGGCGGTTCGTTTCGGAGCTCTCGGATGGCTGGCGGCTCTGATTAGATCGACTGACTTTTTTGCGGGTTCCCGTCGTCGTAATTGGACAATCTCGCTCTTCAAACTGATCTCCCCCATTGCCGCACGGTAAGAATCGATTTTTCTCGATGCCTTCCACTGGTCACACCAGCTTGTGCAGAGATTTCAGGGAATGTGGGAGAAGGCGAGCACCGACTCTCCCTCCCCGTTCCATACATGCGGCCCATGTACGTGGAACGAGAAGCACCATCGACGATCCGGTAACGGCTTCGGTACTACACCTGGCCGTTCCCCACGAGCCCCAGAAGTCTCGTTCGAACATACATCAGAGGTCACGGTTTGGGTACAGAGCCCTCCAGGCATGCGCAAGGTCAATCCCTCGTTCAACTGCGGCATCGCATCGGTTGAACGGCGCGCCAGGGGCTGGCGGTTGGGCCGGCGGACCGGGCCGCCGCAGGGGTCTCACCCGCACGACCGTTCGGGGCTCCGCTTCAGCCGCCGGAATTTCTGTGCGGTCGCTGATATTCCGCTTCGCGTCGATCGATGACGACACCGGCCGACAGGCGTCGCGAGATGGAATCGAAGACTACTTTCATAAACAATACGGACACGGCAACCGCGCACCGCGGTCAATCGTCTCGGACGACACCGCGCAGTACGCTGGGACAGGGGCACGAAAAAACAACCCAATGGGCGCATATGTCCAGGTGAAAGCTCCCGTTGGCCAATGGTTCGGAATCATCGAGACATCCTCGCCGCGCACGGGCATGCGTCCTGGGCGACCTCTCTCCGCACATGCCGCCGCACGTCAATTCTTCGGCCGCGGCCGCCGGTTGCGTCACTGTCTTTCGAATGCGTCCAGACCTTTGAAAGGAATCCCTCATGTGCGCAGGCACCACCGACGATGCGGCCGCCACCATTCGGGCAGTGTGCCCACGGCTCCGGACACCCCGGACGACGGGCGGCCACCGATGAGAAGTGCCACGGTCATCGGAACCGGCGCCATCGGTACATCGGTCGCCCTCGCCCTGACGCGCAACGGCGTGGCGGTGCATCTTCAGGACGTGAACAGCACAGCGGCCAGGACAGCCGAGGCGATGGGGGCGGGCTCGCTCCAGACGCCCCAGGAACCGGTCGACCTCGCGGTGCTCGCCGTACCGCCCGCCCACATCGCCACCGAACTCGCGCGCGTCCAGCGCGCCGGCCTCGCCCGTGCCTACACCGACGTCGCCAGCGTGAAGGCGGGGCCGCACCGCGACCTGCACAGCCAGAGCGCCGACGCCGCCAGCTACGTCGGCGGTCATCCGCTGGCCGGCACCGAGCGCTCGGGACCGCTGGCCGGGCGAGCCGACCTGTTCGAGGGCCGCCCTTGGGTCCTCACCCCGTCGGCGCACACCGAGGAGGCCGTCCTCAACCGCGCGCTGGAGCTGGTCGCGCTGTGCGCCGCCACCCCGGTGATCATGGACGCCACCGCGCACGACCGGGCCGTCGCCCTCACCTCGCACGCGCCACACCTCGTCTCCTCCCTCATGGCGGCCCGGCTCGGGGGCGCCCCGGAGGGGAGCATCCGGGTCTCGGGGCAGGGGTTGCGGGACGTCACCCGCATCGCGGCCGGCAATCCGGCGCTCTGGCAGGACGTCCTCCATGCCAACGCGGAGGCGGTGGCGGAGATTCTCGACGCCTACGCGGCCGATCTCGGCCTGGTCATCGCCGCGCTGCGCGACCTGACCAGCGCCGATCCGGTGGCTCGCAAGCGCGCGGCGGAGGACGTGGAGCGACTGCTCGAACAGGGCTGCGCAGGGCGAGCCCTTATCGAGCACAAACCGGGCACGTCACTGGCCGACCTGGCCGCGGTCACCGTCACGATCCCGGATCAGCCGAATTCGCTCGCCCAAGTGTTCGCCGCCGTCGGCGAGATCGGCGTCAACATCGAGGACGTCCGTATCGAACACTCGCCGGGCCATGGACAGGGCCTCGTCGAACTTCTCGTACGGCGGACCGCGGCTCCGGAGCTGTCCCGGCTGCTGGGCGCCGGCGGCTGGTCCGCTTCGCTCTGAGGGGCACACGGCGCTCCGCGAAGGCCGGCGGCCCTCGACGCCGTCCTCGCCGTGCCTGCGCCGCCGCTCCCCCTCGTACGGCGGCCCGTCAGCGGCTACCCCGTCGTAGTCTTCAGGGGGAACTGACGGGCCGTTCCTCTCCCGTACGCGACGCGGGGCTCCCCGCGTCGCTCACCGCGGGCTCGCCGGCCTCGCCGCGGAGAAGCGGCCGACCTTGTCGAGGACGTCGGAGCTGTACAGGCGCAGTACCTGCTGAAGGGCGAACTCGGCCATGTACAGGCGAAAGGCGTCCACCGGTTCCTCGGCGAGGTTCAGCATCCGTCGGTTGGCGACGACGGCCGGTCCTCGGAGGCGTTCGACGCTCCGCTCCACCGCGAGGTCCAGTTCTTCGCTCTCGTGCACTTCGTCCACGAGCAGCCGGGCCGCCGGTTCCGTCGCCCGGATGCGGCGCCCTTCGAGGATCACCTGGCGGGACAGGCGAGTGCCGGCGGCCCGGCTCAGCCGAAGCGCCGAGGCCCCGGGGATGATGCCCTCCTTGGCGGCAGGCAGGCTGAGGAACGCGTCCGACGCGGCGAGGACGTGGTCGAACACGAACAACAGCTGCGCGCCACCGCCGATGGCGAAGGTGTCCACCGCGGCGACCCAGGGCTTCTCGACCGTCGCACCCCGCCAGCCCGCACCGTCCTCGACGCGGATGCCGCGCAGGATTTTGTGGAGGTATCCCAGTTCGCGCCGCAGGAGGAAGTCGACCAGTGAAATGCCGCCGCCGTGCAGGGACTTGAGGTTGATGCCCGCGCTGAACACACGCCGCCCCCGGTAGCGGGGATGTGTCATCTCACCGCCGCGCAGCAGACAGACCTCCGTCCCGGTGTCCAGAAGCGCGAGGTCGACGGCCGTCTCCATGTCGTCGATCTGCTGGTTGTCCTCGGCGTTGAGACAGTCGTCGCGGCACATGGTCAGGCGGGCCACCGCGGCGTCACGTTCCAGCCGTACGGAGCCCAGGTCCGCCGTGCCCGTCCTGCTGAACTCCGCCAGCAGGGCGAGCGCGCGCGGGGTCGGGGTGAGAAGGGTGTCGATCAGGTGCGGGCCTGCCTGCGACGAGCGCAACACCCGGCTGAAGAAGATGCCCTGATCGATCTCGTGTCCTTCCTTTCCCGCCTGCGGCAGGGCGCGTTCGGCCTTGAGCCGGTCGGCCGTGGGCACCAGTCCGGGGAACGCCGTCGCGGCGGCCTCGGCGAGTTCGGCGAGCCTTGGGCGGCGGGTGCGGCCGGCGGTGAGTTCGTCGTAGACCGCGTCGGTGTGCGCGTCCATGAAGGCGGCACGCAGAGTCCGGGTGGCGTCGAGCGTCGCCGCGGCGCGGTCGCGCTGTCGCGGTGACCGCTCCTGCGGCCCCGGCAGGGCGTCCAGGAGTTCGTCGGTTTGTGCGGCGGACTCGGCGAGCGCGGCCCGGGCGTGCGTCAATTCGGCTGTCACGGAGACTAGTTGGCCTCCCCGCGAGATCTGGTCGTCGGCGGCGCTCACGACGCGACTTCGCCCGCCGCCACCGCCGCCCGCCGCAAGGTGCGGTCGCAGGCGGCCAGATGGGCGCCGAGCGCCTCCTCGAATCCGGTGGTGGAGGCGTCGAGCATCAGCTGCCGACGTATCGCCAGTTCGGTGCCCGAGACGGTCGCGAGCCGTTCCCCCGCGAGGGCCAGGGCGCGGGCCGGGTCGTCCGACAGTTCGTCGAGGAGGTGCAGTGCCAGTGCCTCGGACGCGTCGACGGGGGTGCCGAAGAGCAGCGCACGGCGGATCACTGAGCCGCTCGCACCGTGCCGGCCGAGCCTGTACAGCGCCATGCCGGGCCAGGTGCCGCCCTCCCCGGCCGGCAGCAGCAGTCGTACGGAGTGGGTGGCGATGCGGTAGTCGGTGGCCAGCAGCGCGTCCAGTGCCAGCCCGCCGCAGTCGCCGGCGACGACGGCGACGGTCGCGGCCGGCAGGCGCTCCAGGCGGCGCAGCGCGCGTTCCCACTTGCTCACCAGGGACACCGTCGGATGTCCCGCCCAGGGGTCCTGGGGGGCGCCGGACACGTGGACGACGACCTTGCTCCGGCCGCCGCGGTCCTCGGCGCTGTCGCAGGCCGCGCTCACCGCGCCGATCCACTCGGCCGACAGCGCCTGGCGTCCGTCGATCCGCAGCACCAGTTCGTCGGCTCCGTCGGGGAGCCCTTCGGTCTGCGGCATGCTCTCGCTGGTGTTCATCTGGCCTTCCCTCACCATTGCGCCAACGCCGTTTCGATGGTCGAACCGGGGCCCATCGTCATCAGGACGCCGTAGTCACCGGCTTGGGTGACCCGCTCCCGGAGCAGCCGTTCGTAGGAGAAGAGGAAGGAGCCGCTCGACACATTGCCCTGGTCGCGCAGGACTCCTGTCGTGTGCCGGAGGTCGTGGCGGGTGAGCCCGAGGTTGACCCGTACGGCGTCGATGACTTTCTTACCGCCCGAGTGCACGAGCCAATGGCTGATCTCGCTGCGCCGCAGTCCGGCACCGGACAGCAGCCGGTCGACGACCTGTTCCGCGTTGGCACCGACCACGTAGGGGATCTCGGGGTCGAGATAGAAGCTGAACTTCGCCTGGTCGTCGTCCCAGTCGTACCGCATCGCGTCGATCGCGTCGGTGATGAGGTGGCTGGCGAAGCCGATGAGGCGCGGGCTGCCGGGGACCGCCGGCAGGTCGGCCGGACCGTAGGCGGTGTCGGGGGTGTCGGCGACCAGGGCGATCGCCGCGGCGCCGTCGCCGAACAGACTGTTCACCACCGCGGTGCGCATCGACGAGTCGATGACGTAGGCGGCCGAGCAGGCTTCCACGCACAGCAGGACCGCCACCTTGCCGGGGTTGGCGACCGCCCAGCCCGCGACGGCGTTGAGGGCGTTGAGTCCGGCGTTGCATCCCATGCCGACCACGTCGACCCGGCTGGTCCTGGGGAGGATTCCCATCTCCCGGATGAGCAGGGCGCTCAGTCCCGGGGTGAGGAAGCCGGTGGTGGTGACGCAGCACAGGTAGTCGATGTCCGAGACGTCGAGGCCCGAGTCGTCCAGGCAGCTCCGCACCGCTCTCGCCCCCATGTCCAGGGCGAGCCGTTTGTGTTTGGCGAGCAGCTCGCCCTGCGGTTCGGGGAGGCAGACGCCGTCGGCGTCCAGGGGCGGCACGGTGAGGTGGCGCCGTTCGATGGCACTGTTGAGGAAGACGGAGCGGACCCGGGGGTCGGTGATCCGGAAGAGGTCGAGGAGTTCACGCTGGGTGTAGGAGACTCCGGAGGTCGCCGTTCCGATACCCACGATGGCGGCGGCGCCGGTGTTCTTGCCGTGGTGGGCGCCGAGTTCGGTGGTGAGGTCGGTGCTCGGACGGTCCGTGGTGATGGTCATCGGTAGGTCCACCCCCACATCCGGGTCTTGCTGCGGATGGTGCTCACTGCTGTCAGCACGTCGATCACCCTTCCGGTGAGCTGGTGGTCCGAGACCTGATGAACCGCGCCAGTCGTGCGATCCCGTCGGCGATCTCGTCATGGGTCAGGTAGCTGACGGACAGGCGCAGGCCGTGCTCGCCGCCGCCCTCGGGATAGAAGTAGGACATCGGGGTCCAGATGACACCGAATTCCTCCGCGGAGTGGCGCAGCGCGGCGTTGTCCGCGCGGAAGGCGACGTTGACCGCCAGGAAGAAGCCGCCGCTTGGTTCGTTCCAGCGGATGCCGAGCGCTGCCCGCTCGTCCTCGGGGAAGGTCTCCTCGAGCTGCCGCAGGGTGACGCGCATCGCGTCGCCGTAGTACGCGGCGGTCTTGGAGTTGAGCTCCGAGGCGCGTTTGTCGGCGGCGAGGAGCATGCCGGCGACGACGGCCTGGGCGACCGGCGACGTGTTCACGGTGACCATGCTCTTGATCTTGGTGAGTTCGTCCGCCAGCAGCCCGGTGCCGCCCACGTCGTCGTGGACGTCCTGGTCCGCGACGACGAAGCCTACGCGCGCGCCGGGGAAGAGGGTCTTCGAGAAGGAGCCCAGATGGACCACGCGTCGGTCCCGGTCCAGGGCCTTGAGGGTCGGAAGCTGGGTGCCGGGGCTGACCAGCCGGTAGGGGCTGTCCTCCAGCAGCAGGACGTCCTCACGGGCGGCCAGCTCGAGCAGTTCCCGGCGGGTCTCCAGAGGCATGGTGGTTCCGGAGGGATTCGCGTGGTCCGGGATCACGTAGAAGGCTCGGGGGTTGCGTCCGCGGGCCCGCTCGGCACGGATCGCCGCCGTCAGGTCGGCGCAGCGGAATCCGCCGGGGTCCTCCGCCACCGCCGTCAGCTCGGCGTCGAGCAGCCGCGCCGCTCCGGTGATTCCCACGTAGCAGGGGCTGGAGACCAGCAGTACGTCCCGCGGCCCGGCGATGAGGGCCCGTACGGCGAGAAGCATCGCCTCCTGGCAGCCGACGGTGACCACGATCGAGTCCGGGGAGACGTCGATGTTCTCGTCCAGACGCAGCCAGTCCGCGATCAGTTCGCGGATCTGGCCGCTCGTCGGGCCGTACTGGAAGAGCGCCGAGCGGACCTGGTCGGGCGAGGATCCGCTCTCCTCCAGGTGGTCGAGGTAGCGGCGCAGGTACGTGAAGATCTGCTCGGTCTCGAAGAAGCCGTCGTAGGGGCGGCCGGGCGCGAAGGAGATCGCCTCGGGGTAACGGTGAGTGATCTCGTTGAGGAAGTTCATGGTGTCCAGCACCGGGTCGCCGAGGCTGCCGTGCAGCTCGGCCTTGCGCAGCCCCGGGCCGCTCGTCCGCCCAACGGGGCGTACCGACTGCGCAGTTGGGGTGCTGCTCGGTGCGCGCACCAGCTCCGGGCCCGCGTCCGCGACCGTGCGGATGCCGGTGAGGGTCATCGCCTCCCTCAGCTCGTCGATGACGATGCTCAGGACGTGGCGTATGCCTTCCTCCTCGGCCGCCGCCAGGCCGTGCAGTACGGGGCGGCCCAGCAGTACGGCGTCTGCGCCCAGTGCCAGGGCCGCCAGGACGTCGGCGCCGCGGCGTACCCCGCCGTCGAGGAGGACGGGGCAGGCGCCCGCGACCGCTGCCGCGATCTCGGGCAGTACGTCGAGGGTGGCGGGCGCGCCGTCCAGCTGCCGGCCACCGTGGTTCGACACGACGATGCCCTGTGCCCCCGCCGCGATCGCCCGCGTGGCGTCGGCGGCGGTCAGGATGCCCTTGACCAGGACGGGCAGGGAGCTGATGGAGCGCAGCCACGCGACGACCGACCAGTCGAGGGACGGATCGAACTGGGCCAGTGCGTGGGCGGCGGGCGCGGCGAAGCCGTCCGTGGTCAGATTCGCCGGCTCGATCCCGGCGGGCAGGGTGAAGTCGTTGCGCAGATCGCGTGGCCGTCGGCCCAGTTGCGGGGCATCGGCGGTGAGCACCAGAGCCTCGAAGCCCGCTCGCTCGGCGCGTTCGACGAGGTGGCGCGTCGCGTCGCGGTCGCGGAAGCAGTACACCTGGAGCCACAGCGGGGCCGCGGCGGCGGCGATGTCCTCGAAGGTCCGCCCCGCGAAGGTGCTCACGACGAGGGGTACGCCGGCTTGTCCGGCGGCCCGCGCCGTGGCGACCTCCCCGGCCGGGTGAGCGAGGGTGTGGTAGGCCACGGGCGCGACGGCGATCGGCGCCACCCAGCGGCGGCCGAGGAGCGTGATCCCGGTGTCGGGGCGGCCGGCACCGGTGAGGACGCGCGGGTTCAGCCGTACACGGTCGAATGCCCTCAGGTTGTCAGCGAGGGTCCGTTCCTGTCCCGCACCGCCTTCCAGGAAGTCCCAGACGGCGGGGTTCATCCCCGCCCGCGCCAGGGTGGCGTAGTCGGTGAGGGTGAGCGGGCTCGCGGTTTCGGTTCCGGCGTCCGGGCCGCTCACGAGGCGGTCAGCCGGTCGCGCTCCACCGCTTCGTACAGGGCGCGGATGTTGGCGCTGCCGAATCCGCGGGAGCCCTGGCGCTGGATGAGTTCGAAGAAGAGGGTGTTGCGCTCGTAGGGGGAGCGGGTGAACAGCTGGAGCAGGTAGCCCCATTCGTCGCTGTCCGCGAGTACCTGGGCGTCCCGCAGCCCGGCGATCTCCTCGTTGAGGCCTGTGAGGCGGTCGGCGAGCATCTCGTAGTAGGTGTCCGGTGTGCTCAGGAACTCCACGCCTCGGTCCCGGCAGGCACGTACGGCGGGGATGATGTCGTCGACCAGGAAGGCGAGATGCTGCACGCCCTCACCGGCGTTGCGCTGGAGGAAGGCGTCGAGCTGGCCGGGCTCCTTCGCCGGGTCGGGAGCGACGAGGGTGAAGATGACCCGCTCCGACGCGCTGCGCACGACGAGCGAATCCATCGCCTGTCCCCCGACGGCCACGTACTCGGAGGAGAAGCGGGTGAAACCGAAGGCGTCCTGGTAGAAGTCCGCGTGGCGGTCCAGGCTGCCGCCCTCGACGCAGACGGCGACGTGGTCGAGCAGCCGGATCGGGCCTTCGGGGCGTGCGGAGGCCTCCGGAGCGGCCGTCCACCGGCGGCCCGGGGGCAGATACGGGGCCGACCGGGCGGTGACCGGCAGGAGCGGGTGGGTGACGTCGCCGAAACCGGTCACCACGGGGCTGCCGTTCGGCGTGCCGACGGACCGGGCGCCGGCCGCCACCGCCGCGTCATGGGTGGCGGCCACGTCGTCGCACGTGAGGGCGATGGTGGCGATTCCGTCCCCGTGTCTGTCGAGAAACTTCCAGACCCCCGGACCGGAGGTGACCACCAGGTGGAGGTCCCCCTGTCTGAGCAGAACGGAACTCCGGTCGACCTCCACGCAGTCGGCGACCCGGGTGAAGCCCATGGCCGAGACGAAGTAGTCGGCCGTGGCCGCTTTGTCTCGCGTGTACATCTCGACGTGCGCTATGTCGTGCGCAGGCATGGAGGTGCCCTCCTGACGTGCGGGTCAAGAGCGGGTGCTTGGCCCGCCCGGTGGGATTACCAGCGCCATTCCTGCTGGCCGTACAGGTGCCCGGCCTTGATGCCGCGGTCCTTGCACCAGGTCATGAACTCGTCGATCTGCTTGATCTGGTAGGTGTCCTCGTTGTACGTGGTGGCCATGACGTGGCCGAGCCAGGGCTCCTCGCCCATGGCGTAGACGTACGCCTCCTTGGCCCCCAGCTCGGTCATGATCGCGGCGGCCTGCTCCGCGTTGGACCCCGAGAGCTTGCGCGAGTTGCTCATCTTCTTGGTGACCGGGATGGTCAGCAGGGCCTGGTAGAGCCAGGTCAGCGGTGCTCCGTCGCACTCCATGCCGAGGTAGGCGAAGTCGGCCGTGCCCAGGTGCTGCTTGATGTAGCGGTAGAGCATCGGATCGATGCCGGAGGAGTCGGCGCCGATGAAGATCTTCTTGCCCGCCAGTTCCGCCCAGTAGGTGGACTTGGCGCGGATGTCCAGGTCACAGTGCTCGCCCAGGAAGGGGGTCGCGGTGACCTTGCCGCCGGGGAACTCGACCTCGTCGAAGTCGTCGACCTCGATCACCGGGAAGCCCTGGTTCTTGAGCATCAGGGCCATCGACGGGTCGGCCAGGTTGCCGCGCGAGGAGCGCGGCATCACGATCGCGCCCAGCCTGCCGCGCAGTTGCAGCAGGGTCTCCAGGACGATGTGGTCCTGGTGGCCGTGGGTGATCAGCACGAGGTCGATGAAGTCCGGCAGATCGTCCAGGGTGTAGCGGTCGCCGACGGAGTTGTCGGCGCTGATGAACGGGTCGGTCACGATGGCGGCCTGCGGCGTCTGCAGGACGAGACAGGCGTGACCGAAGTAGCGGATGCGCCCGCCTTCCTGGATGTGCCGGTCCTCCGCGAGACTGGGCTGCTCGTCGAACATTCCGGCGAGCTGATCCACCTGGCTGCCGGCCAGTCCGAGCCCGTCGGCGACGTGGCTCAGCGTGGTGGGGCGTACGCGTGCCTTGAACAGCTCTTCCAGTCCCGGGTGCTTGAACGGCACGTCCAGCTCCAGCACGTCCGGCGAGGTCAGTCGCGGCGTGCTCAGGATGAAGGGACGCTCGATGCCGGTCTCGTAGGAGATCTGCACCGACTGCCGCGACTCCTGGTAGACGTCGCTGGTGTAGACGATCGGCTCCATGAACCGCATCTGGGCCTGGTTGTCGGTGTCGTAGGCCAGCTCGACCAGTCCCCCGAGTTCCGGCGGCAGCTTCGGGTACAGCGGGGTCAGGTCGAATCCCGTCGCGTTCGCCCGCAGCAGCTCCTGGCCGGCGACTATCGCATCGGCGAAGCGCAGGATCGCCGCCCGGTCGCGCTTGATGCCGGCGAGGAGATCACGCACCTCGTCGGCGCGCTCCTCGGCGATGTTGATGAAGTAACCGCCGCGCAGCTCCGGGTTGTTGCTGGCCGCGACGTGCACCTGCGGGGACTGCAGATAGGACTCGAGCAAAGGTACCTGGAGGAACGCGAGATTCATCGCGGACTGAACCGGCGCCAATGTGTACGGCCAGGCGAAGAACCTGTCTATCAGTGGCTCAACAATGACGTTGGACCGCAGGAACAGCTTCTGGTCAGTCATCTACGCCCCTCCTTCCGGGAGAAATTCGCACCAACTGCTTCTCTCAATGCATACGTGGAGCACCCGAAGTTCAAGGCGCCTATTGCGTCTCTCGCTTCAGCAGGATGCCCCGTCTGCAGGCTGTGGATCAATACTCGTCAGCGTCACTCCCCGATGAGCACGGAGAACTCCTGGCGGTTCCCCACCCGTCCTCTCCCTCGCATTTTGGAACGGCTTTTCAGCGAACCTCGCCCGACCGGTTCTCTCGACGGGTGTTTAACTGCGCTCCGGCGTCAGTTGAACGGGTGAGGGGCCACGGGCCGGCCGTCATGAACCCTTGTTGATTGGTCCGGCCGCGCGGTGCCATCGTGAGGCGCAGCCGGCCGAACACCCCTGCCGCACCACGAGGAGAGGGCCTTGCCCAAGACGAGAACCGATACCCGAGGTGATTCCGCCGACGCGCGGCGCGCAGGGTTCCACCGCGTCGCCGGCCGGGAATGAGCGAGACCGCCATGCCCTTCGTCAGCACCAACGGCATCCGGCTGTCCTACCAGCGCTCGGGCCGAGGCGAGCCGGTCCTCCTGATCATGGGGTCGTCCGCCGCCGGACGGGTGTGGACCGTGCACCAGACGCCCGCGCTGCACCAGGCGGGCTATGAGACGGTCGTCCTCGACAACCGGGGCATCGCACCCTCCGACGCACCGGACGGCGACTACTCGTTCGCCGATCTGGTCGCCGACACCCGTGGAGTGATCGAGGAGTTGGAGCTCGGTCCGTGCCGCGTGGTGGGCACGTCGATGGGTGCCATGATCGCCCAGGAGCTGGCTCTCGACCAGCCGCATCTGGTGCGTTCGGCGGTCCTGATCGCCGGCCGGGCACGGTCGGACGTCCTGCGGCGGGCGCAGTCGGCCGCCGACCGCGCCCTGCGGGACAGCGGGGTGCGGCTGCCGCCCCGGTACACCGCCGCCAAGACGGTGATCGAGATGCTCTCGCCGAAGACCCTGAACGACGAGGGCGCTGTCGCCTCGTGGCTGGAGCTCTTCGAGGTCTCCGGCGGCGGCGACACCGTCTCCGGACAGTCAGCGGCCGTGGACGAACTCGGCGACCGCCGGGCGCAATTGCGCGGCATCACGGTACCGTGCCGTGCAATCGCGTTCGCCGATGACCTGATCTGCCCTCCGCATCTCGTCGCGGAAGTGGCCGATGCCATTCCGAACTGCGATCTCGTGCAGATTCCCGACTGCGGTCATCTCGGGTATCTGGAGCAGCCGGAGATGGTCAACTCGGCCATCATCGAATTTCTCGACAAGTACTGACAGAGCGATTTTCTCCGCTCGTTTCCGGGCGTCCACCTGCGGCCATTCGCCGTTCCATGCGAGAGAACAAGAGAGCGAGGCGAAATTCCGTGGCCATGATGGGCGGGCCGGGTATGGGCGGACCGGGCATGAGCGTGCCGATGCGGGTACGGCAGGGCGAGGAATCACTGACGCGGCAACGGATCAAACCGGGCACGGTGCGCCGCATCCTTCCGTACGCGCGTAAGTACCGCTGGCAGGTGGCCCTGCTGGTGTTCGCGACGAGCGTGAGCGCGGCCATCACTGCTGCGGGGCCGCTGGTCCTCAAGAAGGTCATCGACGACGGGATCCTTCCCAAGGACCTCGGGGTGGTGGTGTGGCTCTGCGTACTGCTGGCAGGCCTCTCCCTGGTCGACGCGGCGTCGATGTTCGTCCAGAACTGGTGCTCGGGACGGATCGGTGAGGGGCTCGTCTACGAGCTGCGCACCAAGGTCTTCTCCCATGTGCAGGAACAGTCCCTCGCGTTCTTCACCCGCGCTCAGACGGGTGCGCTGGTCAGCAGGCTCAACTCCGATGTCATCGGCGCCAGGCAGGCCGTGACCACCATGCTGTCCCAGGCGGTCTCCACGGTCCTGACGCTGCTTCTCGTGCTCGGCGCCATGGTGTACCTGTCGTGGCAGATCACCGTGGCGGCGCTGGTGATGATCCCCCTCTTCCTGGTCCCCGCGCGACTGATCGCGCGCAGACTTCAGCGCCTCACCCGCGAGACGATGCAACTGGACGCGGAGATGAGCTCGATGATGAACGAGCGCTTCAACGTCTCCGGGGCGATGCTGGCCAAGCTGTACGGCCGGACCGACGAGGAGTCGTCGCTGTTCGCGGGCAAGGCCGGCCGGGTGCGCGACGTGGCGGCGCAGGCGGTCACCTGGGGACGGCTGCTGCCCATCATCGTGTCCGTGCTCACCGCGTGCACGACGGCGCTGGTGTACGGCCTGGGCGGCAGCCTCACCATCGACGGCACCCTGCAATTCGGCACGCTGGTGGCCATGGTGACCCTGCTGATGCGGCTCTACGGGCCGGTCAACCAGTTGTCCAGCCTTCAGTCGACCGCCATGGTCGCCCTGGTGAGCTTCGACCGGGTCTTCGAGGTCCTGGACCTCAAGCCGCTCATCGAGGAACGCCCCGACGCCCGTGCCGTGGACCTCACCAAGGACGTCACCGCGGAGCGGGACACCCCCGAAGGTGAGCGAGCACTCGCGCCGGACATCGAATTCGCCGAGGTCTCCTTCCGCTATCCGACCGCCCGCGAGGTGTCGCTCGCCTCACTGGAGTCGATCGCGATACGCAAGCCCGAACGCACCAGTGAAGCGCTGACGCTGGAGAACCTGTCCTTCCGCGCCCCGTCGGGCAAGCTCACCGCGCTGGTCGGTCCCTCCGGTGCGGGCAAGACCACCATCACTCATCTGGTGCCGCGTCTGTACGACCCGTCGTCGGGCAGCGTACGGATCGGTGGGCACGACATCCGCGAGCTGACCCTGCAGTCGCTGCGCGACACCGTCGGGGTCGTCACCCAGGACGCGCACCTCTTCCACGACACCCTGCGCGCCAACCTGTTGTACGCCCGGCCGGAGGCGAGTGAGCAGGAGCTGGTCGACGCCTGCCGGGCGGCCCTGATCTGGAACACCATCGACGCGTTCCCGGACGGTCTCGACACCGTGGTCGGTGATCGCGGGTACCGGCTGTCCGGCGGCGAGAAGCAGCGGATCGCCCTGGCCAGGCTGCTCCTCAAGGCCCCGCCGATCGTCGTCCTCGACGAGGCGACGGCCCACCTCGACTCCGAGTCGGAGGCGGCGATCCAGCGTGCGCTCAAGACGGCCCTGGCCGGCCGTACCTCTTTGGTGATCGCGCACCGGTTGTCGACCATCCGCGAGGCCGACCAGATCCTGGTTGTCGAATCCGGCCGGATCCGCGAGAGCGGTACCCACGAGGAGTTGCTCGCGGCGGGCGGACTCTACGCCGATCTCTACCACACCCAGTTCGCCCACCAGGCCCCGGACAGCATGAGCGCCGGTTCCGGAAACCTTCAGGTCGGCCCGCAGCCGATCCCCTCGCACGACGGGGCGTGACCTCCTCCCGTCCCCCGCGCCCGAACCGACAACCGACCGTGGAGAGAAGAAACTCATGTCGACAACTCTGGACTGGCAGCCGCGGGAGCTGACTCCGGACGGCGCAGGCGTGGGGGCGAGCGTGCAGGGGCTCCTGGAGCTCCTGGGTCGGCTCGACGTCGGCGCCCTGCTGGCGGACGAGAAGGCCCTGGTCCTCCGGGGGTTCGGCATCACGCCCGAGACCCACGGCACGGCCGTCGACGCACTCCTGCCCCGGCGCCTGGCCTATGTGCACGGGAACTCCCCGCGTACAAAGGTGGGGGACAACGTCTACACGTCCACCGAATACCCGGCCGAGTTCGTCATCTCGATGCACAACGAGATGTCGTACTCGCACACCTGGCCGTCACGGCTGCTGTTCTTCTGCGAGCAGGCCCCGCAGAGCGGTGGCGCGACCCCCGTCGTCGACGGGCGGCTCTGGCTGTC
Organism: Streptomyces sp. NPDC092369; assembly: GCF_044755245.1. Classification (NCBI taxonomy): domain Bacteria; kingdom Bacillati; phylum Actinomycetota; class Actinomycetes; order Kitasatosporales; family Streptomycetaceae; genus Streptomyces; species Streptomyces sp. NPDC092369. The sequence goes on from NZ_JBIVQP010000001.1 coordinate 27,095, forward strand.
GACGCTCGACCCCGAAGTCCGGGCAGCGTTCGCGCCGGGCGTCCGCTACGTCCAGAACCTTCATGACGGCTACGGATTCGGCAAGAGCTGGCAGAACACCTTCGAGACCGACGACCCGTCCGCGGTGGAGAGTTTCCTGACCGGCACGGGCGCGGAGTGGACGTGGACCCCGGACGGCACCCTGCGCATCAGCCATCTCCGGCCCGCCACCACCCGGCATCCCGTCACCGGCACCGAGGTGTGGTTCAACCAGGCGGACCAGTTCCACCATGCCGGCCTGGGCGAACACGCTGCGGCCGTGCAGGAGTTGATGTCCGAGGACGAGCTGCCGCAAGCCGTGACGTTCGCCGACGGGAGCCCCATTCCCGCCGAGTACATCACTCACATCCAGGAGACGGGACTGGCCCTGGCGGTCGACGTCGAGTGGGCGCCGGGCGATCTGCTCCTCATCGACAACGTGTTGGTGGGTCACGGCCGACGCCCGTTCACAGGGGCACGCCGTGTCCTCGTCGCCATGTCCGACTGACTGGCCGGTTCTCCACTGGTCAACTGTCTGACCTGCGCGTTAGTTGTTGAGGATTCCGCCGACCGGTCCGGATCCTCGCAGCGGGACGGCGGCGAGATTCCCTGACGTGTCCTGCCGGGGGGGCGGATCAGTGGGTGAAGGCGACGGATTCGGTCAGCTCCTTCTGGGTTTCGAGCGCGGTGATACGAGCTGTGGGTGGGGATGCCGATCTGCCCGCCCATGCTGGAGATCTGGATGATCGGGCCTCCGCCCTGCTCACGCATCGGCCGCAGGAAGGCATGGACGCGCTGACCAAGGAGTCGACCGCGAGCTGAGCCCAAGCTCCCGGACCTGCACGCCAACGCGAGTGCAGCCACGGTCAATTCGTCGAGTGGCTCTGATGACTCTCCCCCGCCCTGGATGCCGCGCACCCAGTTCCGAGTGCGGAACCGGCCTGCCTATCCCTCATCGACCCCCTGGTCGGCGCTTTCGTTGGCGCGGTCGATCTCGGCCATGTGCTCCTCCGCCCAGGTCCGCAGCCCCGCAAGGGCGACTTCCAGAGACAGTCCGAGTCCGGTGAGTCGGTAGAAGACGCGCGGCGGTACGGTCGGTTCGACCCGGCGCGACACCAGCCCGTCGCGGGTCAGGTTCCGCAGCGTCACGGACAGCATCTTCTGCGAGACGCCGGGCATCCGGCGCTTCAGCTCCGCGAAGCGCACCTCGTCCGGTGCGGCATCGGCGAGCGTCTTGACGGCCATGGACGTCCACTTCGTACCGATGCGGTCCAGCAACTGCCGCGTCGGGCACTGGGGATCGAAAAGATCGCCGCGCACCCCGCGACCGGCGGTCCGGTCTTCTTGGGTGGTCACCTGAGGCTCACCACGTTCCCTGAAAGTGCCGTCTGGGCAGCGGGCGGAGAGTTACTTATCGTTTCGTGGTCACCAATGGTAACCATCCGGAGGAGCCGTCATGTCCGCCCCCACCGCACACCAACTCCGCCGCGTCGCGACGAACGGCGTCCACCTCAACGTCGCGATCGCCGGGGACGGACCTGCGGTTCTCCTGCTGCACGGCTTCCCGCACACCTGGCAACTCTGGAGCGGCATCATGGGCCGACTGGCCGGACAGTACCGGGTCATCGCCCCGGACCTGCGAGGCTTCGGTGCCAGTACACGAGCCGTCGAGGGTTACGACGCAGGCACCCTCGCCGATGACGCCGAAGGGCTGCTCGACGCACTCGGCGAGCCCTCGGCAGCAGTGGTGGGCATCGACGCGGGCGCCGCCCCCGCCGTCCTGCTCGCGCTGCGCCGCCCCGGCCTCGTCCGACGCCTGGTCGTGATGGAGGCACTGCCGGGGCGCCTGCCCGGAGCGGAACACGTCATAGCGGGCGGCGCGCCGTGGTGGTTCGGCTTCCACGCCGTCCCCGGCCTCGCCGAGACCGTCCTGGCCGGCAACGAGGCCGCGTACATCGACTGGTTCCTCGACTCCGGAACGCTCGGGCGAGGAGTACCCGACGACATCCGTACGGCCTTCATCGACGCGTACACCGGGAGCGAGGCCCTGCGCTGCGCGTTCTCCTATTACCGAGCCCTGCCCACCAGCGCTCAGCAGATACAGGACTCCATCGCGACGGCACGGCTGACGATGCCCACCATGGCCGTCGGGTCTCACCCCGTCGGCACCGGGCTCGAACGCCAACTCGGTCCCATCGCCGATGACCTGGTCGGACACCACCTCCAGGACTGCGGCCACATCATCCCCCTCGACCACCCCGACGCCCTGCTCGCGCTCCTCGTCCCCTTCCTCTCCGCCGACCTGCCGGAGTGAACGGAGCCGGACCGAAGAATCACGGCCGACGGTTCGGGAATACGCCGGCCCGATCAAGGCCAGAAGATGTCGTACGGCGGTGAGTCACGCTCTCGTGGTGCGCCGGCGTGGTGGCCACCCTCAATTCGCCTGCGGCCCGAACCGGCGCTTGTACGCCGACGGAGTGATGCCGGTCTCGCGGCGCATCAGTGCGCGCAGATTGGCAGCGGTACCAAGCCCGCTGCGCCGCGCGACCACCTCGAAGCGGGACTCGCCTCGCTCGATCAACCGGCAAGCCAGAGCAAGTCGTTCTCCAGTGAGCCAAGTCCACGGGGTCGTCCCCAATTGCGCCTGGAAGCGGCGATGCAGCGTCGCCGGACTGACCGCCGCCCGCGCCGCCAGGTCGGACACGGCGAGCGGTGAGTCCAACCGTTCCCGGGCCCAGGCAAGGAGAGGCGCCAGGGACTCGTCCGGCAGGTCGGGCATGGGGCGCTCCACGAACTGCCGCTGCCCACCGTCCCGGTGAGCCGAGAAGACCAGTCGCCGGCTCACAGAGTTGGCGATCTCGGCGCCATGATCGCGACGGACCACATGCAGCCCGAGATCGAGCGCGGCCGCGCTCCCCGCCGCGGTGAGGATGTCGCCGTCGTCCACGAACAGAACGTCGGGTTCGAGGTGCACAGAGGGGAAGCGGGCTCGGAACGAGTCCGCCCACTGCCAGTGCGCGGTGGCCCGGCGCCCGTCGAGGACTCCGGCCTCGGCCAGTGTGAAGGCACCGCTGCAGAAGCCGATCAGTCGCGCACCGCGCGTGTGCGCCCGCCGGACGGCATCGAGCACGGCCGGACGGCGGGGCACCTCGATGTCCGGGCGGTTGGGGACGATCAAGGTGTCCGCCTCGTCGGCCGCTTCCAGATCTGTGACACCTGTGAGCGTGAAGAACCCGTCTCGCATCAGAGTGCGGGGCTGCGGGGAGCAGAGCCTGAAGTCGTAGAGATCACGTCCGATCTCCGGTCTGCGCAGCCCGAAGATCTCGGTCGCGCAGCCGAGCTCGAACGGGTTCGAGTTCTCGTCCACGATCACGACGATCCGGTGCGTGCCCGCCGCGTGTGCCGCATGCGAGGATTCTTTCGCCATGTGCAATTCCTAGCACTCACGCCGCCTGTGCGAAACGGCTCAGGATGAGCCCATGAACAGCGAACCCATCCCCCTCAGCAAGGCTCTGGCCTCCTTCGATGCCCTGTGGAGCCCCCGCATCGTCACGCGCGTCAACGACTACGACGTCCGCATCGCCAAAGTCGAGGGCGAACACATCTGGCACGTCCACGACGACACCGATGAGTTCTTCCTGGTGATCGACGGAGAGCTGCGCATCTCCTTGCGGGAGCCCGACGGCGAGCGCACGGTGCTGCTCCCACAGGGGGCGGTCTTCACCGTTCCCCGAGGCACGGAGCACAAGCCGTACGCCCCGTCCGGCGCGGCAATCCTGATGTTCGAGCCCACCGGGACACCGACCGTGGGCGATCGCCACGATGAGATCCCGGACCACGTGGACGCAACGACCGGGCACGTTCTGCAGACCTGACCGAGAGCGGTAGGCACCTGCGCCGAGGGTGTCGCCACCAAGGCGGCGGTCTTGATCGTCGGGGTTCAGCCACCCTGACCGCTATTGCACAGCGATCTGCGCGGCGGCACCCTCCAGTTCGTCCACCGTCCCCGACATGATCGTCCGTACATGCTTCGTGATGTGCCGCAGGGGCCAGTCCCACCACGCCACGGCCAGGAGCCGGGCGATGTCCGCAGCGTCGTATCGGGTACGGATGAGCCGCGCGGGGTTGCCGCCGGCGATGCCGTAGTCGGGGACGTCGGCGGTGACCACGGCGCCGGCGGCGATGATCGCGCCGTGACCGATGCGTACGCCGGGCATGACCGTGGCGCCGTGGCCGAACCACACGTCGTTGCCGACCACCGTGTCGCCCTTGCCGGGCAGGCCGGTGATCAGGTCGAAGTGCTCCGCCCAGGAGCCCCCCATGGTGGGGAACGGGAAGGTGGACGGACCGTCCATGCGGTGGTTGGCGCCGTTCATGATGAACCGGGTGCCCGTCCCCAGCGCGCAGTACTTGCCGATGACGAGCCGCTCGGGACCGTAGTGGTACAGGACGTTGCGGGTCTCGAACGCGGTCGGGTCGTCCGGATCGTCGTAGTAGGAGAAGGCACCGACCTCGATCAGCGGCGACCGCACCAACGGTTTGAGCAGAACCACCCTCGGGTGCTCGGGCATCGGGTGGAGCACGGTGGGGTCGGCGGGAACGGGCGGCATCGCGGTTCCTCTCCAGGAGTCCTATAGCGACAACTGTCGCGTTAAGATGCTGGCACGGCCCTGCCACCCTGATCAACCGGATACTGATCGCCGATGACAGACCCGCGTGACACGACATCTGACCGCCGTCCGGGCGGTCGCACCGCCCGCATCCGCGCCCAGGTCCTCGATGCGGTGCGTGCCGAACTCGCTGAAGGCGGTCATCAAGGACTCACGATGGAGGGTGTCGCGACGCGGGCCGGAGTGCACCGCGCCACGGTCTACCGGCGGTGGCACGATGTCGGCGGCCTGCTGGTCGACGTCATCCATGCCGCCGGCGAGATCGACTGGCAGCCGCCGGACACCGGCTCGCTGCGCGGCGATCTGACGGCACTCAACCAGGAGATCCAGGAATCGTTGGTCGTACGGCCGTCGTTCGCGGTCGCCCTGATGGCCGCCTCGTTCCACTTCGAACAGGCCGCGCGGGCCCAGACGCGGCTGTGGGCGGACCGGTACGCCCAGGGCGAGATTCTCGTCGAGCGTGCCGTCGAGCGCGGTGAACTCCCCGCACGGCATACGGACGCGCGCAGTTTGCTGATCGCCGCCACGGCGCCGGTCTACCACCAACTGGTGCTCCTGCGAGCCGATCCGGACCCGGATCTCCCGGAACGGGCCGCGGAGGCAGCGGTACTGGCGGCCGGCGCGGGCGCCTTCTCCGTCAGTCGGGAAGAGAGCGGGTGATCGCCATGCGGGAGGGCGGCCTTGCTCACGCGCAACCGCTCCCCGGACATTCGCTTACGCGGGGGTCCGCACGCACTCGGACGGCGACCTGGACACGGTGGGTCCCGAGCGGCCGGCGATCGAGCTCGGGACCCCCAGCTGCATGTGGGCGACGGCCCGCATGATGCAGGACGTCGCCCACCGCGGGTGTCAGGCGTCGAGTGTGCGGAAGAACGCGCGGACGTCGGTGACGAACGCCTCCGGCTGCTCGAGAGCGAGGAAGTTGCCGCCCTGCTCCAACTCGCTCCAGTAGGTGACGTTGTGGTCCCGCTCGGCGAAGCGGCGGATGGCGATGTCGGTGTGCAAGGCAACGGCCACGCCGGTGGGAACGGTGCCGCGCGGCTTCGGCGCCCAGGCACCGGCGTCGTGGCCCGACTCGTAGTAGAGGTTCGCCGAGGAGCCGGCCGTGCCGCTGAACCAGTAGACGCTGATGTTGGTCAGCAGACGGTCGCGGCCCACGGCGTCCTCGGGGAGCTCGGCGGCGGGGTCGGTCCATTCCTTGAACTTCTCGGCGATCCAGGCGAGTTGGCCGACCGGCGAGTCGTGCAGGCCGTAGGCGAGGGTCTGCGGGCGGGTGGACTGGATGGCGTTGAAGCCCATCTTGTCCTGCTGGAAGTTCTCCAGCCGGGCCAGCCGCTCCGCCTCGGGCCCGGTCAGCCCCTCGAGTTCGGCGGGGTCCCCGGAGGGGAAGGTGACCAGGCCGTTGACGTGAATGCCGACGATCCGCTCGGGTGCCTGACGCCCCATCTCGGCGGCGATCCACGCACCGCCGCCCGTGCCGTGAACGCCGTAGGTGTCGTAGCCGAGCCGGTCCATCAGCTCGACGAACGCGCCCGCGATACGGCCGGTGTTCCAGCCGGCCTCGCCGAGCGGACCGGAGAAGCCGGTGCCGGGCGTGGAGGTCACGATGACGTGGAAGTCCTGCGTCAGCGGGCGGATGACCTCCACGAACTCCACGAAAGAGCTGGGCCAGTCGTGCACCAGGAGGAGCGGGAGGGCCGCCGCGTTCTGCGAACGGGCGTGCAGGAAGTGGATGTTCTGGCCGTCGATCTCGGTGGTGAACTGCGGAATCTCATTGAGCTCCGCCTCAGCCTTGCGCCAGTCGAAACCGTCGGCCCAGTACGCGGCCAGGGGTTTGAGGTAGTCGGTGGGCACACCCCGGCTCCAGCCGGTGCCGGGGATCTCGCTGCCCCAGCGGGTACGCGCCAGCCGGTCGCGCAGGTAGTCGAGCTCGTCCTGCTCGACGGCTATGCGGTAGGGGTGGATCCGGGCGTCGGTGTTGCTGCTGCTCTCCATGGGTAGGACACTATTCTCGATATAGGCAAGGTACGTTCCTAATGACATCCCAGACTGGGCTTCATGCTTGATACCTCCGCGCGTCTGCTGCGTCTGCTCTCCCTGTTGCAGAACTCGCGCGCCTGGCCGGGATCCGAACTGGCCGAGCGCCTGGGAGTGAGCGGCCGTACCGTCCGCAACGACATCGACCGACTGCGCGATCTCGGCTATCCCGTGGACGCCACGCGCGGCACCACCGGCGGCTACCGGCTGGGCGCCGGCGCGGCGATGCCCCCGCTGCTGCTCGACGACGAAGAGGCCGTCGCGGTGACGATCGCGCTGCGCACCGCCGCGCAGGGCGCCGTCCCCGGCACCGAGGAGACCTCACTGCGGGCGCTGGCCAAGCTGGAGCAGGTGCTGCCCTCGCGGCTGCGCCGACGGGTGCGGACTCTCCAGGCGTACACCGTGGCCGTGCCGGCCGACCGTCCGGCGCCGACCGTCTCCGCGGACGTACTGACCACCGTGGTCTCCGCCTGCCGCGACCAGGAACGGCTCCGCTTCGACTATCTGGACCACGCCGGATCGGCCACCCGCCGTGTGGTGGAGCCGTACCGGGCGGTGAACTGGGGACGGCGCTGGTACCTGGTGGCGTGGGACGTCGAGCGCGAGGACTGGCGGACCTTCAGGATCGACCGCATCCAGCCCCGCACCCCGACCGGACCGCGCTTCACCCCGCGCCGACCGCCCGGCGGCGACATCGCGGCGTACGTCTCCCAGCGGGTGTCCAGCGTCGCCTGGCGCTACCACGCGCGCGTGACCGTCCAGGCCCCGGCGGCGGCGGTGATCGAACAGATCAACCCCGCGGTCGGCACAGTCGAAGCGCTCGACGCCGACACCTGCGTCCTGGTCACGGGCGCGGACACGGTACAGACCCTCGCCGTCTACCTGGGCATGCTCGACGCCGACTTCACCGTCACCGAGCCCGCGGAACTGGTCACCTACCTCCGTCGACTCGCCGACCGTTACGACCGCTCCGTACCGCCTGCCGACTGAGGCGAAGCTTCGTCACTCGACTCCGGCACGCTCAGGAGAAGTCCGAGGCGGTGATGCCGTCGGGGTGCCCGGGCGGCCACTCCACCAACTCGATCCGGTAACCGTCCGGGTCGGTGAGCCACGACGTCTTCGGGCCCTGAGGGCCACCCGGGTACTCGACGGGTCCCGGCTCCAGGCCGGCGCCGGTCAGCCGCTCCCGGACGGCGGACAGTGTGTCCACCTGGATCGCGAGGTGGTCGAAACCGCTGCCCACATCAACGGGTCCGCCGGTGGGTCGGTGGACCAGTTCGAGCGAAGCCGCCGGTTCCTCGGGGAACTTGAGGATCACGAGACGGCTGCCGTCGCCGGGGTCGACCGTGCCCAGTTCGGCGTAGCCCAAGGCGACGTAGAAGGCGAGCGAGCGGTCCAGGTCGGTGACGCGGTAGCTGACGAAGAGCGTCTTCACGCGGTCTCCTCGGGTCGGCGCACCCGGTAGCGCAGGTGCGTGACGTCTCGGTCCTCAAGCCGTCGGACGAGGTCGAGTTCGATGTGCCCGTCGCCGAGGTGATCGAACAGGCGTCGGCCGTCGCCCAGCAGGACGGGGACCAGGTGGATCTCCATCTCGTCGATGTGGCCGCCGCGCAGGAGCGCTTGGGCCGCGCCCGCACCGTGGACCATGATCGGGCGGTCCCCGGCAGCCGCGCGGGCCTGACGGGCGCATTCCTCGACGTCGGTGACGAATCGCGCATGGCCCGGTGGCACGTCCCCGTCGTCCACCCGGTGGGTGAGGACGAAGATCGGCACACCGTCGTGGTGGTCGCCCTGCCAACGCCCGGCGAGTTCGAAGGTCCGCCGGCCGGAGATCACCGCGCCGGTCGCCAGCGCCTCGCGATAGACCTGGCCGCTGGGTCCGTCGGACTCCCGGTCGTCGAGCCAGTTGAAGAGACGTCCACCGCCGCGTCCGAGCTCCTGCCCTGGTCGATCGTCCGGACCGGCGATGCAGCCGTCGAGCGACATCGACATGTACAGCCGTATCGGATTGCTCACTCCGGCTTTCATCTCGCCTCCGTGACATGGGGATGACCCGCGTCCCGCCCGCCGGGGCGTGACGATCACAGTGGAAGACTTCAGGCAGCAGGCAAACTCATCGACCGGACGAGACCGGCATCGGGAGCAGTCGATCGGTCGAGGAGGTCCGCCGGGCGACGGCCCTGCTGCCGACGAGCGGGAGCAGGACCGGTCCTGGCTCGCGGAAGCGTCAACACTTCCAACCAGCGCTACGACTAGCCCGGTTGACCTACGCGGTCACAGCGCTAGACGGCGGTGCGTCCGGCGTCGGCCGCGAGGGTGGCGCCGGTGAGGTAGCTCGCGCGGTCCGAGGCGAGGAAGAGAATCACCTCGGCGATCTCCCGCGGGGTTGCGAGCCGGCCGAGCACGGTGGTCTTCGCCACCTGCGCGGCACCCTCCTCACCCATGGCGGTCAGGACCATGTCGGTCCGCGTAGGACCCGGCGCGACGGTGTTCACGCGCACGCCGGCCGGACTGAACTCCGCCGCCCAGGTACGCGTCAGCGACTCCAGCGCGGCCTTGGTGGCGCTGTAGACGGACAGCCCGGGCATGCCGATCCGGGCGGCCATGGTGCTGACGTTGACGATGCTGCCGGAACCCCTGGCGATCATGGCGGGAACCAGAGCCGCGGTCAGGAGGTACGGTGCGCGGATGTTCGCCGCAAGGCTCTCGTCGAGCGTGTCGGTGTCCTGGTCCACGGTCGGTGCTCCGGGGAAGATCGCGGCGTTGTTGACCAGGATGTCGACGGGGCCGGCCTCTTCGGCGAGGTGGCGCAGCTCTGCCGGGTCGGTGAGGTTGGCGGCGACGAAGCGCGCCTTGCCGCCGGCGTCCGTGATCGACCGCACGGTTGCGGCCCCGCGTTCGGCGTTGCGGCCGGAGACGATCACCTCGGCGCCGGCCGCGGCCATCAACCGGGCCGTTTCGGCGCCGATGCCGCCGGTCGAGCCGGTGATGAGGGCGACCTTGTCGGAGAGTTCCATGCTGGGTCCTTCCGGGGGTCCGGCCGCGCACGGCGACCGGAATGGGTTAGGTGACCCACAATGCTGAGAAGAAAATGGGTTGTCCAATCCAGAATCTGTTAGCGTGGCGAGCATGAGTACCCAGGTGCGGCGCCCCGCCGAGAAGAAGTTGACCCGCAAGGGGCAGGAGACCCGACGCCGGATCGTGGCCGCCGCCGCGCAACTCATGTACGAGCAGGGCGTCACCGAGGCGACGCTGGAGGATGTGCGGGCGGCCGCCGGCGTGAGCGGCTCGCAGATCTACCACTACTTCGCCGACAAGCAGGAACTGCTGCTGGCCGTGATCGAGTTCCAGACCGAGGCGGTACTGGACATGCAGAAACCGCTCTTCGCCGGGCTCGACACCATGGAGGGCCTACGGCAGTGGCGGGACGCCCTGGTGGAGTACCAGCTCCGGCTGCAGTGCCGCGGCGGCTGCCCGATCGGCTCGCTGGGCAGCGAGGTGGCCGAGACCAACCCAGAGGCGCGCCTCGCCGCGGCCAGCGGCTTCCTGCGCTGGGAGTCAGCAATTCGCGGCGGCCTCCAGAGGATGCACGACCGCGGCGAACTCGACGCCGACCCCGAGGACCTCGCCCTCGCCACGCTCGCCGCGCTCCAGGGCGGCCTTCTGCTCACCCAACTGCAGCGCCAGGTCCGGCCCCTTGAGGTGGCGCTGGACGCGATGCTCGACCATATCGAGGCACTCACAAGGCGGGCGTGACGGGTGACCGTTCGGAGAACCGGACCAGACGCACCGGACGCCAACACCGCCCGCTACGGGACACCATCACCAGGGACGTTCAGCTGGAGCAAGTCGGCTGCCTCGAACGCCTCCTGACGGTCAATCAGGTGAGGGCGCCGACTCTCGCCGAGCCACATTCCGCCCCACACGCGACGGTTGGGTACCGAACGCCCCTCACCCCCCTAACTCCTAATTTAGTAATTATTATTGACGCGCATCGGTGACCGCTGCAAGATCCTGGCACCAACCCGTAAGACGATCGGGCGCTGACTGGTTCCCACACCTACCGCCGCACATCCTGTTGGGCAGCGGTACCTCGGGCACACGACCGGGACGGGCCTGCACGCGTGATCGGACAGTGAAGGATCCGATGTGAAACGACATCTCACCGTCCTGTTTGCCCTCCTGATGTCCTTGCTGGTCGTACAGGCGCCCGCCCATGCCGCCCCTTCGGCCGGCGCTGCCGACACCACGGCGCCGGCCTCGAAGCAAGCACTGGGCCAGACGCCCTACATGGGCTGGAACACCTACTACGCGCTGGGTGGCGACCCGACCGAGGCGGAGGTCAGATCGGTCGCGGACTTCCTGGTCAGCAGCGGTCTGCGCGACTCCGGCTATCAATACGTCTGGATCGACGGCAACTGGGCGGCGCCGACCCCGCGCAGCGCAGCAGGTGATCTGGTGCCCAACCCGGACCAGTTCCCCAACGGGCTGAAGCCGCTGGTCGACTACATCCACAGCAAGGGACTCAAAGCGGGCATCTACACCGACGCCGGACCCTACATTCCGGGCAAGTGCGGTCTCGGCAGCCACGGTTACTACCAGCGCGACGCGAATCAGTTCGCCGCCTGGAAGTTCGACGCCGTCAAGGTGGACTACCTCTGCGGGATCGCCGCGGACCTCGACCCCAAGACCGTCTACACCGAGTTCGCGAAGGCGTTGCGGAACAACTCCAGCGGACGCCCCATGCTCTTCAACCTCTGCAACCCGGTGACCTCTCCGGACTGGGGCAACTACCCGGAGTCGCAGCAGTCGACGCACTCCTGGTCCTACGCGCCCGCGATCGCGCAGTCCTGGCGGACGTACACGGACGTCGGCTTCGTCGGCGAGATCAAGTTCAAGGACGTGCTGCGGAACTACGACGCGAACGCACGGCATCCCGAGGTCGCCGGACCGGGGCACTTCAACGACCCGGACTACCTCGGGCCCGAACTCGGTATGAGCGACGAGGAGTTCCGTACGCAGATGACGCTCTGGTCGGTGGCGGCCGCGCCCCTGGTGATCGGCAGCGACGTCCGCAAGCTCAGCAAGACCTCGCTCGGCATCCTCGAGGACCGCGACGTCCTCGCGATCAACCAGGACTCGGCCGGCGTCCAGGCCGTCCGCGTCGGCTCCGCCGGTACGACGGAGACCTGGGTGAAGCGGCTGGCCAACGGGGACCGGGCCGTGGTGCTGCTGAACCGGGGGGACACTCCGGCGACGCTGACCACGAGCGCCAAGTCGGTCGGGCTCTCCGGGGGACGGTTCACTCTCAAGAACGCCTGGACCGACCAGGTCACCGAGAGCGGCGGAACCATCAGTGCGGCCGTCCCGGCTCATGGCGCGGCCCTGCTCCGGGTCGGCCGGGCAACGGGCAAGCCCGGTGTTCCGCACGTCGTGGCCGGGTTGCCGCAGGTGACCAAGGTCGGCAGCGACGCGGTCGCGGCAGGCGTGGCCCCGGTGGCCGCCGGCGGCGACCAGGCCCGGGTCGAGGTCAACGTACGCAACGACGGTACGCGCCCCGTCTTCGCCCCGCGGGTCGAGCTGGCGGCGCCCGCAGGGTGGACGGTTCGTGCGGCCGGCCACACACCGAAGCTGCTGACGCCCGACCACTCCGTGAACCTGGCCTTCACCGTGACCCTGCCGGCCACCGCCGTGCCAGGCAGCGCCGACCTGACCGCCACCACCTCGTACGAGGTGGCCGGCAAGGGGCGGCTGCGACAGCAGTCGACCTCGGCGTTGGTCGTGGCACCGGCGGCGCCGAGCGGCGACGTCGTCCTGTCCCACCACGACTGGATCAGCGCCACCAGTGGATGGATGTCCCCGACGGTCGACCGGAGCGTCGGAGGCTGGACGCCGATCAGCATGCTCGGCCAGGAGTACCCGACCGGCATCGGGGTCGCCTCGCCCTCCACGATCCGCTACTACCTCGGCGACCGGTGCACCCGGCTGACCACGACCGTCGGCATCGACGATGCGGTGCGCAACGTCGGCCCGGAGGGCGGCACATCGACCTTCCAGGTCATCGGTGACGGCAAGGTGTTGTTCGACAGCGGTGTGCTGAGCCGCGACGACGTCCGCCAGGCCGACATCGACCTGACCGGCGTCCGCGTGCTCGACCTGGTGGTCGGCGATGCCGGCGACGGCGGGTACAACGACCGCGCCAACTGGGCCGGTTTGAACGCCAGTTGTTGACTCGGTTCCGCCGTATCCAGGTGAGGTGTCACCTGGATACGGCGGGTTCGCCGAAGGGTTGTGATGGCTTTGGGCCGTTCCTGGGCCGCCACCGCAGCGCCCGCGCTGCGGATCACGACGTGGCGCGCGAGGCCACGATCAACGTAGTGGTGAGCTCGATGTGGGCCGCCAGCGCGGCAACGGCGGAGTCCGAGTCGCCGTCGAGCGTGTGCTGACAGATGGTGGCGTGCTCCTGTGCCGGGTCGCGCGCGGCGTCGAACGGGTCGATCGCCTCCTGCCAACGGCGGTAGAGGCAGGCGCTGCTCCGCAGTGCCGTCGCGATCGCGTAGAGCCGCGGGCTGCCGGACCCGGCGAGCAGTGCGTCGTGGAAGTCCGCGTGGGCGGCTTCCCACGCCGGAGTGACGCGGGTCGGGGCGGAGGCATCGCGGCGAGGTGTGTCCGCGAGAGTGAAATGGGTCGCGACGATCCGGGCTCGCCACGCCCTGTCGCCCCGCTCGATCCCCCGCCGCAGAGTCAGACCCTCGATGTCCATCCGCGTCCGGGTCAGATCGAGCAGGTCGTCCACGGAGATCGGCATGACCTGAAAGCCGACCTGCGGGTTGGCCAGCACGAGTCCTTGCTCGGCCAGTCGGCTGAGCACTTCCCGGATCAGCCCGACGCTGGCGTCGTAGGCCTGGCACAGCGGCGTGAACTTGAGCCGCTCGCCCGGCGCGAAACGCCCGGCGAGGATGTCGGCCCGCAACCGGGCGTGCACCTCGTCCGTACGGGTCTTCGCGCTGATGGACATGGGGAGCAGGATACACAGATTCGATACAGGCCAAGATATTCGAATATTCATTGACACCTCGAACACCTTGAGCTCAGACTTCGGGACCATGACCTCTACCACGAAGCGCACTGTCGTCATCACCGGTGGCGGCACCGGCATCGGCGCCGCCACCGCGGAACTGTTCGCCAAAACCGGCCACGACGTCACGATCACCGGTCGACGTGACGACGTACTGGCCGCCACCGCCGAGCGGTTGGGGGTGGCCCACGTCGCGTTCGACGCGGCCGACCCGGCCGCCGTGCAAGCGGCGCTCGACCAACTGCCGACCACCGTCGACGTGTTGGTCAACAACGCCGGCGGCAACACCGACCGGCGCCGTCCGCCGGCCACTGAGGGCGACCTTGCCGGGGTGGCCGACGCATGGCGGGCCAACTTCGAGGCCAACGTGCTCACCGCGGTCCTCGTCACCGAGGCGCTCAAGCCACGGCTGGCGGACGGAGCGCGCATTGTCACCGTCGGGTCGATCGCGGCCAAGCAGGGATCCGGCTCCTACGGCGCGGCCAAGTCCGCCCTGGAAGCGTGGAACGTCGGCCTGGCGAAGACGTTGGGTTCCCGCGGGATCACCGCCAACGTGGTGGCGCCGGGCGTCACCGCGGACACGGAGTTCTTTGCCGGCACCGTGTCCGAGGAGTGGATCGCCGAGCGGGTGTCCACCGCGTTCAACCGCCGGCCCGGGACCCCGCACGAGATCGCGGAGGCGATCTTCTTCCTCGGCCGACCCGACTCCGGCCATCTGACCGGCCAGGTGATCCACCTCAATGGCGGCGCCTACGCCGCGAGGTGACCGGTCGTCGAACCGGTCCGTCGTGCGGGTCGCCGGCGGTGATGACGCCGAAGGCGCAGCATGGCCGCGGATGGGGGGTTGGGCGTCTTCACCCCTCGTCGCGATAGAGCGCGGCGGTCTCCCGGGCCTTTTGGGCCATGACCTCGCGTAGGTCGTCCGGGGCGAGGACCTCGATGGTTGGCCCGAACGCGAGGAGGGCGGTGGCGGCGAGGAGCGATCGGAAACGCAGTTCGACCTCGGTCCAGCCCTCACCTGTGCCGGCCGCGTCGGAAGGCCTTTCCCAGGAGGGTGCGAGGTCGGTGACGTGCACGCGCAGGAACATCGCCAGTGTGTCGTCGCGGACTCGGGCGGTGACGGCGAGGGGGGCCGGGACGCCGTCGATACCCTCGCGCAACTGCTCCCACAGATCGGACAGTTCGACGTCCGCACGCCGTCGGACGGGTGCGTCGAGAACGGTGGCGGCCTGTACTCGGTCGGTGCGGAAGAGGCGGGGTTCCCCTTTGTGGTCGGCGACCAGGTACCAGACTCCGGCCTTGTTCACGAGCCCGTAGGGGTCCAGGGTGTAGACACTGACGCGGTTGTCCCGGCCGCGTCGGTAGCGCAGTCTCAGTCGGCGGTCTGTGAAGACGGCCTGCTGGAAAGGGGCGAGCCCGGCATCAGGACGGCGCGGGCCGGGTGCACCGCGCCAGCGGACGGGGTCGATGATGACGCGTCGGCTCATCAGGTCCGCGTCGGGCCGGTGCGCGGCGGGCAGCGCGGTCATGACCTTGCGCAGCGCGGAGCCGAGTGCCTGTCCGAGGCCCAGGTCGGTGTGGGCGGAGCCCGACATCAGAACGAACAGGGCCCGGGACTCATCCGCCGTCAGACCGGTGACATCGGTGCGGTAGCCCGGGAGGAGAGCGATGCCGCCTTGTGGGCCGCGGACGGTGTAGACGGGCACGCCCGTCGCGGACAGGGCCTCCACATCCCGCATGATCGTGCGGACCGACACCCCGAGGCGGTCGGCGAGGTCTGCGGACGGCAGCTGCCCGTGGGCCTGCAGCAGAAGCAGGATCGACAGCAGACGGTCGGATTTCATGGCACCAAAGCTCTCTCCCGTATATGACAGACGATGTCATATACGGGCGCGACGATGCAGTCATGGGTCGCGCACCGAGCACGATCCGCTCACCGAAAGAGAGGGAACAACCACCATGACTGCCACCCCCGCAACCGCCCGGGACACCGCCGGGGAGTATGCCCGTGCCTGGCTCGGCGGCGACGCCGAGAAGGCACTGAGTTTCGTCGCCGACGATGTCGTATGCGAGGCACCCGGCCGTCGTATTGAGGGCTTGGCCGCCTATCGCGAGTTCCTCGCCCCGTTCGTGGAGCGTCTCGTCGGCGGGCAGTTGACCGACGTGCTGGCCGGCGACGACGCTCACGCGGCGACCGTCTACACCGTCGATCTGCCCTTCATCGAGGATTTCCGCGGCATGGAGTACCTGACCGTCAAGGACGGTCGGATCACCGAAGTGGTCAGCGTCTTCGACCGCACGACGATCATCAACGCGAGCGCCTCCCCCAAGGGCTGACACCGCGCGCCCCCGGCCCGCGCCCCGCCGGACGCGGGCTGCCGGCCGTCCACCTGCCCTCAAGCCGCACTCGGGCTGATCAGGCATACTCCCGTTGTGACCGGACAGCGGCGTTCTTTCGGGGACAGCGGAGGGAAACGACACACGACGACTGCGTTGGCGGTGATCCCGTGTCTTCGCGCGTAGCCCTCGTCGGTGCCGGTCGTATGGGGACCCCTCTGTGCGGACGCCTCGTCTCGGCGCGTCACACGGTGACCGTGTCCGATCTGCGCCCCGAACGCGAAGAAGCCGTGCGCATGTTGGGCGCGGACTGGGCGCCGTCCGTCACGATGGCCGCAGCCGGGGCGGACGTACTGATCACCGTCGTTCCTGGCCCCGACGAGGCCGCGGCAGCCCTCCCCGATGCCGTGTTCGCCGCCCTCGCCCCTGGGGCGGTGTGGATCGACATGACGAGCAACTCCCCCGCCGCTGCGCGGGCGTT
This sequence comes from Streptomyces sp. NPDC092369, assembly GCF_044755245.1. Taxonomy (NCBI): domain Bacteria; kingdom Bacillati; phylum Actinomycetota; class Actinomycetes; order Kitasatosporales; family Streptomycetaceae; genus Streptomyces; species Streptomyces sp. NPDC092369. The sequence goes on from NZ_JBIVQP010000001.1 coordinate 43,716, forward strand.
GCGCGAACGCGCCGGTGCCCACGGCGTCGACGTCCTCGAAGCGCCCATCGGTGGCGGACCGGACGACGCCGAACACGGGCGCCTGCGGCTCTTCGTGGGCGGTTCTCCTGAAGTCCTCGACCGGTGCAGGCCCCTGCTTGAGGCCATGACGACGGCGGAACGGATCCGTCACATGGGTGGCCCGGGGACCGGCTACACGACGAAGCTCCTCATCAATCTGCTCTGGTTCGGGCAGGCCGCAGCCACCGCCGAGGCCCTGCTGCTGGGACGCCGAGCGGGCATCGACCTCACCGTCCTGCGGGACACACTGGCCGACAGTGCGGCAGGCAGCGACTTCATCCGCCGGGACCTGCCGGCCCTGTTCGCCGGGGACTACCTTCCCTCGTACGGACTGGACCGCATCCACGACCAGCTCCAGGCGATCACCGGTGAGGCCCAGGCCCTCGGCACCCCGCACACGATGGCCGACACGGTATTGCGCATCCACCGCCTGGCCCTGGAACGCTTCGGACCCGTGGACGGCGAACTCCTCGCGGTAGCCCTCCTGGAAGAGATCGCCGGTACCCTGCTGCGCCCCTGAGCGGCTCGTCATCCCCTTCGGCTGGCCCACTCCCGACCGGCTTGACGTATGCCGATATGGGAATATGATCGCTGCCATGGCACGAGCAGCGACGACGTCGGACGTCTTCAACGCGATCGCCGAACCGCAGCGCCGGGACATCCTGGCGCTGCTGCGGCGGGGTGAACGACCGGTGACCGACCTGGCCCAGGAGCTGGGGATCACCCAGCCGGGGGCGTCCAAGCACCTGCGGGTGCTCCGGGAGGTGGGGCTGGTGAAGGTCCGCGGGGCGGGCAAGCAGCGCCTCTACGGCCTGGATGCCCGCGGGCTGCGGCCGGTCCACGAGTGGGTCGGCGGATTCGAGCAGTTCTGGAACGACAGCTTCGACCGGCTGGACACCTACGTGCAGGACCTCAAACAGACACGGCAGGAGGAATGACCCATGGCTGGGACAGGGCAGGAGACGGGGGCTGAACCGGTGACGGCCGACCGGGAGATCGTGATCTCCCGGGTCATCGACGCCCCGCGGGAGCTGGTGTTCGAGGCGTTCACCGAGGTTCGGCACCTGTCGCGGTGGTGGGGTCCGACGGGGTTCACCACCACCACGCGGTCCTTCGAGTTCCGCGCCGGCGGGGTGTGGGACTTCGTGATGCACGGCCCGGACGGCACCGACTACCAGGAGTGGATCTCCTGGACCGAGATCGCCCCGCCGGAGCGGATCGCGCTGCTGCACGGTGAATCCCGCGACGACCCGAACGCGTTCGAGTCGGTTCTGACCTTCGCGCCGGACGGCACGGCGACCCGGATCGTGATGCGCACGGTGTTCCCCACCAAGGAAGCGCGCGACGAGGCGGTCGAGAAGTACCACGCGATCGAGGGCGGCCGGCAGACCCTGAGCGGCCTTGCGGCCTACGTCACCGGTCTCGCGAGGAACGGTGGTGAGGGCTGATGGCGGGCAAGGTGTTCTTCAGCGTGTCGATGTCCTTGGACGGCTTCGTCGCGCCCGAGCCCGTGCCCGCCCAGGACGAACTCTTCGCGCCCGACAGGCAGGACGACCCGGACGTCCGGCGCTGGATGGCGCAGTGGGCGGAATTGCAGCAATGGGTGTTCCCGCTCCGGTTCTTCCGGGAGAACCTGAAGCTGGGCGAGGGCGGCGAGGAGGGCCTCGACAACGACATCGCGCGGGAGACGTTCGAGCGCACCGGCGCGAGCGTCATGGGCAAGCGCATGTTCGACCTCGGAGAGCGGTCGTGGCCGGAGGAGGCCCCCTTCCACACCTCGGTCTTCGTCGTGACGCACACCAAGCGCGACCCGTGGGAGCGGCCCGGCGGCACCACGTTCCACTTCGTCCACGACGGCATCGAGCACGCCCTCGACCAGGCCCGAGCCGCCGCCGGTGACCGCGACGTCCGCATCGCCGGCGGCGGCACGACGATCCTGGAGTATGTGAACGCGGGCCTGGTCGACGAATTCTCGATCACGCTGTCACCGGTGCTCTTCGGCGCCGGCACCCGCCTGTTCGACGGCGTGGACGCGTCCAGGATCGCGCTGGAGCCGGTCCGTTCCCAGCCGTCGGCGCGAGTGACGCACCTGACCTACGCCGTGCGCACACGGTAGCCGCGTCACCACTCCACCCAGGCATGGCCGCCGGCACCGCCCTCGCGGGCCGAACCGTCGGGCGGTCACACTGGACCCATGGAATACGTCGGCCGGGTGCCCGCTCCCCCGCTGGACCGGTTCATCGACGACATCTACTGTCTGACCGGGGTACCGCACCACCGGCTGATGAACGTCCCGCCGATGCCGTCGGCGCACTTGTTCCTGCACCTGGACGGGCCCGTCCGCCTGTGGGACTCCGACCGCTCGACGCCCCCGGCCGTGTTCACGGACGGTTGGTTCATGGGCGTATGGACCAGGCGCTTCCTCTTCGAGTACCCCGCGCATGTGCGGCTCGTCGGGGTGCACTTCAAACCCTGGGGCATGTCGCCGTTCGTCGGCATGCCGGTGGCGGAACTGCGTAACCGGTGGGCGCCGGTCGACGCCGTATGGCAACGCTCCGTGGACCGGATCCGAAACCGGGTCGGCGACACCACGTCGGCCGCCGAGATGTTGCGGGTGCTGGAGGAAGAACTGCGGTCGCGGCTGACCGACGCCCCCGCGCGCGGCCTCGACCTCGTCCAGCACACAGGCGGGCGGCTGGAGATCTCGCACGGCGCGATCCCGGTCGGTGCGCTGGCCGAATCCGCCGGGGTGAGCGGCAATCACCTGGCCAACCTGTTCAAGGCTCATGTCGGTGTCACCCCGAAGCGGGTGGCGCGCATCTACCGCTTCGCGCGGCTGATCCTTTCCGTGGACACCCTGGGGCCGGTCGACTGGGCGGAACTCGCCCAGACGGCGGGCTACTTCGACCACGCCCACTTCAGCAGGGAGTTCAAGGACTTCACCGGCCACACCCCGACCGAGTACCTGGCCCTGCGACGTCGATTCCCCGTCAACGGGGAAGGTCCGCACGACATGGGACCGATGCCCGCCGATTGATTTCTTACATGCCCGGATCCGTGCGGCGCGCGAGCATGGCGGTGAACCCGCACAGAGCCATTGAGGAGGACCCGTGGGCACGGTGATCATGCAGAGCGTGGTGTCGGTGGACGGCTTCATCGCCGACGACAAGGGCGAAGTCGGGTCCCTTCACGAGTGGTACTTCAGCGGGGATGTACCGATCGTCGTAGGCGAGGGCGAGCAGTTCGACCATTCCGGAACCGACAGCGGCATCAAGGTCTCGCGTGCGTCGGCGAACTACGTCCGGTCGGTGTGGGAGTCGATCGGCACGATCGTGATGGGCCGCAATCTGTTCGACCAGATGAACGGCTGGGAAGGCAAGCCACCCGCGGGCGATCACGTGGTCGTGGTGTCCCACCGGCCCAAGCCCGAGGGCTGGCACCCCGAGGCCTCGTACCACTTCGTCGACGGCGTCAGCGCCGCGATCGACAAGGCCCAGGAACTCGCCGGGGACCGGATCGTCGCCGTGAACGCCGGCGAAGCGGGCGGCCAGATCCTCGCGGCCGGTCTCGTGGACGAGGTGGCGATGGACGTGGTCCCGGTGGTGTTCGGGTCGGGCATTCGCTTCTTCGGCGGCATCGACGGGCAGCATCTGCTGGAGGACCCGCACGTGGTCATCCAGGGCGACAGGGTGCTGCATCTGCGGTTCAAGGTGCGCCGCCACCGCTAACTTGTCGTTCAACGTCGCCTCGGAGCGGGTGTACAGACTCGATCGCGGACCTGCCCTTCCACGGATTCTGCCGTGGCTATGTGTTAACCGCTCCAGAGGGCGCTTTCACCCCGTCCGTCATGGAGTTGGAGCGGGGAGACGAGGTGGTCATCATGCTGGGCATTGATCCTTCACACTCCGTCGTCACCTGGGTGGATGTCCTTGACGGACGCGACTTGCGGCTCACGTTGCCGGGGTAGTCGTGCTGCGCCTGGGTTTGGTTCCCTTCTGGTGGTGAGCTGGGCGGCTGGAGGCCTCGCCGGTGGCGAGGACGCGCCCCACGTCATGCCGGGTCGCCGGGCGGTTCTTTGAACCAGGCGGTCACCCGGGGCCGGGTCGGGTCGGTGTGGGTGCACTGGCCGGAGAGGCGGTCTGGGTGTGGGCGGCGATCACCAGCCGGCTCCAGCGGTCCGCCGCCGCGGAGTCGCGCAAGCGCGGGCGCGGGCGCGTCCAGCCGAGGGTCTGCTTGAGCAGGCGGAACGTGTGTTCCGACCGGAACACACCCCCGCCCTCGGACGCGTCGTCGACGGCCTCATCCAATCGGCCATCAACATCCCCGAACCCCGCCTACAGAATCCTCAAACCGAGCAACAGTCCGACCCGCCCGGGCGCCTCGCCGAGGGTCCGCGCTGATCGAGCGGCGCCCGGATTGTCATCTTGCTCTCCCTCAAGGAACGTTGAGTCGCTACCGTCGGGCGATGGCGTGGTGGCAAGCAGCCCTCTGGGGTCTGGCGGGCGGCGGGGCTGCATGAGCGGATGGTGCCCCAGTGCTCATGGCTTCCGGATCAGATGTGCTTCGGTGCGGGCGGCGATGTCCTCGGCGGTGACCCCGGGTGCGGTCTCGACGAGCGCGAGGCCGGCCGGTGTGACGTCCAGTACGCCGAGGTCGGTGATGATCCGGTGGACGCACCGCTCGCCGGTCAGCGGCAGGGTGCACTCCTCGACGATCTTGGGGGTTCCGTCCTTGGCGGTGTGCTCCATCAGGACGATGACGCGCCGGGCGCCGTGGACGAGGTCCATCGCGCCGCCCATGCCCTTGACCATCTTGCCGGGGATCATCCAGTTGGCCAGGTCACCGGTGGCCGACACCTGCATGGCGCCGAGCACGGCGGTGTCGATGTGGCCGCCGCGGATCATCCCGAAGGACAGGGCCGAGTCGAAGAAGGAGGCCCCGGGCAGGACGGTGACGGTCTCCTTGCCGGCGTTGATCAGGTCCGGGTCGACCTCGTCCTCGGTCGGGTAGGGCCCGGTGCCCAGGATGCCGTTCTCGGAGTGCAGCACGACCTCCACGCCGGCCGGCAGATGGCTGGGAATCAAAGTGGGCAGGCCGATGCCGAGGTTGACGTACGAGCCGTCGGTGAGTTCGGCGGCTGCGCGGGCGGCCATCTGGTCGCGGGTCCAGGCCATCAGGGTCGTACCGTCCTCTTCTCGATCTGCTTGTCGGGCGCCTGTTCAGGAGTGAGGGCCACGATCCGCTGGACGAAGACGCCCGGCAGGTGGACCTCGTCGGGGCTCAACTCACCGGGCTCGACCAGCTCTTCGACCTCGGCGACGGTGGTCCGCCCGGCCATCGCGGCGAGGGGGTTGAAGTTGGCGGCGGCGCGGCGGAAGACCAGGTTGCCGTGGCGGTCGCCGCGCCAGGCTCGTACGAGGGCGAAGTCGGTGGTGATGCCGTGCTCCAGGACGTGCGGGCGGCCGTGGAAGTCGCGGGCCTCCTTGGGAGGGGAGGCGACGGCGACCGAGCCGTCGGGGGCGTACCGCAAGGGCAGACCGCCCCGCGCCACCTGCGTTCCCACTCGCGCCGGGGTGTAGAAGGCGGGGATGCCCGCGCCGCCCGCGCGCAGCCGTTCGGCGAGGGTGCCCTGCGGCACCAACTCCACCTCCAGCTCACCGGACAGGTACTGGCGGGCGAACTCCTTGTTCTCACCGACGTAGGACCCGGTCACCCGGGCGATACGTCCGGCGGCCAGCAGGACGCCCAGCCCGCGCCCGTCGACGCCGCAGTTGTTCGACACGACTTCGAGGCCGGTCGCGCCCTGCTCGTGCAGGGCCCGGATCGCCGCCTCGGGTACACCGCTGAGTCCGAAGCCGCCAACGGCCAGTGACGCACCGTCGGGAATGTCGGCGACCGCCGCGGCCGCGCTCACGCGGACCTTGTCCATGGGTGGGAGGGCCTTTCTGCTGCTACGGGTGAAGGGCGTCGGAGATCGACTTGACGCCGCCGTGCGCCGTGAGGCCGCCGTCGACCGGGATCTCGGCGCCGGTGATGAAGGACGACTCGTCGGACAGAAGGAAGACCATGAGCGGGGCGACCTCCTCGACCGTGCCGGTGCGGCCGAGTGGTGTCTCCCGGATGTTCGCCTCGCGAAAGGCGGGCGCCGCGGAGGCGGTCATGTCCGTCTCGATGAAGCCGGGGTGGATCGTGTTCACGCGGATGCCGCGGGGCCCCAGTTCCATGGCAGCGGTCCGCGACAGGCCGCGCAGCGCCCACTTGCTGGCCGTGTAGGCGACCGGGTAGTGGCCGGTGAGCGCCGCGGACGAGCCGACGTTCACGATCGAGGAGCCGGGCGGCATCAGCGGCGCCAGGTGCTGGATGCCCAGCAGCGGGCCGGTGACATTGACCGCGTGGACCCGGGCCATGTCCTCGGGGCGTACGTCGTCGATCCGCGCCCGCCAGGTGACGCCCGCGTTGTTGACCAGGCCGTGCACCTGCCCATACGCCTCACGCAGGTCGGCGGCGAGTTCCGCCCAGTCCTTCTCGCTCGTGACGTCGAGACGGCGGCAGCCGGGTGACTCCGAGACGTCGGTGGCGATCACCCGGGCGCCCTCGCGGGTCAGCGCCTCGGCCTCCGCGGCGCCCTGGCCACCGGCCGCGCCCGTGACCACGACGACCCTGCCGAGGAGCCTTTTGGGATGGAGATCGGTCACGGCCGTTGCCTCGTGCGGCGCCGGGCGACGGGAACGGTCATGCGGGCCGGGCCGGCCACCACGGTGTTGGAGACGGAGCCGATGCCCTCGACGGTGAGGGTGACCGTGTCGCCGGGCTTCAGGGGAGGCGGGGACTGCTCACCCCGTACACCCCACAGCTCGGCGAGGCAGCCGCCGTTTCCGCAGGTCCCGGAACCGAGGACGTCGCCGGGGCGGACGACGGTGCCGCGGGAGGCGTAGGCGGTCATCTCCTCGAAGGTCCAGCTCATGTTGGACAGCAGGTCCTTGCCGACGATCTCGCCGTTCACCGAGGCGGTGAGCGCGAGCCTCAGGAAGCCGTCCGGGTCGCGGTACCTCTCCAGCTCGTCGGCGGTCACCAGGTACGGCCCGAGGGTGGTGGCGGTGTCCTTGCCCTTGCAGGGGCCGAGGCCGACCTTCATCTCGGCGGACTGCAGGTCGCGGGCCGACCAGTCGTTGAAGACGGTGTAGCCGACGATGTGGTCGCGGGCCTGCTCGGGGGTGAGGTCGCGGCCCTCCTTTCCGATCACGGCGGCGACCTCCAGCTCGAAGTCGAGCACGCTCGACCCCGGCGGCACGGGGATGTCGTCGTGCGGCCCGTACATCGCGTAGGGGTTGCCGAAGTAGAACGTCGGGGCCGCGTACCACCGCTCCGGTACCCCGGCAGCCCCGTCCACGGACCGTCGTACGCCCTCGACGTGTTCCTCGAAGGTGACGAAGTCCCGCACGGTGGGCGGCTGGAGCGGCGCCAGCAGGCGTACGTCGGAGACGTGGGGGCCGGCCGGGACGTCGAGGGTCGCGGAGCCCGCGTCGAGCAGTTCGGGCAGGCCGCCACCCTCGGCGAGCAGGCCGGTCAGCGAGCTGACGCCGGGCAGGGGGTGGAGAGTGCCGTCCTCTGAGACAACGGCCACCTGGCGTCGGTTGCGGTACTCGTACGTGGCGAAACGCATGGCAGTTTCCTGTCGGCTGTCGGCGTGAGGGATAGGCACGAAGGCCGGGGGCGCGGCAGGGAGTCAGGGCAGTGACAGGGTCACCGCGCCCCCGGGGACTCAGGGCTTCGCCGATCAGACCGGCGGGGGGGCGAAGACGCCGCGGTCGACGTCGTTGAAGGACTCCTTGGTGACCAGTTCGTTCATGGGGTTGGCGGTGCCCCACTGGTCGGTGACCTCGGGCTTCGAGAAGTCGTAGACGTGCGGGTGCCAGGTGTCCTCGTCCAGCAGCTCCAACTCCGTCGTGTACTCGACCGTGTTGCCGTGCGGGTCGAGGAAGTAGGTGAAGGTGTTGTCGCCCGCCATGTGCCGGCCCGGACCCCAGATCTTGCGGGCGCCGGAGCGGATGACACGGCCGGAGCCGCGCATGTACTCGTCGATTCCGCGCATCTCGAAGGAGATGTGGTGCAGCGAGGTGTGCGGGCCCTTGGCGATGGCCATGGAGTGGTGCTGGTTGCTGATCCGCATGAAGTGCATGACGTCGCCGATGTGCGGATGGCCGAGCGTGTCGGACAGCCGGAAGCCGAGGTGCTCCTCGTACCACGCCTTGGTCTTGTCCAGATCCGGCGAGTTGAGGACGACGTGCGACAGCTTGACCGGGATCGACTCCTTCTCCTCGATCTTGCGGTGCTGGCGCACCTCGACGTCGGCGGAGACCTCGATGGTGCGCCCGTCCACGTCGAAGAACCGGAAGCCGTACCCGCCCCCGGGGGTGTCCACCTTGCCCGGCTGGGAGATCAACTGCACACCGGTCGCGAGGAGTTGTTCGGCGAGGGTGTCCACGTCGGTCGTGTTCGCGGCGCCGTAGGAGACGAGGTCCAGACGCTTCTCGTCGGCCTTACGCAGCCGGACGACATACTGCTCGGGGGAGCCCTCGGCGGCCAGGAAGGAGATGCCGGAGTCCTCGGCGACCTTGGTCAGGCCCCAGACGCCGGCGTAGAAGTCGAGTTGCTTGTCGTAGTCCGGTACGGCGAGATCGACGTGCCGGAGGTGGGTGAGCAGGCGGTTACTCATGAGGGGAGCTCCTCAGACGAGGTTGAGCAGAGCGGCGGCGTTCCCGCCGCGGACGGAGTGGAAGTCGGTGTCGGGCAGGTCTGCGGCGCGCAGCGCGCCGAGCGGGTCGTCGGTGCCCATGTCGAAGGGGAAGTCGGAGCCGAGCAGGACCCGTTCCGGGCCGACCGCTCGCAGCAGCTCCCGCAGCGCCTGAGAGTCGTGGACGAGGGAGTCGAAGTACAGCTGCTTCAGATAGCTGCTCGGTTCGCGCTCACAGCCCCGGGCGTCGGGACGGGCCCGCCAGGCGTGGTCGGAGCGGCCGATGTGGGTGGGCAGGTAGCCGCCGCCGTGCGCCGCGATCAGCCTCAGACCCGGATGACGGTCCAGAACGCCGGAGAAGATCATGTGGGAGAGGGCGACCGCGTTCTCGGTGGGCTGGCCGACGGTGTTGGACAGGTACCACCGGTCCAGACGCTCGTCGAGGGTGCAGCCGAACGGGTGGAGGAAGAGGAAGGCGCCCGTCTCCTCCGCACGGGACCAGAGGCGTTCGTAGGCCGGGTCCGACAGTTCGTGACCGGGCGCGTGCGAGGAGATCTCCACGCCCCTCAGCCCCTGGTCCAGGGCGTGGTCGAGCAAGCCGACCGCGAGGTCGGGATGCTGGAGCGGGACCAGGCCCAGGCCGTGCAGGCGGTCGGGAGCCTTCGCACAGTGTGCGGCGGTGCCCTCGTTGGCCAGTCGGCAGACCGTGTCGGCAAGTTGGGGCTCGGCCCAGTAGTGGTAGTGGGACGGCGAGGGACTGACCAGCTGGATGTCCACGCCCTGCGCGTCCATGGCCGTCAGGCGCACCGCGGCGTCCGTCAGCTTCGGCACGCGCGCGCCGACCATCGGACCGTTCACTGCCAGGGCCGCCGGGCCGTTGCGGCGCGCGTCGAGGGCGCGGGCCTCGGCGAGACCGGGATGACCCGCGACGGCCTCCTCGATCTCCGGGAGCAGGAGGTGGGCGTGGACGTCGATGGTCGGCGCGGAGGAGGCGGTGGTGGTCACGGGAGCTCCTTGAGGAGGTCCATGGTGCGGCCGACCAGCCCGGCGATGTCGGCGTCGCGTACGCCGTCCAGCTGCCATTGGCCGATCTGCATGGACGCCTCGACGACGGTGCGCACCCGGGGGATGCGGCGGTCGTGGTACGTCCGGAGCAGCTCGTCGTCCCAGTCCCGTCCGCTGGTGAGCAGCTCGGCGAGGACGAGGGCGTCCTCCAGGGACAGCGCAGCGCCCTGGGCCAGAGTGGGCGGGCAGCAGTGGGCGGCGTCGCCGATGAGCACGACCCGGCCCCGGTGCCAGGAGTCCTCGACCAACAGGTGGTCGAACCAGGTGTAGTTGACCTTCTTCGGGTCGGTGATGTGCTCGGTGATCTCCGGCCAGACCCCGCCGTAGCTCTGCGCCAGGCGGCGCATCTCATCGGCGTAGGCGGCCGGGTCGATGGAGGCGCGGTCGCGGCAGGCTTCGACGACGTACGCGTAGAGGGTGTGCTCGCTGGTGGGGCAGTAGCCGGCGATGTAGGCGGGGCCGCCGTAGGCGAGGTCGGTGCGCGTCACGCTCTCGGGCCGCGGGGCGGCGACACGCCAGATGGCCATGCCGGTCGGTTCGGGTTTGTCCGTGATGCCGATGGCGGCACGGGTGGCGGAGTTGAGTCCGTCGGCGCCGATCACCAGGTCATAGCGGGCCTCGCTTCCGTCGCTGAAGCACACCGAGACGCCGTCGGCGTCCTGCTCCAGCGCTTCGGCGGTGGTGCCGAGACGAACGTAGGCGCCGGAGGCGCGGACCGTGTCGATGAGGATCTGCTGCAGCTGGGGGCGCTGCATGCCGAGGGTGGCGGGCAGGTCCTCCCCGCCGGTCTGGATGTCCTCGGCGACGAACAGGACGGTTCCGTCGGGAGCGGTCACGCCCAGCGAGCCGAAGGCGTATCCGGAGGCTTTCACCTGTTCCCACACGCCCAGTTCGCGCAGGACCCGCAGGGCGTTGCCCTGGAGGGTGATACCGGAGCCGGTGGTGGCGTTCCAGTCCGGCCTGGCCTCGATCAGGTCGACGGCCATGCCGGCGCGCCGCAGCAGGATGGTGACGGCGTTGCCTGAGGCGCCCCCGCCGATGACCAGGACGGTGGGTGTGCCCCCGGCTGGAGGCTGGGGGTGAGTGCGGCTGTCAGCCATGTCGGGGATTCCTCCCGGGGTTGGGCCGCGCGACTTCGGGCGGCGGGGGCTGCGGCTCGCTCGGTGCGAGTGCGGGACAGGGGTGGGGACGGGGGCGCGGGGCCGGATGCGCCGCTGCTGTCCGGGGAACGGCGCATCCGGCAGTTGTGCGGGTTACTTGACGGCGATGGGGTTGACCGGGGAGCCCACGGCGCCGGTGATGGGGAGGGGAGCGGCGGTGAGCCAGAACTCGTACACGCCGTCGTCGGCGCAGTCGGCGGCGAGTGCGTCGAGGTCCCACATCTCGCCGATCAGCAGGCCCATGTTGGGGATGGCGACCTGGTGCAGCGGCTGGAAGGCGTGGTCGAACTCGTTGGGACGGACCTCGAAGCCCCAGGTGTCGGTGGCGATGGCGGCGATCTCGCTGCCGTACAGCCAGCCGGCGGTGGTGAACGACAGGCCGGGCGCGGCGCCGCCCGCGTAGTCGCCCCAGCCGTCGCGCCTTGCGCGGGCGAGGTGTCCGGTGCGGACGAGCACGATGTCGCCGCGGCCGGCGGTCACCCCGTGGGCCTCGGCGGCCCGGGTGAGGTGCTCCTCAGTGATGGCGAACCCGTCGGGCAGCTCGCCGTCCATGCCGACGACCTGGCCGACGTCGAGGAGCACGCCGCGTCCGGCGACGTGCGGCGCCATGTGCTCGATGCCGGTGACGAGGTCGCCTTCGGAGGTGACCACCTTGTCGGCGCGCCGCCCGTTCCAGGCGAATCCGTGGTCGAAGATGTGGCCGAGTCCGTCCCACTGGGTGGAGCACTGCAGCGGCATGGCGATCACGTCGTCGGCGCCGCCGATGCCGTGCGGGAAACCCTGGTTGCCCAGCGCCGCGTCGGTGCCCGTGTCGAGCATGGTGTGGACGGGGTTGGTCCGCCGGCGCCAGCCCTTCTGCGGGCCGTTCATGTCGAACCGCTGCGACAGCGAGAAGCTGACGCCGCGGCGCACGAGCGCCGCGCCCTCGCGCCGCTTGGCCTCGTCGAGGAAGTTCAGTGTGCCGAGCACGTCGTCCTCACCCCAACGCCCCCAGTTGGAGTACGCCTTGGCGGCCTCGGCTATCGCGTCCTCCGGGTCGCGGCGGTCCAGGCTCATGTCGTTCCCTCCGCGACACAGCGGGTGCGCTGCACGCCCAGACCGGTGATGGAACCCTCCATGACGTCGCCGTCACGCAGCAGGCGTCCCCAGTGGATGCCGTTGCCGGCCGGGCTGCCGGTCAACACCAGGTCACCGGGCAGGAGTTGAGCCGTCCGCGAGGCGTACGACACCAACCGGGCGACTCCGAAGAGCATGTCCTTGGTGGACTCGTCCTGCATGGTGTCGCCGTTGAGCTTGAGCGTGACCCGCAGGTCACCGGTGTCCGCGATCGACTCGGCCGGTACGAGCCACGGGCCGAGCGGCGTGAAACCGGGAGCGTTCTTGCTGCGCAGCCAGTCGGTGCCGATGGCCTTCATGTCCCGGCGGAACACGGTGGCACGGTCGGTGAGGTCGTTGGCGATGGTGTACCCGGCGACGTGCTCCAGGGCCTCCTCGACCGTCACCTGGTATGCGGGCTTGGCGATGACGGCCGCCAACTCCAGCTCCCAGTCCGGCTTTTCGGCCCAGGCGGGCAGGACCACCTCGTCGAACGGGCCGGTGATCGCGCTCGGCAGACCGATGAACACGTACGGCAGGTCCTCGGCGGCACGGCGGTCCATGACCGCGGCGATCTCCTCGCGGGCCTCCTCGACCGTGCGCGGGTCGTCCGGGGAGCGGTGGGCGACCTCCAGGTCGATCACGTGTTGCCGGTAGTTGGCGCCGGACTGGAAGATCTGCCGCGGCTCGATGGGGGCGTGCACCCGCAGGCCTTCCGCCGGCCGCCAGTCGAGGGCGTCCTCGTCCGCCAGGACGCGCAGGACGGGCAGGGCCTCCTCCCACCGCTCCACCACGGCGCGCACGCTGGACGGTGCCCAGGCCAGGGCACTGCGCAAGTCGAGTACCCGGCCCTTGGCCAGGAGGCCGGGAAACGGCTCCCCGTCCTGAGTGGAGAACGTGCCGAGCGCGAACGGGCCGGCAGGTTGCGCGAGCGTTGCCATCTGATTTCCTCCTGCTGGGTTGCGGCCTACTCTGGCCCCGATCGGTTAATCACGGAAATCAATCCTGTGGATGCGCCGAATCCATGACATGGATGCCTCTCGCTTGCTAGGTGGTTGCCCGGTGAACCTGTCCCGACTCGACCTCAATCTGGTCCTCGCCCTGCGCGCGCTGCTGGAGGAGCGCAATGTCACCCGGGCCGGCGAGCGCATCGGGCTGAGCCAGCCCGCCATGAGCGCGGCGCTGTCCCGGCTGCGCCGCCATTTCGACGACGAATTGCTCGCCCGCACCGGCAACTCCTACGAGCTCACCCCGCTCGGCACCGCCCTGCGGGACCGCAGCGCCACCGCGTGCGACCTGCTGGAGCGGGTCTTCGCCAGCCAGGCCGACTTCGACGCGGCCGCCGAGACACGCGAGTTCACGCTGCTCGCCTCCGACTACGGAGCGGCCGTCTTCGGCGCCGCACTCGCCCGCGCCCTGCACCAGGAGGCGCCCGGCATCCGGCTCACCTTCCAGCACCCGGCACCGTCCGTCGTGGACAACACCGCCACCGTGCTGAGCACCGTCGACGGACTGCTGATGCCGCACGGCGTCATCGACGGCTTCCCCGCCGTCGAACTCCACCAGGACCGCTGGCTGTGCATGGTCGCCGATGATCACCCCGAGATCGGTGACGAACTCACCCTGGACCAGCTGGGGCGTCTGCCCTGGGCCGTCTACCAGCGTCCCTACGACGCCCCGGCCGCGCGCCAGCTCAGCATGATAGGGATCAGTCCCCAGGTGGAGGTGTCCGTGCAGACCTTCCAGCTGCTGCCCCACATGGTCGAGGGCACCCGCCGGATCGCGATGATCCAGGAGCGTCTGGCGCGCAAGGCGGTCCGCTCCGCCGCGGTGCGCGTCCTGCCCTGCCCGTTCGAGGCGGTACCGGTGCGGGAGGCGATGTGGTGGCACCCGGTGCACGCGCAGGACGCGGGCCACATCTGGCTGCGGCAGAAGGCCGCGGAGGTGGGCGTGACGCTGGCGGGCAACGGCTACAGCAACGGCAAGGGCCCAGGGAAGGCCGTGACCGTCGACCGGAGCGCGGGGCCGCCGCCGGGCCGGTTCTGACTGGGCCCAGCGGCAGCCCGTGAGCGAGGCGCTGTCGGCGGGCGGACCTTGCTGCCCTCAGGCCAACGCTCCGGCAACAGCCGGGAACGGACGACATCCGTACAACGGCCGGCCCGCGCGCCCTCAGGCCAACGGCTCCAGCCACGGCCAAGGACCGACAGCGCCCGTACACCGGCCTGCCCCCCTCAGGCCAACTGCTCCGGCAACGACCGGGGATCGACGGCACCCGTACGACGGCGGGTCGCCCACAGCCCCGCCGCGACGAAGGCGGCGGCCAGCCCCAGCACGCCCACCGCGCCGGGGAGACTGCCGATGGCAGCCTCCCCGGCGAGCAGCACCAGCGGGCAGACGAACTCACCGGCGAAGAAGGCCGCCGTCCACAGCCCCGTGCCACGGCCGCGGTCCTCGAACGACAGACGGGACATGGCACTGGTGAGAAGGGCAGGAAGCAGCATGCCGGTGCCCACACAGTTGACGACCGCCCCGATGACCAGCAGCGGGGCGTTGCCCGCGAGGAACATCACCCCGAAGCCGACCGCGCAGACCGCGAGAACGACGGGAAGCATCGGGTCGGGAGAACGCTTGAGCCGGGCGAAGGTGACCGCTCCCCCCACGGTGGCGGCACTGGCGATCGCGGTGGCCAGTCCGATCACGCCGGTGTTCTCCACCTCAAGGTCGTCGAGCAGGTACGACATCTCCACCGGGACGGTGTAGAAGACCATCGCCCCGAAGAAGGTAAGGGCACAGATGCCCGCCAGCTGCCGCCAGGGGAACGGGCGGCGAGCCTCCGCCTCGGCCGGAGCCGCGGCCGGGACCTCGTCGCCGTCCGCACGGGCCGCCGGGTGGGGCAGGGCGGTTGCCATCAGCGGGGCCAGCACCAGGCTCACGGCGTACACCCAGAAGGGCATGCGCCATCCCGCCGATCCGGCGGCGCCGCCGAGCACGAAGAAGACGGTGGCCGATGCCGAGGCGCACATGGTCTGCAGGGCGAGGTACTTCACCCGCTGCCGGCCACTGTAGTAGTCGCCGATCAGAGTCGTGCAGGCTGTCATGATCGCGGCCTCGGCGACTCCGACCAAGGCGCGGCTGGCGATGATGCCGCCCAGCGAGTCCAGCCAGAGCGGGGCGGTGCCGAACGCGGCGTACAGCAGGGTCGCCACGACCAGCAGGCGCTTGCGGCCCACCCGGTCCACGATCACACCGGCGAACGGGGCCAGCAGCGCCAGCGCGAGCGCCGGGACCGTCAGCGCGAGGGGCACCAGCGCCTTGGCCCCCGCGACCGACGCGAAGTGGTCCTGCATCTTCGGCAGCACCGGGGCGATCAGTACCGCCCCCAGGATCGGCAGACAGCTGCCCGCCATCAGAAGGGTCACCCGCAGCAGATGGGCCGGGCCCGACACGGCGACGGCTGACGGAGCGGTGGCATCGATCGCGGCGGGAGGCGGCGGGGGCACGGAACCGGGCATGGCGACTCCAGGGAACGGCGTAAGGGAGCGGGCATGCCTCACGGGCGCCAACGACGCACGGCATGCTGGGGGACTCGCACGCCGGCGGCATCCGGACAGCGGCGTGCGGTAGCGACGACTATGAGGGCGCCAAGGCGCCGGTGCCATCCCCAGCGCAATCCGAATCCCGTATCCGGGTTATCCATGCGGTGGATGAGATGGGCAACCATCACGCAGACGGAAGACGTGCGCGGCCGTTCCTGCGTGACAGCGCGGCGGCCGCCGGGGCACTGACGGTCGTCGAAGCGGTCGAGCAGAGGGATCCGCTCGACGCCCCGATACTCGCCACCACGACCTGCACCCGCCGAGAGATGACGAATTGATTCACATCCCACGATTCTTGATTCCAGAACCACGAGTTGTTGGATTTCTGGATCGGTGATTTCTAGAGTCCCCCGCGACCCGTACGCCGTCGGTGGGCACCCCCTGCGGGGCGGCCCACCGCACCACCCGCGCCTTGTAGGGCATGTGCGCCGTCCTGGACGGCGTCTACTCCAACGGCGTCCGCCACCGCCACCTGACCGCCGTCATCAGGGGCAGCCCCAAACGAGTCCGCAGCCGCACACCCCAGCCCCCGAACGTGCGTCACTGCCTCGCTACCAGGCAACTTGCCCGCTGACCGGCTTATTCAGACGCACTCCAGAGATCTTCAACGGTTGGGGATACGCCGGTCGGAGGGCGCACCGGATGGTTCGCCGCCTTCCACCGCGGCCGGGTCGTGGTCCGAGGGGACGGCCTCGTCGCCGTAGCGGCGGAGGAGCCACAGGCCGTAGACCGCGTTGATGACGTACACGCTCAGCTGCCACCAGTCCGGGGCGGAGCCGGGAGAGCGGATCTGGAAGAAGTCGTCGAGTCCGTGCACCAGGATCATCGGCCAGACCGAGCCGATCGCGTAGCGCAGACCGGCGCAGGCGAAGCCGAAGAGGCCGGCGGACAGGATCTGCCAGAGTGTGTCTCCCAACGGTGCGCCGAAGAACAGGTAGTTCTGGACGTGCCCGACGCCGAAGAGGACGGCGACACCCACGGCCGCTCGCATCGGTCCGAGCGGGGTGAGGGTCTGCTGGACGAGACCACGGCTGTAGGTCTCCTCGTTGATGCCCACCCACAGCAGTGAGATCAGCGAGCTGACGATTACGGTCGCGCCGCCGTCGACGCCGACGACGGCGTAGGAGCAGGCGATCAGCACCATCGGTGCGACCAGCCACCAGCGGCGCGCGCGGCCGAGTGCTGCCACGGTGGAGGCACGGAGCCAGCCCCATCGCCACAGGACGAACCACACCCCTGCGGAACACACCACGTTGACCACGGTGGCGCCGAGAGCCGGGAACCACGAAGGAGCCATCGGAGGCAGCAGTACCTTGGCGAAGAGCAGCAGTAGGGCATGCCACGCGAGGGTCAACTCCCCTGCGCCCCAAAGGGGATGACGGATGATGTGACTTTTCCACCGTGCCATCACGGGGCGATTTTAACGGCGATCGCATGCCGGGCACTGGTGCCTGTTTCGGGTCCGGACGAACCGGCCGGGCAGGTCCTCGCACACCGGGTGAGGAGATGTGCGAGGACCTCTCCAGGCTTCTAGCAGAGATGTCCGGTGCCCTCCGACCGCGGATACCCTCCGAACCGCCCCACCGGCGACCAGTCAGGGCTGATCGGCAGCGGTGCGGGGGCCAGTTTCCCGTAAGCTCCGGCGGCGTACACGATCTTTCCGTCCATGACGGTCAGGACCGATTCGATCTCCTTGATGCGGTCCACCGGGACCTTCAGGTAGTCGTCGGACAGCACGGCGATGTCCGCCAGCCGCCCCGCGGCCAGGGTGCCCTTGTCCCCTTCGCGGCTCTCCATCCACGCGCTGCCCTGGGTGTAGAGCTTCAGCGCGGTGAGGCGGTCGACGTTGTTCTCCGCGGCGCGCATCCGCGTCCCGGCCAGGGTGCGGCCGGTGACGAGCCACCAGAGTCCGACCCAGGGGTTGTAGCTCGCGACCCGGGTCGCGTCGGTGCCCATGCCGACGTGCACGCCGGCGCGCAGCATCTCGCCGACCGGAGGGCTGCGCCGCGCGACCTGGTCGCCGTAGTGCTCGCGGAAGATGTCGCCCTGGAACGCCATCTGGTGTTGTACGGCTATACCGCCGCCCAGTTCGGCCACCCGGTCGATGTTGCGGGCGCTGATGGTCTCGGCGTGGTCCAGGATCCAGCGCACGCCGTCGACCGGCACGTCGCGGTTGATCGTCTCCAGGACGCCGAGGAACCGGTCGATGGACTGGTCGTAGCTGGCGTGGTAGCGGAAGGGCCACCCCCGCTGAACGGTGGTCCGCACGACCCGGTCGAGGTCGGCCTCCATCTCCGGCGGGAACACGGGGATCGGTTCGAGGAAGTTGTCGAAGTCGACGCCGTTCCAGACCAGGGTCTCGCCGGGGCCGTGGATGCGGAAGACGTCGTCGCCGTTGTCGACGGCGAGTTCGCGGGTCCAGCGCTCCAGCTCCGGGTACTCCGCGCCCGGTGTCTGGGGGAAGATGCTCGCCGCCAGACGCGTCGTCATGAGGCCGCGGGCGTGCAGGTCGTCGACGACTCCGTAGTCGGACGGATAGGCCTGACCGCCGCCGCCCGCGTCCATGGCGCTGGTGATGCCGAACCGGTTGACCTCGCGCATGAACTGCTGCGTGCTGTTGAGCTGATCCGTGAACGACAGGCGCGGCAGCCGTCCGATGGTGCCGTAGAGGATCCGCGGATCGGGCTTGGCGAAGAGCACACCGGTGGGATTGCCCTGGGCGTCGTGCTCGATCGCTCCGCCGGGCGGGTCCGGTGTGGTGCGGTCGAAGCCCAGGACCCGCAGGCCGGCGCGGTTGATGAATCCCATGGAGTACTGGAAGAGGACGAACGCGGGCGTGTCGCCGGTCGCCTTGTTGATCTCCTCCAGCGTGGGCAGTCTGCGCTCGGTGAACTGGTCCCGTGACCATCCACCCACCACACGCACCCACTGGGGCGGTGGCGTGCGCGCGGCCTGCGCCTTCAGTCGCCGCAGCGCTTCGGCCAGGCTGGTCAGACCGTCCCAGCGCAGCTCCATCATGAAGTTCAGCCCGCCCCGGAGCAGGTGGGTGTGGGAGTCGTTGAGCCCCGGGACAGCCGTACGACCGCCGAGATCGATCACCCTGGTGGCGGGGCCGCGCAACGGCATGACGTCCCGTTCCGTCCCCACGGCCGTGATCCGGTCGCCCGTGACGGCGATCGCCGTCGCCAGGGCATTGCGGGGGTCGAGTGTGAGCAGCTTTCCTCGGTGGAGGATCAGATCCGCGTGGACCGCCGCGCTCCCGGAAGCCGGGGCGGCGTACGCGACCGTCGGGAGAGCCGCCGCGACCGATGTGGCGGCGGTACCGACGACAGCACTCTTGAGGAGGCTGCGCCGCCGCACGCCACTGGGCACACGAGGTCTGTCGGCGGCAGGAGTTTCAGTCATGGCTTGCACCTTGTCTCAGTAGGTGGTGCAAACCTCCACTACCTACGGACAGCGATGGTGACTTCCCCTGCAGCTGGTGGTGACCCTGCGCGCAAGGCAGCGGGACTCACCCCGAATCTGCTGCTGAACGCCCGGCTGAAGTGGGAGCGATCGGTGAACCCCCAGCGGTGGGCGACAGCCGACACCGTCAGATCCGCGAACGCCGGGTTCATCAGGTCGGTGCGGGCACGGTCAAGTCTGGACTCCCGTATGGAGGCCGCGACCGTCGTCCCCGAGTTCTCGAAGTACAGGTGGAGGGAGCGCACGGAGATGCCGAGTGCCCCGGCCACGGCGGCCGGATCCAGGTCGGGATCACGCAGGTTGCGCTCGATGTGGTGCTGGGCCCGCACGCGCATCACGTCGGAGCCGTCGGCGGAGGTACCGCTTCGATGCTCGCTCAGCAGCGCCTCGACCGCGTTCAGCAGGGCGCGCTCCACATGGCCCCGGCTCCCCGGCGGCATTTTTCCGTACGAGCGCGCCACGCTGCGCAGCAGGGAGCCGATCAGATCCACCCCGGGCTGGCCCGCCGGCAGTCGGGTGGCGGTCAGTTCACGGAGCCCGTCGCGGTCGCCGGGGACACGCACGCCGTCGGGAATCAGCAGGGTCACGAAGTGCACGTCATCGGTGTTGGAGGTGGCGAACGGGCTTGCCGCGTCCGACAGGACGACATCGCCCGGCCCGACCGTGGCCTCGCGCCCACCCTGTTCGAGGCGGCTCGTGCCGGCGAGCTGCAGACGAACGCTGAAGGGACGGGGGCCCTCTCCCGCCGCCAGTGCCGGCGTACGGACCGCCTCGTGGGCGGAGAGGCGGAACCGTACGACGCGGAGGTCGCCGATGTTCATGCGATGAGCAGCCGCGCGGAAGTCCGGGCCGGCGGCGATGTGCAGTTCGGTCGCGTTCTGGGAGGCGATGTCGTGCCATACGCGCAACCGCTCCCGGGCAGGCACCCGCAGAGTGACCCGGGCGGTCTCGTCCATCGCCCCTCCCTTCGGCGCGCCCGGAACATGCCGGCCGCCGTCGCGGCCCGCTCGGGCCCGTGTCTCCGGTGCAAGGCTACGGCCGTGCGGCTGTCCGCTGCACGGAACCTGGAAGTGGACAGCCGCCGAGGCGGCCGCAGCCCGGTTCTCAGGCGGGCAGCCGCGCCGTCGCCCCCGGAAGGTCCTGGTCGCCGAAGGGCGTCCCGTCCGCGATCGCGGTGCGCCATGGGCGCAGCAGTCCGGGCGGCATCCCCATCGCCAGCGCGCCCACGATCCGTCCGTCCTTCCAGTAGGCGGGCTGTGGTCATGGCGAACGTGCTCCAGAGTGCGGTGAAGGGGCCCTCGGCCGCACGGATCAGGCCTGGTGGGAGGTGGCCCATCGGAAGAACCAGTGAGGTGAATACCATTCACCTTGCCTAGTGAACGGTGTTAACCTTTGGCGTATGACTGTCAAGGCACGCCGCTCCGGCCAGCACCACGGCGATCTCCGCAACGCCCTTGAGCAGGCGGCACTGGAGCTGGTCAGCGAGCGGGGACCGCACGGGTTCACCCTCGCCGAGGCATGCCGTCGGGCCGGGGTCAGCCCCTCGGCCCCCTACAAGCACTTCGCCGACCGCGACGCCCTGCTCGCCTCTCTCGCGGCGCGCGCCTTCCGCGTACAGCACGCGCTTTTCGAGGCAGCCCTCGACTCCACACCGGATGCCGCGGCGGGGCTGGCCGCGTTCGCCGCGGCGTACGTGCGCTTCGCGGCGCAGGAGAAGGCGCTCTTCGACATCGCCTTCGGGATCGGCGTGGACGCCAAGCGCCACCCCGAACTCACCGAGGCCGGCACGGCACTGCGCGACCTGCTCATGCCGGTCGCCCTCGACATCACCCACGACGAGGCGGCCGCGTTCGACCTGATCGTCCGCGTGGCCGCGGCCGCGCACGGCGAGTCGGTCTTCCTCCAGCAGGGGATACTCGGCGCCGAGCCCGAGCCGCTGGCCTCCGCCGAGCAGCGCGCCGTGGAGACCGCGCGGGCGGTCATCAGCCAGGTCCGCACGTCGGCGAGCTGAGCCGATCGCCCCTACCGCACACGGCCGCAGACCCGATCACACGAGGTGGATCGCGTGGGCCGTTGCGCGCCGTCAAAGCCCGGGAGTGGCCGGCGCCGACCGCCGGCCTGACCCCCGCACGCCCTGAATACCGTTACCGCCGGGGAGTTGGGCGCGACACGGCCCTCGTCTGGAATGTCGAGCGAGCTCCGGATCTCGCAGGGGGACCCGTGGAATTTTGCAGACCGCATCTCGGTGGTTAATGCTGTTCACCACAAGGTGAATGCCATTCACTTGATCGCCGGACCGGGAGCAGCCATGACCACCACACCCGTCGACTTCGACCAGGCTCTGTCGCGCATCGGCCGGGGCAAGTACGTCAGTCTGACCACGTTCCGCCAGACCGGGCAGGCCGTCCCCACCCCCGTGGGCTGCCTCGTTCGTGACGGCACGCTGTACGCGCTCACCCCGCCCGACAGCGGAAAGGCCAAGCGCATCCGCAACAGCGGCCGGGTCCTCATCGAACCGTGCTCCATGCAGGGAGCCGTCCCCGCCGACGCGACCGCCGTGGAGGGGACGGCCCGACTGCTCGACGAGGCGGAAACTCGGCGGGTCGAGGCGATGATGGTCCGTCGGTTCCTCATGTACCGACTGGTACGCCTCGTCGACGTGTTGACCCGCCGCAGGCGCTCGCTGGTCGCCGTCGCCGTCACCGCGTCCTGAAGGCCAGCCCACCACCGGGACCCGCAACACCGGCTTCTACAGCGGGAAGTCGACTCCGGTCAGCTTCTCGGAAAGGTCCCACAGCCTGCGCTGGAGCTTCGTGTCGTGCGACGCCTCGCTGGACCGGACGACCTTGGGGTGGCCGGAGTTCTACAGGAAACTGTCGGGTCCGTAGTACTGCCCGCCCTAGGCCGCCGGATCGGTGGCCGCACGCAGCGTCGGCCGGCGCGGCCAGGGTCCGGCACTTCCGCTCGGCGAGCCGGCGCTGGAGTTCGTAGGTGAACAGCGGGTTGGCCGGCTTCGAGCGCGAGTACGCCGTGCCCGCGTCGTAGCTGCGGATGCGTGTCGCGATGTCGTCCAGGGACATGGGTCCGCGCCTGCGAGGGTCCGCACTGCTGACGGTCACCACCCGTGCGTCCGGTACGTCGACCATACGGTCGAGCAGCAGGCCGGTGAGCGCGAAGTGGCCGAGGTGATTGACGCCGAAGTGCTGCTCGAACCCGTCCACGGTCGTCTGCAGGGCGCCATGCATGACCCCGGCGTTGCCCGGTCCGTGTCGCGGACCGCGACTACGACCGTGGCACCCTGGGCGGCCAGGGCTTTGGCGGTCTCCTAGCCGATACCGGAGCCGGCCCCCGTCACCACGGCGCCCCTGCCGTCCTGGTGGGGCATGTTGGCGGTGGTCCAGCGGTGCGAGGCCATGGGTACTCCGGATGTACGTCGGCGTGGGGCGGTTTCCACGGAACGTAAGGGAGCTGTCCGCCGCTTTCCAGCGGCCTCTCACATGGTGCGTCGGCAGGGCTCGCACGCACGATATGCCTCCTGACCAGCACTGTTCAGGAGCTGAGGAATCCCCGCAGATGGGCCAGCAGGGCGTCGGGGCGCTCCTCGGCGATGAAGTGGCCGCACTCGGGGATCTCGGCGGTCGTCACGTCCTCGGCGTACTGGCGCCAGATCTCCTCGGTGGGCAGCCGGGCGGGCAGGCCGGCCGAGCCCCACAGAGCCAGGACGGGCATGGTCAGTCGGCGGCCCGCGGCCGCGTCCTCCTCGTCGAGGGCCAGGTCCTGTTCCAGGGCGCGGTAGTCGTCGAAGCCCGCGCGCAGCGCGCCGGGGCGCGAGAAGGCGCGGACATAAGCGTCGACGGCTTCGGGCGCCAGGCCGTGGCGGTTGTAGGTCCAGCGCTCGAAGAAGTACTCCAGGTACGCGCGGACGTTGTTCCCGACCAGCAGCTCGGGCAGGTCCGGTTGCAGGTGGAAGAGCCAGTGCCAGTAGCCGGGGGCGACCGAGGCGTCGAGACGGCGGAACATCTCACGGGTGGGGACCACGTCGAGCACGGCGAGCCGCTCGACCTGGTCGGGGCGGTCCAGCGCCCAGCGGTGCGCGACCCGGGCGCCGCGGTCGTGGCCGACCACCGCCGCTCGCTCGAACCCGAGATGCCCCACCAGCTCGGCGATGTCGGCGGCCATCCGCCGCTTGTCGTACCCGGCCGCGGGCTTGTCGCTCAGACCGTAACCTCGCAGATCGGGCGTGACGACGGTGTGAGTGGCGGCCAGCTCACCGAGCACCGGACGCCAGCACAGACTGGTCTGCGGCCATCCGTGCAGGAGCACCAGCAGCGGCCCCGAACCCGCCCGCGTGTAGTGCAGACGAATCCCGTCGACCTGCGCCACCCCCGCCGTCACA
The DNA here is from genome assembly GCF_044755245.1 of Streptomyces sp. NPDC092369. Taxonomy (NCBI): domain Bacteria; kingdom Bacillati; phylum Actinomycetota; class Actinomycetes; order Kitasatosporales; family Streptomycetaceae; genus Streptomyces; species Streptomyces sp. NPDC092369. The sequence goes on from NZ_JBIVQP010000001.1 coordinate 67,287, forward strand.
GCCACCGCATCCATGCCCGGACCCTCTCCGTCGGTATTACTAACCGTCTCAGCAGGTTAGTCTGCGTCAGCGCGGTGGACAATGGGCGCATGACGGCGGACGACGAGTGGCTCTGGTACGGCGGTCGGGTGTCCCTGGACCTCGTCAACACCCTGCGCGACCGATGGACCACACCCCGCGAGACACTCCACACGTCAGACGACGTGGCCCACTGGCTGCACCACAGTGGACTGCTCGTCGGCCGACCCCGAACCGGAAGTACCCCTGCCTCCGGGCTGACTTCCGCGGTGACGCTCCGCGAGGCGGTCGACCGCGCAGTACAGACCACGGCCAACGACGGACTGCCGGCCCCGGCCGACCTCACCGTCATCAACGAGGCTGCGCGGCAGGCCCCTCACACCGCCCCTCAACTGGTCATCTCAGAGGGCCGATTGGAGCCCGGCACCCCGGCGCGGCACGCGGAGGACGTCACCACCGCGCTCGCTCTCGTGGCCCAGGACGCCATCGAACTCCTTCTCTCCCCGGAGATCCGACACGTCCGCATCTGCGGCTCCGAGCGGTGCGCCCTGCGCTTCGTGGACCGCTCCCCCGGACGGAACCGCCGCTGGTGCTCGATGACCCGCTGCGGGAACCGCGCCAAGGTCCGGCTCCATCAGGCCCGCTCCCGCGACCTGAACCGCTGAAGGGGAATTCACACGGCTGTGGCGCTCATGGTGCTCGCGAAATGCTGTGCGGCGGCGTCGGAGGACGTGATCGCGAACGTGACGCGGCCAGTGCATCCGCGGCCTTTCCAACGAGGTTAACACCATTAACCATATGTCGTGAACCATGCGCACGGGACGGCACTCGCGGCAGGAGCGAGGGGAGAGAGTCGCGGACGATCAGTTGTCCCGGGCGAGCCAGACGGGGGCGCTGCTGCCGCGGGGGAGCAGGACGTCGCGGAAGCGGCCGGGAGTTCTGGACAGGACCACCTGGTCGGTGACGCCCTGGTAGTGGCCGCAGGGGGTGTCGGCGGTGAAGGTGTCGGGGTCGAGGTAGGCGTGCGGGGAACCGGGGTCCGGGTCGAGGGCGGTCCGGTGGGCGTGGGCGCGGTCGAAGAGGCCGAGGCTGAGGATCCAGGTGGCGATGCGGGTGAGGTTGAGGGTGACGCGGTAGCTGCCACCCTCGGTGGCGCGGCGCATGAGGGCGGCGAGCGCGCCGGTGGTGGCCAGCCAGGAGAGGACGTAGTCGTTGACCACGTTGATGTACGGCAGGGCCGGCGTGCTGGTCGGCTCGGCGGCGACGCCGTCCTCGCCCTCCATCAGCATGATGCCGGTGAGTGCTCCGGCGGTCTGGTCGAAGCCGACGCGGTGGGCCCAGGGGCCGGTCTCGCCCGCGAGGGTGATGCTGACGTGGATGATGCCGGGGCGGACGGCCGCGGCCTCCTCTGCGCTCAGGCCGATCTTCTCCAGGTAGCCAGGACGGCGGTTGGCGTAGAAGACGTCGGCGTCGCGCAGCAGGTCGTGGATCTTCGTATGTCCGTCGGGGCTGTAGGGGTCGAGTGTGGCGGAGCGGACGCCGACGTTGGCGGTGTTGTAGGTGGAGTCGTGCTCCAGTTCGTCGGGACGCCAGATGTTCAGTACGTCGGCGCCGTGCTGGGCCAGGTCCCGGCCGATGCCGGCGCCGGCGATGACGTGGCCCATGCCCAGGGCGCGTAGCCCGGACAGTGGCTGGTCGACGGCGGCGGGAAGGGGTTCGGGCCGGCTGTCGCCGATCTTCTCGATCCTGATGAGTGGCTCCCGGGCGATGTACTCGTACGCCGGATGCCTCAGGAACTCCTCAGTGGTGCGCAACATCGGCATGACCACGCCTGCTTCGTCGCCGGCCTGCTCCAGGTCCGCGGCGTCCCACTGGGCAATTGCGTCAGCGACGGCCTGCTCCTCGGGCCAGGTGCGCAGCAGCTTGTAGACGGCGTTCCTGATCTTCGGGTAGGGGTTGAGCGGCATCACCCAGCGGTTGTCGCGCGTCCGGTAGAAACCGAAGCTGAGAGGGCTGGCCGGATCCGCGGAGTTGACGCCCGGATAGCCGTTGAGCAGCTCCCACTTCTTGTCGTAGAAGGGGCAGAGCCGGTGCGGGGCTTTGCGCAGGTCCATCGTGATGTCCTGGCCCTCGCCGCCGCGCTGCCGCCACAGCGCGGCCAGGGCGACGGACTTGGCGGTCAGGCCCAGTGCGGAGACGGCGCCCAGACGCATGACGCTGGGGACGATCGGGTCGCTCCCGATGAACGTGATCCTTCCGCCGCTGTCCTCGGGGCGCAGGCCGGCCGGGACGAGGACCTCACGCAGAGCCCGGTGGATGTCGAAGTCGGCGTCACCGGTCTGCGGATGGGCGATGACCTCGTGGATGCGGGCGGTGAGTTCGGCGGCGCTCATGATTGCGGCAACCTCTGCTTCGCGGTGGACGTGCGGGCGTTGTGGCTCTGTGCCACGCATTCCCACATGCGAAAGAATCTATCGTTATGCCTAGGTCAAGGTTGCATAGGTCCCGGATGGCGGCAGCTCGACACGTCATCCGAGGCCGATCTCCTCCCCCTCATCGTTCGTTACCATCGCGAACTCTCCGCGCGGGATGCCCCAAAGCCCGGCTGTGCCAGACGCCACGGTCGGAAGGTGCTCTTCCAGCGCCGCGGAATCATCACCCTTCCGCCCGGTGCTCTCGACCGCGCGAAGTTACCCGTGCGTTTCGCACATCGGAGTGGTGACAGCGGTAACTGTGCAGGGCGGTTGCCCGCGTGACAGCGTCGTTCTCGTCAGCAACCGGTGCGAGGGAGAAGGCATGAACAAGGGTTATGCCGTGTACTGCGATGCGGACCCGTACTTTTACGACGCTCCGCACCGTACGTCCTCCCGTACCGGGGCCGGGCGCTCCCGGTACGCCGCGGCATCCTCACCCGTACCGGAAGGATGGCAGCGCAACGAGAGCGGGGACTGGCTCGCTCTGCGCCCGGTCGACGCCGAACTCCCCCTTCAGGGCTGGAAGATCCACGTCTCCGCCTGCCTCGACAACGCGGAGTCCGTGCTCGACCGCGTGTGGCGGCACTGCGTCGACGGCGGCACGGCCTTCAAGTTCGTGCCCAGTCGCTACCTGCTGCATCAGCGCAACGCCAAGTACGCGGACCGGGCCGGCAGCGGCAAGTTCATCACCGTGTACCCGGCGGACGAGGCGGAGTTGGAACGGCTCGTGAGCGAGTTGTCCGACCTGCTGGCCGGTGAACCCGGACCGCACATCCTGAGCGACCTGAGAGTCGGCGACGGCCCCGTCCACGTCCGTTACGGCGGCTTCACCCGCCGCAACTGCTACGACGCGGACGGGGAGTTACGGCCCGCCGTGACCGGTCCTGACGGCGTACTGGTGCCGGACGTGCGGGGCCCCGTCTTCCGCGTGCCGGACTGGGTGAGCCTGCCTGCCTTCCTGCGTCCGCATCTCGACGCCCGTTCCGCGGTGACCGTGGCCGATCTCCCCTACACCATCGAGTCGGCACTGCACTTCTCCAACGGCGGTGGCGTCTACCTCGCCCGGGACAACCACACCGGGGACCAGGTCGTCCTCAAGGAGGCCCGTCCGCACGCCGGGCTGGCGGCCGACGGCGCCGACGCCGTGACCCGGCTGCACCGTGAACGCCGGGCGCTGGAACGGTTGTCGGGACTCGACTGCACGCCCGAGGTGCTCGACCACCGCACGATCGGGGAACACCATTTCCTCGTCCTGGAGTACATCGACGGCAAGCCGCTCAACACCTTCTTCGCCCGCCGGCACCCGCTCATCGAGGCCGACCCGAGTGAGCGGACACTGGCCGAGTACACCGCCTGGGCCCTCGACGTCCACGCACGCGTGGAGCGCGCCGTCGAGGACGTGCACGCCCGAGGCGTGGTCTTCAACGACCTGCACCTGTTCAACATCATGATCCGGGACGACGACAGCGTCGCCCTCCTGGACTTCGAGGCGGCCCACCACGTCGAGGAACCTGGACGTCAGACCGTGGCCAACCCGGGGTTCGTGGCGCCTTCCGACCGGCGGGGCGTGGCGGTGGACCGGTACGCGCTGGCGTGTCTGCGGCTCGCGCTGTTCCTCCCGCTGACGAGTCTGCTGGCCGTCGACCGGCGCAAGGCGGCTCACCTCGCCGACGTGGTGGCGGATCGGTTCCCGGTGGACCGGGCGTTCCTGGACGCGGCGGTCGAGGAGATCACGCGCGTCGACGGCGCCCCCTCGACGCAACGGCCGTCCGGGCCCGTGGCTCCGGTCCGGCCGGACGACTGGCCACGCAGCAGGGACTCCATGGCCGAGGCCGTCCGCGCCTCCGCGACACCCACCCGCACGGACCGCCTCTTCCCCGGTGACATCGCGCAGTTCGCCACGGCCGGCGGCGGACTGGCCTTCGGCCACGGCGCGGCGGGAGTGCTGTACGCCCTGGCCGAGAGCGGGGCGGGACGGGACGAGGAGGGTGAGCAGTGGCTGCTGGAGCGGACCAAGCAACCGCCCTCGGGAATGCCGCTCGGCTTCCACGACGGACTCGCCGGAATCGCCTGGACGCTGGACCGCCTCGGCCACCGCGACCGCGCCCTCGACCTCACCGAGCTGCTTCTCGACCAGCCCTTCGAGCATCTCGCCCCGGACCTGCACAGCGGCACCGCCGGCCTGGGCCTCGCCCTGGACTCGCTGGCCGCCACCACCGGAGAGACCGCGCTGCACACCGCAGCTCTGCGCTGCGCCGATCTCACCGCCGCCGGCCTGCCGGGCGGCCGCACCGAACCCGCCCGCCCTCGCGCGGGGCTGCTGCACGGCGCCGCAGGACGCGCACTCCTCTTCCTCCGGCTCTACGAACGCACCGCTGACCATGCCCTCCTTGACCTCGCCCGCGACTCACTGCGGCAGGACCTCGCCCGCTGTGTCCGCGGCGCGGGCGGCGCGCTGCAGGTCGACGAGGGATGGCGCACCATGCCCTACCTCGGCGCCGGCAGCGTGGGCATCGGCATGGTGCTCGACGACTACCTGGCACACCGCGAGGACGTGGAGTTCGCGCGGGCCAGGAAGGAGATCGTGGCCGCGGCCCAGGCGATGTTCTACGCCCAGCCCGGCCTCTACCGCGGTGTGGCCGGCATGGTGCTGTACCTCGGCCGCACCACGGCCACCGCACCCGGCACGGGCCCGGAGGCCGTCCGGCGCCAACTCGACGCCCTGTCCTGGCACGCCATGTCCTACAAGGACCGACTCGCCTTTCCCGGTGAGCAGATGATGCGCCTGTCCATGGACCTCTCCACCGGAACGGCCGGATGCCTCCTGGCTGTCGCCTCCGTCCTCGGCGACACGCCCGCCGGCCTGCCGTTCCTGCCGCCACTGCGCCCCAGCGGCGGCCCTCAGACTCGGCCCCACCAGGGGTCGTGAAGAAACACATCCACTCCCCCACGAGAGGAAATGTCATGAACCTTTTCGACCTGCAGTCCATGGAGACCCCCAAGGAAGAGGCCATGGGCGACGTCGAGAGCGGTAGCCGCGCGAGCCTCCTGCTCTGTGGCGACAGCAGCCTGAGCGTCACCACCTGTAACTGACGCCGGAGTTGCCGACCACGGTGACGTGGTGAGCCATGTCGCCGGGCTCAGGCGCCCCGGGTGAACTCCCGGGGCGCCGAAGCCTGCCCACGCGGTCACCACGTCCGGGCGGGCTGCCGAATCCGCCGAGTCGGCGCCCGGTGTCCCCCAGTGGACGGACGGAGGTGAGCCCTGGTGCGAACGAGCAGGCCCTGCGGAGGGCGGACTCCCAAGACGCGGGAGAGGACCGCCGGTTCGGCGCCCGGACACACACTGGAAGCGATGGTGCTGCTGTGCTCGATCGCCGCGGCCGCGGCGACGGTGGCCCAACCCCTCGTACTCGGCCGCACGTTGGACCTGCTGCTGCGTGACGGCGACGCGGGCCGATGGCTCCCGCTGAGCGCCGGGCTGCTCATAGGCGAACTGCTGCTGGACAGTCTGACCGCGCTGTTCGCCGGCCGCTGCAACGCCGTATGGACGGCGTCCATACGCTCCCGTGCCCTGCTCGGAATGCTGCGCGCCGTACCCGACAGCGTCCGACCCCACCCGCCGGGGGACGTCGGAACCCGACTGACTCTCAACGCCGCGGACGCCGGCGGCGCCCCGGCTGCCCGCGCGGCGCTGGGAGCCTCCTTGATCACACCCTTGGGCGCGCTCGTGGCACTGGCCTTCGTCGACGTGTGGGTGGCCGCCTGCGTGTTGACCGGTCTGCCCGCGCTGGCGCTGCTGCTGCGGTCCTTCGCCCGCGACACCGGCACCTCGGTCGCCGCGTACCAAAGGACGCAGTCCCTGATCGCGACGCGGCTGCTGGAGGCCCTGGAGGGCGCGGCCACGATCACCGCCGCGGGGACCGGCGACCGCGAACGCGCCCGCATCCTCGCGCCGTTGACGGAACTGGCCGCCCAGGGCCGGCACATGTGGGCCCTGCACGGACGGGCCCTCGGCAGGAGCAATGTCCTGGTCCCGCTGCTGACCCTCGCCGCCACCGCCGTCGGCGGCCTGCGACTCGCGGCCGGCGACCTGAGCGTGGGCGACCTGCTCGCCGCCTGCCGGTACGCGCAGCTCACGGCCGGCGTCGGCGGTGCCGCGACGCTGCTCGGCGCACTCGTACGAGCCCGCGAGGCACGGCACCGGACCCTGGAACTGGAGAAGATGCCCCCCCTGGTCCACGGATCGCGACGGCTGCCTCCGAACGGCCCCGGCCAACTCGAACTGCGCGATGTGCGCGTGGTGCGGGACGGCAGGCAGGTGCTGTGTGCCGAACGCCTGCGGGTGCCGGGCGGCAGCACGGTCGCGGTGGTCGGCCGCAGCGGGGCGGGCAAGTCCGTCCTGGCGGCCGTCGCGGGACGGCTGATCGACCCGGACGAGGGACACGTACTGCTGGACGGCGTCCCACTCGACCGACTCACACGCGAGGCCCTGCGCACCGAAGTGGCCTACGCCTTCGAACGCCCGGTCCTCGGCGAGGGCACAATCGCCGAAGCGGTCGCCACCGGGCCCCGGCAGCCGGCCCCACAGGAGGTACGGCAAGCGGCCCGCGCGGCGGGCGCCGACAGATTCGTACGCCGGTTGCCGCACGGTTACGACACCCCGCTGCCGGAGGCGCCGCTCTCGGGCGGGGAACACCAACGCCTCGGACTGGCGCGGGCGTTCGCGCACGCCGGGCGGTTGCTGGTCATGGACGACGCCACGTCCAGTCTGGACACCGCCACGGAGCACGAGGTGAACTTTGCCCTGCGCCGCTCGGTGCGGCGGGGCACCCGGCTCGTGGTCGCACACCGTCCCTCGGTCGCCGACCGGGCGGACCTGGTGCTCTGGCTGGATGAGGGGCGGGTGCGCGCCGTCGGAACGCACCGCGAACTGTGGCACACGGCCGACTACCGGGCGGTCTTCGGCGCCTACGAAACCGAGGCGCACACCGTGACACCGGGCGCAGGGCCCGTACGCCGTCACGAACCCGCGGAGGTGCCGCCGTGACATCCGCCGGGTACCGCGGCGTGCGGGGCTCGGACGCCGACAGGCACCGAGAGGACGGAACCGGTGCGCTGAGCCGACTCGCGCCGCACGCACGTCACTTCCTCGCCCGCCGCAAAGGTGTGCTCGCGCGGCTCGCGCTCTGGTCGCTGGCAGAGTCGGGGCAGGCGTTCCTGGTGGGCTACGGGGTCGCCCGTTCCGTCGACGAGGGGTTCCTCGCCGGTGACCCGCGCCGGGGGCTGCTGTGGCTGGCGATCGCTCTGGCCGGCGTACTGTCCGGCGCCCCGGTCGTCCGAGGGGTGTTCACACAGCTCGCCGGGTTGACGGAGCCGCTGCGCGACGGGCTGGTGCGGCATGCGGTCGACCGCTCGATGACCCAGGCGGCCCGGGGCGGCCCAGGAGGAACCGACCGAGCGGCCGTCTCACGGCTGACGAACCAGGTCGAGATCGCCCGCGACAGCTTCGCCGGCCTCGTGCTCACCCTTCGCTCCTTCGTCTTCACCGCCGTCGGCGCCCTGCTCGGCCTGCTGTCCCTGCACCCCGCCCTGCTCGTGGTGGTCCTGCCGCCCCTGACGGTCGGCCTCGCGCTCTTCCTGTGCACGCTGCGGCCCATGGCAGCGGCCCAACGCCGCGCCCTGGCGGCCGACGAGGCCCTGGGCGACCACGCGGCACGGTCCCGCGCGGCGCTGCGCGACCTCACCGCGTGCGGGACCGGCCCCGACGCCGAACAGCGCGGCGCGGACCTGGTCGCGGACGCCGCCGCGCAGGCCCGGACCCTCGCCGGCTGGGCGACCGTACGCACGGCGGCCCTCGGTGTCGCGGCCAACCTGCCCGTACTCACCCTGCTGATGGCGGTGCCCTGGCTGCGCGGGCGAGGAGTGAGCACGGGCGCCCTGCTGGGGGCGTTCACCTACCTCGTACAGTCCCTGCTGCCCGCCCTGCACACACTGATGACCGCACTGAGCGCGGCCGGGGCCCGCCTACTGGTCGTCCTCGACCGGGTCCTGGGCCCGGTACCGGACATGCCTCCGAGAGACACGGGCCCGCCGAAAGGCACTTCGCCAACCGGCACCACCGACGACGTTGACGGTCGCGGCACCGCTGCACGACCGGCGGCCGATGTGGCGCGCCCGCTGTCCATGCCCGCGCCCGCGGCCCCCGCGGTGGAACTGCGATCCGTCACCTTCTCGTACGGTGTCCACGCCGAACCGGTGCTCGACGCGCTCGACTTGCGCGTCGCCCCGGGGGAACACCTTGCCGTGGTCGGTCCGAGCGGCATCGGCAAGTCGACCCTCACCCGCCTCGTCTCGGGCACACTCGCGCCGAGCCGCGGCGAAGTACGCGTGGCCGGACGCGTGGTGACGGGACGCGCCGCCACGGAACTCTCCGCACTACGGGTGCTCGTCCCGCAGGAGGCCTACGTGTTCTCCGGCACCGTGGGCGACAACCTCGCGTATCTGCGCGCGGACGTGGGGCGGGACGAACTCGAAGCCGCCGTCCGGATCATCGGTCTGGAGTTGCTGGTCGAGCGTCTGGGCGGTCTTGACGGCACGGTGCGACCCGCCGAACTGTCGCCTGGTGAGCGGCAGTTGATCACGCTGGCCCGCGCGTATCTGTCCCTCGCCCCCTTGCTCCTGCTGGACGAGGCCACCTGCCACCTCGACCCGGCGTCGGAGGCCCGCGCGGAGAGGGCTCTCGCGGCAAGGCCCGGAACGCTGCTCGTGGTGGCGCACCGGCTGTCCTCGGCGGTCCGCGCCGATCGGATCCTGGTGCTGGACGGCGTACACGCGGTGTGTGGCACGCACGACGAACTGCTGGACGGTTCGCCTCTCTATCGCGACCTGACGGGCCACTGGCAGGCAGGCGCGCCTCAACAGCGGTGAGGCCCGAACCAAGCGGTGTCGAGATCACGGCCAAGGCCGCGTCACGTCCAGCCGGCGTTCTGGACGATGCGGATCGCGTCGACCCGGTTGCGGGCGCCCACCTTCCGGATCGCCGTGGCCATGTAGTTGCGGACCGTTCCGCGGGACAGGTGCAGGCCCGCCGCGATCTCGGCGATCGGCGCCCCCTGGGACGCCAGGGCCAGCACGCCCAGTTCCCTGGTGGTCAGCGGCATCTCCGAGCCCTTCAGCAGAGCTACGGTGAGCGACTCGTCCAGGAAGCGCTCGCCCCTGGCGACCGTGTGCACCGCCGTGATCAGCCGATGCGCCGGGGCGTTCTTGTCGACCAGTCCGAGGGCACCCTCGTCGAACGCCCGGCGCAGCACCCCCGGTCTCTTGGCCGTCGTCAGGACGACGAGCCGGTCCCCGCACCGGATCCGCAGACGCTCACCACACCCCTTGTCCGGTCCCCTCAGACACTCGCCGTCCACGACACAGACGTCGGCGCACAGCGCTTCGCGCTCCGGACCGTCGGCGTCGGGACACAGCGACGACACGTCCAGCGTGTCGTCGGATCTCAGCAGCTCCACCAGTGCCGAACTCAGAAGTTTCTCGTCGTGCACCACAAGCGTACGAACCATCTTCCCCACCCCCTGTCAACGGCTGTCCCATTCCGTCAGCCGGCTCCCCGCGGCCAACGAACCAAGTGCCCCTAACCGGTGCGGCGGAACACGACGCGTACGCGGGGGCGAGCCGCACCGGAGTCAATCCGCCGCCTACGACGCCCCGTCGGGCGAGGGCGGAGGCGAGCGACCGAGCGAAGAAGGGCGCATAAGACACCAATCCACGGACTTCTCGCGCCGTGACGACCAGTGACCGTCGACCGCCCGTTCCCCGTACGGGCCCTGGCGAGGGCGGTCCCCGTCACCCGAGGCCGACCGTGCCTGCGAAGCCGGACGGGCGGACAAGGACTTCGGCGGATCTCAGGGACGGCCGAAAACCGCCGCTGCCCAATGTGGCGCGAAACCGTTCCGCTACGGCGCCACCTCGACCCACTGGCCTGTACAAGATGGGCGACTCCGACGACCGCCCCTAGGGCCGCCGGCTTGTCGAGCCGTTCCTACCGCCGACGCCAGGGCAGCGTCTCTTCCTCGTCCTGAGCCGCGTCCACGTGCTGGAGTGCGGCGTTGATCGCTTCGCCGATCTCCGCGAACTGCCGGACCTGATCAGGCGTCAACGCGTCGAAGATCGCATGCCGTACCGCCTCGACATGCCCGGGAGCCACCCGCTCCAGCAGCCGACGTCCTCCGTCGGTGAGCACGGCGAGCTGATTGCGCCGGTTCGCGGGGTCGTCGCGCCGATCCACGTAGCCGGCTTGCTGAAGGCGGGTCACCGCGTGCGTGAGCCGACTACGGGTGATCCTCAGGCGCTCGGCCAGCTCCGACATGGTCAGAGCCTGGTCCGGGAGCGAGGACAGGTGGGCAAGAAGGATGTAGTCGGCGTGCGTCAGACCAGCGTCGCGCCGCAGCTGGCGGTTCAAGTAGTCGGACAGATGAGTGGAGAACTCGACGTAGGCGAGCCAGGCTCGCCGCTCCTCGGCATCCAGCCAGCGTGGACCAGTGGGCATGATCACACAGTATCGGTCAAGCCATCTACGAAGGGCTGGCCGCCCGCGATGTCTCCGGACGTCCCACTCGGGAGACCAGCACCTTCCAAAGCACGGCTCAGTCCGACGGAAGGAGTGACTGACCCACTGACCGAGTACCCGCCCCACCATCGAAGGTCAGAATTCCGTGCACGCGGCGGAGAGCACGAGGGCTTTTCGGGCGATTGGCAAATGCGTCCAAAAGCTCATACCCAGCGACCAACACCACCTCATTCCCCTCATACGACTCGAGGTTGATCACTGCGGCTTCAAGCAAGCCAACCTCGGCGGCGAGCAAAGGGATTCCGTCAGCACCTTCCGTCAAGGCCAATCCGGCTCGTGCATACAGTAATGGTATGAGAGCAACTCCGCTTGACTGGGCCATCACCTCGTCGTCGAATTCACTCAACTCGGCGATTTGAGTATAGGCATGATCAAGAACACCTATGAGGGCGACTAATTCCCGGATGCTGATATTGATGACGCCCGGATCGACTGAGTACATCGGGATCGATCGAGGCGCGTCACGGCGACGGCGGCGTATCAAAGAGCGCTCCCGGAAAGGCCTGCCGCGGAGCTCTCAACTCCCGTGACGTCCGCGGTTCGACACAGGAAAATCGGCGGGTCATGAGTGCACTCTGGAGCTCATCGACTGTGGCACTGTTTGAAGATTAACAAACTCCTTCTCCCGACCGAACCGATTCACCTTTCTTTACATGAACATGCCCTAACTTTACCTTCGGTGGAATCCGTTTCACTTGTCAACGGAGGCTTACGACCCGAGAGCCGCTTTTTCCCCAAGTCCAGCCACTATTGGTAGATCTGGTTCGTTTTGCGTCGACTCGTCGCCCGGTACACGCGGTCGGGGGCGAATCATTCCGTGCTCATCTATCAAGCCCGAACGGACAGCGAGGCCGAACAGGGTGATCCTCTCGGGCCTCGCTGCCGTCAACTCAGACGGAAAGTTCGGTGACGCTGAGGGCGAAGTCCAAGTTCCCCACCCCGTGGTTGGCGAGGCCCACCGTGACCACGCCCGCCCCCTCCAGCCAGTGCGCCATTTTCAGGGCGCCGACGTCCAGCGGGCGCAGCCCGAGGGTCTCGATGAACGCCTCCACACTCGCCTTGGCCTGCGCATCGTCGCCGGCGATGAAGACGTCCGGCCGACCCTTCTCCAGGACATGGCGGAAGACGGTGTTGAACGCCTTCACCACGCCGGCGCTTGCCGGGGCCACCTTGGCGACTTCCTGCGCGATCGAGGTCTCCTCGCGGTGGGCCAGGCCGTCGAACGTCGAGTTGAAGGGATTGCTGATGTCGACGATGACCTTGCCCGCGAGAGCGTCCCCGTACTGAGTGACGGCCGGCACGACACCGTCGTACAACAGGGCCACGATGACGATGTCCCCGGCCGGGGCGGTGCCCCATTCTCCCGTCGTGGCGCCGCCGCCGAGTGCCTTGGCCAGGTCGGCGGCCTTGGACTGGTCGCGGCCCATGACCTCGACGGTGTTGCCGCCCGCTATCGCCCGCGTGCCGATGGTGCGGGCCATGTTCCCGGTGCCGATGATGCTGATGTTGCTCATGAGATGTCCTGCCCTAATTGAGGGTCGTTCGGTTCAGATGGCGGTGGTGCCGCCGTCGGCGACCAGTTCCATGCCGTTGACGTAGCTGGAGTCGTCGGAGGCGAGGAAGAGCGCGGCGGTGGCGATCTCGTCGGGGTGGCCCATCTGGCCGCGGGGAATGAGGGACTCGAACTGGCGCTTGGTGGCCTCGTCGAAGAGCTCTTCCTGCATGGCGGTGGCGACCTGACCGGGGGTCAGGACGTTGACGCGGATGCGGCGGTCCTTTAGCTCGTTGAGCCAGACGCGGGCCCAGGCCTGCTGGACGGCCTTGCTGCCGGCGTAGACGCTCCAGCCGGGGAAGGCGCCGAGAGAGGCGTTGGAGCCGGTCATCAGGATGGAGCCGCCGTCATTGAAAAGCGGTAGGGCCTTCTGGACGGTGAACAAGGTGCCGCGGGCGTTGAGGTAGAACGCGGTGTCGAAGTGGGCCTCGGTGATCTCACCGAGCGGGGCGGGCTCGCCCCCTCCGGCGCTGGCCCACAGCACGTCAAGGCTTCCCTTTTCCCGCTTGACGGTGTCGTACAGGCGGTCCAGGTCGTCCAGGTCGGCGGCGTCGCCCTGGACGCCGGTGACGTTGCGGCCGATCTGCTTCACGGCCTCGTCCAGGGCGTCCTGGCGGCGGCCGGTGATGAAGACGTGCGCGCCCTCGTCGACGAACAGCTTCGCGCCGGCCAGTCCCATGCCGGTGGTGCCGCCGGTGATGACCGCGACCTTGCCGTCGAGCTTTCCCATAGTCGCTCCCTGGGTCGGTGGTGCCATGTGCACCTGGGCGGCGACGTTAAGTACACCGCCCTGTGTGCTTACGGTATGGGGCGGGCAGCCGGGACGCAACTATGTACACCGCTCGTTACCCGACGGGGGGTACGATGGGGCCATGACGGAGTTGGAGAAGGGCCCCACGGGCCGGCGCCGCGGCCGGGGCGCCCGCGAGCGCATCCTCGGCGCGGCCCAGCAGCTGTTCCGCGAGCAAGGCATCAACCGCACCGGCATGGACCAGCTCTGCGCGGCGGCCGAGGTGTCCAAGCGCACCGCCTACCAGCACTTCGGCGGCAAGGACGAACTCGTCGCCGAGCACCTGCGCCGGTTCGATCCCTCAGTTCTGTCCGGCGTGTTCGACCGCCCCGACCTCACGCCCCGCGAACGTCTTCTCGCCGCCTTCGACGTCTCCCCCACGACCCCGCTGTGCCCCTACATCGCGGCCGCCGTCGAACTCCACGACCCCGAGCACCCCGCGTCCCAGTACGCGCGCGACTACAAGAAAGCCGTCGCCACACGGCTCGCCGACACCGCCCGCGAAGCCGGCGCCGCCGACCCTGAACAGCTCGGCGAGCAGCTCGCGTTGCTCATCGACGGTGCCGCGGCCCGCACCCGGGTCCTCAACGCCGACGCCTTCCCCACCGCCGCCGCCGTCGCCACCGTCCTCATCGACAACGCCATCCCCGCCACGGTCGGCGACGACCGACAGCGGGAGGAAGTGTCGAGTTGACGTGGCGCATCGCGGCCGCAGCAGGATCCGTCTGAGCGAAGGGCGACCTTCGAAGGTTGCGGGAGTTCAAGGTCGTCGCCTCGGTCCAGGGCGCCGCCGCGCCGCCGGTCTACGGGGTCAGTGGCGAACTGCTCAAGCCGGCCTTGTGACGGCATCTCCGCCGAGCTGCCACATCTCATAGTTGCCGCACTCTGACGTGGTCTCGGCCGTCGACCGAGCCGCCGTGACGAAGTCATCCACTACCGGCGAGGTGTGCGATGCCGCCACCGCGAGGCACACCTGTTCAGGCGCCAGTTCCGGGATGGGCACGTAGACGACGTCGGGATGCGAGTAGAACACGGACGCCGAACGGGCCAGGAAGGAGATGCCCCGCCCGGCCCCGACATGCTCGAGCGTCTCGTCCACCCCGCGCACCGGGTACCCGGCGTCAGGGTGCGGGCGCTTGGTGGGCTGCGTGCTCGGGTCACCGGGCCAGACCAGCGGTTCGCCGGCCAGGTCGGCCTCGCTGACCTCCTTCTTACCGGCAAACCGGTGTCCAGCGGGCAGTACCGCCACCCGGGGCTCCGCGTACAGCGGGGTGACGCGCAGGCCCGCCTCCTCGATGGGCAGCCGCACATAGGCGACGTCGATGCGGCCGTCGAGCAGCATCGCGGCCTGGTTGTCCCCTTCGATCCGCTGTACGTCCACGACCACATCCGGGTGCAGGGCCTCGAACGCCCGCGAAGCCGGGGTGACCGCGATGCCGGCCCGGAATCCGACCATCAGCCGCCGGTTGCTGCGGGCGGCCGCGGATGCTCGGCGGCGGACCGCGTGGGTGGAGACGAGCAGCGGACCGGCATCGGCCAGAAGTTGCCGGCCCGCGTCCGTCAGCTCCACACCGTGGCGATCCCTGGTGAACAGCGAGACGCCGAGATCCTGCTCCAGCGCGCGGATCTGCCGCTGAGCACCGGCTGCGCGATATGGAGCTCATCGGCTGCGCGGCCGAAATGCAGCAGGTTGGCCACGGTGACGAAATAACGCAGTTTGCGCATATCCAGATCCACGGCGTCTCCCAGTTGGTGATGCCTTCAGGGTATCACCACAGCTTCAAGAGGTCTTGGACACCATTCACTCCCGATGGCAGCCTGAAAGCAGGTGCTTGAGGGCGCCAAGTCCAATTCACTCCGAGAATTCGACATCAGAATTTGACAGCAGGGTCCAAGCCCGGAAAGCAGGAACACCGATGAGTAGCATCAGTATTGTCGGACTGGGAAACATGGCCCGCGCTGTGGCCGGCCGGGCGCTCGCCGGCGGGAACGCCGTCGAGATCATCGGCCGCGACCCGGCCAAGGCCAAGGAGCTGGCCGCCACGGTCGCCGGCGCCACAGTCGGGACGGCCGGGGCCGCCCCGGCCGGGGACATCGTTCTCCTCGCCACTCCGTACGCCGGCGCGGCGGCGGTGGTGAGCGAGTACGGGGACGCACTGCGCGGCAAGGTCATCGTCGACATCACCAACCCCGTCACCCCCGACCTGCAGGGCTTCGTCGTCCCCGCCGACAGTTCCGGCGCACAGGAGATCGCCAAGGCGGCTCCGGACGACGCCCATGTCGTCAAGGCGTTCAACACTGTGTTCTCCCACGTTCTGGCGGCCGGACCGGCCGAGGGCCGCCCTCTGGACGTGTTCATCGCAGGCGACGACGCGCAGGCGAAGGCACGCGTTTCAGTGTTCGTCGAGAGCTTGGGGCTGCGCCCCTGGGACATCGGGGAGCTGCCCATGGCGCGGGCACTGGAGAACGTCGGCCTGCTGGAGTTGGGCCTCATGAACCATTCCGTCAAGCACACCAATTTCTCCCTCGGTATCACCCTTCTCGGTTGAGCGCACCCCGACCACTACCTCGCGTGCAGCATTACGCCAGGCCATTTACCGCACGAAAATATTCCGCACCTACCCTCACAAGGAAAATTACATGCGCGTTTTCGTCGCTGGGGGGACCGGCCATTCCGGTTCGTACATCATCCCCGAACTCATATCCGCCGGGCACGAGGTCACCGGCCTGGCCCGGTCGGACGCGGCCGCGGCAGCCGTGTCCGCGCTCGGCGCGAAGGTGCGTCGCGGCGACCTCCAGGATCTCGACGGGCTCAAGGAGGCAGCTGCGGACTCCGACGGCGTCATCCACGTCGCGCACCGGCAGGATCTGCTGCCCTCCGGAGGGCTCGACGCCGTGGCCGCCGCCGAACTCCCGATCATGCTCGCGTACGGGGAGGCACTCGCGGGGACCGGAAAGCCGCTGGTCGCGGCCGGCAGCATCGGCTCGCCCGGGAACCTGGAGCGGCCGGCCACCGAGGAGGACCCGGCGCTGCCCGCCGGCGAGGAGCACAAGGGCACCCTGCGGGTCCGCAACGTCGTGGAGAGGGCCGTTGTCGACCTCGCCGAGCAGGGGGTGCGGTCGTCGGTCGTGCGGATCGCCAACATCGCGCACAGCACGACGGATCGGGCCGGCTTCCTCCCCACACTCATCGCGCTCGCGAAGGAAAAGGGGTTCGCCGGCTATCACGGCGACGGCGCGAACCTGTGGAACGCCGTGCACATCCGCGATGCGGCCACCTTGTTCCGCCTGGCGCTGGAGAAGGGGCCGGCCGGCACCTACTGGCACGCGGTCGGGGACGAGGGCATCCCGTTCCGCGACATCGCCGAGGCCATCGCCGGCCGCCTGGGCCTGCCCGCCGTGAGCGTTCCTGACGACGCCCTGATGACGCCGGGGTACTTCGGGTTCCTCGCGAATATCGTCACGCAGAGCTACCCGGCGTCCAACCTCATCACCCGCCGGACCCTCGGCTGGGAACCCGCCCGGCCCGGCCTGCTCGCCGATATGGACAACGGCCATTACTTTCCCGCCGGTTGACGGCGGGGACCCGGCTCGTGACGAGCCCGGCAACCTGCAAGTTCGGTTCCTCCGAGGGACGAACTTTTCTCGCCCGCATGTCAACCGGCAGGTCGTTCGGGCGACCTCGGCTCCTCGACGGCCATCACCTCCACCTGCCCGGTCAGTTCGACAGAGAGGCAGGAGCGGCCCACGAGCACGTCGAAGAGGCCGGGTTCGACGGTGGTCCGCATCCGGTGGTCCACCAGGGCTAGTTCGCGCGGGGAGAGGGTCATCGCGACCGTGGTCGTCTCGCCCGGGGCGAGGTCGACCTTGGCGTAGCCGCGCAGCATGCGTTCGGGCAGGGACACCGACGCCAGGCGGTCGCGCAGGTAGAGCTGGACCACCTCCTGGCCGCGCCGCACGCCCGTGTTGGTGACGTCCACCCGGACCACCGTGCTCTCGTGGGCCCGGATGCGGGGGCGGGAGATCCGCAGGCGGGCGTAGGAGAACGTGGTGTAACTGAGGCCGAAGCCGAACTCGTACAGCGGTGAGGCGCTGAGTCCGACGTAGTCGCCGGCCTTGGCCCGCATGCGCTTGTGGTCGTAGGTGAGCGGCAGTTGACCCACTCCGCGCGGCACGGTCACCGGGAGCCGACCGCTCGGGTTGACCTCGCCGAACAGGACCTCGGCGACGGCCCGGCCGCCGAACTCCCCCGGCAGGAACGCCTCGACGATCGCCGGCACATGCTCGGCGGCCCAGTTCACCGCGAGGGCGCGGCCGTTGACGAGAACGAGCACGACAGGCGTGCCGGTGGCATGGACAGCCTTCAGCAACTCCTCCTGCACGCCGGTGAGTTCGAGATCCGCCGCGTCCCTCGACTCGCCGTCCGTACTGTCCGCGCTCGCGAAGGCCGTAGACCGCTCCCCCAGGACGAGGACGGTGACGTCCGCGGCGCGGGCGGCGGCGACGGCGGCCGGGATGCCCGCACGGTCGTCGCCCGTCACCTCGCACCCCTTGGCATGGCGGATCGTCACACCGTCCGGCGCGGTGTCGCGCAGCGCGGCCAGGACCGTCGCCACGGGTGCGCCGGGCGGCCACGGGGTGTAGTCCCCCAGGAGGTCGGCCACGTCGTCGGCGTTCGGGCCGATCACCGCGAGCCGGCGCACCGACGGGCCCAGCGGCAGCAGGTCGCCGCTGTTCTTCAGCAGCACGATCGACTCGCGCGCGGCCCGCAGCGACACCGCCTGGTGGGCCGCGCTGCGCACGGTCGCCTCGGCGCGGTCCGGGTCGACGCGGGACCGGTCGAAGAGGCCCAGACGGTACTTGAGGTTCAGGACCCGGCCGACCGCTCTGTCGACCAGTCGCTCCGGGACCTCGCCTGCCCGTACCGCGGCGGCCAGTTCGCCCAGGTAGGCCTCCTCCCAGGTGATGCCGACGTCCACGCCGGCGGCCAGGGCCAGCGCCCCGGCCTGTCGCTGGTTCTCGGCGAGGCCCTCGGTCACCAGGGTGGTCAGGCCGCCGCCCTCGGCGATCACGACACCGGTGAAGCCCAGTTCACCGCGCAGCACCTCCGTGAGCAGGAACCGTGAACCGTGCGTCGGGACGCCGTCGATCGTCGACTGGCAGGCGAGCGTCATCAGCGCGCCCGGCGCTCCAAAACCTGCCTGCCAGGGCGGCAAGTGCGTCTGACGCAGCGCGCGTTCACCGATCTCGACCGAACTGCCCTCCAGGCCACCGACGTTGGGCGTCTGCGCCGGGAAGTGGCAGAGGGAGGCGGCGGCCCGGTCGGACCCAGCGGGGTCGGCGCCCTGAACTCCCTGGACGACGGCCGCGACCAGGCTCGCCACATGGAAGGGGTCCTCGCCGAAGAACTCGCACACCCGGCCCAGCCGCGGATCGCGGGTCAGTTCGGCAGGCAGGGTGTTCAGCACGTGCACGCCGACGCTGCGGGCCTCGGCGGCGACGCAGGCGTACACCTCCCGTACGAGGGCGGGGTTCCAGGTGGCGCCCATGCCGGGGCCCTCGGGGAAGATCGTCGCGCCGGGGGCGCTGAAGCCGTTGGTGCCCTCGGCGATCTGGAGCAGCGGGATACCGAGGCGGGTGGCGGCGGCGATCTCCTGGAGACGGTTGGTGAGTTGGGCCTGCTGCCGAGGCGTGCGGGGGTGTTCGACCGGGATCAGGCCGCTCACGGTCTCGTTCATGAGCCCGAAGAAGCCGCCGCCCGGGCCGAGGAAGTCCCGCCATGTCCCCGCGACGAAACGGGCCCGGTCCTCGTCGCTGGTGACCGGGGAGTCGGGCGGGACCAGACCCGCGGGCAGCACCTGGGGGAGGTTCAGCTGCGCGATCTTCTCGGGAAGGGTCATGCGGGGGAGGAGGTGTCTGACGCCGGGGTGCCAGCGGGACTCTTCGGTGGCGGCGGAAGCGGACTCGGTGGCAGAGGTGGTGGCGGTGGCATTGGTGGTGGCCTGGGCGGTCCGGGCAGGCCCGGCGGTGGTCGCACCTGCCGCGACGACCGCCGAGCCGAGCAGGCGGCGACGGCTCAGCGCGCCCCGGGCGGGCTCGGGGGTGTCGGTCATGACGTCCTCCTCCTGTGCGGGTCTCGTCCGGCGAGCGTAGGAACCGCGTCCTTCGCCAGGACACGGCCGGAGGTGGCTGACGGAATCGACCAAAGTCGTACTCACCGAAGACCTTGCGCCGATGCGCATGCGCGGGGCGTCCCCGCAGGCTGGGACCATGAACACAGAGCGGACATCAGGAGCGGGAACGTCGGGAGCGGGGCAGACCCGGGGCGAGTACGTAGGTGCCACCACGGCCGAGTTGCGCGCGAAGACCGGCGCCGACCGGATCTCGGCCGGCGTCAGCCAGAAGGTGCTCTTCCAGCGCCGCGGGATCATCACCCTCGATCAGGACCGGTTGGTGCTGGGCGGATGGAGCGAGGGCACCGACCTGATCCTGCGCCGCGACGAGATCACGCGGGTCGGGACGCGGTTCACGGAGCTGTACGGACGTTTCATCGGCGGTCTGCTGAACGCGGGCAAACCGTTGATCCTGGACACGACCACGGTCGGCGAGATCTACCTGCTGATCGATCGCAAGGAGTTCATGGAGACGACCCGGGACCGGGAGTGGGAACGACACATCACCGCATGGCTGACGGCCCAAGCCCCCGCCTCGGGGCGCTGACCCCCACCGCGCCGACCGGCGGCTCGCGCACCGCGCGCGACCTCGTGGTCGACGCGCTGTGCGCGCTGCTGGCGGCAGGCCTCGCCATCGTGGGGCTCCGGCAGGCCCCGACGCCTGACGGGATACCCGTGGCCGTCGACGTCGTGGCGGGGGCGGCCGGGAGTGCCGCCCTGCTGTGGCGGCGGCGGTTCCCGGTCCCCGTGGCGGTCGGTCTGATCGCCCTCTCCGTCGTCCTGCCCGTCGTCGGCGCGGCAAGTGCGATCGCCCTGTTCACGGTCGCGGTGCACCGCCGGGCCGCGGTCGCCGGCGCGGTCACGGTGCCCGCGGTGCTGTCCACGCCGCTGGAGTACCTGCTGTGGCCGAACACGGCCGGGCCCGCCGGGACCCTCGGCGGCTCCGCCGGATCCGCGGCGCTCTGTCTGGCGCTGACCGGCTGGGGCGCGGTCGTCCGGTCCCGCCGTCAACTGATGCTGGCCTGGGCGGATCGGGCCCGACAGGCCGAGACCGAACAGCGGCTACGGGTCGAGCGGGTCCGCAGAGCCGAGCGCGAACGGATCGCCCGCGAGATGCACGACGTACTCGCCCACCGGCTGTCCCTGCTGAGCCTGCACGCGGGCGTACTGGAGTACCGGCGCGGTCTGCCGTCGGAGAAGCTGGCCGAGACGGCGGCGGTGATCCGGTCCGGCGCCCACCAGTCACTCAACGACCTGCGGGAGATCATCGGCCTGCTGCGCGCCCCTGACATCGAGCGCGACCGTCCGCAGCCCACGCTCGCCGACCTGCCCGCGCTCGTGGCGGAGAGCCGCACGGCCGGGCTGTCCCTGGCATACGAGAACCGGCTGGACCCGGCCTCGGAGGTCCCCGGACAACTCGGCCGCACGGCATACCGGATCGTGCAGGAGGCACTGACCAACGCCCGCAAACACGCGCCGGCGCGGGGCACGGTCAGGCTCGAGCTACGGGGCGGACCCGGCGAGGGCCTGACCATCGAAACGGCGAACCGACTGCGCCACGACGGCGCCGGGCCGGCTCCCGGCAGGACGCCGGGCTCCGGTGGAGCGCCCGCCTCCCGCGGTACACCAATCCCCAGCAGCACACCGGGCTCCGCCGCGGACACGGCCTCCAGCGAAGGGACCGTCTCCGGCAACGCGGCGGCCCTCAGCGAAGAGGCGGTACTCAGTGGCGCACCAACCCCCAGCGAAGAGACAGCACTTGCCAAGGGGACGGCCATCGGCGACAGCACAGCCACCACGCCCGTCCCCGGCAGCGGCACCGGCCTGGTGGGCCTGGCCGAACGCGTGTCGCTCGCCCGGGGCCGGTTGAGCCATGGACCCACCCGCGACGGCGATTTCAGGCTGACCGCGTGGCTACCGTGGGCGCCATGAACACCGCCGTCACCCGGGTACGGGTGCTGATCGTGGACGACGACCCGCTGGTCCGCTCCGGCCTCGTGAACCTGCTGGAGGGCGGCCCCGGTCTGGAGGTCGTCGGCGAGGCGGGCGACGGCGCCGAGGCGCTGACCGCCGTGGAACGGGCCGTACCGCCCGTGGACGTGGTCCTGATGGACATCCGCATGCCCCGCGTCGACGGCATCACCGCTACCGAACGGCTCCGGTCGCTGCCCGTGCCGCCCCAGGTACTGGTGCTCACCACCTTCGACACCGACGAGCAGGTACTGCGGGCGCTGCGCGCGGGAGCCGCCGGGTTCCTGCTCAAGGACACCCCGCCGGACCGGATCGTGTCCTGCGTGCACAGCGTCGCCGCCGGCGAGCCGGTGCTGTCCCCGGCCGCCGCCCGCCGCCTGTTCGACTACGTCGCCGACGACCCCGCCCCTGCCCGCCGCACCCGCGCCCGCACCGCGCTGGCGACCCTCACCACACGGGAACGCCAGGTCGCCGAAGCCCTCGCCGACGGCCTCACCAACCAGGAGATCGCCGCGAACCTGCACATGAGCGTCGCCACAGTGAAGGCCCACGTCACCCGGCTCCTGCGGGAACTCGGCCTCAACAACCGCACGCAGGTGGCGTTGTTGGCGTACGACGCACGCGCCGACCGATGAGACACTCGGGACACACCGTTGCCGCCACTCGGTGTTCCCCAAGGCCACGCTGTCGGCGACGTCCGAGGAGAACCCCCTCCTGATCCCTAACGCTTGGGCGAGCGCGAGCCGTAGGCGGGCCCGAACACCACGAGCAGCACCAGGTCTTCGGCCACTTCTGTGAACCGGTGCTCTTCACCGGCCGGCACGAAGATCACCGCCCCGGGACCCACCTCGTCCGTCCGGCTTGGTGTTTCGATCTTTGCGCGGCCCGCTGTGACGACATAGATCTCGTCCTCGGTGTGCGGGCTCTGGGTATCTCGCCCACCGGCCGGGATGCAGTACGTCCCCACCGAGAGGTCCGACGTCCGCAGCTGTTCGATCCAGTCATTGCCCGCTTCGCCGGGGTGGGCCCACACGCCTGCGCCCTTGATGATCTGCATGACGGGACCCTAGTGCTGGGCTCGGGCGGCGTGGTTGTCCTTCTCCGTGTTCACCTCTCGCTCCGTGGTCACCTCTCGCCGCCGAAGCGGGGTCGCCAGCCCCGCGGAGAGTGAGAGGAGCGCCCCGAGGCAGGCCGTCAGGAGGGCGGTGCGGACGCCCGCGGCGTCGGCGAGCAGGCCTGAGACGGCCGCGCCGAGAGGCTGGCCGCCCCAGGCGATCATGCGGGCGGTGGTGTTGACCCGGCCCTGGAGGTGCTCGGGGGTGATCTGTTGGCGGATGACGATGCCGTTGAGGCTGACCAGGGCGTTGGCGCTCTGCCAGCAGGCGAGGGCGGCCAGGCCCGTCACCAGTCCCGGTGAGGCGGCCCAGCAGGCGAGGAAGACGGTGTTGGCGGCGAGGCCGCCGAGGGTGATCCAGCCGAGGGGCACGGTCTTCTGCAGGCGCGGCAGGGCGGTCGCGGCGGCGAGCGCGCCCAGGGCCGCGGCGGCCCAGAACAGGCCGATGCGTTCGTCGTCCGGGGCCATGCCGAAGGTTCGGACGGCGGTCACGACGATCAGCCCGACGACGGCTCCTTCGGTGAAGCTGTTGCCGATGCCCAGAAGGGTGAGGGGGCGGATGAGGGGGTGCCGGCGTATGTACCGGAGGCCTTCCGCAATGTCGGCGAAGGTGTCCCGGACGGGCGCGCCGGTCCTGGCGCGGGTCCTTGGCACCAAAGGGAGTTGAGCCAGGAGGAGCGCGGCGGCCGCGTAGCTCAGAGCGTCGAGCGTGATCGCCGTGGGCGGGGCGAGGCTGGCGACGAGCACTCCCGCGGCGGACGGCCCGAGCAGGCCGATCAGCGTGCTGGCGCTCATCATGCGGCCGGTCGCACGGGCCAGGCCGTCGCGGCCGACCAGGGTGGCGAGCGCGCCGAACGCGGCGGCGTCGAAGAAGACGAAGACCGCGGAGACCGCAGGGCCGGTCAGCAGCAGTTGGGCCGTGGTCAGCAGGCCGAGTGCCGAGGCGGCGGGGATGGCCGCGATGAGGACCGCGCTGGACCAGCTGCACCAGGTCATGGTGCGGCGCCGGTCCCAGCGGTCGGCGAGTGCGCCGGCCGGCAGACCGAGCACGAGGTACGGCAGCGCCTCCAGGGCGGTGAGCAGGCCGCTGAGGGAGGCGCTGCCGGTGCGCTGGTAGAGCAGAACCGGCAGCGCCACGGCGGTGACCGTGGAACCGGCCCAGGACACCACGCGCGCGGTGAGGAAGAGACCGAAGCCGGTCCGGACGGTCATCAGAAGGCGTCAGGGTGAAGGGACTTGGCGAGGGTCACCGTGCCGTCGACCGCGCGCAGTTCGGAGAAGTCGGCGGCGGGTACGGCGATGAGGCGGTTGTGTCGTACCGCGCTGGTGGCGGCGAGGTGGGTCTTCAGCCAGTGCGCGGAGGCGGCACGGTCGGCGGCCGCGGTGTAGTGGTAGATGAGGACGTCGGGGTTCTTCTTGGCCAGGGCCTCGACGGACAGCGGTGCGAAGTTGCTGCCTTTGGGCACGGCGTCGTCGAGGAGGTTACGGCCTCCGGCGCGGCGGACGACGTCGGAGTAGAGGCCGCCGGCGAGGGCGTAGAGCTGCTTGTCGACGATCTGGACCATGGCAGCCGTGGTGGTGGGCCGTCCGGTGAGGGCCTTGTCCACCGAAGCGAGCCGTTGCCGGGTTTCGGCCGCGGCCCGATGCGCCGCGGGACGGGCGTCGAGAAGTGTGCCGAGCGCGGTGAGGTCGGTGGTCGTGGCGGCGAGGGTGGCGGTGCCGGTGGTCTTCGGGCAGAAGGCGCTGTCGATGTAGACGGGGACACCCAGTTGGGCGAGTTCAGCGATGGTGGGCAGCTTCTTGCCGTCGAACTGGTACTCGCCGTCGGCGAGGATGAAGTCGGGGCGGGCCGCCAGCAGCGCCTCCCGGCCGATCTCGCCGGGCGCGAGCACGTTCACCTTCCGGTAGTCGGTGGCGTAGGCCGGCTTGGGCGGCGACTGGTTGGTCCAGGTCTGGCCCGCGATCCGGTCCTTGAGGCCGAGTCCGAGCAGGAGTTCGGTGTTGGACGGGAAGAACGAGACGATGCGCTCGGGTGCCTTCTCCACACGTACCGTACGGCCGCAGTTGGTGACTTCCGCCGGGTAGTTCGTGCCGCCGGATGGGCGGGCGGCGGCGTGGGCGGCGCCGGTCGCGTCCGTGCTCGCGGGCGAGCCGCATGCGGTGAGGACGAGGGCCACGCAGGCGAGAGCCGGCAGGCCTCCGAGGTGTCGACGGGTCATTGGTCTGCTCCGTGGTCGCTGGGGCGAAGGGCATGGGTGGCAAGGGGCGCGAAGCTCAGCTGGGGACGTCCGGTGAGTGGATGCGTGCCGAGCACGGCGTGGACCTGGAAGACCTCGTCGAGCAGCTCGCGGGTGAACACTTCGTGGGGTGTGCCGGAGGTGACGAGGTGCCCGGCGCGCAGAACGTGGACGCGGTCGCAGTAGGCGGCTGCGAGATTGAGGTCGTGCAGCGCGGCGAGCGTGGTCACGCCGAGATCACGTACCAGTTCCATGAGATCCAGCTGGGTGCCGATGTCCAGATGGTTGGTGGGTTCGTCCAGGACGAGCAACTGCCCCTGCTGGGCCAGCGCCCGGGCCAGCAGGACGCGCTGCTTCTCACCACCGGAAAGCGAGGCGTACTGCCGGCCGGCCAGGTGCGCCATACCGACCCGGTCCAACGCGTCGGCCACGAGGGCGCGATCCGCGACGCTCTCGCCCGACCATGACCTCCGGTGCGGAGTCCGTCCGGCCGCGGCGACCTCGCCGACGGTGAAGTCGAAGGCGGTCGGGTTCTCCTGGGCCACCACGGACGTACGGCGGGCGGCGGCCTGGGGTGTCAGACTCCGCCACACGTCGTCCCCGCCGACCAGGACGGCCCCGGACGTGGGGCGCATCGACCGGTAAACAGCCCGCAGCAATGTCGACTTGCCGCTTCCGTTGGGTCCGACGACGCCGACGATCTCCCCCGGGGCGGCGTACAAAGTGGCCTGCCGCACGATCCGTACGCCGGCGATGTCGAGATCGACCGCTTCGAGGCGGGCGTCCATCAGGCCTCCCGTCCCGGGACCGAACGGTCGCGTCGCAGCAGCCACAGGAAGAACGGGGCCCCGGCCACCGCGGTGAGGATGCCGAGGGGCAGCTCCATCGGGGCGGCGACGGTACGGGCCGCGAGGTCCGCCAGCAGCAGGAACAGGGCTCCGGCCAGGGCTGTCGCCGGCAGCAGCGACCGGTGGTCGGAGCCGATCAGCAGCCGCACGCTGTGCGGCACGACGAGCCCGACGAACGAGATGCCGCCCGCCACCGAGATGACCGCCGCCGTCAACAGGGCCGATACGGCGAGGAGTTGAAGGCGCAGCATGTGAACTCGTACACCGAGGAAGGCCGCCGTCTCCTCCCCCATGGCCAGGGCGTTCAGCGACCGTCCGTGCGACAGCAGCCAGGCCGTGCAGATCACGACGAGCGCGGCCGGCAGCCCCAGATCGGGCCACCGCGCGCCCGCGACCGAGCCCAGCAGCCAGAACAGCACTCCGGAGAGTTGGTCGGGGCGGGCCCGCAGTTGCAGGTAACTGGTCACGCCCTGCAGCAGATACGACAGGGCGACCCCCGCCAGCACGAGCCGGACCGGCGCCGTCGTACCCCGGCTGCGGCTCAGCGCGACGACCAGCGCGAGCGTCGCGCAGGCCCCGGCGAAGGCAGCGGCCGGCACCCCGATCCGCAGCGGGCCGAGCACTCCGACGGGCCCGAGCGTGAGCACGGCGACCGCGGCCAGCGAGGCGCCGGAGGTGACGCCCAGTACGTAGGGGTCGGCGAGTGGATTTCGTACGACGGTCTGCAGCACCGCCCCCGCGACGGCGAGCCCCGCTCCCGCGACCATCGCCAGCAGGATGCGGGGCATCCTCGACCCCCAGATGATCTCGTCGTCGATACCACTGATCCCGGGCGGGCGGCCGCCGCCGGTCAGATGGGAGGCCACATCGCGCCACACCTCTCCGAACGGGAGCGAAGCCGCGCCGAGGGCGATGGAGGCAAGTGCCGCGACAGGCAGCGCGATCAGCAGGCAGAGCAGAAGCAGCCGTGCGGACATCAGACGGGCGGTTCGCGTTCGCGCGGCGCCTTCCCGCTCCGGGGCGGTGGCTCGCGCGGCCCGCAGAGCGGGGCGGGCGGACCGCGCCGGAGCAGGTGCCGGCGGTGGGCCGTCGGCGGCGGCCGGTGGCGGGACGATCACGGGTGGTTGTTCCTTCGCGAGGATGGTCGGTTCAGTGAGGAAGCGGCAGCGCACGGCGTGGGGCCTCGCCCAGGGCGGCGGCGAGCCGCGTGCCGCCCAG
Source organism: Streptomyces sp. NPDC092369 (assembly GCF_044755245.1). NCBI lineage: Bacteria > Bacillati > Actinomycetota > Actinomycetes > Kitasatosporales > Streptomycetaceae > Streptomyces > Streptomyces sp. NPDC092369. The sequence continues at coordinate 94,316 of NZ_JBIVQP010000001.1, forward strand.
GAAGGGCAGCCCGGCCGCCGTGTTGGAGTACAGGCCCGGGACGACGACCCGGACGACATGCAGCCCCGCTTCGCGGACGTCGGGGGTCGTGACGTCGACGGCGACGACCTGATGCCCTGCCGTACCGATACGGGACACGAGTGCGTCGAGGGTGACCGGGGCGGATTCCGGACCCGAGCCCTGGGCCATCAACGCGCCTTCCTTGAGGGCGAGTTCCAGCTCCTGCTCGAAGGCGTCCTGGACGCGCGGGTCCAGGTGGAGCTGGAGATGGCAGCCGTAGTCGACGGCATCGCGAAGGTCGGTGCGGTAGGCGCCGCCGAAGCCGTAATCGCGTGCGGGGCGCCAGGGTTTGAGAGGGCTGCGCGGGTCGGCGGCAGCGCGCATGTAGGGACCGTCGGGGTCGTCGTAGTCGGCGGTGAAGAGCTGGAGTTGGAGGGCTTCGCCGTAGGCCTTGAGGAGGCCGGCCTCCTCGTCGGCGCGGGCGGCGACGCCCAGGGTGAGGTAGCCGGTGACCGTGTCGTGGACCAGTGCCCCGGTGACCGGGAGCCCGAACGGGCTGGCGAAGGTGAGGAATCGGGTGTTGAGCCGGTCGCGGGGGCCACGGGCGAGGTGGTCGAGCCAGTCCGGTGGCCGGATGGTGCGCAGGCCGGCCCGGCCGTGCCAGGCGATGGTCATGGCGTCCCGCTCGACGACCTCGCACAGGGCGCCGAGGCACGCGTTCTCGTAGGTGGCTCCGGCGGCGAGGCCCGCCTGGATGACGGGGTTGGTGCGCGGGCCGCGCGGCTCGACGTCGGCGGAGACGTACGAGACCCAGACCAGGGACGCGGGGACGAGCACGGGGCCGCCGTCGGCCAGGTCGGTGCCCTCGGTCCACTCCACCACCAGGTCACGTGTGAAGGGGGTGAGAGGGAACGCCGGGTCCGCGTACTGCTCCGGGCCGTACAGGGCGAGGGAGTCGGGGTCGACCGCCCGCAGGCCTCTCCCCCGCAACTCCCTGTAGGAGGCGCGGACGAGCCGGTCGGGCACCAGGTTGCCGCAGTACCGCTCCGCGGCCTCGCCGAGCGCGGCGCCCAGGGCGGCGTCGGGATCCGCGAAGGCGTAGCCGGCGCCGGCGGAGTCGGCGGGCCAGGGGCAGAAGCGGGTGGTGTCGCTCAGTCGGGAGGCGATGAGCTGGAAACCCGCGGGGAAGTGCTCGGGTATGGGCGGGCGGGTCAGGCGGAGCACGATTCCGGTACGCGGGTCGGTCAGCAGCGGGTACGGCATGCGGAGTCCTCGTCAGGCCAGCGGCAGGGGGTGGGGGTACAGCTCGTTCTCGTTCAACGGACTGGGTGCGAGCCCGAGTTGGGACGGGGTTTGGTACAGCCGTTCACCGCCCAGATACGGGAAGGCGGGAGGGGCGTTGCCGACCAGCCCCGGTACGACGACGCGGACGACCGAGAGTCCGGCCGCCGCGACATCCGGAGTCGTGAGGTCGACGCTGTAGGCCCGCAGTCCTTCGGCCGCGAGCCGCCCGAGATACACCTCGCGCGGATCTGTCCCGGCGACGGCCGGGATGTCGCGGAAGGCGATACGCGCCTGTCCGCGCAGCCGGTCGAGCGGCTGTCCCTGCATGCGGGGGTCGAGGTAGAGCTGCGCGATGGCGGGGAGGTCGGTCAGGTCGCGGTAGTCGGTGCGGAACGCGTCCCGGTAGGTGCGGTCGGCGCGGAAGGGCCGGAAGACATGGCCCTCCAGCGTGCCGGCGGCGACGGCCTGCCACACCTCACTGCCGGGTTCGGCGAGCTGCCGGGTGAGCGAGTACAGCCCGTACGCCTCCACCAGGGCCTTCTCCGCAGCGAGTTCGGGCTCGGCCCGGCAGGCGCTGCCGAAGGCGACCATGCGCCGCTGCCGGTCCTCCAGGAAGGCCGCGACGACGGGTACGCCGAACTCGGACGGGATGTGCAGCAGACGCACGGACGGGCCCGGCCCCTCGCCGGGGGCGGGGCCTCCGAGGCGCGCGGTGACGGCTGCCGCGTCGGAGATGGCGGCGGCTTCGGCCCCCGTACTCCACCAGATGGTCGTGGCATCGCGCTCCAACAGCTCTTCGAGAGCGAAGCGTTCGGCGTGGGCACGGTTCTCGCCGGCGGCGATGCCGGAGTAGACGAGGGAGTGGGTGGCGGGTTCTTCGGCACGTGGGCCGTGGAAGTAGTCGAGCCAGACCAGCGAGGCGGGGACGAACACCTCTGTGCCGTCGAACAGATCGCGGCCCGGGGTCCAGGCGACGGGCAGATCACGGGTGAAGGGCGTGAAGGGGAAGCCTGAGGTGGCGTACTGGGCCGGCGAGTAGAGGGCGAGCGTCTCCGGATCGAGCGCCCGCAGACCGAGCCTGGTCAGTTCGCGGTAGGAACCCCAGCGCGAAGCGACGGGGACGGCGTTGCCGCAGTAGCGTTCGACGGCTTCTCCGACGGCGGCGCGGCGGGCGCGCTCCTCGTCGCCGGCCGAGGCGCCGAACCCGAAACGGTCGGCGAGCCACGGCGCGAAGACATCGGTGCGGGCCACGCTGGCGCCGTAGCCGACCCACATCCGGGGCAGTCCCGGGCGGCGGCGCTGCCGTTCCAGTCGGGTGATGAGCCCGGTGCGCGGGTCGAGCAGGACTGATTCCGCGTAGCTCGCCGGAGCCGCGCCTCGGCCGAGGTCCGCGCCGCTCCCCGTTGCTGTGCTGCTCACTCGGTCGGCTCCTCGTACGTGGTGCGGGGCAGGATCAGGCGGGTTCCGTCGACCGGGCGGGTGCGTACGGTCTGTTCGGCGACGGCGTACGCGGTGCCCGTGCAGCGGTCCTCCGCTGTGCCGAGCGAGCGGGCCAGCCGGGGGAAGTCGCTGCTGGTGACCTCCAGTTGGAGCCGGGACCCGGCGGGTACGGTGACGGCCACCGGGCCGAGTTCGATCGAGTGGGGGCCGGGGGTTCGCGTACGGCCCGTGTCGAGGCTTGCGTGCGCGAGCTCAAACCAGCGGCCGTCGGCGGTGACCTCGCTCCAGCGGACGATCCAGTCCGTGGCCGGTGCGCTCGTGGTGGCATCCAGCACGACGACCGGTCTGCCGGCGATCGTGATCGGATCGTGGAGCGGGGCGCTCGTGAACCGCACGGCGTCACCTCGCGCGGCCAGCGGCGCCCGGTCGACACCCGGCTGCCGTGAGGGGTAGGGGTCGGCGGGGTCGTAGCCGAACCGGGCCTCGCCACCGGTCAGAGGGGGCCGTGGGGCGAGTTTGCCGTCGGGGTGCGCGTGCCAGACGGCATCGGAGGCCGGCGGCGGCCATGACGGGCCTGTCCACCATCGGTTCGTGCCGACAGTGAAGACCTCGGCCTCACTCGACCCACGCCCGCCGTCGTCCAACACCCGTGACAGCCAGCCCACTTGGAGTGCGCCCAGGTCGATACGTGAGGCGGTGCCGTGCTCCCTGTCGCCGATCCGGGTTCCGGGGGCGTAGGCCAGGTCGTGTCCCCACGGGCCGATGACCAGCGCGCGCGAGGGACGCGGATCGAGGGCCGCGCCCGCACGGTGGAAGTGTTCGAGGACCTCGTCGACCAGGAGGTCGTACCAGCCGCCGATGTGCAGGGCCGCCGCCGGCAGCCGTTCCAGCTCGGCGAGCTCCGGGCCCTCCGCCCGGTGGTCGGGTCCGTCCCTGATGACCTGGGCCCAGCCTGGAAGGTGCGCGCCGAGCCGGTCGGAGAGTTCCATGACGGGCAGATGGTCGAGCAGGTCCGGGCATTCCTTGAAGACATGGGCGGTCAGGCCCTCGCGGCTGGTCCGCCCGTCGGCACGTTCCAGCCACCAGGCGGCGTGCTCGGCGAGCCGCAGGATCCCGCTGCGCTCGAACTTGGTGCGGCCCAACGCCATCGACGGGCCCATGCTCACCACCGCCCGCACCGCGTCCGGGCGCTCGGCGGCGAGCGCCCATGCAGTGTGTCCGGCGTAGGAGCCGCCGTAGGTGACGAGCCGTCCGTCGCTCCATGGCTGCTTGAGGAGCCAGTCGGCGAGAGCGGCGCCGTCGCCACGCTCGTTGCGGTACGGCACCCACGTGCCGTCGGAGTCGTACCGGCCGCGCACGTCCTGAACCACGTAGGCGAAACCCCGCCTCCGCCAGCCACCGCCCTCGGCGAGGTGACCGCTGCGGCCGTACGGTGTGCGGGTCACCACGGCCGGTACCGGCCAGGTGTGCGGCGGCGGGAGGTGGATGTCGACGGCGAGCGGAGTGCCGTCCCAGCCCGGCACGCGTTCGTTGGCCCGCACGGGCGGCACGCTCATCGCGCGGCCCCCGCGGGCATGGTGACCGGCAGCGGCAGAACGCGGTGGCGGTCGACAGTGGCGGTCGACGCGTCCACGACGAGCTGCACGTCACGGCCGGCCGGCGCGCCGGACTCGTGCCACCGCAGTACGTCCTCCACCAGCAGCCCGGCCAGGACGGCCGCCGTGGCAGCCCCGGGCCACGGCACCGGCGGCTGATCGTCCTCGGCCAAGTGGGCCCAGTACGCGGCCAGTTCATCGGGGAGGTCGGCGGCGGCCAGGAGACGGCCACGGGTGTCGGTGTACGAGACGGTCCGTCCGGGGACGGACATGGGGCCGAGGACGAAGCGCAGCCCTTCGGCATGGCAGCGGTGCCAGGCCGTCGAGTGCAGCGCGCACCAGGCGTCCACCCGCTGCCAGTGAGCGTCGGGCAGCCATCCGGCACAGCAGACCACGACGTCGGCGGTCCGCACGATGTTCTCGTCGACCGGGCCTGTGGTCACGCGCGCGGTGGGAGGGAGCAGGGCGACGACCGCATGGGTAATTGGGTTGTCACCCTCGATGTGGACACTCAACACCCGCGGAACCGGAGGCTGTTGGGCGGTGGTCAGTGCCCCGCGTTCGGCGAGTGCGTCGAGCAGGGCCCGACCGTGTTCACTGTCCAGGGCCGGATCGGTCTGTTCACCGTCGGTCCCGTAGGCGAACCGCTGGGCCGCGGTGAGGAGTTCCTGCGGACCGCGGATCCGGGTGAAGCGTCCGTCCGGCGAACTGTGCCGCCAACTCCCGTCGGGACCTTCGTACAGATGATGTCCGGGTGCGATGCGATCCATGGGAAGGGCCTTCCGTGAGGGGCCGCCCGCCCCGTGTTCTGGTCACGGGGCGGCCGGCGTCGGTGACTGCTCAGGCGGTCCAGGCGAACGGGTTGTGGACCAGCGCGTTGGTCCCCGGACCCTGCGGCGCGGCCAGGGACCCGTCGGCCTCCAGTTCCTCGAACGCGAACGGGTTGTGGACCAGCGCGTTGGTGCCCGGGCCCTGCGGCGCGGCGAGCGATCCGTCGGACTTGAGCTCCTCAAAGACGAGCGACAGCATGCGTTTCTCCTTCTTTTTGAAAACGGTTGTCGTTTTCGATGGAGACACTAGACGGACTCCGCGGGCGGCTGCAAGGCCCATCGGCAAGATCGCGCTCGGTCGCTAATCTCGGCCCTCATGAACCAACGGCAGCGAAAGAAGCTCTTCCGGCGCCTGTTCAACGCGATCCCGGCCGGTGACACCACGGCCGTGGAGGTGGCACTGCGGGCTGGGGCCGACCCGGACCAAGCCGACGGCGAAGGCACCACTCCGCTGTACGTCGCATCCGTACAAGGTCAGACGGAGATCGCCCGCCTGCTTCTGGCAGCCGGTGCCTCCCCCGACATCGAGAGCAGCGGAATCGGCGCGGAGGGAACGCCGTTGTGCGCAGCCGCGTGCTGGGGGCACACCGAGACCGTTCGCGAACTGTTGGCGTACGGCGCCGATCCGAACGCGCGAGAAGATCACGGCACCGGCTGGTCCCCCTTGGAGTGGGCGAACCGTGGCCGCCACCCAGCAACTGTCGCTGTCCTCACCGCGGTCGGCGCCGTCACCGGCGGACGCGCGACGTAGCAGCGGCGTTCACCATCACCCCGGACGGTAGGTGGCGGGCGGCGGCGCGAGGCTCGTCTGTTCTGCGCGGGTGGGGTGTGGCTGGCCACACCCCAGATGGATGGCGTACCGCAGTGACCTGGGGATCGACGGCGCGACATCGTAATCGGCATGACAAAGGGCCCGCCCATCACGGGGATCGGGTGCTGCCCCATGCCCGATCGAGCTGAAGGATTCGCCATGCGCGCTCACAAGGTCCCATCGCAATCGGCGGGGGTGCCCGGTCGGGCACTGGCTGTGCTCGTCACCCTCGCCGTGGCACTCGGCGCCGCGTTCGTCCTCGCCCCGGGCAGGCTTGCGGCGAAGGGTTCGGACAGCGGGTTCGCCGAACAGCACAACCTGGTCGACGCCCTGCGCCCGGCGTTCATCGAGTACTGGAGGTCCGGAGACCGGGCATTCCCCCCGGACCTGGAGCGAGTTGTCGACTACTGGTGCCGCTTCCACGTCGTCAAAGCCGTACTCGCCGCGGCCCTGCTGATCGTGTTGGTCGCACTCGGCGTCCTGCTCTGGAAGGCGTTCCTGAAGTCCATTGGATTCGGAGCCCGAGGCAGGGTCGCTCTCGCTTCCGCCGCCGTCGTCGTCAGCGTGCTCGCGCTGGTGTCACTGGCGGCGGTGATGGCGAACGTGCAGGGAGCGACAGCCCCCTTCTCCTCGCTGACCTCGATGCTGCCGCTCGGCACACCCGGCGGCCAACTCACCAGTGCGGTCGAGCAGATCAGGCAGGGCCTGGCCAACTACCCGAGCACGGGCGGACAGAACGCGGTCGCCCTTCGGGTGATGGTCGACGACTTCGGTCTCTACCACGCGGTGCTGGCCGTGATGGCATTCCTCGTGGCGGTCGTCCTGGTCGGCCTGAGCGTGATGTCGTGGAGGGGATTCACCGCGGCAGGCGCTTCCGGCGGCAGTGCGGGCGACGGGCGAACGCGGCGCACCATGCGGTGGTTCGGTGTGGTCTCGGCCCTGCTGGCGCTGGCGGTGATCGTCGTCGCGGTGGCCAACACGGGCACCGCGGCGGACCCGGCGCCGGCCCTCCTGGACTTCTACAAGGGCGGCTGGTGACGCGCCTCGTGCCAGGTCAGTCTGATCGGGAGCCGAGGTGGGCGAGGACGGCGAGGACCCGGCGGTGCTGGGTGTCGTCGGGCGGTAGGCCGAGCTTGGCGAAGACGTTGCCGATGTGCTTCTCCACCGCGCTGTTGGAGAGCGCCAGTTGCCGGGCGATGGCGGTGTTGGAGTGGCCCTCGGCCATCAGAGCCAGCAGCTGCCGCTCGCGTGCGGTCAGTGTCGCCAGCGGGGCCTTACGGCTCTGCCCTGCGAGGAGTTGGGAGACGACCTGGGGGTCCAGCACCGTCGCGCCATGGGCTACCCGGTCCAGGGCGTCCAGGAACTCCTCGACCTTGGCGACCCGGTCCTTCAGCAGGTAGCCGACCGCGCCGGAGCCGTCCGCGAGCAACTCGGCGGCGTAGGACTCCTCCACGTACTGGCTGAGCACCAGTACGGGGCTGCCGGGCAGTTGGGCGCGGGCGCTGATCGCCGCGCGCAGGCCCTCGTCCGTGTGGGTCGGCGGCATGCGTACGTCGACGACGGACACGTCCGGGCGGTGGGTGAGCACCGCTTCGACCAAGGCGGGGCCGTCACCGACCGCCGCCACCACCTGGTGGCCGTCGTCGGTGAGCAGGCGGACCAGGCCTTCACGCAGCAGGACCGCGTCGTCGGCCAGGACGATCCGCAGCGGCCTGCGACGGGCGTGTTCAGGTGGTGCTTCGGCCGCTGTCCCAGGAGCTGTTGAGGCCGAGTCCGAGGTCAGGGACATGGGAGCTCTCCGGTGATCGTCGTCGGGCCGCCGTCCGGGCTGGCTATCCGCAGCCGACCGCCGACCGCGTGCAGTCTGTCGTCCAGGCCCCGCAGACCGTGCCCTTTGGCCTCAGCCGCACCGCCCAGGCCGTCGTCCGTCACCCAGACCCGCAGGACTCCCTCCCCGTGCCGCATCCCGATGACGCACCCGCGGGCGTGGCTGTGTTTCGCCACGTTGGTCAGGGCCTCGGCGACCACGAAATACGCGGCCGTCTCGACCGCCGGTTCCGGCCGACGGTCCAGGGGGCCGAGGTCGAGGTCGGCGGGTACGACACAGCGGGCGCCCAGCGCGGAGAGCGCCGCTGGCAGGCCTCGGTCGGCAAGGATCGGCGGGGCGATGCCGCGTGACAGGGCCCGTAGCTCCTCCAGCGTCTCCTGGGCCTGGACGATCGCGTCGGCGAGCGCCTCCCTGGCGGTGTCCGGCCTGGCGTCGAAGTGGTGCTGGGCGCGGCCCAGTTCCATCGACAGGCGGACCAGACGCTGCTGGGGTCCGTCGTGAATGTCGCGTTCGAGCCGGCGCAGGGCCGCCGCCTCGGCCGTCACCGCGGCGAGGGTCTGTGCGCGGGCGGTGTCCCGCTCCTGCTCAAGGCCGTTGATCCTGCGGTGCAGTGGCGACAGGTCGGACAACAGTGCCTTCCCCAGCCCCGCCTGAGCGGCGACGCACGCGCACGTCACCAGCGGCAGGGTGGCCAGCATGAAGAGGCCGAACGCGACGGCGAAGGCGACCCGCTCGTCCGGCGAAGTAAGCCCCAGACTCAAGGAGATGTGGGATTCGGAACCGCCCAGGTAGAGGTTCATCGGCCGCATCGACCCAGGCGTCGCGTACGGGTTGCGCACGGGACAGGTGACGGCCGCCACCCCGATGAACCACCACAACGCCGTTACGACCCACGTGACCACGACGACGGGGAGCACCGACACCGTGTGTGCCAGGTCCAGCCACAGCCCCGGGTCGGACAGGTCGGCTGCCCGCTCCTGGCGCCGACGTGCGCCCTGCACCTCGCCGCCCCGGAAGCGACGCACCAAGGCGATCCGCCACCGCTCCAAGTCGGCGGGCCACCGCGCCAGTTCCGCAGCGGCTGTCCTGACCGGAGAACCGCTCGGGAGCAGCAGACCGGCCGTGCCGAGACACAAGGCGCCGAGCACCAGCAGCAGGCCGAAGAGGGCAGTCGCCGGCGCGGTCAGCAGGTACAACGAGTCCAGAAGCGTACGGCGTCCCCAGCGCACCGCGAACCGGCCGCCCGACCGCCACCGGCCCGTGGCCACGCCCACGTCCACGCCCGTGACCACGGAAGACATCGAGTCAACCATGCGTCCAGCCTAATCGCGACGGGCACGGACAAGGCGGTCTCCCTTTCGCGCGAGGCCTGTGGTGGACTACCCCGACATGATCCGTACACGACGACGGGGTGAATGCGATGCCTCTCGAGGGCGAGTACGACCCGAGTCCGATGCAATGGATTCGCGAACAGGTCGAGCTGTACGAGAGTTCGGGCGGCACGCAGGGCACAACGCTCTGGGACACGGGACTGCCGGTCGTCATCGTCACGATGCGCGGCGCGAAGAGCGGCAGGATCCGCAAGATCCCGCTGATGCGGGTGGAGCACGAGGGGCGATACGCGGCGGTGGCCTCCAAGGGCGGCTTCCCGCGCCACCCGGTCTGGTACTTCAACCTCAAGGCCGACCCGCGGGTGGATGTCCAAGACGGCCCCAAACTGCTGGGCATGACGGCTCGTGAGCTCGCCGGCGACGAGAAGGACCGGTGGTGGCAGCGCGCGGTCGCCGCGTATCCGCCGTACGCCGAGTACCAGGCGAAGACCGACCGCGTGATCCCCGTCTTCGTGCTTGAACCCGAGCACTTGACCGCGTGAGACGAGGCTGGACGACAAGCCCGACTCCACGTGTCGTCAGGCGGCCACGCCAGCGGCGCGGTGTTGCTCTCCCGCGTGGCCTACCAGTACGTGGCCGGTCCCGTGAGGACCCAGCCGGCGTCGGTGGGCCTGACCCGGAAGCCCAAGGACACCTCGATGGTCTGACCGCGGTAGGTGATCTCGACGTAGCCGTTGCTGCCGGTGTGGCCCCAGTGGAAGTCGGCGAGTTCGAGTTCGCCGAGCCAGGACAGGTCCTGCTTCCACGCGTCGGCAGCAGGACCGCCGCTCGCCTCGTCCTCATCGTCCTCGGCGTTCGCCTCGACGGAACCGGACCACAGCGCCGTGAGCACGTGCCGCATCGGGTTGTGATCCATGGTCTGTTCGGCCTCGGAGAACCTCCCGGCTCGCAGCAGGCTGAAGTAGTCGCGGACGACCGCTTCGACGTCACTCGTGGAGGGGGGTTCCGTCCAGATCTTCACCGCGTGATCCTACGATTTCCCGGCTTACCGACCCGAGTCCCCGTCACCGTCAGTCGCGCCACCACCGGGCGTCGGCGCCGCAGACGTCGCCCACCGTGTTGGTGGCGCAGTGGATCTCGCCCTCGGAGACATGCGGACTGATCAGCTCATCGACGTACGTCACCCGATAGACGAGCCGGTGCTGCGGAAGACCGCGGCGATGGCCTCGGCGAAGTCGTCCTTGCCGTTGCCGCGTCCTGGAGTCCTTGTCGGGGCTGTCGTCCATGCCGCGGATCTCGGTCTCCAGCATTCCGTAGTCCATCGAGCGGGCCGTGTGGAGGGCGGGCGCGCACGATGTCGGCGTCCGTGAGGCCCGTCTTCGACGGGAGCACGGCGAGATTGGCGTCGATCCGGTCGGCGGCTCGCTCATTGGTACCGGTGAACTGGGCGTCGGCCAGGAACTGTTCGACGGTGCGCTGGTCGATCCGATCGTCGTACGGCCACTCCAGCGTGGGCAGTCCGCTGGGCACACGGCCGCTCCCGTCGCCCTTCGACTGCACGTCATGCAAGAGAGTCAGACCTGCGAGGGGTCCGCGACCACGGCCCGCCAGCGCAGCCGGCTACCCTGCCCCTAGCGGTCGCACGCGACATGGGCTGCCCGGTGGAGCCTTCTACGAACCCCGACCTACCGCAGTGGCTTGATACCGCTCACGAGTCGCAGCGCGCGCTCGTCGAGAGGGGAGACTCGCAGTCGAAGTCGAAGGTCTCTAAAGCAGCGTCGGCAGGGAACTCCGGGTGGTCATGCCAGATACCGGCCAAGGCAACCAGCAAGTTCCATGAAGCGGCTGCATGCAGCTCAGTCTCCCTCGCGTGGTCAGCCGGAGAGGTTCGGTAGAAGATCACCGCCGCGATCTGCTTGTCCGCGGCAAGACGTAGGGCTGCGGCCGTGCGGCGGGCTTCGCCTTGAAGCGGAGCCGATTCGGGGACGCGTGCCGACACGAACCCGATCAGCCGTGCGACCTGATCGTCAGTGATCCGTTCCACTCATACCCCCTGCGGCTCATCACTTCATTCGCCTGCGGCGGTGCCCACTATCGCACCGCAGGACACTCCGTGCCCTGTCCCGACGGCTTCGCTCAACTGGACCTAGGCATACATCAGGACGACGCCGCCACCGGTGACGGAGGCCCAGACAACCTGACCGAAGAGATAGGGGCACCCCCGGCGGGCAGCGCGGCGTCCAGTTCCTTCACGAAGGCGTCGGACGCCTTCTGGCAGCTCATCGAAGAGGACAGCCCTGCAACCCCTGGCCCTGATGGCCATCATCTGGCCGCTGCTTTGACAGCCAGCCTCGCGAAGGGCCCGTGTCTGACGTGGTCGGATTCGCGGAGCGGCTCTCCTGGGCGCTGTACAGATTGGATCGCCGGGAGTACGGCGATGAACTGTCGAGTGATCAGTTCCTCTACAGCCGGGCTGCGGTCGTCGCAGCTGGCCGTGAGGAGTACGAGAGCGTACTTCGAGACCCACATCGGTTTCGGCCCTACGCCAACGACCTTGTCTGGGCCGAGGCACTGCTCTACGTACCCGACAACGTGTACAAGCACCTCACCGGAGACGAGTGGGACCGCAGTACCCGATACGACTACGAGTCGTACTCCAATACTGCCGGGTGGACCGGGACGCCGACGATACGTTCTTCACCATTAGAAGCGACGTCTTCGCTGCCAAGGTGATGTGCGGGCTGCTGCCGGCCAGCTGCGCGGGCGGGGACTCGTCGCCGACAGAGTAGAACGCCACACACGCTAAACCCTTGAGAACGCGAGCTTTCCCTACCAGGCCAGACACGGGGGTTTCCGGGCTCCAGGGGGATACGACCAAGTGGGATGAGCCACGGCGGCGGGAACGGCTTTCGCTGAGGGAGATTCGCTGCGGAGAGATCTCTCAGGAGGCTGCCTCCAAGGCGGAGGCTACGCACGACACATCGACGAAGGCCATCAGCACACCGAGACACACCGCCATGAAACTCAACCACCGGTGAACGCCCGCTTCGTCGCCGGGCACCGCGACGCGAGGCGGAGGCGGAGCTTGTGGTCGCGTTCACCATCCGACTTTTGAGGCCCATCGCCAGCAAGCTGCCCCACTGACTGTCGATAGCAACAGCCAGATGTGCCGGTAGTACTGCCAGGAGTACGGACGTCAACCGGCGATGAGCGTCTCGGAGACCTCGGTGTCCTTGCCGTCCGTCGCGAGGGTGGCGGTCTTCGGCCCGCGCAGGAGGACGTAGACGAGCAGGGCGCTCAAGACGGCGACGCCTGTCCACATGGCCTGCTGCCAGCCCTGGATGAAGGACTGCTGGGCCGCGTGGAGCAGCTCTTGCTCATGCGTGCCGGTACTGGGCGCTACTTCGACGGCGTTGGCGATGCCGTCTCGCGCGATGTCCGCGGCGCCCTGCGGGATGCCGTTGAGTCTGTCGTCGATGGCGCCGCGGTAGCCGGCTGACACCAATGCGCCGAGCAGCGCGACGCCAAGTGCGGTGCCGAGCTCACGGGTGACGTCGTTGAGCGCGGAGGCGACGCCCTGCTTCTCACGGGAAAGGGACCCGGTGATGGCCTCGGTGGAGGGGGTCATCGACAGGCCCATGCCGACACCCATGGCGAGCATGCCGGGCAGGATGGTCGGGTAGCCGCCGTCGGCGGAGACGAAGAGGGCCATGAGCGCGAGGCCGGCGGCGGTCAGCGCGATGCCCGCCGTCATGGTCGCGCGGGGGCCGATCCGCGCGGCCGCTTTGGCGGCGAGGCCGGAGGCGATCATCATCATCACGGCCATGGGCATCAGTGCGAGCGTGGACCGCAGTCCGGACCAGCCGAGCACTGCCTGGAAGAACGGGAAGAGGACCACGGCGATACCCGCCTGGACACCGAAGACGACCAGCAGCGTGATCGAGCCGCCGGCCAGGCCACGCTCGCGGAACAGGCGCACGTCCAGCAGCGCTGCGTCGCGGCGGTGCGCCTCCCATGCCACGAAGCCGAAGGCGCCGACAAGCCCTACCGCAAGACCGAGCAGTGTCAGGGGTGCGGTCCAGCCGTGTTCCGGCCCTTCTTGCAGGACGAAGATGAGGCCGACCGCGGCGACGGCGGACACCGATGCTCCGACCGTGTCGAAGGGGTGGGCGGAGTGCTCGCGGGAGTTGGGTACCGACTTCAGTGTCATGGCCAGGGCCACGACGACCAGGACCACGGGCAGGACGAACAGCCAGCGCCAGTCGGCGACATCGACGAGGAGGGCCGAGAGGAACATCCCCACGATCCCGCCACCTCCGGCGACGCCGGTCCACACGCCGATGGCCTTGCCGCGCTGCTCCTGAGGGAAGGTGGAGGTGATGACGGCCAGGGTGATGGGCATGATCATCGCGGCGCCGATGCCGCCGGCCACGCGCGCGGCGAGCATCACCTCGGTGGTCGGGGCCACGCCCGCCGCGACGTTCGCGGCGCCGAAGACACCCAGGCCGGCGACCAGCATGGGCTTGCGGCCGAGCCGGTCGCCGATGGCGCCGAGCGGGAGCAGCAGGGCGGCCAGAGCGAGGGTGTAGATGTTGATGATCCACAGGATCGTGCTCTGCGAGGCATCGAACTCGACGGCCAGGTGGGTCTGGGCGACGTTCAGCCCGGACACGGACGCGACGACGGCCATCAGCGCCAGCGAGACCGCGATCAAAATCGTGCGCAACTGACGCCCGTCCGGCGCGCCGTCGCCGCTCCCGGGAGCCGCTTGCGGAGCCTTGTTCGTATTCATGAGTTCCTTGTCTTCCTGGTGGGAGGGCATGCGGAGTTGGCGCCGGAGCGTCGCCGGTCGCGTCGGGATGAGCGTGGGCACAGCCGTCGCCTACGGCGCTCGGCGCGGTGGAGCGGAGAGCAGTGCAGCGGTGGAGCCGTGAAGGGGAGAGTTCAGCTGGGTGCGACCGCTCGTCAGAACCGTAAGGCCGATTTGCCCCATGGGCATACAATCTTGCGCATGACGCAAAACGACGGTGAGCTGGACAGCCTCGTACGCAAGCGGATCCGCGCTCTGCGTGTCGCGCAGGGCTGGTCCCTGGAGGAACTGGCCACTCGCGCCCATGTCAGCCAGTCCACGCTCTCCCGCATCGAGAACGGTCAGCGCCGGCTCGCACTGGACCAGCTGGTCACCCTTGCCCGTGCCCTGGACACGACCCTGGACCAGTTGGTGGAGACCGCCACCGACGATGTCGTCACCAACCCGATGATCGACAGTGCCCACGGGCTGATGCGCTGGGCGGTCAAGGGCAACCCGGGCATGAGCGTCGTGCGCCAGCGGATGACCGAGCCTCCGCCGGACAATCCCGCACGCATGCGTGCCCACCCCGGCCGGGAATGGCTCGTCGTGCTCTCCGGTACCGCGACACTCATGCTCGGCCACCGCCGCTACCGCGTGGAGAGCAACCAGGCCGCCGAGTTCCCCACCATGCTCCCGCACGCCATCGGCGCCGAGGGTGGCCCCTGCGAGATCATGGGCATCTTCGACCGCGAGGCCCGCCGGGGACACCAGAGGGACAGCGACGGCAAGAGTGCCGACAGCGACGACGCGAAGGCCGCTGACGCCTGAACACGCGTCAGCCGATCACGCGCCGGTCGGGACGGGCGAGTTCGGTGTCGGCAAGGTGGTCTGCTGAGCGGCCTAACGGCTGACCTGCCTACCGACGTACCCACCTAACGGCTGACCGACCTAACGGCTGGCCGGCTGACCGGCCGGCCGACCAAGGCCCCCACCCCACCTCTTAGTTCACATCTTGATTTAACTCATGAGGTCAGACCGTACACAAGCCTTCAGAAGCTGAAATCTCTCCGGACCCACTTCCGCCGGATCCCTTGACACCTTGATGACATGCCCTCAACACTCCTCGGCGGGAGAGCGCTCTCCCACAGTCTCCCGGCGCTCCTCGGACCGGCTCACCTGACGTCACGTCACGGGGGCGCCGGGCGACGACCTCTGACACCCCCACCGTTCAGGAGGAGGTCTCCATGTCACGGAGATCGAAAGGCCTGTCAGCCACGCTGATCACCGGCGCGCTCCTACTGACCTCGCTCGGGCTCGGCGGTATCGCCGTGAGCGCCGGGCCGCCCGCACCGAACAGTGCCGCCGAGCGGTCCTTCGCGGCCACCCACTCCGGTCACGCGATGGCCGCGTCCACGGCCAACTCCCCGGAGGATCCGGACGGCGACGGCTACATCCTCGCCAACCCGCCGGTCACCGGCGTGACGCCGTCCACCCAGAACCCGCCGCACCGCTACTTCCACGAGTTCCAGGCCAACTGTTCGGTCACGCACACCAGGCCGGACGACCCCATCGTCTACCCGCAGCAGCCGGGCAAGTCCCACGACCACACCTTCATGGGCAACACGACGACCGACGCCAACAGCACGACCGCCTCGCTGTCGGCCGGCGGCACCACGTGCAAGGCCCCCGGCGACCTGTCCGGCTACTGGATGCCCACGCTCTACAACGGCAACCAGCAGATCCTTCCCGTCGGCCCGCAGGTCATCTACTACAAGACGGGCGTCACCGACTACACCAGCGTCCGGCCCTTCCCCAAAGGCCTGCGCTTCGTCGTCGGCAGTCCCACGCAGAGCGCCGACGAGTTCCGGAACCACCGCGGTTTCGTCGAGGGCTGGGAGTGCGGTGACAGCTTCTTCAACACCGAGTTCCCCGCGACCTGCCCGAGCCGCCCGGACGTCCAGCTCAACATCCGCTTCCAGGCGCCGAGTTGCTGGGACGGCAAGTACCTCGACACCCCCGACCACAAGAGCCACATGGCCTACCCCGTGGTCAAGCCCGGCACGAACGACAACATGTGCCCCGCCGACCACCCGGTGGCGCTGCCGATGATCGAGTTCAAGATGGCCTTCCCCGTCAACGGCGACATGTCCCAGGTGCGGCTGGCCAGCGGACCGGGCCACAGCTTCCACTACGACTTCTTCAACGCCTGGGACGACCGCACGCTCAAGGCCCTGGTCGACCACTGCGTCGTCGGCGGGCTGCAGTGCGACGCACGCGGCTACGACGAGACCCATCCGGAGGCGGGCGCCGCGCTCGACGAGCACTACCGACTGCCGTAAGGAGCTCGCGCATGACCCCACGCACCCGCACCCGCACACGCCGCATCGCGGCACCCCTCACCGCCGGCGTGCTGGCGGCCGGACTCCTCGCCGCCCTGCCCGCCGCCCAGGCTCAGGCCGCGGGCAGCGTCGTCAAGGTCGCCGGCGGCCAGGGCGCCTGGCAACTGACGGTCGACGGGCAGCCGTACCAGGTCAAAGGCCTGACCTGGGGCCCGAGCGTCGCCGACGCCGAGCGGTACATGCCGGACCTCAAGTCCATGGGGGTCAACACGATCCGCACCTGGGGCACCGACGCAAGCAGCAAGCCGCTGTTCGACTCCGCGGCCGCCCACGGCATCAAGGTCGTCGCCGGCTTCTGGCTCCAGCCGGGCGGCGGTCCCGGCAGCGGCGGCTGCGTCAACTACCTGACGGACACCGCCTACAAGAACCAGATGCTCGACGAGTTCCCCAAGTGGGTGCAGACCTACAAGGACAATCCCGGCGTGCTCATGTGGGACGTCGGCAACGAGTCGGTCCTCGGGCTCCAGAACTGTTACAGCGGCGACGAGTTGGAGAGACAGCGCAACGCCTACACGACCCTCGTCAACGACATCACCAAGAAGATCCACGCCGTCGACCCCAACCACCCGGTCACGTCCACCGACGCCTGGGTCGGCGCCTGGCCCTACTACAAGAGGAACGCACCGGATCTCGACCTGTACGCCGTGAACTCCTACAACGCGGTCTGCGACATCAAGTCCGCCTGGCAGCAAGGGGGTTACACCAAGCCCTACATCGTCACCGAGACGGGGCCGGCCGGTGAGTGGGAGGTTCCCGACGACGCCAACGGTGTTCCGCTGGAGCCCTCCGACCAGGCCAAGGCCGACGGCTACACCCGCGCCTGGAACTGCATCACGGGGCACCAGGGGGTCGCGCTCGGCGCCACGATGTTCCACTACGGCACCGAGTACGACTTCGGCGGCATCTGGTTCAACCTGCTGCCCGCCGGCCAGAAGCGTCTGTCGTACTACGCCGTGAAGAGGGCCTACGGCGGCGACACCAGCCATGACAACACCCCACCCGTCATCTCCGACCTGGCCGTGGAGGGCGGCGCGGGCCAGGTGCAGGCCGGACGCGACCTGGTGCTGTCCGTACGGGCCACCGACCCCGACGGCGATCCGATCTCGTACGAGGTCCTCGACAACAGCAACTACATCGACCAGAGCAAGAACTTGGCATCGCTGCCCTCCACCAATCTCGGTGGCGGTCGTCTCAGGGTCACCGCGCCCGACCGTCCGGGCGTCTGGAAGGTCTACGTCAAAGCGACGGACGGCCGGGGCAATGTCGGCGTCGAGACCCGGTCCATCCGGGTCGTCCCACCGACCCCGTCGGGCACCGACGTGGCGCGCGGCAAACCCGCCACCGCCTCGTCGTTCCAGGCGAGTTACGGCGACTGCCCGTGCACCGCGGCCAACGCGGTGGACGGCAACCAGAGCACGCGCTGGGCGAGTGACTGGAGCGATCCCCAGTGGCTCCAGGTCGATTTCGGCACCCGCACCACGTTCCGGCACGTCCAGTTGTCCTGGGAGGCCTCGTACGCCAAGGCCTACACGATCCAGACCTCCGACGACGGCCAGAACTGGCAGACCGTGCGCACCGTTTCGGACGGCAACGGAGGCATCGACGACTTCGACGTCACCGGAACCGGCCGCTACGTCCGCGTCAACGGCACGGCGCGGGGCACCGGTTGGGGCTACTCGCTCTACGAGTTCGGCGTCTACGCCTGACCCAGGAACCTCTCCCGGAGCGCACGGCCCCGCTCCGGGAGAGCGCTCTATTGCCGGATACCGCAGGTCCATTAGGGTGCCTGCATGAGCAGACAGGGCCCGACTCTGGAGGATGTCGCCCGGGAGGCCGGCGTCTCCCGGGCGACCGTGTCCCGGGTCGTCAACGGCGTCCGCAACGTGGATCCGGAGATACAGGAAGTGGTCCGCCGGGCCATCGAACGGACGGGGTACGCACCCAACAGGGCCGCCCGTTCCCTGGTCACCCGGCGGGCGGAGACCGTCGCCCTGGTTGTGTCGGGCGCCGGGGACATCACGGACGCCGGCCAGAACGCCTTCGCCACAAGGGTGTTCGCCGATCCCTTCTTCGGCCGGGTCGTCGGCGGCATCGTCGGCTTCCTGCGCCCCCGCTCGATGCACCCCGTCCTGATGTTCGCCGAGTCGCCCGAGACACGGGAGGAGGTGCTGACCTATCTGCGCCAGGGCCGCGCCGACGGCGCCCTCGTCGTCTCCACCCACTCCGACGACCCGCTGCCCGCCCTCCTCGCCGACGCCCGCCTGCCCGCCGTGCTCTTCGCCCGCCCCTCCCGTCCGGTCCCGCTCAGCTACGTGGACCTGGCACACCACGACGGCGGGCGGATCGCCGCCGAGCACCTCCTCGCCCGTGGCTGCCGCCGGCCCGTCACGATCTGCGGCCCCCTGGACGTGGCGGCGAGCCAGGAGAGACTCGCCGGGTTCCGTGACACGCTCGCCCGCCGCGGCCACCCCTATGTTCCGGTCGCCGAGGGCGGGTTCACCCTGGACAGCGGTCTCACGGCCATGGCGGACCTGCTCGCCCGCCACCCCGAGACGGACGGCGTGTTCGCCGCCAACGACCTCATGGCACAGGGTGCCTGCCAGGTCGTGCGGGAGCGCGGGCGCCGGGTGCCCGAGGACGTCGCGGTGGTCGGCTTCGACGACTCCAGCATCGCCGTGACCTGCCGGCCCCGGCTGACCACGGTCCGCCAGCCGGTCGAGGAGATGGCGACGGAGATGGCCCGCCTCCTCGACGAGCACATTCACGGCGTACGCACCGAGGCGACGTCGGTCATCTTCGACCCGGAACTGGTGGTGCGCGACTCGGCGTAGCGCAGGGACGCATACGCGTTCCTCGCGAGCCGCCGCACGGAATTCGAATCGGCGAGCCGTCGGAGGTCCAGTGAGACCTCGACGGCAAGTCCATCCACACCAGCGCCGCCCAACTGTCCTTCTGAACACACCGATTCGACCAAGGCCGCCGATGCGGCTGCGCCCGGCGGGTTCGACAGCGTCCAACATGAGCACTTGTTCTAACACATTGACACAACTTCACAGTGCGTGACATGGTGACACGGTCGTGCTTCCGCTGCCGGAGATGTCATGAACCTCATCTACAGCCTGCTCGTGGGTACTCCCTTTGTCATCGGACTCCTGCTCCTGGTCCCCAACCTCGTTGCCAGGCGGCCTCATTGGTACGCCCATGGAGCCACGAGATGGAGGATGGGCGGATTGACCCTCGGTCTCGTGGTCGCCGTCCTGCTCGTGTATCTGCCGGTCCGGCACGGAGTGATGTTCGCCGGAACCGCGTTCGGCCTGTGTCTGCTCACGGGGGTGCTCGCCGGAGAAATCCTCACCGTCCCTCCGGCCGGCACCGTACGCACGGCTTCTCTCTCACCGCGCAGGATCCCGAACTACCTTTCCCGCACGCACAACCCGTTGCTCGCCACACTTCTGTTCACGCTCATCGGACTGCTCGCCATCACGACCGCCATCGCCTCTTCGCGGATGAGCCCGCGAGGGGTCCGGCTCGTCTGCGGAGACAGCGTCTCGACGGATTCGGGCTGGATCGGCCTGCCTGCCTCCGTCGCCACGGTGGCCACGGTCATCGTCGGATCCGGGGCCTGCCTGCTGGTTCTGCGGAAGGTCGTTTCTCGCCCCGCCCTCACGGACGGCCCCGATGGGTACGGGCTTGACCAGGCACAACGCATGACATCCGCCAGTGCGGTGACCTACGCCTGGGGCTGCATGATGTCGGCGTCCCTGTTCACCTCCGCTCTCCACACGAGCACTTCCCTACCCGGCAGCTTCCCCCTCTCGCTCTTCAACAGCGGCCTGGACGACTCCTGTCCGACCTGGTGGATGGAGCCCTTGCAAGTCGCCACTTTCACTCTGGCTGTCGCTGCAGGCATCGCGCTCGTCTACCTGCTCGCGCGCCTCGCGAATCTTGCCAAGTCCCATCAGGGGGCCACCGCGTGACGCCCGTCCTGGTGCGTGTGGATGTCTCCAGTGCCGTTCCTCCCTACGAACAGGTACGCATCCAGATCGCCGACCTGATCCTGAGCGGCCAACTGCCGCAGGACGAGAGGCTGCCCACCGTGCGGCAACTCGCAGCGGACCTCGGTCTGGCGGTTGCCACTGTGGCGCGGTCCTACAGAGAGCTCGAAGCGGCCGGCCTTGTCACCAGTCGACGTGGAGCTGGAACCCGTGTGACGTTCGCCGCGCGGAACACGCCGGCCCTGGACGAACAACTCGCCCAGGCCGCCCGCGTCTTCGTCACCACCGGACGCGGTCTGGCCGCGAGTGACGACCAACTCCTCGCCGCGGTGCGACTGGCGCTCACGACCGACCACGAATAGGGCCACTGTGGCGCCGCGGGCCGGCCGGAGAAGAGCACGTGACCCTCAGCCGATGAGCACCGCGCGATCTGGTCAGTCGGGGATGAGTGTCGTCAGGCAGAACGGGTGGCCGGCGGGGTCCAGGAGCACCCGCCAACTCTCCGGACTCGGCTGGCGGGAGGCCTTGGTCGCACCGGCGGCCAGCGTCAGGGTCTCGGCCTTGTCCAGGTCATCCACCGCCACGTCGAGGTGGAACTGCTTCGGTTCGCCGTCGGGCCATTGCGGCGGCTGGTAGTTGGGGACGCGCACGGTGACCAGCAGCAGACCGTCGAGTGCGACCCCGCAGAAGGAGTCGGTCTCGATGCGGATGGTGCCGCCGAGCACCGTCGCCCAGAACGCTGCCAGCGCGCGGGGATCGTCGCAGTCCAGGGCTACTGATCCCAGGCGTCCGATGGGCTCGGTCATATGGAATCCACTCCATGCTCCGTGTGTCTCGTCCGGCCACGGCCGCGGGTGATCCGCCGGGGCCGGAGAGGTGGTGTCCGGTGATGGTCAGGCGGCCTGGGTGGCGTCCAGGCCGAGGAGGCTCTCGGCGGTTTCCGTGATGGTGGTTTCGACGGGGCGGGGGTGCCAGTCGAGGAGGCGTTGGGCCTTCGCGGAGGTGGCGTCGAGGTTCTTGCCCAGGAGCTTGCGCAGCATCCGCATGTCGGGGTTGACGAAGGAGATGCCCCGGGAGGCCCAGACGGGCATTTCGCGGGTGGGTACGTTGTGAGCGCGTTCGCCGAGGTGGTCACGGAGGATCGCGGCGACGTCACGGACCCAGAGGCTGTGTCCGGAGGTGGCGATGAAGCGTTCACCCGCCGCAGCGGGGTGGGTCATGGCGCGCAGGTGGAGGTCGGCGACGTCGCGCACGTCGACGTACCCGGAGGCGAATTTGAGCGAGACGGGCATCTTGCCTTCGAGCATGCGCTGGATGAGGCCGAGAGAGGGGGAGTAGTCGGGCCCCAGGACCGGGCCGAGAACCCCGGTGGGGTTGACGGTGGCCAGTTCCATGCCGGCGCCCTCGGTCTTGATGAAGTCCCAGGCGGCACGTTCGGCGAGGGTCTTGGACTTCTGGTAGGGCTGGATGCCGGCGTCGTCGACATTGGTCCAGTCGTCCTCGGTGAAGGGGGTGTCGCGGTCGGGGTGGCCGTAGGCGATGGCCCCGATGGCGGAGGTCAGGACGACACGGCGGACGCCTGCGTCGCGGGCGGCGCGCAGGACCCGCAGGACTCCGTCGCGGGCCGGCTTGACCATGTCGTCGTCGGACTGCGGGACGCTGGTGAGGGTGGGTGACGCGACGTGCAGGACGAAGTCGCAGCCCCGTACCGCCTCCGGCCAGCCCTCGTCCTTGGTGAGGTCGGCGGCCACCACCTGCAGCGGCGCGTCGGAGGCGGCGCCGCCGCGCTGGAGCATCGCCCGGAGTTCGGGTTCGCGGGACAGGTTGCGCACCGTGGTGCGCACCGAGTGTCCGGCCTCCAGCAGTGCGAGGATGCACCAGCTCCCTATGTATCCGGACCCGCCTGTCACCAGTACTTCTGCCATGATCCCTGCCTTCTGCTCTCAACGAATCGGAGAGATCTCCGTTTAATTCAAGCTACCGGAGAGCTCTCCGCTTAGCAAACCCGGAGCCCGGAACCGGAGCGGCCGCCGCCCTCGCGCAGATACCGCCCACGAAGCGACGGTGGCGAAACGGCGTCACCCGATGCCGCACTCCGCACCCGGCCCGCCTTCGGCTACTTCACCTTGCGTCGGTACACGGCCGCACCGATGCCGTTGATCTCGGTTCCACCCTGTTGCAGCGGAGTGGCGATCGTGGCCAGCCACGGGAAGGGGTAGTTGAGGTCGGGTGCGCTGACTTTGTCGAGTTCCTGGAGCGCTTCGTCCGGCAGCGTCACGGCCAGTGAGTCGAGGTTGGCCTGAAGCTGCTTGAGCGAGCGGACGCCCAGGATGGTCGAGGTCAGTGTCGGCCGTTGCCTCACCCAGGCGAGAGCGGCCGCGGCGACGCTGCACTCACTGGCGTCGGCCACCCGGCGCAGGACGTCGATGATGTCGAAGGTCCGGTCGCCGAGCTGGGCCTCCGCCAGGGCGCCCCGTCCCGAGTCCTGCGGGTTGCGGTCCTCACGGGAGTACTTGCCGGAGAGCACGCCGCTGGCCAGCGGACTGTAGGCGAGCACACCCAGGCCGAGCTCACGGGCGGCGCCGAAGAGTTCGCCCTCGACGGTGCGGCGGACCAGGGAGTACTCGACCTGCAGCGCGACGACGGGAGCCAGGTGCCGGTATTCCGCGATCGTCGCCATGCGGGCGACGGCCCATGCCGGGGTGTTGGACAGGCCGACATAGCGGACCTTGCCGCTGCGGACGAGGTCGTCGAGCGCGGTGAGGGTCTCCTCCAGCGGTGTGTGCCGGTCCCAGCAGTGCTGCCAGTACAGGTCGATGTAGTCGGTACGGAGACGCCGCAGGGACGCCTCCGCCTGCTGGATCACCGCCTTACGTCCCGCTCCTCCGCCGTTCGGGTCACCGGGGAACATTCCACGGGCGAACTTCGTGGAGATCACCACCCGGTCCCGCAGATCCGAGTGCGCGGCAAGATAGGCGCCGATGATTCGCTCGGAGGCGCCCTCGGTGTATCCGTTGGCCGTGTCGATCACGTTGCCGCCGGCCTCCAGGTAGGCCCTGATGAGGTCGGCGGACGTCTTGTCGTCCGACCCCCAGGCCGGGTCGCCGAAGGCCATCGTGCCGAGCGTGATCGGGCTGACGCGGAGTCCGGAGCGGCCAAGGGTGCGGTAGTTGTCGAGTTGCATGGGTTGCGTCCTCGGATCTCTGGCGTTTCGTGGGAGAAGGCCATGTCGGCCAAGCCGTCCAGGCGATAAACGGAGAGCTCTCCGTCTAGTGCCGACCGTAACGGAGAGCTCTCCTCTTCGCAACCGCGGCCACCCCCTGCCCGTATCGCAAGAGGAAAGCTTCCGTGTCGACCCCGTGGGCGGCTTCGGCGGCCCCTCGGAGTCCACGCCCGTCCGTCAGAGGTCGCCCAGGGCAGCCAGCCAAGGCAGCCAGCGCGGGTCCGCCCCCTCGTAGACGTTCCACGACCCGTTCGTGCAGGTGTAGCCGACGGCGATGCCGCTCGCGGGGTCACCGAACGCCAGCCTGCCCCCCAGGCCGGAGTGCCCGAAACTGGTGGAGCCCAGCATCGGGTTGCCGGGGCGGGGTGCCTCGTAGCCGAGGGAGAAACGAAGGGGATGGGGAGTGGGGATCGCGGCGAACGCGCCCGCGGCGGGGAGGCCATCGGTCTGGGGCGTGGCGGCGACCGCGACCCGGTCCGCACCGAGGAGACGGACTCCGTCCACCTCGCCGATCAGCGCGGCGTACATGCGCGCAAGCGATCGTGCGTTGCCGATGCCATTGGCGGCCGGGATCTCGGCGGCATGCCCCTCCCGGCGGTTGAACAGCGACTCGGCCCCTTCGCCGGCCTGGCGGTCCTCCATCACGGTACGCAGCACCGGCTCGTTGACATCGATCCCCAACGAGGCGAGCTGGGCGAGAGTCTCGTCGGCACCGGGCAGCGGGTTGGTACTGAAGATCGGTGCAACCCGGTGTTCCTCATCGGCCGGCAGGCCCACCCACAGCGCGAGTCCGAGCGGCTCGGCCACCGAGGAACGGAAGAATTCACCGGGCGTCTGGCCGGTGACGCGCCGGATGACCTCGCCGACCAGGTGGCCGAAGGTCAGCGCGTGATAACGGTAGGCCGTGCCCGGCTTCCACAGGGGCTCGGACGCGGCGAGGACGTCCGTGCACGCTTCCCAGTCCAGAATCTTCCGAGCGTCGATGCCCGTCGATTTGGCGAACCCGGGCAGACCGGCCGAATGCGTCAGGAGATGGCGAACAGTGACGTCCGGTGAAGAGAATTCCGGCCAGTACGCCTGAACTGCGACGTCGATGTCGAGCCGTCCCTGCTGTGCCAGCATGTGCACGCAGGTGGCCATCAGGCCCTTCGTGCACGACATGAGGATTACCGCTGACTCCCCCGACCAGGATCCACTCCACAAATCGACGACGAGCCGGCCATCGCGGTACACAGCCAGTTGGGCGTCACCCTCGTCTTCTTCCTGGCCGATGGCGAATGCCTCACGCACGGTTTCGTAGCCAGGCCGCACGGTGCCGAAAACAGACATGACTCTCCTCAGGTGATCAATGAAATCAGGAGTTACGCCCGTCCGGTCACTGACGTATTCCAGGACCGGAGGAATGAGGGGCGGGCGGCTGCACGCACTTCGACAACGCCATCCCTTCGACGGCGACCCGCACACCGGCGACATGCGCCGCCCACGTCGACGGACACAACGTAACGGAGAGCTCTCCGGCTAGTCAAGGGAAAATGGAGAGCTCTCCGCTTCGGGGATTTGGCCACCTCAACAGGGGTGTCGATGAGCCCGAGTACACACCGGCTCCCTGCGCGACGGCCCCAGCGGCGTCCACTTCCGCGAGACGACTTGTCGCAGTCACGGTTCACGCCGGTTAACAGTCGCCGCATATCTCATGTTTGAATCTGCTGTAAGTTCGGGCGACAGATTGGGGGATGTCATGGGCCAGCGAAGCGACGCGCAGCTGAACCGCATCCGGATCGTCAACGTCGCTCGCGAGGTGCTCACCGAGGACGACTCCGCATCCTTGAACTCCATTGCCAAGCGGGCCGGTGTCGGACCGGGGACCCTCTACAGGCACTTCCCCAACCGCGAGGCACTCGTTCTCGAAGTGTTCCGCACCGAAGTGCAGAAACTCGTCGACTGGGCTTCGGAGTTGCTGCTCACCGAACCGCCCCTGCAGGCACTGCGCCTCTGGTTCGAGCGGCTGGCCGCGCACATCACCATCAAGCAGGGCCTCGGCGACGCCCTGACGTCGACCGTCCACGACGCCGTGACCAGGGAGTCCCACGGCCCGGTGACCGGCGCCATCCGCACATTGCTGGAGGCCGGACAGGCGGACGGCACCATTCGTCCGGGCCTTGACCCGGACGACGTCCTCATGCTGATGAGCAGCGTCTGGCGCGTACCCAAGGACTCCGCAGGCAAGGACCAGGCACAGCGCCTGCTCGACCTCGCCGTGGAGAGCATCCGCACTCACCAGTAGGCGAGCGGCTGCCGCCCCCGGTGCGGGCAGGACTGCCCGGGTGGCCGACGGCCGCATCCGGCCCGCGCGGCGCCGGCGCTCGGGGCCTTCAACTCCTGAAGTCGGCGCGCGAGTTCGGCGACAGACATCCAGAACCGCACTCGTGGCGAGTGAGGTTCCGTTCTGTCGCCCTCATCGCAGAACCACAGCTCAGCGGCGGCGAGGCTGCGTCCGTGCGCTCGCCGGAGGAGTGTTCACAGCTCAACTGCCTTTGGTTCGGACCTTTTTGGAGGCTCCATCTAGCGTCGTCAGATCGCCCGTCCTCAGTCGATCACGTTGAAGCCATTGACGCATGAAAGGTCGCGCCGGACACTCCTGCATGCGACACGCCCTGAGAGCGCTCTCATCCAGCCGCTCTCCGGGCAGCTGGTCCCCGCGTTCCAAGAACGTCGACAGGGAGAACCATGCGATGAGTAGCACCTCACCGCCGGCCAGTACGCCGGCAGGCAACCAGAGAACCGTCCTCTTCACCCTGGGCAGCGCACTGCTGCTGGTGATCGGCGCCCTCGTAGGCCTGGTCGGATCCGGCGGCACCGCCTCGGCGGCCGTACCGGCTCCGCCCGCAGGCTGGACCACCCTCTTCTCGGACGACTTCACCGGCGCGTCCGGCAGCGCGCTGAACCGGGCCAACTGGCTGTACGACCTGGGCACCGGATACGCCGGAGGAGCTCCCAACTGGGGGACGGGCGAAATCGAATCGGCCACCGACTCCACCAACAACGTGTACCAGGACGGGCAGGGCCACCTGGTCATCCGCGCGATCCGGGACGGGTCCGGCCACTGGACCTCCGGGCGCATCGAGACCCAGCGCACCGACTTCGCCGCCCCCGCCGGCGGACAGCTCCAGATGAGCGCGTCCATCCTGCAGCCCAACCCGCAGAACGGACTGGGGTATTGGCCGGCGTTCTGGGCGATGGGCGGCGCCGCGCGACCGGTCGGCGCGACCAACTGGCCCAGCATCGGCGAGTTCGACATCATGGAGGACGTCAACGCCCTGAGCAAGCACTCCACGACCTTCCACTGCGGAGTGTGGGCGGGCGAGTGCCACGACCCCGACGGCATCACCAGCGATCTTCAGCCGTGCGCGGGCTGCCAGACCACCTACCACACCTACTCCGCGATCATCGACCGCACCAACACCTCCGCGGAGCAGCTGCGCTTCTACCTCGACGGCAATCTGACCTTTACCGTCAATGAGAACCAGGTCTCCGTCCCCACCTGGCAGGCCGCGATCGACCACGGCTTCATGGCCATCTTCGACCTCGCGATCGCCGGTTCCTACCCCGACAAGGTCTGCGGCTGCAGTTCGGCGGCCCAGGCGGGCAGCATCACGTCCGGTGCCGCCATGAGCGTCGACTGGTTCGCGGTCTACCAGAAGAGTCCGGGCGGGAGCACGACCGGCGGCACGACGACGGGCGGCACCACCGGCAGCACGACGACGGGCGGCACCACCGGCGGTAGCACTCAGACTCCGGACTACACCGCCGGTGTGACGCGCCTGAGCGCCAGTCAGGCGCAGATCACCTTCCAGCCGACCACGCCCGCGGCCTACGTCGATGTGCACTACCTCATCAACGGCGCCGGCCAGCAGAACTTCCGCATGACCAACAACGGCGGCACCTGGACGCAGAACGTCGCCATCTCCACCGGCTCCACCCTGACGTACTGGTTCACCTACGAGAAGAACGGCCCTCAGTACGACAGTCCGCACTACACGTACGTTCAGTGAGAGCCTCCCGGGCCGACCCCCACCGGCCCGGGAATCCGCATGTACGGATCCTGCGGCAACCCCTGCCGACCCGATCGCGCAAGGAGTGTTGACCGAGCCAGACATCCGATGTTCACTGCAAGTGACGCGGACATGTCGACAACAGTTTATCCCTGCCTGGCGCAGCTTCTGGGGCATCGAAGGTCTGCGGGCTCATCGGCCTGTTCCGCCGCAAGTCATCGGATCATTCAAGACCCATGACCAACAGGGAGGGCATTCGATGAGACAGCGCAGACTCGTGCGAGCCGTACTCGCAGCCGTCTGCATCATGACCGGGACGACCGTCGGCCTCTCGTCCCCCGCCGTGGCGGCACCGACCGATGCCGCGTTCAACTCCGCCACCGGAGAACTGAACGTGGACCGCGCCGCCTACCTGTCCAAGCACGACCTCGTCTACAACCGGCCCACCACCAACCCCCTCCACGGGCTGACCGTGGGCAACGGCCGCACGGGGGCCATGGCGTGGCAGAACAACGGGCTGACCATGCAGGTGTCCGGAGTGGACACCTCCCAACAGACGGCGTTCGGCGCGGGGTTGCTCAACCTCTCCACCTCCCCCGCCCTGGAGAGCGGCTACAGCACCTACCAGCAACGCCTGTCGCTGTACGACGGCACGTTGACCACCAAGTACGACAGCAACCGCACGGTGACCGTGATGGGCGCGCCGAACTCCGAGGTCATGGGCGTCCACGTCGAGGACTCACGCTCGGGGGTCTCCGCGGTCACCCTCGACCTGAACCTGTGGGACACCTCCCAACTGGGCAACAGCGGGGACGTTCCCGACCTCAACACCTGGAAGACGGTGGCGACTTACGCCGACTCCACGGGCGCCGGACTCAGCCGCGGACAGACCGACGCACAGAACTTCGGCTACACCCTGGCCGCGACGGTGGAAGGCACGCCCTACACCGCGCGGGTCGTCGACGGCCGCACGGTCCGGCTGACGATCACCCCCTCCAGCAGCTACACCGTCTGGTTCACCGCGAGCAGCCGGCTCAACGCGCCCTCCCACGACTCGGTGGCCCAGGCCAAACGCGCACTGGCATCGGCCAAGAGCCGTGGCTACAGCGCGACGCTGGGCGACTTCCGCTCCTGGTGGCACGACTTCTGGGGCAAGTCGTTCGTCCAGTACTCAGGGTTGTCCGGCGACGCGGACTACCTGGAGAACGTCTACTACCTGAGCACCTACATGATCGCCGCCGGCGGATACGGGACGAACCCGTTCCACTTCATCAACGGCGTCTTCCGCGCGACCGGTGACCAGACCAAGTGGAGCAACGCCTACTGGTACTGGAACCAGCGCGATGTGTACAACTCCTTCCTCGCCTCCAACCACGCCGATCTGCTGGCCGGCTTCAACCGGCTCTACAGCCGCAACGCGGCGGCGCTCAAGGCGTACACGCGAACCCGGTACAACGTCGACGGACTGTGGGTGCCGGAGACCATGGGCTGGGACGGCAACGCCCGCGGCACCGTCAACAGCGACTACACCAAGAACATCTGGTCGACGGGCACCGAGGCCGCGTACAACATGTATCTCCAGTACGCGTACACCAATGACGCCGCCTACCTGCGGGACACCGTCTACCCCTTCATGCGGGACGTCGTGAAGTTCTACGCGGCGAAACTCTCCGTCGATGCGGCGGGCAAGTACTACGTGGCGACGTCTAACGCGCACGAGACGTACTGGAACGTGCCGAACGCGATCACCGACCTCGCGGCCGTGCGCACCCTGTTCCCCCTCGCCATCCGCACGTCCCAGTCCCTCGGAGTGGACGCCGACCTGCGCCCGCAGTGGCAGCGGATCCTGGACAACCTGATCGCCTATCCGTCCACCGCTGACGTCTACCTTCCGCACACCCCGCCCCTCGCGCAGACCCGCAACGATGAGAACGTCGCCAGCGAGATCATCTGGCCCTACGACCGGACCGGCATCGGCTTCCCTGACCAGCAGAAGGCCGTGAACACCTTCAACGCCCGCCCCTTCCCCTACGACAACGTGTGGGCCAACGACGCTGTGCAGGCAGCCCGGTTGGGACTCGGTGACCAGGCCTACCAGGGCATGAAGACGATGCTCCGCAAGTACCAGACGTATCCCAACGGCATGACCGACAACACCAACGGCGTCTTCGAGTACCTCGGCGTGCATCTCACGGCCCTCAACGAGTCGCTGCTGCAGTCCTACAACGACAAGATCCGGGTCTTTCCCGCACCGCCGAGCGACTCCTCGTTCGTAGGACGGTTCACCCTGCTGGCCAAGGGCGGCTTCACCGTCAGTTCGGAGCGCGAGGCCGGCGAGGTGAAGTACATCGGCATCAAGAGCCAGTACGGCAACTCGACGCGCGTCGTGAACCCGTGGGGCACCCAGCAGCTCAGGGTCCGCCGGGTCTCCGACGGCGCGATCGTACTCACCACCAGCGCGGCCGAGTTCGACCTCGCGACGACCTCCGGCGTGGTGTACGTGGTGGAGCGCACCGCAAAGCCCCTGTCCTCCTACACCCCCGTACGACTCACCGGCTCCGCGAACCAGAGCGAGAAGAGCCTCAGCGGCACCAGCTCCACGCTGGGCATGTCCCAGGCCCCCAACCCCATGGTGAACAACACCCAGTTGACCTACGACAGCAACTGGCACGCCACCAGCGGGCGCGGATACGGCGACTACAACGACGACACCCACCACAGCACGACGGTGAACGCCGTGGCCCAGTACACGTTCACCGGGACGGGAGTCGCCTACCTCTCCGAACGCAACGGGGACATGGGACCCGTGGACGTGTATCTGGACGACGTCCTCCAAGCGACGGTCGACCTGCGGGTGACCGGCGCGCGCCAGGTGCAGCAGACCGTCTGGCAGCGTGCCGGGCTGCCGCGGGGCACGCACACCATCCGTATCGTCAACCGCAGTACCTCGGTGGGGATGGTGGACGCACTGCGCATCACACCGTAGGGACCGCGCAGGTCACGTCGGTCCACTGCGACTCGTGGGCCCGCCGCCGTGCGGGCCCACGCTGTACGCCACACTCACCCCATGACCACCACTCTCCGTGTCGGCCTCCTCGGAGCAGCAGCGATCGCGCCGACCGCGCTGATCAAGCCGGCGAACCGCAATCCCCGAGTCACCGTGACGGCTGTCGCGGCCCGGAGCCGGAAACGTGCGGAGACCTTCGCGCGGAAGCACGACGTTCCCGTGGTGCACGCCAACTACGAGGCCCTGCTTGCCGATCCGCAGATCGACGCCGTCTACGTGCCGTTGCCGAACGGCTTGCACGCGGAATGGATGCTCAAAGCCATCGACGCTGGCAAGCACGTCCTGTGCGAGAAGCCCTTCACCGCCAACCGCGCCGAGGCCGAACGTGTCGCCGATGCCGCTGACGCCGCCCACGCGCGCACCGGCCTGGTGGTGATGGAGGCCTTCCACTACCGTCACCACGCCCTGGCCGCGCGGATGCGGGAGATCGTGCGGAGCGGGGAGCTGGGCGAACTGCGCCATGTCGAAGCGGAGGTGTGCTTCCCGCTCCCCCGCTTCAGCGACATCCGCTACGACTATGGTCTGGCAGGCGGCGCCACCATGGACGCGGGTTGCTACACCGTGCACGTGGCGCGGCTCCTCGGCGGTGAGACGCCGGTGGTGACGGCCGCACGCATGCTGACCCTGCGAAGGGACCACCGGGTCGACCGCGCCATGCAGGCCGATCTCGCCTTTCCCGCCGGAGCGACCGGGCGGCTGCGCGCATCCATGTGGTCAAGGCGCGTGTTGTCGATCCGGGCCCGGGCGATCGGCTCGAAGGGCGAGCTGACGGTCACCAACTTCCTGATGCCGCAGCTCTACCACCGGATGACGATCCGCGGTCCACGCGACACCGGCGGGCGCACCCTTCGGCGCGAGCGGGTGGCCAGGCAACCGTCCAGCTACGCCTGCCAGTTGGCCGCGTTCGCCGCAGCGGTCCTCGATGGCGGCCCGGTGCTCACTTCGGCCAGGGACGCCGTCGTGACCATGGGCATCGTCGACGACATCTACCGCGCGGCCGGTCTGCCACCCCGCGGCGAGTACGACCCTTCCTGAGCCGTTTGCCCTCTATGCCTTCGGCGTCGGTGTGAGCCGCTGTCGGCCATCGTGATGTTCAACGCTTGACGGGGTTGGTATAGACCTTTACGTTACGGGCGTCAAGTTCCGCTCGTGCGCTGCCAGTTGAGGCTCCAACCGGCATGCGCGCAGTCCGGCACGAAAGGCAGCTACCCCACCTATGGCCGCTCGTCGTACCTCTCTGCTTCTCGTCCTGCGAAGTCTCTCCCTCGGTGCACTGCTGACCCTGTTCGCCACCACGCTGGCCACCGTGCCGGCAGCGGCGGCCACGGGACAGATCACCGGTCTCGCGAACAAGTGCCTCGATGTCGCCGGCGCGAGCTCCGCCGACGGCACCGCGGTCCAGCTCTACGACTGCAACGGAACCGGCGCCCAGCAGTGGGACGTCAATGCGGACGGATCAATTCGCGCTCTGGGCAAGTGCCTTGACGTCACCGGCAACTCGACCGCCGACGGCGCCAAACTCCAGCTGTGGACGTGCACGGGCGGGTCGAACCAGCGGTGGACCGTGACAGCGGCCCACGACATCGTCAATCCCGCGGCGAACAAGTGCCTGGACGTCAGCGACAATTCGTCGGCCAACGGCGCCAGAGCCCAGATCTGGACGTGCACGGGCGCGGCGAACCAGAAGTGGAACGCCCCCGCCTCCTCGGGCGGCCAGGAGCAGTGCTGGGCCACGCACTACGGCCCGCAGCCCGCAGGCGCCCTGACGGCCAGCGGTGAGGTCTTCGACAACAACGCCGACACCGCGGCCACCTCGCTCTCACGGCAGCCCCAACTGCCGTTCGGCACCCGCGTTCTGGTCACCAATGTCGCCAACGGCCGCACCCTGACCGTACGGATCAACGACCGCGGCACGTTCGCCCAGACCCCGCAGGAACCCAAGTGCCTCGACCTGACCGACGGCGCGTTCGGCCGCCTCGGCGGGGTCCTCAATCCCGATGCCGGTCACATCGTCGTCACGCAGACCGTCCTGAACTGACACCTCGGTTCGCCCTCTGCACGACCCCAAGACCCCCGCTTGTCCCCTCACCCCCAGGAGCTCATTCTCGTGTTCACTCCCCACCTCGCGAGCGTCCGTCACGGACACAGATCTCTGGTCTGGCTCGTCCTCACCTTCCTCCTGACCGCCGCGATGACAACGTTGTTCAGCGTCACACCGGCCCATGCCGCGGACGGCCGGATCACCGGCCTGGCCGGCAAGTGCGTCGACGTCGCCGGCGCCAACACCGCCAACGGCACCGCCATCCAGCTCTACGACTGCAACGGCACCACCGCACAAACCTGGTCCAACCCCGGCGACGGCACCCTCCGCGCCCTCGGCAAGTGCCTCGACGTCACCGCCGCCGGCACCGCGGACGGCACCACCGTCCAGCTCTACGACTGCAACGGCACCGCCGCCCAGCAATGGGCCATCAGCTCCGCCAACGACATCGTCAACCCCCAAGCCAACAAGTGCCTCGACGTCACCGGCAACAACAGCGCCAACACCACCCGCCTGCAGATCTGGACCTGCACCGGCGCCGCGAACCAGAAATGGACCGCCCCCGCCGGCGGAGGCGGCGGCACCAACCCCACCGGCTTCGTGGTGAGCGAAGCACAGTTCAACCAGATCTTCCCCAGCCGCAACTCCTTCTACAGCTACAGCGGCCTCACCGCCGCCCTCTCCGCCTACCCCGGCTTCGCCAACACCGGCTCCGACACCACCAAGAAGCAAGAAGCAGCCGCCTTCCTCGCCAACGTCAGCCACGAAACCGGCGGGCTGGTGTACGTGGTGGAGCAGAACACCGCCAACTACCCCCACTACTGCGACGCCGGCCAGCCCTACGGCTGCCCCGCCGGACAAGCCGCCTACTACGGCCGCGGCCCCATCCAGCTCTCCTGGAACTTCAACTACAAAGCAGCCGGCGACGCCCTGGGCATCGACCTCCTCAACAACCCCTGGCTGGTCCAGAACGACTCCGCCGTCGCCTGGAAGACCGGCCTGTGGTACTGGAACACCCAGACCGGCCCCGGCACCATGACCCCCCACAACGCCATGATCAACGGCGCCGGCTTCGGCCAGACCATCCGCTCCATCAACGGCTCCCTCGAATGCGACGGCCGCAACCCCGCCCAAGTCCAAAGCCGCGTCGACGCCTACAACCGCATCACCTCCATCCTCGGAGTCACTCCCGGCGCCAACCTCTACTGCTGACAGGCCCAACGGGACTCAGCGCCGCACGGTGGCCTTCACATCGACGGTCACCGTGCGGACTGTGCACTGGCCGGTTGCGCCTACCGCTTGATGCGTCCGCGGACGGCGAGGGCGGCGAGGCCCAGCAGGACGGGTTCGGTCAGGCGGGAGGCCATTTCGGCGTAGGTGCCGGTGGTGGTGAGGTCCTGGTCGGAGGAGCGGAAGATCACCGAGTTGACCACCACGCGCAGGCCCTTCTCGAAACGCTCGGTGGTGAGCCGGTCGTGCAGGGCGTTGGTGGGGTTGACCGGGGCGGGCTTCTCGGCAGGCAGCCGAACCTGCCGGCCGGTCACGGTGGCGACCGTCGCCGGCTTCCAGCTGTCGGCGGGCAGACCCCAGAGCATCATCGCCAGCAGCGTGCCGGCCATCGCGAGCAGCAGCCACACCATGGCACGGGTGGCGCGCAGCCCGTAGCCCGAGAGCGTCCAGTACGCGGTGAGGAGAGCTCGTTCGGCCCGTGGCCGGTGCTGGTCGTGACGGCGCATCTCCATCTCGCCGTAGTAGAAGTCCGCCGCGTCCGGCTCGTTCCTGCCGTCCTCGAACGCCTTGCGCAACGCCCGGTAGACCGGGGCGAGTTGCGCGGGCCCTACGTGATCGGCGTGCCCGGTGTCGGTGACGCTCTGCTGCCAGCCCGCGGCGGCGGTCGGCCGGCGGGAACGCCAATGGTGTTCCTCGGCGAGGGTCCGGCGCCGGGTGAACCACTGTGGGCGCAGCCGTCGCCACTGCGTGCGGGCGGGGACGGTGGCGAAGGTGCAGTCGCCTTCCAGACGGATCTGGTCGAGATGGACGGTCCCGGTGAACAGGCACTGGGTCAGGTCGATGTCGGCGAGCACAAGGTGGGCGGCGTCCACCCCACGCAGGGAAGTGATCCGCACTCCGGGTCCGTTGGTGTCAGCGAGGTGATCCTCCGGTACGACCGCACCGCGATGTCCGCGGGAGTTGGGGAAGGGGGCTTGCTCGGCAGAGACGCTCAGGGGGTATTCGAAGACGGTGTGCGCGAGGTCGACGTCAGCATGACGCAGCCGCAGTGTGGCGGTCGATGCCCAGCGCGTCCGGAGACACTCCACGCGCCGGGCCGCGATCGACAGCGTCACCGGCTCACTGAACCTCGCCCCCGACAGCAGGACCGTCTTCCCGCAGACCAGCGGCCCCAACTCCCCCGCTTGCTCGAACACCGCCGCACGGAGGTCGACGTCCTCGGTGAAGCTCGTCGCTTCGAACCAGGCGAAACCGGAGAAGGTGGCCGAGTCGAACCGGGCGTCCTCAGCGAAGGTGGCCGACTCGAAGCGGGCTTCACCGGCGAAGGTCGCCTCGTGGAACCGGGCTTTGCCGCTGAAAGAGGCCCCTCCGAAATCGGCGGCGCCCGCGAAAGTGGCCGACCCGAAATGGGCGGTGGCGGTGAAGGTGGCCGACCCGAACCTCGCGTCACCGGTGAACGTGGCCGAGTGGAACCAGGCGTCGCCGGTGAAAGTGACTGCCCGGAACCCGACGCCGGTGAGGGTGGCCGAAATGAACACGGCGGCGTCGGCGAAGGTGGCCAGGAGGAAGTCGGCATTGCTGGAGACGGTGGCCGAGTGGAACCGAGCGAGGCCGGCGAAGGTGGCCGACTCGAACCCTGCGTAAGCGGCGAAGTTCACCGAGTCGAACTGCGCCTCGCCGTGGAAAGTGGCCAGGTTGAACCAGGCGCGGCCGGCGAAAGAGGCCGAGTTGAAACGGGCGACGCCGGCGAAGGTGACCGCCTCGAAATCGGCGTCGCCGGTGAATGCGGCCGAGCCGAAATCGGCGTCGTCGGCGAACGTGGCCGACGCGAAGCGCACCTCGCCGAGCCGTGGGTGGTTCGTGGCGGGGTCCTTGAGGGCGTTGAGCAGTCGGTCGAGCAGGGCGCCGGTGAAGGTGGTACCCCGGTGGTCGATGTCATCGCCCGCGTCGAGGCTCGCCAGGTGAGCGTCGCGGTCGACGTCGGAGAGGTGAGCCAGGCAGGCCGAATGCGGGGCGACAGAGCGCCCGTTGCAGCCGGCGCGGTCCCCGCCGGTGACACCGTCACCGCAGTTCGGCCAGTCCGGAACGACAGGTTCTGGGGTGAAGACCATAGGGGTGAGTACATCGCCTGCCCATCGACCGCTGCCAGGCGGCCCCGTAGAACATGCGCGCTCCTTGCATCCCACGAGGATGGTATTGACTACCGCTCATGACTGACACCGCGCGCACGGCGAGCCGAACGGCGATCCTGGTCTGCCAGGGACGGGCGGCAGCCGACGGCAGGCTCGCGGTGGGCCGGTTCACCGACCCGGTGGCGGTTCGACTGCTACGGCCCCCCGAGCAGGTCCCCGTTGACGAGGTACGCGCCGACACTCCCCCCACGGGCTGGAAGGCACGCGCGACCTACGAGGGTGTGCGGGCCTGCGCCGAGGTCGTCGTGCCGCGCACGGTCGCGATCGACGACGCGCTGCGCAGCCATGGCACTCCCCAACTGGTCGTGCTCGGCGCCGGCTTGGACTCGCGTGCGTGGCGACTGCCCGAGCTCGCGGACACGGACGTATGGGAGATCGATCACCCGGCCTCCCAGCTGGACAAACAGGAACGCCTGGCCCAAGCGGGCGCACCGGCCGTCGCGGCCCGTTCCCTGCACTTCACCCCTGTCGATTTCGCAACCGACAACCTCGGCAGCGCACTCGAGGCCTCCGGTCACGACGCGTCCGCGCCTACGACCTGGCTGTGGGAGGGGGTCGTCCCCTACCTGACAGGCTCCGAAGTGCGTGCCACGGTACGTGCCCTCGCGGACCGTTCGGCGCACGGGAGCACGCTCGTCCTCAACTACCAGAGCCCGTCGGCAAAGGCGTCCGCGGGCCGACTGGTCGCGCGCCTCCTGAACAACTCGGTCACGGCGGGCGAGCCGTGGCGTTCGCTGTGGAAGCCGCGGAAGATGGCGGCCCTCCTCGCCGAGTACGGGCTGCGGGTCGTCTCCGACGAAGACCTGCTGGCCATCGCGAGTCGCCTGGAGTCCAGCGTGCGGGGCCGAACGGCGCTGCACTCGGGCCGGGTCGCCATCGCCCGACGGGAGTGAGTCACGACGTCGACGTTCCCGGCTGGTCGGAGCGCACACCGTTGCCACCGCGCTGCTGACGCTCCGCACGCTGCTGGACGAGTTCCTCGACGGCGCTGGGCAAGGTCGTCTCGAAGTCGATCAGCTTCGCCCACGTCGGTGTCATCACGATGCGCACCATGCCGTCGTACAGCGAGCGGACCTCGGCCTCCCACTCGACCCGCTGCTCGGCCGTCATCCCGTAGGAGCCGTTCATCTCGAGGTACTCCTCGGGAATGCCCTCGACCTCGTCGAGTTCGACCGTTCCGCGGACGAGCAGGATCTTGGGCGGATGCACCTCCGTATCGATGGTGATGGCGACGGCCGGGTTGTGCCGGAGCGAGGACAGCTTCGGAGCGTTCTTCGACGTGCACATCACGACCTCCCTGCCGTTCCAGGCGAAGGCGATCGGGATGTTGCGCGGTGTCCCGTCCTTGGCCACGTATGCCAGGCGGCACAGGTCACGGGCCAGCAACTCCTGGCTCAGCGGGCGCTGGAGGATCTCGGTGATTCTGTTGTTCGTCATGACGGCCTCCTGAGAGCCGGGCGACCACGGTGGCCGCCTCTGCCCCTGGGACGGAGTCGTCATCCGGTTCTCGACATCCGTACCGCCCCTAGCGGATACGTGGCTGCGGCAGGACCTGGAGAGTGTCGCCGACAGCGCGCTCACCGGTCGCGTCCGACGGGGCGTTGACGAGCTCGCCGTTCACCGCCATCGCCGTCGAGCCGCCGCCGTCCAGGTTGAGGGCCTCGACGGCGCCGAGCGAGCGCATGAACTCGGCGCCCTCCTGCAAGGTGAAGCCTTCGCTGCCGCCGGTGAGGCGGCCGTCGACGGTGACCAGGAGGAGACGGCCGCGCGCGTCGATTCCCGCCATGGTGCGCGGTTGGCGGATGTTGGACCAGGCGTAGCCGAACGAGAGGTCCCTCGGGTCGAGCGTGCCCTCGGTTGCGGCGTCGATGCTGAGCCGGCCGTCCTCGACCAGGGTGGGCGCGGCGCTGACGATGCTGTCCCCCCGCCCGAGCCGGACCCGACGGCCATCGGTGTCCCGTACGACCTCGGTGACCGGGACTCGCTGCCCGAGCGTGGCGTGCTCGGTCAGCCAGTCCGCCGCGGTGCCGATTCCCTGGAGGACCGTGTCACCGGCCGGGACACGGCCACCCCGGGCGCCGGTGGAGACGACACGGTCCGTCGCGTCGAGCACCACCTGGGTGCCGGCGCCACTGGGCAGGCTCGCGCCGAAGGCGGAGGTGAACCGCACCAGGTCGTCCTTGGTGTGACAGGTGACGTCCTGCCAGGGCAGCGAACTCGGCGTAAGGCCGGGACGTCCGCAGTCCCGTACGGTGCCGGGGACCCGGTTGATGCCCTCAACGGCGTAACTCGACGCGCCCGAGCGGGCGGTGACGGTCGACGTCAGGTCCGCCACCCGCAAGCGCCGCCCTCCGTCTTCGACGATCAGGGCCGCGCGGGATCCCACGGCCATCGACTCCAACTGCCCGTCGTACGCGGCGATCCCGGACTGGGTGCCCTGGACGCCGTCGGAGTCGGAGGTGACGAAGAAGCCCGCGTTGACGCCGACGAGCGAACCGAGCTTTCCGGCCACCGACGAGGTGGTCTCGCGCTGGGCCACGTTGCCGTCGTGGGTGCCCGCCACGGTGCCCGAGAACTTCCGCGGATCGATGACCGCGACATGGATGTTCTCCACGTCCGCCGGCTGTTCGGTCTCGTAGCCGGTCCACTCGACGACGGCGTGGAACCCGGCCGCCTTGACGGAGGTCGCGACAGCCTGCGCCGCGGCGCGGCCGCTGTAGGAACCCACCCGTACGCGCAGGCCCATCGTGCCGTGCGGGGTGTCGGCGTACTTCGGCCACCGAACGGTCTCGGTCCGCGGCTCGAATCCAGCGGCGCGCAACCGCCCGGCGGTTTCATCGGCCCAGGACCGCGGGCCCACCTCGGCCCAGGTCGCGGCACCGGTGAGACGGCTGGTCGTCGGAGCCTGCACGGTGACGGTCCACGTGGGCGCGGCTGTGGAATCGCGGATCGTGCCTGTGCGCACCTGGACACCGGGGGCCAGGGTCTGCGTCGACCACTGAGGGCTCACCGACCCACGGGATTCCGCCTGCGCCGACGCCGAGCCGGAGAGCGCGAACGGTGCGACGGCGGCCAGCGCCACGGCGGTGACTCCCACGGCCCGGACTCGTACGGCCCGTTGACGCGGACGTCCCGAAGCCACGCCTGGCTTGGAAGGAACGATGAGCTCGGTCTCGGTCTCGGTCTCGTTCATGAATCCTCACGGCTGCTGCAAGGGGAGCGACTGGCTGAACGCTTGCATCGATCACAGCCCATACAGCGAAACGTGTCCCCACTCCCCCGGGTGAAAACCACACGAAAAATTGCCCAACGGACCCGACGACAGGCGAACCGGCCATGTCGATCGCGTGGGAAACCAGCACGGCTCGCTTTTCCAGAAGCTGAGCGCCGCGTTGCACTCGGCGACTCAGCGTCAACGCCGTTTCCATGATCGGCTAGGCGTCGATTCTTTTGGTGAGCCCCAGATCGGTTCCTCCGGCACATGGTGTGTGGGACGATTTGGCCATGGATCTCACCCGAAAGGCTCATGCCGCGTAAGCGGCCCGGGCGTGT
Source organism: Streptomyces sp. NPDC092369 (assembly GCF_044755245.1). Classification (NCBI taxonomy): domain Bacteria; kingdom Bacillati; phylum Actinomycetota; class Actinomycetes; order Kitasatosporales; family Streptomycetaceae; genus Streptomyces; species Streptomyces sp. NPDC092369. The sequence continues at coordinate 133,978 of NZ_JBIVQP010000001.1, forward strand.
TCGCGCTGAACAACGGCTTCACCGCCGCCCCCCTGCCTCGCTCCCTGTGTTCAGCGGCTTGTCCCCTGCGGCAGCCGCGGAGGTCGTCAGGATCGAGCTGAGTCGCAAGTACCTGTGGCCGGGTGCCACAGAGTCAGCGGCTCTCATCTGGAGCCGGTTCGTGCGTAGCCCAACTCGGCACTCCTGGACTCAGGATGACGAGTCCAACTGCGACGTCTGGGAGTGCTGTGGCAGCCCCTTCGAAGCTCGGTACTTTCTGGAAGCCGTGATCCGCGGTATGTCACGGCCACGACGCTCCGAGCTGCGCCGCATGGTTGATGAACTGGATGATCTCTACTACTGACAGCCTGGGGCGGCCTCGCTCAGCCGGCGACTCGCAGTCCTCCGTGGAAGGAAGAGGCCGTCGTACCGGCCCGCACCGGGAGCGGTCTGTGCGCGTTCGGACAGTGGTCGGCCCAACTGCCGCCAGTGGTCGATCCACGAGTGCGAGCTGGGCACACCGCCGTGTGTCAGTGCTCTGCGGCATCATGACCGCCGTGACCATCGAGACACTGATAGATGTCTGGCAGCGGCTCCTCGCCGACCCGCACAAGTCGTGGGTGCTCTTCGAGCACGGCACCTGTGTCGTGCTGCCCACTCCGGATGAAGAACTCGCCGAACAGGCCACGGACATCCTCAAGAAGTTCGGCCCGGTGCATGTCGGATCGTCGGCGGGGGACTTCGGGGTGATCGACCTCAAGGATGCCGAGGGGTGGGTGGTCACCGGGCATCACAACGACGTCCTGACCTATGTCGGCCCCGAGGAGGTCCAGGATCCGTCGGAGATCGCCGTCGGGATGTTGGGACGTGCCAAGCGCCATCGCGATGGCACCGAACTCCACGTCGTCCACGTCGAGGACAAGCGGCCCACCGGCTGATATCCCTGATCAAAGTCGCCCGCGCACACGCGTCCTGGACAGCGCGGTCACGGGTCAGCTCCATTCGCTCGTGATCGTGCCGTCGTGGTGGCGAGGCGGTGTGCCTCCTAGAGCGACGACCGCTGCGGCTGCCGAGACAAGAGCCAGGAGGACGAACAGGCCCGGGTAGCCCCCGAGTTGTCCGGCCAACGAGGCTCCGGCGAATGGTGCGAGGGCGGAGGCGACCGTGGCGGGGGCTACGAGCAGTCCGGACAGACGGCCGTAGTGCGCAGTCCCCCAGCGGTCGGTGACGGCAGTGGCTTGGAGGAGGGTGAGGTTGCCCCGCACCATGCCGGCCGCGATCGCGATACCGACGAGCAGGGGGAAGGGACCCGGCACCATGGCAAACGTGGCGGTGGTGATTCCGCCCGCGAGCATCAGGGCGAAGGTGCGTGTGGTGACACCGGTGCTGCGGGCGAGCGTGGCGTACAGAGTGCGGCCGAGCGTCTGTCCCGCGCCGCCCAGTCCCAGGGCCCACGCGGCAGCCGTAGGACTGGCACCCCGTTCCATCAGCAGAGGTACGAGGGCGACGACGACCGCGTACATCGCGAAACTGTTCAGCGTGAGCGCGGTGGCGAGCATGAAGAACGGTCGGGTGCGCGCCACGGAGCCGCCGTGGGGGCCCTGTTGAGGGGGTGGCGCGGACGCAAGAGGCCAGGGTGCTCGTAGCGCCAGGGCGTGAGCGGGAATGGTGACCACCGCCAGGATCGCGGCGAGAACCGCGTACGCGATGCGCCAGCCGAAGTGACCCGCGAGCGTCGCTGTCAGTGGAGCGAAGACCGTGGAGGCCAGGCCGCCGGCGAGGGTGACCACGGTCAGGGCCCGCACGCGGTCCGCGCCCCACCAGCGCGTGAGGGCGGCGAAGGCGGGCTGGTAGAACGTGGAGGCCATCGCGACGCCGGCCAACAGCCAAGCAGCGGTGAAAACCCAGAGGTTGGGCGCGTAGGCGATGGCCAGCATGGCGACGACGCCCAGGACGGATCCGGAGGTCATCACCGCGCGCGGTCCGCGGCGGTCGAGGACGCGGCCGACGAAGATGCCGACGACGGCGGATACGAGGAGCGCGCCGGAGAAGGCGCCGGTTGTGGCGGTCGCGGACCATCCCGTAGCCGTGGTGATCTGCGGATTGAGGACGGGGAAGGCGTAGTAGACGACTCCCCAGCTGGTGATCTGGGTGGCGCACAGCGCGGGCAGGGCAGCACGAGGCCGTGACCGGTCCCCCGTTCCGGTCACGGCCTCGCTGGAATGGGCATGGGTCATCGGCGGATCAGCAACAGCCGCCCCCGGTGACCGGTTCCTGGATGTCGGTCTCGGCTGGACGTGTGCAACAGGTGCTGCTCTGTTGCTTGGTGAGGGAATCGGCGTCGGCCTTGACCACGTACACCTCCCAGGGTTCCTGGCCCGGACCGTGGGCCCAGACCTTGTCCTGGAGGGCGTAGCAACAGGTGGTGTCGATCTCCTCGGCCGTGACCAGGCCGGCTTCGCTCAGGCGCGTGGCGGCAGTCAGGACCGCTTCGGTGCTGTCGACCTCGACGCCGAGGTGATCCATGCGTGTGGCCTCGCCTGAAGCACCCTCGATGAGCACCAGTTTGAGCGGCGGATCAGCGATGGCGAAGTTGGCGTAGCCGTCGCGGAGTTTGGCCGGTGCCGTGCCGAAGAGTTTCGAGTAGAAGGCCACGGACTCGGCGAGATCGGGGACGCGGAGGGCGAGCTGTACGCGAGACGCCATGGGCGAACCTCCTTGTATGGATTGGGAGTTCAGCAGCCGCCCGAAGTGGAGCGTGGGGCGTTGGCGCCGATCTGGAGCGTTGTGGGAGCAGCACAGCATCCGCCGCCTGACTGCTCGGTGTCTCCCGGTTCGTCGAACAGGCCCGCACCGCCGCAGACTCCGGTTTCCGGGAGGGTGAGTTCCACGCGTTCGGCGGCTTCACGGTCTCCGGCGATGGCGGCGGTGACGGAGCGGACCTGTTCGTAGCCGGTCATCGCGAGGAAGGTCGGGGCACGGCCGTAGGACTTCATGCCGACCAGGTAGACGTCCCGTTCCGGGTGGGAGAGCTCGTTCACGCCGTGCGGGTAGACGGTGCCGCACGAGTGGACGTTCGGGTCGATCAGTGGGGCGAGGGCGGTGGGCGCCTGAAGACGCTCGTCGAGGCCCAGGCGGAGCTCCGAGAGGAACGACAGGTCGGGGCGGAAGCCGGTCAGGACGATCACCTCGTCCACCGGGTCCAGGCTTCGGCCGTCGTCGGCGACCAGGATCACGCGGCCGTCGCTGTCGAGTTCGACCGCCTGCGTACGGAAGCCGGTGACGGCGCTCGCGTATCCGTCCTCGACGGCCGACCGTGCGCGCAGGCCCAGGGCGCCGCGGGCGGGCAGTTGGTCGGCCTCGCCACCACCGTACGTGTTCTCGCCGATAGCGCGGCGCAGAATCCACACCGCGTGCGTACCGTTCTCCTCCCTGGCCAGGTCCCCGAGAGAGGCCAGGGCGGTGAAGGCGGAGGCTCCCGAGCCGACGACAGCGGTGCGCCTGCCCGCGTAGCGGGCGCGTACGGCTGCGTCGGTGAGATCGGGAACGCGGTAGGAGACGCGGTCGGCGACAGCCTTCTCACCGCCGGCAGGCAGGCCATCGGCGCCCAGCGGGCCAGGAGTTGACCATGTGCCGGAGGCGTCGATGACAGCGCGCGCGACGATCCGCTCCTCGCGCCCGTCGGCGAGCCGCACGTGGACGGTGAAGGGCTGCTCGTCACGGCCCGAGTCGACGACACGGTCCCTGCCGGCACGGGCGACACCGGTCACGGTGGTGCCGTGGCGGACCTTGTCACCGAGGACATCGGCAAGCGGCTGAAGGTACTTCTCGGCCCAGTCGCCCCCGGTCGGGTAGGTGGCGCCGTCCGGGCGTGTCCAGCCGGTGGGGGCCAAGAGCTTCTCGGCGGCCGGGTCCGTGACTTCCGCCCAGGGAGAAAACAACCGCACGTGCGACCAGTCCCGGACGGCGGTTGCGGCGGACGGTCCGGATTCCAGGACCAGGGCCTCGATACCGCGCTCGACGAGATGAGCGGCTGCGGCCAGACCGACGGGGCCTGCTCCGATGACCACCACGGGCAGATGGTCGTTGGTGGGCGCGTTCACGGGACTCCCCTTTGTTTCGACGTTCGTCGATGACCTGCCCGGCCAGGATGGCACCTGATTAGACGGTCGTCAACATAGACATCTATCTAATCAGTGGGGGCAAAGGGGTCCTCGCCAGCTTGGTTCGACGTGTGTCAACATAGATGCATGTCGAATACGAAGGTGCTGCCGCTGTTGGAGCCCGAGGCCTCCGAGGCTGTGGCGCCCTGCTGCCCTCCGCTGACCGAGCGCCCCTTCACGTCCGAGGAGGCCGAGACGGCGGCGCGGATGTTCAAGGCGCTGGGCGATCCGGTACGGCTGCGGCTCTTCTCGTTGGTGGCCTCCCACGAGGGCGGCGAGGCGTGCGTGTGCGACATCTCCGACGTCGGGGTCTCCCAGCCGACCGTCTCCCACCACCTGAAGAAGCTGAAAGAGGCCGGACTGCTCACCTCCGAGCGGCGTGGGACCTGGGTCTACTACCGGGTCGAGCCGTCGGTGCTGGGTGCGATGGGCCAGTTGCTGACCATCGGCCCTTCCGCGGTCTGACCTGCATGGCGGCACGGGTCCCGAGTCGCGCGGATGATGAACATCTCGTTGCGGACCGGTCCGCCGAGACTCCCCACTCGGTCCTACAGGCCGAAGCCACTCGGTCCTACAGGCCGAAGGCGCCGCCCTCGATGAGGATGAGCAGGCCGATGGCGATCAAGACCAGTGGCAACAGGATGTGGCCCCACCGGCCGAGCGCCTTGGCAACGATGGGACGGGTGGCGAAGTACCGGCCGGCGAAGCACCACACGCCCACCAGGACCAGGAAGACGACGGCGTACACGCTCATTCCGCCGACGCCGGCGGTGGCGAACACGGGGACGTAGACGCCGATGTTGTCACCGCCGTTGGCGAAGGTGACCGCAGCGACCTCCAGCGATGCGGGGCCGTCACCTGCCGCTTCCTGTTCGTCGTCCTCGTCACCATGCTGCTTCCACGCCTGCCAGGCCGCCTTCAGCCCGAGTGCCAGCGGCAGCAGCCCCAGATAGGGGATGACCGACTCAGGCAGGAAGGTCGCGCCGAAGGCGGCGGTTACGGCCACGGCGAGGATCGCGGCGAAACCGAGGTACTGGCCGATGACGATCCGGCGGGCGGAGCCGGGGTGTCCGGCGCCCCGGGCGAAGAACAGGGACAAGATCAGGATGTCGTCGATGTTGGTGACGGCGAACAGCCCGATCGCCTGCCCGACCATGGCCGGATTCACTGGCGCATTCCCCCTTCCCACCGTTGCCCGGCGACAGTACCCGGTGCCCACCACCTCGCCGTTCGTCGGGCACACCGCACCGCCCGTGAGGACGAACCGCGGCAGGGACCATGATCGGGCCTGGGGATTCTCGAAGATCCTCAACAGGACGCCGCGGAAACGGAGCATTCGTGGACTGGACACTGCTGGGCGGACTGGTCATCGGCCTGCTGATCGCGACTGTGACCGCTCCCGTGGGCGTATCCGGTGCGGTCTTCCTCCTTCCGTTCCAACTGAGTGTCTTCGGCGTGCCCAACCCTGCGGTGACCCCGACTAATCTGCTTTTCAACGTCGTTGCCGGACCCGGCGCCCTATGGCGCTACCGCCACGACAACGCCCTGCGGGGCGACCTTGCCCGGCGTCTGGTGCTGGGCACGTTGCCCGGAGTCGTCCTCGGCGCAACCGTCCGTGTCTTCGCCCTGCCCGGTCCAGGCGTCTTCCGTCTCCTGATCGCCGTCCTGTTGCTGCCACTCGGTCTGTGGCTGTGCCTACGCGCCCTCGTACCGGCCCGTGATCAGCCGTCCCCCGTGGGAGAGTTGTCGCCGCGCAAGCTCACCGGCCTCGCCCTGGTGGTCGGAGTGGTCAGCGGCATCTACGGCATCGGCGGCGGCTCGCTTCTGGGGCCGATCCTCGCCGGACGCGGCCTGCGCGTTGCCCGTGTCGCTCCCGCCGCACTCGCCGCCACCTTCGCCACCTCCCTTGTCGGCGCCGCCGCTTATGCCCTGCTTTCGCTGGTGACTTCGGGGGATGTCGCTCCTGAGTGGCGGCTCGGGCTCGCCTGCGGGGTCGGAGGTCTGATCGGCGGCTACCTTGGCGCCCGTCTCCAACCCCGCCTGCCCGATCGAGCCTTGCGGCTGCTGCTCGGCACTCTCGCCACTGCTCTCGGCGTCCTGTACGCGGCCCAGACCCTGAAGTGAGACCCCTCCCGCATCGGCGCCGAACGAGCAGCTCGGCCTCCAACGGGCAGCTCGGCCTCCAACGAGCAGCTTGGCCTCCGCCGATCACACGACCGACCGCGCGATGCCGGTCAGCCGTCTGATCGTCCGGGTATGAAGACGAGTGCGACGAGGGACAGCCCAACCGCTGCCCCGACGAGCTGCATGCCGACGAAACCGGCGACCGCCCCGGGTGCGATACCCGCGAAGGTGTCGGTGAAGGCACGGCCGACGGTCACTGCCGGATTGGCGAACGACGTGGAGGATGTGAACCAGTACGCGGCGCCGATGTACGAGGCGACGGCAACCGGCGCGAACCGCAGGCGGTCGGTGCGGGCCAGACCGAAGATCAGGAGGATCAGACCGGCGGTCGCGACCACCTCGCCAAGCAGCAGGTGTCCGGCGGAGCGGTCGTGGGTCGACCACTTCACCAGCGGCCGGCCGAACATCGCGTCCGCCAGAATCGCACCGCCGATGGCGCCGGCCATCTGAACCGGGACGTACACGGCTGCTTCACGCATGGTGACGCCGGCGCCGCCACGTCGCGCGGTCCACCACTCCGCCAGCGTCACGACCGGATTGAAGTGCGCGCCGGAGACCGGACCGAACAGCAGGATCAGGATGCCGAGGCCGAACACGGTGGCCGTGGAGTTGGCGAGTAGTTGCAGGCCGACGTCCTTGGTCAGTTGGGTGGCCTGGATGCCGGAGCCGACCACGATGGCCACCAGGAGCGCGGTGCCTATGAGTTCGGCGGCGGCACGCGCGACCAGCGGGGCGCGGGGCGGGGTGGCACCCGGGGCAGGCGCGATGGACACACTCGCCGGAGTGGCCGACGCGGACTCCTCGGCGGCTTCGGCAGGGGTCACGGACAGGACCTCTTGTTCCCGGCGGCGGAGCGCGCGGACTCGGCCAGCTCCGCGAACTTGCCGGCGAGTGAGGCGAGTACATCGGGCTTGAGCCGGTAGTAGGTGTACCTGCCGCATGGCTCTGTCTCGACGACGCCGGCTTCGCGCAGCACCTTCATGTGGTTGGAGAGGTTGGTCTGCCGAGCACCGGTCTCCTCCACCAGGTGAGTGGTGCACAGCGTCTCTTCGGCGAGCAAGGTCACGATCCGGAGCCTGAGCGGATCGGCCAGAACCCGGATCAGATCAGTGTCGACTGATGTCAGCATGGGCTGATACTTTCATATCAGTGGTGGCTGATACCACCAGGTGCTGATGCCATTCGCACCTGATGTCGACGTGAACAAGAGAGACCTCCGATGCCCGACAAGCCGTCCGTCCTGTTCGTCTGCGTCCACAACGCCGGCCGCTCCCAGATGGCCGCCGCATGGCTGACCCACCTGGCCGGGGATCGCGTCGAGGTCCGCTCCGCCGGCTCCAACCCCGGCGCGGGGGTCAATCCGGCCGCCGTCGAGGCGATGGCAGAGGTCGGCATCGACATCTCCGCCGAGGTCCCGAAGCTGCTCACCGTCGACGCCGTCAGGGAGTCGGACGTCTGTATCACCATGGGCTGCGGCGACACCTGTCCGGTCTTCCCCGGCAAGCGCTACCTCGACTGGCAGCTCGACGACCCGGCAGGTCAGGGTGTCGAGGTCGTTCGCCCCATCCGCGACGAGATCGAGCGCCGGGTCCGCAGCCTTCTCGGCGACCTCGCTGTCCCGGCGCAGCACTGACGTCTGACGCGCTTGTGTGACGTGGGACGAGGCCGGCGGCGACATGCCGGTCGCGCAGCCTGGGCCCGCCATCGCCGACTTGTACCGACTCCACGACAGCGAGACGCGGCCGACCGGAGCTGCGGAACTCTCAGCCATGCCCACCCGCCCCGGTGATGAGTTTTCGTCTCCGCACCCGTCACACCTACGACGGAACGCGACGAGGCGGAAGGCGGATGTGATGAGTGCGGACACGCGGCTGGAGGAACCGGGCGTGAGCGGGCTGGGCGAGGTCGACGAGCCGGGGTTCTCGGGGCTGGTGGAGCGGCACCGGCGAGAGCTGCACGTGCACTGCTATCGGATGCTCGGCTCGTTCGAGGACGCCGAGGACACCGTGCAGGAGACGTTCCTGCGTGCCTGGCGGCGGCGGGAGACCTTCGAGGGGCGGTCGACGTTCCGGGCCTGGCTGTACGGAATCGCCACCAACGCCTGTCTGGACCTCCTCGCCAAGCGCCGCCCGGAGCCCGCGACCGGCGGCGAGGTGCTGTGGCTGCAGCCCTACCCGGACCTGCTGCTCGACGAGCTGCCCGCGGATGACGCGGACGAGCCGGAGGCCGTCGCCGTCGCGCGGGAGACGATCGAGTTGGCGTACCTGGTCGCCGTCCAGCATCTCGCGCCGCGCCCGCGAGCCGTGCTGATCCTGCGCGATGTGCTCGGTTGGCCTGCGAAGGAGGTCGCAGCGCTCCTCGGGGACTCCGTCAACTCCGTCAACAGCGCGCTGCAGCGGGCCCGTTCCGGCCTGCGCGAGCATCTGCCCGCCGAGCGGCAGGACTGGACCGGCGGCGAACAGGACGCCGGGACGCGCGCGTTGGTGCGCCGCTACACCGACGCCAGCGTGGCCACGGACGTCAAGGTCCTCGCCGCACTGCTGCGGGACGACGTCCGTAGCTCGATGCCGCCCACGCCTGGCCTGTACGTCGGCCGCGACGCGGTGGTGAACGACTGGGTCGAGAGCGGCTTCGAGGGCATGAAGGGCCTGCGAGCCGTCCCCACGTCCGTGAACCGTCAGCCCGCCGTGGCCTTCTACCTCTGGCGGCAGCCGGAGGGCGCGTACCTGCCGCTCACGATCGACGTCCTGCGCGTCACCGGTGGGGCGATCACCGAGATCGTCACCTTCCACGACGACCGGTTCCCGTGCCTGGAACTGCCGGAGCGCCTGCCGGCGGACGGCACGGAGTAGTCCCGGCGCGGAAGCTCGCGCTGCACGAAGGCGGGCCGCGCATCCCCCAGGCCCAGACGGTCACCGCCAGCCAACAACCCTTACGACAGTTGCCGATTGACGGAGGAACGACATGAACAGCACGCATGACACCGGAGTCGTCGCGCGCCCGGCTTCGGGCCGGACCAACCGCACCCACCAACTCCGCAGGCTCGTCGGCGCCGGCTTCATCGCCACCCTCGCCGCGATCGTGGCCACCACCCTCGCGGCGGCCCTCGCTCAGGCCGCCCGCGTCGACTTCGAGGTGCCCGATGGGGGCGAGACGATCCCGTTGTCCGGGTTCGCCGTGGTGACCGGCTTCTTCTCGGTCGTGGGCATCGCCCTTGCCGTCGCTCTACTTCGGTGGAGTGCTCAACCCGCCAAGCACTTCGTGTGGACGGCGGTGTCGCTGACCGCGATCTCGCTGGTCCCGCCCCTCCTCACCGGGGCGAACACCGCCACCACCACCGCCCTCCTCGCGCTCCACCTCGTCCCCGCGACGGTGATGATCCCCACCTTGGCGCGGAACCTCCGCACCCGGACCGAGTGACGAACGGACGTCGGGACATCGGGGGTCGGACCTTCATGGCGTCGAGCGGCTCGGGCCTTCCGGGGGCTCCGGGAGCCGGCCGGCCACCTCGGAGGTGTGCGTGAACTCCCTTATGAGCTGGGCGAGTCGGTCGGGCTGGTCGAGGGGGATCAGTGTGTAGCTGTCTTCGACCTCGACCAGCCGTCCCTGCGGAAGGAGTTCGGCCAGGCGCCGACCGTGTTCGGGTGGCATCACCCGGTCCTCGCTCGCCCAGACCACCAACGCGGGTCGTTTGAAGGCCGGCAGGCGTTCGGCGGCCCGCGACAGGATCTTGGTGTCCGCCGCTGCGGCTCGTAGCGCTCGTACGGTGTCCCGGCGGATGTCGGTCTGCTCCATGACCGGCCTCGACCATCGAAGAGTGGCGGCGTCTCCGCGCCGGGTCAGCCACCCGAACGCGACCGGCAGCCGCCGGATCGTCTTCAGCCTCATCTGCTGCATGAACAGCCCGAACATCCGGGGCGAGAGCTTGCCCGCGAGCACGAGCGTCCTGCCCGTCAGACCCGGCGGGAAATTGTCGAAGGCATCGCAGGAGACGAGAACGGCTCGCCCTACGCGGTCGATGTCGTCACCCACGAGCAACTGGACGAGGGCTCCACCGGTGTCGTTGCCGACAAGGGTCACCTCCCGCAGATCGAGTCGGTCGAGGAACTCCGCGACCAGCCGCGCCACTCCGGGCAGCGAAAGGTCCGCGTCAGGGTGCATCGCGCGACGGTGTGCACCGAGTGGAAGGGTCGGGGCCACGCACCGGTGGTCGGCGGACAGGTCGGCCATCGGTCCGTCCCAGAGCGAGGCGTCCATCATCAGTCCGTGCAGCAGCACGACCACGGGGCCGTCTCCACCGGTGTCCTGGTATTCGACGGTGCCGGCCGACAGTTCGATCTCTGCCATGTCGGTCTCCCTCATTTCGTTGGCACAGCGGGGAGTTCACGGTCAGCCGACGCGGCGCCGGGGACGGCACGCCGCACTGTCGTCGCGTCGGCACTCAAAGCCGCGTAGGCGAGCACCGCAGCGCCTGATCGCACCGCGTGGGCGATCTGCCAGTGATCACGCACGGCTGCCCAGTTCGCGGGAGGCCCCTGCACACTCCATCCGAGCTGGTCTGCGTTGATGGGGAGATTGACCGCCAGCGTCAGCGCGAGGATCGCGATCAGCAGGGCGAGCGCGGTCGGCAGCAGCCAGGGAACGCTTCCCGTCGCCTTGAGCGTGACGGCTATGAGGAGCGCTGTGGCGATCATCGCCGGAATGAGCGTGACGACCGCGAGCTTGTCCAGCGAGTCCAGTTCGACCTGCCGGACCTGGGTGTAGACATGGCGGTCGAAGCTGCGCAGGGACCACTCGAAGACCAGTACGGCGATGAGGAAGCCGGCGAAGATGCCCGAGAAGAAGCGGCTCGCCCACCGCGTGGCCGTGGCGAGGGGACTGTTCAGCATGGTGCGCTCGCTTCTTCGCGGCGGGAGCTCATGAGCCGGCCGGGGTCACGAAGGCGGCGGTGTTGTCGGCGGCCCACGCGGCGAAGGGAAGTCCCGGGCGGCCCAGGAGTTGCTCGACGGTGTCCGTGGTCGGGCCCGGCGTTTTCGCGTAATGGGCCAGGGAGCCGAGGAGCCGGTCGGGAACATCGTCGGGCAGGCCTTGACCGAGCATGGCCTCGCGGACCTGTTCAGGGGCGACTTCCTCGAAGGCCAGACGCCGGCCCAGGGCTTCCCCGATGAGGCGGACCTTGTCGCGCTGGTCGAGTGACTGCGGGCCGGTCAGGACGTAGGCACGTCCCGCGTGCTGGGGGTCGACCAGTGCCCGGACGGCTACTTCCGCGATGTCGCGCTGGTGAATCGGCGAGGTCGCCGCGCCGGCGTAGGCGCCGCGCACGACGCCGGTCGAGCGGATCTGCGGCGCCCAGGCCAACGCGTTGGCCTGGAAGTCGGCGCACCGCAGGAACGTCCACTGCAGGCCGGACTCCCTGACGGCCTCTTCCGCCGCCTTGAACTCATCCGCGAAGCGCCGGTGTCCGGCCGGGTACTCCACCGTTGCCGCCGACAGCAGCACTACCCGCCGAGCACCGCGGGCAGCCAGTGCCAGCAGCTCAGCGGTGGCTCCGCCGGCCGCGCGCGGACTGAGCAGTACCGCTTCGGCGTCAGGGGGCCAGGCTGTGATGCTGTCCGGTTTGGATGGATCACCCTGCACCAGGCGCACCCCGTCCGGCAGGTCGGCGGCGGGATTGCGGGTGACCGCCGCCACCTCCTCGCCCAACTTCCGTAAGAGGCCCACGGTTTCACGTCCGACGATCCCCGTCGCCCCGATCACCACGAACATGCCCGGTCCTCCTTGATCGCCATCATCATTCGAGTGCCGTAATATACGAGAACCGTAGCATGTTATTTCGAGAGGCGTATATTATGGATCCCGTACCACCTGAGGATGGAGCCCGCCGACGCCGGCAGTCCACGGTCGAGGTGAAGCAGGGACTGCGGAAGCTGAGCGCCGAACTGGCTCTGCTCAACCGCAAGGTCGGCACCCGACTGGGCCTCAAGGACGTGGATTTGGACTGCCTCGACCTGCTCAACGCGCACGGCCCGCTGAGCCCGACCGCCCTTGCACAGCGAGCCGGCCTCCACGCCGCCACGACCACCGGCGTGCTCGACCGGCTCGAACGCGCAGGCTGGGTAGCCCGCGACCGCGACCCGACCGACCGCAGGGCCTTCCTGGTCCGCGCCCTGCGCGAGCGCAACGGCGAACTGCTGGCGCTCTTCGCCGGGATGAACTCCTCGGTGGACCGGATCTGCGCCGACTACGACGACGCCGAACTCGCACTGCTCGCCGACTTCCTCCGCCGCACCGCGGACGCGGGACGCCTCGCCACCCAGGACCTTTCGGACAAGTGACCGCCGCCTGGCCTTGGACGGCGAAGGCCGGAGCCGAAGTGCCTCGCGAGGGTCTCCGTTCACGGCACCCTCCCCCGTGCGCGGAACGAGTCGTCGCACCGCGCACGGGGTGTCCGCCTCGTCAGCCGGTGTAGCCCGCGAAGATCTTCGCGAACTCGTAGGGCGACTGCGCGATGTTGGTGCACATGTACAGCGCACCCGTGCAGGCGTTGCGGTCACGGGTCGCTTCCCAGAAGGCGAGCTCCCCGAGGTGTGTGCTCTTCGCGAAGGCGACCAGTTGGCGGGCGTCGGCCTGGTCGTAGATGTGACCGTCGTCGTTCTGCCCGAGCATCGGCGTCACGCCGACCTTCGCCCAGATCTGGGCGTCACCGCTGCCGGGGTAGAGCGTCTTGAGCTGGGCGAAGGTGCTCTGTGCGGCCTGGACGGCGGCATCGCCGTAGTCGACGTTTCGGTAGTAGTCCATGGCCATCACGTTGACGACGTCGAGATTCACACCCGCGTCGCGTGCCGACCGCACCACGTTCAGGCCGTCCGTCGTCAGTCCCTCCGGGAGCGCCGGCAGGGTCAGCGACACCCGCAGGTCGGGGTGGGCCTGCTGGAGACGGGCAATGGCCTGGGAACGACGCGCGACGGAGGTGGGGTCGGCGGTGGCGGAGCCTTCGATGTCGAAGTCGACGTACTTCAGTCCGTAGGCGTTCACGACCGCGTTGTACTCGGTGTAGAGCGCGTCCACGGTGGAGCAGGCCTGTGCCAGTTCGATGCCGCTGGCGCCGCCGAAGGAGACCTTGACGTCACCGCCGCCGGCTCGGATGGCGTCGATCTGGTCCTTGGCCCAACCGGCCCGCGGGTCATAGGCGTTGAACCACATCGCCTTGCAGGCCGAGGCGGTGATGAAGGCCATCGTGTAGTTCTTGATCCCGCTCGCCGAGGCCATGGCCGGCATGCTCGGGGTGGGCCACGCGCCCATGTCGACGTACGGCGCGGTGGACAGACCGCCGCTCGGCTGCTGGCCGCCGCCGTTAGTGGTCGTACCCGTGACTGCCGTGCTGTAGGCGGAAAGATTGCCCGCCGCGTCCCGGGCCCGCACACGGAACGCGTACGCCGTGCTCGCCTGGAGCCCGGTCGCCGTGTACGACGTGCCGGTCACGGCGACGGGCGTTCCGCCGTCGCGCGAGACCTCGTATCCGGCGACGGACCCGGAGTTGTCGGTGGACGCCGTCCACCGCACGGTCAGCGAGGAGCCGGTCGCCGAGCCGACGGTCACTCCGCCCGGCACGCTGGGCGCCGTGGTGTCGGTGCCGCTGCTGCCGGTGCACGACCCGCCGTTGAGCCTGCAGTTCGTCGGTGTGCCGGTGCCGGCCGACACCCAGCCGAAGGCGGCGGAGGCGCCCGGTGCCAAGGTGCCGTTGTACTCACGGTTCTTGAAGGTGTAGTGGCTGCCGCTCTGGGTGAGCAGCGCGTCCCAGTAGGAGCCGACCGTCGTGCCGGAGGGGAGGTCGAATTCGACCGTCCAGCCGGACAGTGTGGTACTGCCGGAGTTCGTGACGGTGTACGCGCCCTGGTAGCCGCCGGACCAGGTCGAGGTCTGGGCGAAGGTTGCCGTGGGCGTGGTCGCGGCGGAGGCAGGTGGGGCCACAACCATGAGCAGCACCCCTACGAACAGGGCGAGGAGTGCCGAGGGTCTGCGCATTGCTGTCTCCAGGGGGTAAGGCGCCGGGTCGGCGCAAGAGACTGCATCGAATTGGTCCATACCAAAGCCTTGACTGTGTAGGTACAGACCCCTGGACCGCGCGTCAAGACCCGAGCAGGGACGCCAGGGGATCCGTCACGACGGCCCATTTGATCAGCCTGCGCAAGTTCACATTCACCGCCGCTGTCCCGGCGCTCATCGCCCTCGGCCTCGCCGTACCCGCCACCGCCGCGCAGCCGGCCGAGAACGGCGTCCCGGGCCCCGGCTGCAACAGCAAAGGGGGGCCGGGCAACGGCTTCATGTACGCCTGGCAGGACCTGGACTGCCCGTGCACCCTGTTGATCAGCACACCGGATCGCCAGTACCGGATCCCTCAGCCGGCGTGCAGGATCCGAAAGAGACCCGGTTCCGCCGGATCACGGTCGACGACCCGCACCGGCGCCGAGCCCCACTGCCACACACTGATGTCTGCCATGCGGGAGAACCGGATCTGCCCGCGCGTCCCTTCGACCACGACGCGCGCCCAGGACTCGGCGATACGCGCCCGGTCCGGGCCGTGCGAGCGCAGTGACTCGGCGAGGACGGTGATCGTGTCGTAGCCCTCGAAGGCGACGAAGGAGGGCGCTTCCCCCAGTCGCTCGCCCAGGGCCTTCTCGACGCGGGTGCCGAGAGGGCTGAGGTGCTCGGGCAGGTAGCGCAGGAACGGAACACCTGCGCCGTCGTCGCCCAGCAGCCTCGCCCACTCCCCGAACTCCGGTTGTCCGGCCGGAGCACCGATCATCACGTCGGCCAGGCGCTGATCGCCGCGGACCGCCTTGACGATCGACACGGCGGGCTCCGGATACCCGGCCAGAATCAGAAGGGCTGTCGCGCGGTGATCGACGAGCGCGTCGCACACCTTCGCCGGGGTGAGCGCGCTCATGTCGAATTCGGTGACGGTGGCGCCTCGTGGAGCGAGGTGGTCGCGCAGGATGCGGATTCCGGACGCCCAGTAGACGCTCGGCTGGGCTGCCACCGCGATACGGCTGTGCCCCGCGCCGAGGAGGAAGTCGGCGTAGGTCTGCCAGCCGCGCGACTGTGGCGGGGCCAGGCGCGCGACCCATTCCGTCGGTTCGTCGGTGAGGGCGTCGAGAACCGCGGACGAGCACAGGAACGGCACGACGAGGGCGTCGGCCCTGGCGGCGGCGGCGCGGGCGACGACGCTGTGGTACTCCCCCGCCAGGGCCGCGACGCCCAGGCGAGTCAGTTCGTCGACGGCCGCCGTGGCCCGCCGCGGATCCGCCGCGGTGTCCCGGACCACCAACTCGATCGGGCTGCCGGCGATGCCTCCGGCGTCGTTGACCTCGCCGACGGCAAGCTCGAGTCCGGCGAGCAGGTGCCGGCCCGCCTCGACCCAGCCGGGGCGGGTGAGCGGAACGAGTGCTCCGATCCTGACGACGGATCCGTCGGTCGGCTCCGTGCCGGGTACCGATCGTGGCGCGTTCATGTGCTGGCATCTCCCCCGTGACGGCTCGGTCGCACGTTACCCGGATCGTCGGATGTCAGGCTCCGGTCGGTCCCGGCGGGACGAGCCCTCGCGGGTTCAGACCCGGACGGGTGTGGGGCGTTGCGATGTCAGGGCGATCTCCCCCTTGAGCATCCGTCCACCGTCTCCGGTCAGGCGGAGGTAGTAGTCCGCGGAGCAGGACGTGCCGTCCTCGTCGAGGGCGTAGATGCCCGACCCGGCGGGTACGTCGGCCGCGGTTTCGGCGGTCTTGGCGATCTGGTTGGCCTCGTTGAACTCGTCGAACATGGAGATGTAGATGCCCTGGGCGCCGAGGCGGACCATGTTGTAGAACTGCCGCCACATGAAGTCGCCGTGGGCACGCTGGCGGTCCTGCAGGTCGCCCGGGAGGACACAGGGCTGGTAGTCGATGCCATGGGCCGCGCAGTCGGCGAGGTCGGGCTGGTTGACGTTCTGGTAGAAGTTGTCGGAGTCGGCGGCGGTGCCGATCCGGCCGACCATCCACGGGGACAGCATGTGGAAGGCGTGGTAGACGTCGGTGAAGCCGGGCCGTGAGTCCTCCGTGCCGGTGCGCCAGTGGGTGGGGACGCCTCCGATGACGTAACAGCCCTGCTCCTTGAACCAGTTGACGACGTCGAGGCACTCGGCGGCGCCGAACGGCCGGGCGTCGTCGCTGAAGCCGAAGCCCCAGACGCACACCACGGGCCTGCCGTTCTGCCGGGCGTAGGCGGAGGACTGGGTGTGCGCGGACATCTTGCTCGTCCAGTCGTCCTTGATCTGGCTCGCCATCGCGGTCCAGTTGGTGACGTCGTACATGATGTAGAACTTGCGGCCGTTGGCCTCGGCGGCGGAGCGGACCTTCTGCGCCATGGCGTCGCGGGTGGGGCCTTCGGAGCCGAACGGGTTGAAGCGCTGGAGGGCAGCGGTGTCGATGGCGTTCTCCCGCATCCAGCGGAAGTGGGTGTCGACCGTCTGCTGGTCCCAGGAGGAGAAGAGCGCGGCGGGTGAACCGCCGTTCAGATTCGGCATGCCGGTCCGGTACGTGGCCGTGTAGTCACGCACGTCCGGCCAGGACTTGGCGCTGTTGGCGCCCGGGGCCGGGGCCTTGGACATGTCGGGGCTCCAGTGCCACCAGCCGTTGATGGGGGCGCCGTCGCCGGCGCAGGCGAACCAGCCCTGGTAGCCGACGGTGACCTTGCCGACCACGTCACCGACCGGGCTGGCGTCGGTCCGCGGTGCGGTCTGGGTGGCGGCGCGGGCAACGGCCGTCGACAGGGCGGCCGTTGAGACGGTTGCTGCGGCCAGGGCGAGTGCCTGGCGGCGGGTGATGGCCATGGGTGGGGTCCTCTCGGTGCTGTGGGGGGAGTGAGGCCGGAGTCGGATGTACGTCGGTCAGGGATGCCCGTTGCCGGGCGTACCCGGTGCGCTGCGCACCGGAGTTCGCCAGCTGTGGCCAGGGGTGAAGCCCAGCAGTCGCTGGGCGCGCGTGCTGTCGAAGAGGGAGCCGTGGCGGCCGATGCCGGCCAGGATCGCGGTGTCGGGGTAGTGGGCCAGGAGCAGTTCGCCCGTGGGCAGGCGGGCGGAGGTGTCCGGTGCGGCGGCGTTCACCACGTGGTGTCCGGTCAGTGGGGCTGTGAGGGCGGCTCGTACGGCTTCGGCGGCGTCCTTGGTGTGCAGCCAGGCCCACAGTTCACGGCGGTTGGCGGCGGGGTCGTCGGCGACTTCCGCGAGCCGTTCCTCAAGGCGGGGTCCCTCGCCGACGAACGGGAACCGGAGCATGACGGTGGTGGTGCCCCAGCGGCGGGTGGTGAACGCGGCTGCCTGTTCGCTGAGTTGTTTCGACAGTCCGTAGGAGTCGATGGTCAGGTCCGGGTGGTTCTCGTCGATCGGCAGATAGCGGGGGGCCTGGTCGCGGTCGGCCCAGGCCAGGCCGACCGCGGCCGCGCTGGAGGCTCCGACGATCCGGTGGGCCGTGCGCCGGCCGGCCTCCTGGAAGACCGTGTAGGCGCTCATGGTGTTGATGCGGAGCGTCTCGTACTCGTCGACGATGCCCGGTGCGGGGATGGCGGCCAGGTGGACGACGTCCAACCGGTCGCCGGGCTCGATGAGTTCGACGGCGGCGTCGAAGGCGGCCTGTACGGCTGCAGGGTCGGTGAGGTCGCCCTCGGTGGTGGCCGCGAGGTGCGTGGTGTCCGCGACCGGACGGGCGTCCGTGCCGACCACGGTCCAGCCGCGGGCGGCGAGATGGGCGGTGACCGCGGTGCCGAGGCCGCCCGCGGCTCCGGTGACGAGAACGGTTCGGGGGACGTCACCGTCGGTCCTGTGCTGCGAGGTCATCCCTTGACCGCTCCCATCAGTCCGTTCACGAAGTAGCGCTGGGCGCACAGGAAGATGGCGATCACCGGGACGACCATGATCAGGGCGGCGGCCATCAGCGAGTTGTACTGCACGACGTTCTCCGACTGCATGGCCTGGAGGGCGATCGGCAGGGTGTAGGTGTGCGGGTCGTTCAGCGAGATCCGGGTGAGCTGGTACTCGTTCCAGGTCGGGATCGCGGTGAGCAGGGCGATGGTGACCAGGGCGGGGCGGGCCAGCGGGAGGTAGATGCGGGCGAAGATGCGCAGTTCTCCGGCTCCGTCCATGCGCGCGGCTTCGCGCAGTTCGGTGGGGACCGTGGTGAAGGCGTTGGTCAGCATCAGCACGGCCAGGGGTGCGCTGCCGTTCACGAAGGGCAGGACCAGCCCCCAGTGGGTGCCGAGGATGTCGAGCTTGCTCTCCAGCAGCACGATCGGCAGCAGGGTGACGACTCCGGGCACGAACAGCAGGGCCAGGAACAGCCGGTAGAACATGCGCTTGCCGGGGAAGCGCAGCACGGCGAAGGCGTAGGAGGCGGCGGCGTACACGACCACGACCAGGACCGTGGTCAGCACCGTGACCTTGACGCTGTTGGTGAAGTAGTGGAAGAAGTCGAGCTTGTTCCAGGTGTCGGCGAGCGTCCTGCCGGTGGGGTGGTGCGGGATGAGGTGGCCGCCGGAGACGACCTCGGCGTTGGTCTTGAACGCGGCCGACACCATCCACAGGAACGGGTAGAGGCTGATCGCGGCGTAGGCGGCGAGGACCAGGACCACGACGGTACGCGCGGCGAGGGCGCCGGCAGGTTTTCCGCGTCGGGGTGCCGGGGTCCGGGGCGCGGTGGCCGGTCGTGGGGTCACAGTGAGGGTCATCCCAGCCTCCGCAGGGCCCGCTGGTTGATGAAGGCGACGATGAGGGCGGCGACGAACAGCAGCCAGCCCAGGGCGCTGGCCAGCCCCAGCGTCGGCGACAGTTCGGACAGGAAGGCGAGCCGGTAGGTCTCCAGGCCGAGGACGTCCGTGGCGTTGCCGGGTCCGCCGTTGGTCATGATCAGGAACAGCTGGAATCCCTGGAGCGCGTCGCGCAGGTTGAGCAGGGTGATGACAAGCGTGATGGGGCGCATCAGCGGCCAGACGACGTGCGTGGCCACGCGCAGTGCTCCGGCCCCGTCGAGGGCGGCGGCCTCCAGGAGCGAACCGTCCAAAGACTGCAGGCCGGTGAGGTAGAGGAGGGTGGCGACGGGTACGGCGGACCACACCATGACGACGATGAGGGTGGGCAGGGCCGTGTCGGGGTTGCCGAGCCAGCCCTGCGGCTGGGACAGGGAGCCCATGCCGACCGACTTGAGCAACAGGTTGACGGCGCCGTCCGGTTGGAGGATGTACTGCCAGGCGAAGTACACGGCGATGCCGCTGGTGACGTAGGGCAGGAAGTAGATGGAGCGCAGGATGCCCTGCAGGCGCCGCACCGAGTTGAGGACCAGTGCCAGCGGGTAGCTGACGAGGACGGTCAGGACGGGTACGGCCACCATCACGTACAGGGTGTTGACCGCCGCTGTCCTGACGATGGGGGCGTAGGTGGGGCTGTTGCCGAGGAGGTCGGTGTAGTTCTTCAGGCCCACCCAGCGCCAGTGCGGCCAGAAGCCGTTCCACTGGGCGAAGCTGAGCGAGAAGCCGTAGACGATCGTGTAGACGCCCATGACGCCGAAGAGCACCAGTGCCGGGGCGATGAAGGCGTAGCCCCAGGCGATCTCGCGCAGGTGGGCCGGCCGGCGGGGTCCGTCGGTCCTGGCGGTGAGGCGGCGGGTGCGTGCGGGTGTGGGGCCGGGCAGGTCTCCGGTCGTGGAGGCCGGGAGGTCGAGGGTCATGGCTACTGCTCCGCCCAGTTCGACTTGATCATGGAGCCCATGCGGTTGCCGGTCTGCCGGGCGTTCGCCTCCTTCAGCGGGGTGAACTCGGCGAGGACCGCGCCGACCTTGCCCGCGTCGTACAGGCTCGGCCGGTAGGCGGTGTATCCGGCGTTGTAGGCGTTGTCGCCGGTGCCGAAGGTGTCGAGCATGCCGGTCAGCAGGGGGCCGAGGGCGGTGCGGTCGGCGCCGGTGAGGGTGTTGGGCGGCACGTCGAGCGCGGTGCGGCCGAAGGCGGCGGCGGTGTCGGGCCGGGAGAGGAAGCGCAGCCACTCCAGGGCCTCCCGCTTGCGCGGGGAGGTGCGGGTGACCGACAGGCCGGTCAGGGCGAACGGCGCGAGCTGGAGGCCGGGGATCACCGCCCGCCGGGGCGAGGGCACCGGGAAGGTCATGATGCCTTTGGTGTCGCGGCCGTTCTCCGCGAGGAAGGCGAGCGTGAAGGTGCCTCCCACCAGGAACGACGACTTGTTCTGGGCGAAGGAGAGGTCGGCCTCGTCGATGGCCTTGGCCGCGGTGCCCGGCATCCAGTACGGCGTGATCTGCCCGTAGGTCTCCAGGACGCGTTGTCCGTCGTCGGAGGTGAACCCCTTGGACGCGTCGCGCCCGAAGAGCGCCTCGAAGCGCTGCTTGCCGAGCATTCCGTACGCCATCGGCTGCATCAGCCATTCCAGCGCGGTGGAGGGCTGTTTGACGCCGATGGTGATGCCGCCGGTGCGCGGGTCCGTGCGGTGCACGGCGGCCAGCGCGTCCATGAACTCCTCCCAGGTGGAAGGCGGTTCGGTGATTCCGGCGGCGGACAGGCGGGCGCGGTCGGCGTAGACGATGCCGAAGGTGCCGACGGTCAGGGGCACGCTGAAGCGCTGGCCCTCCTTGACGCCCATGGTCTTGGCGCCCTCCACGAGGGAGTTCTCGTACTGCTGCCTGGTGACGGTGCCGTCCGTGCGCACCTGCGGCAGATAGCGGGCCAGCCAGGTGTCGTCGACGGTGTCCTGAAGGTCCTCCAGCAGGCCCGCGCCGCCGAAGGAGAGGTCGTCGCCGTTGGCGTGGACCTCCATGACGTCGGGCAGGTCGTTGGTCCGCGCCGCGGCCTGCACCTTGGTCAGGAACGCGTCGTCGGGGGTGATGGCCTGCACGCTGACCTTGGTGCCGGTGGCGGCGGTGAAGCGGGTGGCGGCGTTCTGGAGCGCCTTGACGTGGGACTGCTTGAAGGTCCACATCGTCAGGGAGTTGCCGTCCCCGGCTCCCTGGCCGCGCCCGCAGCCCGCGGCGGCCAGGGCGAGGGCCGGCGCGAGGGCGAGGAGACGGCGGCGGTCGCGCCGGAAGGGAGGGCTGTGACTCACGCAAGCGGCCCTTTCTCGAGGGGGCTCGCGGTCCGCGCTGGCGAATCGCTGCCCGCTGACGTGCCGGAGTGTGCTGGGCCCTCTGCCTGGGCCCTCTGCGCACAAAGGGGCGGGGCGGCTCAGCCACGGGTATCTAAATCGAGTTGATGTACGGTGTCAACGCCTGTAACAACCTGAGAATCCGCGCACGGTCCCCGTCCGCCGCGGCCGCCACGACTGAACAGGACTTCGCTCGTGTCTCCTTCTCCGGCTTCCGCCCCACCGCAACCCGTGCTCGCTCCGGCTCCCTGGTCGGCCACCGCGGCGGACGGAGTGCGCGTCACCGCCGTACGCACCTTCACCTGCGCCCCGCAGGGCTGCCCGTACGTGATCGTCCGGGTGGAGACCAACCAGCCGGGCCTGTACGGGCTGGGCTGCGCCAGCGATCCGCAGCGCACCACGGCGATCCGCGCCGTGGTCGACGACTACCTGGGCCCCATGCTGCTGGGCCGCGACCCGGGCGACATCGAGGACCTGCACCGGCTGCTGCTCAACAGCGGCTACTGGCGCGGAGGTTCGATCGCCCACAACGCCCTGGCCGGCATCGACGTCGCCCTGTGGGACCTCAAGGGCAAGACGGCGGGGCTGCCGCTGTACTCGCTGCTCGGCGGGCAGGTCCGCGACGCCGCCGACGCCTACACCCACGTGGACGGACAGGAGGCGGGCGAGATCGCCGACCGGGTCCTGGCCGCGACGGAGGAGGGCTGGCGACACGTGCGCGTACAGGTCGCGGTGCCCGGCACCGACACCTACGGCACCGCGCCCGGCGACCCGGTCGAGGCGCGCCGACGTGAACTGCGCGCGGGCACCTGGGACTCGCTGAGCTATCTGCGGCAGGTCCCGCCCGTGCTCAGGGACATACGCGAGCGAGTGGGCACCGGTGTGGAACTGCTCCACGACGCCCACGAGCGCCTCACGCCTTCACAGGCACGGGAGTTGGTCCGAGCCGTCGAGGACGCGCAGCTGTTCTTCCTGGAGGACGCGCTCGCCCCGGAGGACGCGGCGCACTTCGCCCAGCTGCGTGCGGCCGGCACCGTGCCGCTGGCGGTCGGCGAGCTCTACAGCGAGCCGCAGGCCTACCTCCCGCTGCTCACCGACCGCCTCATCGACTTCGCCCGGATCAGGATCCCCACCCTGGGCGGCCTCACCCCGACCCGCAAACTGGTCGCCGCCTGCGAGCTGTTCGGGGTACGTACGGCACCGCACGGCCCCGGTGACGTCAGCCCCGTCGGCATGGCCGCCAACCTGGCGCTCGACCTCAGCTCCCCCGCGTTCGGCGTGCAGGAAGCGGCCACCTTCGCCGAGGCCACCCGTGAGGTCTTCCCGGGCACCCCCGTGCCCCGGTCAGGCGCCTTGTACGGCTGGAGCGCGCCCGGACTCGGCGTGGACTTCGACGAGAAGGCGGCCGCCCGCCATCCCGTCACCGCACCGCTCCAGCACGACCGCTGGGCCCTGCTGCGCGCCACCGACGGCAGCGCGCATCGCCCCTGACCTGCCGCCCGCCGGGGTGTCCCTCCCCGACTCCCGGCGGGTCAGCGCAGAAGCAGGCTCTTCGGCTGCGCGGAAAGGCTCTGGTCGAGTACGAGACAGGCCGCCCCGACGGCGGCCACGTGCTCACCGATCGTCGTGGTGGTCACGACGGTCGGGTGCACGGCCTTCACGAACGGCGACGAGGCGACCATCGGCTCGATGACCTCCAGGAACGGCCCGGACATCTGCGGCCACAGCGGACCGCCGAAGACGATCGTGTCGCTGTCCACGAGGGTCGCGGCCGCGCACACGCCCCGCCCGATCCGGATCGCCCAGCGCCGCACGACGCTCGCGGCCGGCTCCTCCCCCGCCCTGGCGCGGCGGGCCAGCTCGTCGAGGCTGCGGCGGGCGTCCTGCGGGCCGATGGGGGTGAACTCGTGGCCCAGCGCTCCCTCTTTGATGGCCTCGTCGACCAGGGCCTTGGTGGAACAGGCGGCACCGAGGCCGCCGACCTCGCCCGCGTTGCCGGACACACCGCGCAGCACCGAGTCCTCCACCACCAGGCCCATGCCGGAGCCGGTGCCCAGATAGAAGAACAGGAAGTCGCGGGTCTGGCTGGCCGCGCCGACCCACCGCTCGGCCACCGCCGCGGCGATCACGTCCTTGTCCAGCAGCGTGGGGAACCCGGTCTCGGCGGCGAGCCGCTCGCGCAGCGGAACGCTGCCCCAGTCGGGCAGTTCGGGCGGATCGACGACGTACCCGTGCTGCGCGTCGAGTGGGCCTGGAGCCGCGATGCCGAGCCCCAGAATCCGGTCGCGGTCGACGCCCGAACCCTCCGCCAGCGCCGTCACCGACCGTGCCATCTCGGTCATGACCTGGTCGGTGTCGACGCCGAGGGGGGTGGGCTCGCCGTGCTGGGCCACCACCGTGCCCAGCAGGTCGAGCAGGACGTAGGTGATGACGGCCGGATCGAGGTGGACGCCGAGCGCGTAGCAGGCCCCGGGCACGACCCGCAGGAGAGTACGCGGCTTGCCGCCTCCGCCGCTCCACTGCTTGCCCGACTCCTCGGCCAGGCCCTGGTCGATCAGCCGACGGCAGATGTTGGACACCGTCTGCGCGGACAGGCCGGTCGCCTGGGCGAGTTCGACGCGGCTGAGCCCCTCGGGATGGCGGCGGATGGCGTCCAGGATGACGGACTCGTTGAAGTCGCCCATGCGCGGCAGGTTCGTGCCCCGCCGGATCGCCGTGTTCCTCGTGCTCACGTCTTACCTGTCCCCCTCACGACGGTGCGCGCCCGCCGCACAGCGGCACGCGGCACTCGACGGCCGTTCAAGCCCCGCGCTCCCCCGCACACCCGCTCGACAGGCGGCCATCACGACACCTGCCGGACCATGATGACGGACCAGGGCCGCACCCGGGCGCTGTAGTCCACCACGCCGTCCGTGTCGGCGCACACGGCCTCCAGGCGGGTCGCGTGCGCGCGCCGGTCCAGGTGGGCGAGCTGCTCGCGGGTGGGTGCTCCGGGCGAACCGAGATCCCGCCAGGCGCCCAGGGCGTCCCCGTGTCCCGGTTCGAGGCTCTCCACCTCGAAACAGGCCCCGGGCGGCAGTCCGGTCAGGCGCACCCGGAGGGGGCGCGGGCGCCCCTTGGCCTGGGTGGCCTCGGCGAGCGCCCGGTCGTCGAAGGAGGCCGGGACCGACTTCGGCTCCTCCTGCGGGTAGTGGTGGATCAGTACGACGATCCGGCCCGTGCCGTTGTCCCTGGTGACGACGTGGTCCTCACCGAGGTCGAGGAGCCGGTCGCCGAGCGCGCCGAGCATGCGGTAGGCGTGGTAGGTCGGCTTGGGGATCCCGGGCAGGGTGAGCATGCCGAACCCGCCGTGGAACAGCTCGTCCCCCGCACCGCCCTCCTCGAAGACGTCGGTGAAGGTCCAGTAGGCGAGGGAGTCGACGGTCCCTATGGAGTGCAGCACGGACCGGACGACGTAGGTGGCCGCGGGCACGGTGTCGTGGGTGTGGTCGCGCGGCGAGGACGACGACGACCACTCCGTGAGGTGGATCTCGGCCTCGGGGAAGGGGCTCTTGGCGACCAGGTCGCGCAGCAGCCGCAGATCGGTGGGCGTGGCGTTCTTGCCACGGGTCAGCTTCTCGCCCTGGCCGTGCTCGTCCAACGCCCAGTCGGTCGGGTACGGGTGGGTCGAGACGAAGTCGACGGGCAGTTCCTCGGCCGCGCAGTAGGAGAGGAAGTCCTCCACCCACACCGGCCGCCACTCCAGCTCGTCGATGTCGTCGCGGCCCGCGACGATCCGCAGGTCCACGTTCTCGCGCTCGCCCGAGAACCGGTCGTCGGGCACGAAGTTGGAGGTGGCGGGGCCGCCCACCCGCAGCTGAGCGTCGACCGCCTTCACGGCACGCGCGGTGACCTTGTAGAGCTCGAAGTACTCCGAGCGCGTACCGCGGAAGAAGCCGTCGAGGTTCGCCTCGTTCCACACCTCGAAGTACCAGCGGCGCACTTCCTCGATGCCGTAACGCCCCACCCAGTGACGGACGGTGGCGTCGATCAGGCCGGACCATTTGTCGAGGTCGACAGGGGGTGAGCCATGGGCTCCCCACCAGAAGACGGTGCCGGTCTCACGGGCCAGGGCGCGCGGGCTGAAGCCGAACTCGACGAAGGGGCGCACGCCGGTGTCCAGCAGAAAGTCGAACAGGGCGTCGACGTACTGGAAGTTGTGGACCGGCGTGCCGTCCGCACGCTCCGTGTGGACGAACATGTCGTCGTGGAAGAGGCCGTGGAAGCGGATGTACTCGAACCCGCAGTCGCGTCGGGCAGCGACGAGTTGGCGCTGCCAGTCCGCGCGCAGTCCCTCGTTGGCACGACCGGCGCCGACGACCCGGCGCCAGAAGGGGGCGAGCGGCTCGCCCGCCGCTGCCGTGTCGGTGTCGATGTGGATGGGTGTTTCCCCGCTCGGGCTTTCTGGCACAGCCCCTCCCTCATCCCGATAATAAATCGATTTGATTGAGAGGAGCTTAACAGGGCAGCTCCCACGGAAAGCGACCCTGGCAGGGAGTGATCCTGGTCAGCCCCTGCGAGTGGAGCGGCTCAGGCGGATGGCCGACACGAGGAAGAAGATCCCTCCGAGGGTGGCGTAGCCGGCGAGGGCGGACAGCGAGGGGTCGTCCTGCGAGGCGCTCCGGATGAAGCTCGCACCCGCCAGCACCGAGATGCCGCCGCTGACGATCATGGCCCACTGGCCGCCCATCGGCCGGCGGGCGACGCCCACCAGGAGTTGCACCAGCCCGGACACGACCGCCCACGCACCCCAGACGCGCAGCACGTCGGCGACGCCCGAGGCACCGGCGACCGCGACACCGACGGCGGCCAGCGAGCTGACGGCGATGTTGACGTACAGGCCCTTGACCGGCCCCTCGGCGCGCGCCGACCTGGCATCGACGACAGCCGCGACCACGTCGAACGCCGGATAGAGGAACAGCAGCACCCTGGCCGCGACCGTGAGGTCCGAGCCGGCCAGCAGCAGGAGCACCGCCCAGGCGGCGGCGAAGACGAAGCGGATGACGTACAGCCGGCGCAGGGCGGGCGTGGTGCCGACGTGCGCGGTGGAAGTGGCGGATGCCATGAGGTTCTCCAGGGACTACGGGACGGGGAGGCGAGACAGAGAGAACGGTCTCTCTACCGCGCAGCCTGACACACCACTCCCGCCAAAACAAGAGAGAGCGTTCTACCCGCTACGATGGGTGTCATGACACAGACGGAAGCAGGCACAGGCACCGGCAGGAGAGTCTCCGAGGCCCGGGAGCGGCTCCTGAGGACCGCCGGGCAGCTCTTCTACGCGGAGGGCATCCACACGGTGGGCGTCGACCGTCTGGTCGCCGAGTCGAAGGTCACCAACGCCACCTTCTACCGGCATTTCCGCAGCAAGGAAGAGCTTGCCGTCGCCTACATCGCGAGCGTCGACCAGGCGATCCGCACCCAGATCGACTCATTGACGGCCACGGACGCGCCGCCGGACGCCGTCCTGCGGGGCATCGGCGCGTCCCTGGTCGAGCAGATCCGCTCGCCCGGCTACCGCGGATGCGCCTTCCTCAACGCGGCGGCCGAATTCCCCGACCCCGGCCACCCGGTCCACCGTGCCGTCGTGGAACACCGCGCCTGGTTCCTGCAGACGATCACCGGGCTGTTCGCCGAGATCACGGTCGCCGAGTCCGAGCACGCGGGGCGGCACTTCGTCATGGTCCGCGACGGCGCGATGAGCGGCGGCTACCTCGGCGACCCCGTCCTGGCCGGCGAGACCCTGCTGCGGGGCATCGACGGACTCCTGCGGATCCACGCCGCCCGCGGCACCGATGAGGACCCCGCCTCGGCATCCGGCCGGGCGTCCTCGGCGCCCACGGCGGTAGCCGACATCGAGTGCACGCCGCCCGACGCGTGACCTCTCCCGGAGCACGCACGACCGGCCGCGCTGCCCGGAAACGAGCGCCGTCCCCCCAGACCTTGCAGAAGACGTAGTTGCGGCCCGCGTTGAGGGTGCCCCCGTCGTCGAGCCCCTTGGCGGCGGCGAAGGTCTTCACCCAGGTGCGTCCGCCACTGCGGCCCGTGCCGGTGGTGATGCCGTCGCAGGTCGGCTGAACGACCAGCGTGGGCACCCGCGGGGCACGCAGTAGCTCGGTGCGGTCCCCCGGGGACGCGGTGAGCCGCAGGGCACGTACCTGCCACCCCTTCCGCGCCACCCTCCGACGGCTTCAGCGCATCAGCGCGCCGCGCAGCGTCAGGCCGTGGTTGGTACGCAGTCGGCGCAGTTCCCAGTAGGAGACCGCGGTGACCGACAGCGGGCCGCCGAGGAGGAGGGCGATCCGCACGCCCAGCGGCACACCCGTGTAGGAGCCGGTGAACACGTTCACCAGGGCCATCTCCCACACCAGGGTCAGGGTCAGCACGGGCGGCACGGTCTCGTGGATGTCCGCGGTACGGAAGACGTGGAGCAGGGACAACCCCATGCCGTAGATGATGAACGGCAGGACCCACACCAGAGTCGCCACCGTGAGCAGCCAACTGACCACGGCCATCACGGGATTGACGGCCAGCTTTCCGTCGGCGAGACCGGAGAGGACAGCGGCGGGAAACACGGCGACACCGCCGATGATCGCCAACACCGCGCCGGACGGCTTCGCCGCGCGTCGCAGCAACTGCCGCCGGGCCGGCGGACGCGCCAGCAGGACGAACCAGCCGATGAAGACCGGGAAGGTCACGGCGAGGACCAGGATGGTGATCCAGGAGTCGTTGAGCCGATCGCTGGCGGCGCCGCTCGCCGAGTCGACCAGCTTGTAGGAGTACGTCACCCAGAGCACCGCGCCCAGACCCACGTACGTCCGGATCTTCTGGATCCGGGCGACCACCGCGTCCTCCACCCGGTCCGGGCGCGAGGGCCTGAACACCCTGCGCGCGATGGCGATCGGACCGCCGGCCCGCCACATTCTGCGGAACACCCCGACGCGCGGCGCCGGCTGCGGATAACCCGGCGGGTAGGGGTACGGGTAGGGCTGGGGCGGATAACCGCCCTGGTGCGGTGGGACGTTGTACGGATAGGGCTGCGGCTGCGGCGGGACAAGAGGACCCGGAGGGCCCTGCGGGTGATGCGGCTGCTGCGGTGGACCCTGCGGATTCCAGGCACTCATCTCTGAACTCTCCCCCGACATGATTGTGTGCAACGGACACGCAGCGGCAGTGTATGGGGTACATGCGCTGCTTGTGGCTGGTCATGACCTGACATCGTCATGCCCGGGCCGCTGTTCGCCGTACTCGACAGGAAATGCTTCACCCGCGACACGGACAGGAGTGTGCACGGTCCATGACCAACCCCTCTTCAACTCCCGGGCGGAGGGCCCTCATTGTGCGCGGTGGCTGGGAAGGCCATTCACCGGTGGAGATCACCGAACGGTTCGTGCCCTTCCTGAAGGAACACGGATTCACGGTCGAGACCGCCGAGTCCCTCGACGTCTACGGTGACGCGGACCGGCTCGCCGCCACCGACCTCGTCGTCCAGTGCTGGACCATGGACACGATCGCCCCCGAACTCTCCCGCACGCTGGCGGCTGCGGTGCGGGCGGGCACCGGGTTCGCCGGCTGGCACGGCGGTGTCATCGACTCCTTCCGCGGCGACCTCGACTACCACCTGCTGACCGGTGGCCAGTTCCTGTGGCATCCGGCCGACTTCCTGGACTACACGGTCCGGCTCGTGCCCGAACGCGCGAGCCACCCGGTCATCGAGGGCCTGGCCGACTTCACCGTCCACACGGAGCAGTACTGGGTCGCGACCGACCCCGACATCGATGTGCTCGCCACGACCACCTTCCCGGCCGACGAGGAGCGGGATCACCCCGTCGTCATGCCCACCGTATGGACCAGGACACACGGTGCCGGGAAGGTCTTCGTGTCGGCCATCGGCCACAAACCCGACGACTTCGACATACCCGAGGTCCGTACGCTCACCGAACGGGGGCTGCTGTGGGCGAGCAGGTGACACCGCTGCGGGTCGGCATGGCCGGCGCAGGCAAAATCAGCGGCCAGTATCTGTCGACGCTGGCCACGACCGATGTCCTGCGGCTGACCGCGGTCACCGACCTGGACAGCGCCCGGGCGAAGGAGGCGGCCGCCGCGTCCGGCGCACGGGCCGTCGCCGACCTGGCCGGCCTGCTGGGGCGCGACGACGTGGACGTCGTGCTCAACCTGACCATTCCCGCCGTACACGCCGATGTGGCGCTGGCCGCGTTCGCGGCCGGCAAGCACGTGTACGGGGAGAAGCCGCTCGCCACCACCCGCGAGGAGGCCGCCACCGTGCTGGCCGCCGCTCGCGCCGCGGGAGTGCGGGTCGGCTGCGCCCCCGACACCGTCCTCGGCACCGGCGTCCAGACCGGACGCAAGGCCGTGGACGACGGGCTGATCGGTACGCCCGTCGCCGCGACCGCCTTCATGACCACCCCCGGCCACGAGGCGTGGCACCCCGATCCGGAGTTCTACTACCGCCCCGGCGGCGGACCGCTGCTCGACATGGGCCCCTACTACGTCTCGGCGCTGATCCACCTGCTCGGTCCGGTGGCCGCGGTCACCGGCGCGGTCTCCGCACCCCGCGCCGAGCGCGAGATCGCCACCGGTCCCCGTGCCGGACAGCGCTTCGCCGTCGAGGTGGACACACACGTCACCGGGGTGCTGCATCACACGAGCGGCGCACTGTCCACGCTGCTGATGAGCTTCGACATCCACGGCGCCCGCCTGCCCAGGATCGAAGTGCACGGCACGGAGGGGTCGTTGTCGCTGCCCGACCCCAATCACTTCGACGGCCCGGTGGAGGTGTGGCGGGCCCGCTCCGACGGCTGGCGGCCGCTTCCCGTGTCCGCCGGTCACCCCCGCGCCGGACGCGGGATCGGCCTGGCGGACCTCGCCGTCGCGCTGGCCGCCGGCCGTCCCCACCTGGCCTCCGCCGAACTCGCCGAGCACGTCCTGGACGTGATGCTCACGCTGCTGGACGCGGCACACCAGGGGCGGACCCTCGCGGTCACCACCACCTGCGAACGGCCCGATCCGGTCGTCTGACGGCCGGGCAGCCGGCCCCGTGGCGCTCCGGCCGAGCGCATCCGATTCACCCGTAATGCCAGAATGGTGGATGATCGTGTTCCTTCTGGGCACTCGCACGCACCATCCGTCGGGCATCGGAGTGGCATTCCATGGACAGTGACGGAAGTACCGCCGAGGCCGGTGTGCGGTGTCTGGTCACCGGTCCCGGCGGTTACATCGGCGGAAGGCTCGTGCCGGAGCTGCTGGACGCCGGATACACCGTCCGGTGTCTGGCCCGCACCCCGGCCAATCTGCGCGACTATCCGTGGGCGGACCGGGTGGAGGTGGTCCGCGCGGACGTCACCGATGCCGGGAGCCTGCGTACCGCGCTGCGGGACGTCCAGGTGGCCTACTACCTGGTGCACTCCATGAACGCCGGGCGGGATTTCGAGAAGAAGGACCGTCTCGCCGCCGAGACCTTCGCCACGGAGTGCCGCAAGGCCGGAGTGCGCCGAATCGTCTATCTCGGGGGCCTCAACCCGGCCGACGTCCCGGAGCACGAGCTCTCCCCGCACCTTCGCTCCCGCGCCGAGGTCGGTCGCATCCTGCTGGCCTCGGGCGTCCCCACGACCGTGCTGCGCGCCGCCGTCGTGATCGGGTCGGGCTCGGCGTCTTTCGAGATGCTGCGCTATCTCACCGAACGTCTGCCCGTCATGGTGACTCCCAGCTGGGTCGGCACCCATGTCCAGCCCATCGCCGTCCGCGACGTACTGCGCTATCTCGTGGGCAGCGCCCGCATGCCCGAGGACGTGAACCGTACCTTCGACATCGGCGGCCCCGACGTCCTCACCTACCGGCAGATGATGGAGCGGTACGCGCTGGTCGCCGGGTTGCCCCGGCGCCTGATCGTGCCCGTGCCCATGCTCACGCCACGGCTGTCCAGCCACTGGATCGGGTTGGTCACCCCCGTGCCCGCCGCGCTCGCGCGGCCGCTGGCCGAGTCCCTGCGCCACGAGGTGGTGTGCGCCGAGCACGACATCTCCGACCACGTACCCGACCCGCCCGGGACCCCGCTGCCCTTCGACCGGGCTCTCACTCTGGCTCTCCAGCGCGTGCGTCAGACCCAGGTCACCACTCGCTGGTCCTCGGCGTCACTGCCCGGAGCCCCCAGCGACCCGCTCCCCACCGACCCCGACTGGGCGGGCGGCAGCCTCTACACGGACGAACGGACACAGGACGTCCATGCCGATCTCGACGCGCTGTGGCGGGTGATCGAGGGAATCGGCGGCGAGAACGGCTGGTACTCCTTCCCGCTCGCATGGGCCGTACGCGGCTGGCTCGACCGGCTCGTGGGCGGGGTGGGCCTGCGTCGCGGCCGCCGTGACGCGAACCGGCTGCGGGTCGGTGACGCGCTGGACTTCTGGCGCGTCGAGGAGATCGAGCGAGGCCAACTGCTCAGACTGCGCGCGGAGATGCGCCTGCCCGGACTCGCCTGGCTGGAGATGCGCGCGGAACGGGACGACGACGGCGTGCGCTACCGGCAGCGTGCGCTCTTCCATCCCCGCGGACTGGCGGGACACCTCTACTGGTGGAGCGTGGCACCCTTCCACGCCACCGTGTTCAACGGCATGGCCCGCTCGATCGCGCGCACCGCGGAGCGCGCCGGCACTTCCGGCGGTGCGACGCAGGCGGACTGACGGGACCGGTGGGCCGGGTTCCATGGTTAGCCTTACCTTACCTACACTGCTGGAACGTACAGGCATCACGTCCGGAGAGGCCCAACCCCGTGACTCCACGCATGCGTTCCGCCGCCGACAGCCCAACGCTCGGGCGGCGCGGCTTTATGTTCGGAGCGGTGGGTGCCGCTCTGGCGCTCAGTGGCTGCTCGTCGGGCGATGGCGGCGCCAGTAGTGGTGACGGGAAGAGCGGTGGCTCCGGCAGGACGGCGCAGGCCGCGGCCGCGAGCTTTCCCGTCACCGTGAGCGGCAAGGAGGGCGCCGCCAAGGTCACTTCGCCGCCCAAGCGGGTCGCCGCCTGCGGCTATCTCCGCGACACCGACCTCGCTCTCGCCCTCGGCGCCCCGCTCGTCCTCGCCACCAAGAACGCCGTCTTCCCCAGCGGTCTGGCACCTTGGCAGAAGCCCGCGTCACAGCCGGTGCTCGTGGGTACGGCGGCGGGTATGCCGTTCGAGAAGATCGCCGCCGCCCGACCCGACCTCATCCTCGCCGGCGACGACTACCAACTCCACGACCACTACGCGAAGTTCGCGCATCTGGCGCCCACCCTCAGCTACCGCAAGGGTGTCGGGCAGGACAGCTGGGACGAGATGGCCCGGCGTGCGGGTGACACTCTCGGCCGGCGGGAGCAGGCCGACGCCCTGGTCGCGGACGTGCGCGAGAAGATCACGGATGTCCGCGAGCAACACCCCGAACTCCGCGGCAGGACCTTCACGTTCGGGCCCGTGGTCGGCGGCGACGTGTTCACCATCAAGAGCGCCGACGACGCCGGCGCCCAGTTCTTCGGCCAGTTGGGCATGACCCTGTCCCCGAAGGTCACCTCGCTGGAGGACAGCGCCACCGCGGGCCGCGCCGCCGTCGCGAAGGAACGGCTCGATCTCCTCGACGCCGACGTGGTCATCCTCGCCTTCGACACCCCTCAGGGGCGCGAGGAGTTCGAGGCACAACCGCTCTTCAAGGAGCTCAAGGCCGTTCGGCGCGGGTCCTACATCGGGCTCGACATGGCCACCGCGATCGCCCTCGGGTTTCCGTCGGTGCTGAGTCTCCCGTACGGCCTCGACGCGGTCGTGCCCGAGCTCTCCGAGGCGGCGAAGCGCAATGCCTGAACCGCGTACCGGGCAGGACGAGGACGCCCGCGATCTCGCCGAGTTGCAGGCTCCTGTCCTCGGCCGGGTCACGACCGCCGCCGCTCTCCAAGCCTTCGCGGCAGCCCTGTCCATCGCGCCCATGGTCGCCGTCGTGGAGATCGGCCGCCGCCTCCTCGACGGTCGCGACGACCACTTGTGGGCCATCGCCTGGACCGCCGTGGCCCTGCTCGCCGTACGTCTTCTGCTCTATCTGTTCGCGGGCACCCTCAGTCATCTCGCCGACGCCGACCTCGCCCTGGGGCTGCGGCGGAGGCTGGCGGATCATCTCGCGGTGCTGCCGCTGGGCTGGTTCGCCGGGGGCGTCTCGGCGAAGGTGAAGACGACCGTGCAGGACGACGTGGGCGCGCTGCACCACGCCGTCGCGCACGCCCGCGGTGATCTCGCCGCCGCCGTGGCCGGGCCCGCGGTCATCGGCGTCTACCTGCTGTGGGCCGACTGGCGCCTGGCCCTGCTCACCTTCGTCGTCATCGCCGGCGCCCAGAGCGTGCGGATGCGGATGGCCGCCCGGTCCGCCGAGCCGGTGCGGCGCATCGCCGCCGCGCAGCTCGAACTCACTGCCGCCTCCATCGAGTTGGTGCGCGGGATCAGCGTCGCCAAGGCCTTCGGCGGAGGCCGGACGCCGCAGCGCTTCAGCGAGGCGGCCGCCGCCTACGCGGACGTCAACGACGAGGCGCAGCGCCTCTTCATCCGCCAGCGCAGTCTTACGCGGGCCACGGTGGCGCCGGCCACGATCCTGCTGCTGATCACCGGCTGCGGGGTGGGACTGGTCGCCCTCGGCTGGACGGACCCGGTCGACATCCTGGCGTTCACCCTGCTCGGGCTGGGGCTGTTCGAGCAGATCACCCCCATCTACGCGGCGCGCGGTCTGCGTCGTACGGCCCTGGGCG
The DNA here is from genome assembly GCF_044755245.1 of Streptomyces sp. NPDC092369. Taxonomy (NCBI): domain Bacteria; kingdom Bacillati; phylum Actinomycetota; class Actinomycetes; order Kitasatosporales; family Streptomycetaceae; genus Streptomyces; species Streptomyces sp. NPDC092369. Next base: position 168,277 of record NZ_JBIVQP010000001.1, read on the forward strand.
CGGCACACCGCGTCGGCGCCCTGCTGCGCGAGCCTGTCCAGGAGGCCGCGTCCCGGCCGACGGCCCTGCCACCGCGCGCGCCGGGTACTGCCCCGCTGCTGGAGCTGGACGGTGTCCGCTTCGGCTACCCCTCCACCGGCCGCGACCGCGAAGTGCTGCACGGACTGGAGGCCCGCTTCGCCCCCGGCACGGTCACCGCGCTGGTCGGGCCGTCCGGCGCGGGCAAGTCCACGCTCGGCATGCTGCTCGCCCGCTTCTACGACGTCACCGACGGCGCGATCCGCCTCGACGGCGTCGACATACGGGAGTTGGACCGCGACGAGCTGTACCGCGCGATCGGCTTCCTCTTCCAGGACGTCGTCCTGCTGCGGCGTTCCGTCCGCGACAACATCGCGCTGTCCCGGCCCGACGCGAGCGAGGAGACCGTACAGGCCGCGGCGAAGGCCGCCGCCGTCCACGACCGGATCACCGCACTCCCCCGCGGCTACGACTCGGTCGTCGGCGAGGACGCGCGGCTGTCAGGCGGCGAGGCGCAGCGCGTGAGCATCGCGCGCACCCTGCTCGCCGACACGCCGATCGTGGTGCTCGACGAGGCGACCGCGTTCGCGGACCCCGAGTCCGAGGCCGCCGTGCAGGACGCTCTCGCCGAACTCGCGGGCGGGCGCACGCTGTTGGTCATCGCGCACCGGCTGCGGACCGTCGCCGCCGCCGACCAGATCCTGGTCCTGGACGACGGACGGATCGCCGAACGCGGGCGGCACGAGGAACTGCTCGCCGCCGACGGAACCTACGCGCGCATGTGGCGCGCCCAACACGGAAGCAGCCACGCATGACCACTGCGCTCCTGCGGATCGTCGGCGGCGCCGGGCGTCCGCTGCTGATCCGCTTCCTGCTGGCCACCGCCCTCTACGCGATCAGCGAGGGCGCCGCCTTCGGATTGCTCGTGCCGCTCCTGTCCACCCTGCTCAACGGCCGTACCGGCGAGGCTGGTTGGTGGCTCCTGCCGCTCGCCGGCGCCGTCGCCGTGGGCTGGTACGCCCACTACGACAAGGAGTTGCGCGCCCTGCAGCTCTCCTCCGCCTGGCGCCGCGCCCTGTACGAGCGCATCGGCGCCCACGTCGTCCGGCTGCCGCTGGGCTGGTTCGACGCCACGCGTACCGCGCAGGTCGAGCGCCTGCTCGGGCAGGGGGTCAACACCGTCACCAGCATCGTGCACCTGGCCCAGACGCTGCTGGGCGCGGTCCTCACGCCCGCCACCATCGCCGTCTTCCTGCTCTGCTACGACTGGCGGATCGCCGTCGCCGTGCTGGTCACCGTCCCCGTCGTGCTGCTGGTGTTCGCGCTGGCCGGACGCCTCACCGACCGCACCGAGGCCGAGCACGACAAAGCCGCCGCCGAAGCGAGCGCCCAGCTCGTGGAGTTCGCCGGCGCGCAGCCCGTGCTGCGCGCGGGCGGCCGTGCCACCAGTGGCCATCGACAGCTGGAGGAAGCTCTCCGGAGCCAGCACCGCGCGGCCCGCCGTGAGGTGATGGGCGCCCTGCCGGGCCTGCATCTGGGGCAGCTCGCCATCCAACTCGCCTTCACCGCCGTCCTCGTCGTCGGCCTGCTCCTGGCCACCGACAACGAGATCACCCCCGCACGCATCACCGCCCTGCTGGTCCTCGGCGTCCACTTCCTGCAGCCCCTCGCCGTCATCGCCTCCGCGGCCTCCGCCCTGCGCGCCACCCGCGCCGCCATCGACCGCATCGACACCCTCCTCCGCACCCCGCCCCTGCCCGAACCCGAACACCCGCACCCGGCCGCCGAATTGGAAGCGTCGATCGAACTCGACGCGGTCCGCTTCCGCTACGACGGCTCCGACACGTCCGTCCTCGACGGCCTCGACCTGGCCGTCCCGGCCGGATCCACGACCGCCCTCGTCGGACCCTCGGGAGCGGGCAAGACCACCGTCACCAAACTCATCGCCCGCTTCGCCGACACCGACGCGGGGGCCGTGCGGATCGGCGGCGTCGACGTTCGCGACCTGGCCGGGAACGACCTGATGAACCTGGTGTCCCTGGTCTTCCAGGACGTGCATCTGCTCGACGCCACCATCGAGGAGAACATCCGCCTCGGCCGCCCCGACGCCACCGACGCCGAAGTCCACGACGCGGCTCGCCGGGCCCGGGTCGACATCATCGCCGACCGGCTGCCCGACGGCCTCGCCAGCCGCGTCGGCGAGGGCGGCTCGCTGCTGTCCGGCGGCGAACGGCAGCGCGTCGCCATCGCCCGCACGCTCCTCAAGGACACCCCGATCGTGCTCCTCGACGAGGCGACCTCGGCGCTGGACGCCGAGAACGAGAACGCGGTCCACGAAGCCCTGCGCGAACTGGGCACCGGCAGAACGCTGTTGGTGATCGCCCACCGCCTGTCCACCATCGCCGCTGCCGACCACATCGCCGTCCTCGACGGCGGCCGCATCATCGAGCAGGGCCGGCACACCGACCTCCTCGCCGCAGAGGGACGCTACGCCTCCCTCTGGCACGACTACGAACGCGCCCAGGGCTGGCGCCTGACGAACCGTCACTGACGCTCCGGCGCCGGCAGATCACGGCCGCCCGCCACACACGGCCGGGGGTGAGCGGGGCAACTCCCGTCTGCCGACGGCTCGTTGTCGCGCCTCGTCGCCAATAGCCCGATGACGACTCCGACCAGGACCAGGGCGGCTCCCGCGATCTGACTCATCACGGCGCCGCCCGCCCCGGTCACGAAGAGGGCGAGGAGGGAGGCGAAGGGGATGAGGCCGTTGAACAACCCCGCCCGCCCCGCACCGAGCCGCTCGACGGCTCCGTACCAGAGAAGGAAGACGACGGCGGTCACGCCGAGGGCGAGGAAGGCCAAGGCCCACAACTCCACGGCCGTCGGGGGCCGGAGCACGGGAGATCCGGTGGCCGTCCGCTCGATCCACGCCACGACGAACAGCAGCACCGACGCGAGCCCGCACGCGTACGTCGTCACCGTCAGCGCGCCCAACTGCCCCACCGGTGAAGCCCCCAGCAACGTGACCGAGGCGACCCCCACAACGGCCAGGCACGACCACCCGAATCCCCGCACATCCCACTCCACCCCGGCACCGGCCGACACCTGGGCCACGGCACACCCCACCCCTACGCAGACCGCGCCGCCCATCAGCCCCCGCGAGGGACGTGACCGCGCCAGCAGGGACCGGACCAGGACGATGACCAGCGGGGCGGCGCCGACGGCGACGCCCACGTTGCCCGGTGCCGTCCGGGATGTGGCGTACACGAGGACGACGCCGTACCCCGCCATGCCCATAACGGCGAGGAGGACGATCCACACCGCCTGGGCCAGGCTCGGGCGGACGAAGGTGTGCTTGCGGATGCGTGCCCAGGCGACCAGGAACAGCGTGGCCAAGCCGTAGCGCACGGCCTGGCCGCCGATCAGCGGGAAGTCGTGAAGCCGGCCGGCCGCAGCGACCGAGCCGCCGACCAGGCACACCGCGCCGAGGGCCAGAGCGGCTCCGAAGCGCTCTCGCGCACTCAACATCATTCAGCCAGGCTGGCAGCCTCGCATCGTAAGCAGAAGTAGGGTATTGCTAACCCTGTCGTAAGGAGGGCTGATGATCGAGGCGCAGCGGCTGGCCGTCTTCCGCGAAGTCGCCCACCGGGGAAGTTTCGCGCGGGCGGCACAGGCCCTGCGGCTGACGCCCTCGGCGGTCTCGCAGCAGATGGCGGCCCTGGAACGCGTCGCTCAGGCCGGCCTCTTCGAGCGCAGTACCCGGGGCGTCACGCTCACCCCCGCCGGGCAGGCACTGCTTCGCACCGCGGACACCATCCACGGCGAACTGCACCGCGCCGAGCGCACCCTCGCCCAGCTGCGCGAACAGGGACCTCCGTCCTTGACCGTCGCCACCTTCGCGAGCGCGGGCACCCTCCTGCTCGCACCCGCGCTGGCCACCCTCAACGACCGCCGGGCTCCCTACGTCGACACGACCGTGGTCGAGTCCGAGCCGGAGCAGGCACTGGCCGCGCTCGACGACGGCCGCGTCGACGTGGCCCTCGTCTATCACTTCCACACCGAACAACCGCCACCGAGCTGGTCCGACATCGCGCGGCGATTCGAGTATCACCCGCTCCTGCAGGACGAGTTGAGGCTCGTCGTGCCCAACGGGCATGCTCTCGCCAGGCGTTCGACGGCGCGGCTCGAAGACGTCGCCGACGAGCCGTGGATCCGGATGTGGGACCTTCCGGGCAACGCACTGGACGCGCTCGCCGCCGCGCGCGGGCTGCGGCCCAAAGTGGCGTGCCGGGCCGGTGACTTCCCCTTCATGCAGGCGCTCGTCGCGGCGGGCGTCGGCATCGCGTTCATTCCTGCCCTCGCGGTCGAGGACCGCCCCGACACCCGCACCCTGGTCCTGACCCCCACGGCGAAGCGGTACATCGGCGCCTACACAGCGCCCGGAACACCGTCCCCTCATGCGGCCCGCGCCCTGCTCGACGCCCTCAAGGAACGTGCGGCGGCGGTCCGCATGACCTGATCCGGGCGACCGACCATCAACCGGTGGCCTCCATTCCAGGGGTCAGGGAGCGAGTCGGCGTTCGGCCGAGACGGAGTAGGCGTGGCGGCGGAAGGCCAGCATGGTGTCGTCGGAGGGTTCCACGCCCGGGGCGAGACGGGTGGGGTCGAACACCTGCTGCTGCCAGTGGTCCTCCCGCGGCGAGCGGGCCGTCACGTGCAGATGGCCGGCCGGGATCAGCGGTCGGTGCTCGGGCCACGCCTGTGAGGGATCGTGGGTGGGGTCGTCCGGCTCGGCGAACTGGTACACGACGGTGAAGGTGACGGGTCCGGTCTCGAGCCGGGAGTCGAGCTCGCCGATGAGGAAGTCCGGGGCCAGTGTCTCGGCGTAGGCGGGATCCAGTTCGACTTCACCCAGTTGGGGCACGAGGCGGTAGCGGAAGGGCCGGCGCACACCCGCCTCGTCCACCAGGACGAAGGCGTGCAGGCCGTCGTAGCGGGTGGTGGCGAAACTGGCGGGCGCCTGCTGACCGGCGAAGGACTTCAACGCGCCCCGGCTTTCCGGGTGTTGAGCCAGCACGGTCGCGAACTTGCCGGCCGCGGCCAGTTTGCCCTTGGCACGATCGGCGAATCCGCCCTCGGCTCCCGCCTTGCCCAGCGCTTCGACGAGATCGATGAATCCTTCGGGATTGTGGCTGGGGAAGACCCGGAAGTTCGCGGCCACCAGGTCCATGACGCTCTTGTCGGCATCGAGGAACTTCACGGCCATGCCGCGCACGCCGCGTGCGCGGTCGTCGGCGTCGAAGCGGCCCGAGCCGTTGGAGAACCGGATCACCGCTTCCGACTCGGCGGTCAGACAGGCGGCGGTCGTCCACTTCGTGATCTGTCCACTGGGCACGAAGCGCGCGTCGTAGACCGCTCCACGCGCGTGCAGGCGGCGATCATGCGGGCGCGGGTGCGCGGCGGCTTCGATCCGGTCGACGGCCTGCGCGGCGGTCATGCCGTCCGCGGTGACTGAGGAGTCCTGCGGTGTCTGTGCCATGGCCGCATCATCGCATTCGTGCTTGTCGCGGGCGCGGCTGATGGAGACAGCGCGGGAGTCCTGCCCGAACGGGCAGTCTTCGCGCCACCCGATGTCGTCCCGGGTCACCGAAGGGTTCGGCTCGTCGGGGTTGCACCGGTACCGCCCGTCCTCGTCCTTCCTCCGAAGTCCGCTCATTTCGACAGCCCCTCGTCCGAGGACCTCACCGGCGTCACCTTCAAGCTGTAGGACCAAGGGTTGCCGCGATGAACCGCGTCATTTCTCGGCTGGGGCGGGGGCTCGGGGAAGGCGTAGCTCGAAGCAGGCTCCGAGGGTCCGGGGGGTGAGCGTGAGGGTGCCTCGGTGGCGGTGGGCCAGGTCGCGGGCGATGGCGAGGCCCAGGCCGGTGCCGCCCTGATCGCGGGAGCGGGCGTCGTCGAGCCGGACGAACCGTTCGAAGATGCGCTCGGCGTCCTCCGTGGGTACGCCCGGTCCGTCGTCGTGCACCGTGAGGACGACCCGGTCGTCCTGGTTGCGGACGGTGATCTGGATGCGCCGTGCGGCGTGGCGAGCGGCGTTGTCCACGAGGTTGCGCAGCAGCCGTTCGTATTCGTCGGGGTTTCCGGATACGGGTGCGGGTGCGGTGCTGTCGCAGGTGAGGGTCAACGGCCGTTCGGCGAGCGGGTATTGCTCGGCCAGCCGGGAGGCGAGGGATGCCAGGTCGACGGTGTCCGGGTCGGCTGCGGGGGTGTGGGTGTCGAGGCGGGCGAGGAACAGCAGGTCCTCGGCGAGGGCCTGGAGGCGGCGGGTCTGTCGTGCGGCGGTGGTGGCCGCGGCGGGCCAGTCGGTACGTTCCGGGTAGGCCAGCGCGACTTCCAGGCTGGCGAGCAGTGTGGTGAGCGGGCTGCGCAGTTCGTGGGCGGCGTCCGCGACGAAACGGCGTTGCTGGGCGGCGGCGTTGTCGAGGCGTTGGAGGGTGGTGTTGATGGTGGTGGCCAGGGCGGTGATCTCGTGTCCCGCGGCGGGGACGGTGACACGTTCGCGGGGGTCGTTCGCGGTGACCGAGGCGGTGAGGACGCGGATGGCTTCGACCGGCCGCAGCGCGATGCGGACGGCGAAGTAGGTGACGGCGGCGATCAGTACGAGGCTGACGAGCCCGGCCCGCAGCAGCCGGCGGTCGGTGGCCTTGGTGATCGTCTCGGCGATGTCCGCGCCCGCGTGCGGGAGCACCACCACATAGACCCGCAGCTGGGCGTCGGCGGCGACACCCAGAGCGGCGACTGCGGCGCTGCTCAGTTCATCGGCCCTGACATCGTCGTACAAGACCGGGTAGATCCCGCCGTCCTCGCCGAACCGGTCCCAGGGCTTGGAGTCGTGGCGCGCCGGTATGCGCATGGGTCGGGTCGTATAGCCCCAGCCCGCCCCATCGTCCGGTGGGGCGGGCAACTCGGCCTTCGGCGGGGCGGGGAGCACATGACGGGTGCCGGGATCGAGTTCCTCCATGCCGCCGCCGTAGGCGACAGCGGCGCGGCGGCCGGTCGCCACGACCTCGTACGGCACGGTGCTTCTGCGAACGGGAGCCACACCCTGCTCCAGCTGCTCGACGAGAGACCGGAGCTGTGCCTGCGCCTGCCCATCGGCGATCTGCGCGCTCTGACGGTAGACATCGTGGTGAACCCACCAGCCGATGGTGACCAGGATGACGGCGGCGGCCACGGTGGCGGCCACGGCTGTACGGACTCGTACCGAACGCGGCCACCAACGGCGCCGCGGCTCAGTCGCGTTCACGGTCGTCCACCAGTCGGTAGCCGGAACCCCGTACGGTCTGCAGAGACCGTCGGCCGAACGCGGAGTCCACCTTCTTGCGCAGTGCGCTGACGCGCGCCTCCACCAGGTTGGGATCCAGGGCTTCGTCGGGCCACGCGTGATAGAGCAGATCCGATTTGGAGACCGCCTGACCGGCCCGACGGGCCAGCAGCTCCAGCACGGCGAACTCCCGGGGGGTGAGTTCCACCCGGGCCCCGGCCCGGCGGCACACCCGGCCTGCGACGTCCAACGAGAGGTCTCCCACGGCAAGGACGGGCGGGGCGACCGTGGCGGCTCGTCTGACCAGCGCCCGCAGCCGTGCGACGAGCACCATGTACGAGAAGGGTTTGGCCAGGTAGTCGTCGGCGCCCGTGTCCAGGGCCTCCGCCTGATCCCAGTCCCCGTCCTTGGCGGTGAGGACCAGGATGGGCGTCGCGTTGCCCTCCCGGCGCAACTGGGCGCAGACCTTGTACCCGTTGAGCCCGGGCAGCATCAAGTCCAGTACGACAAGGGCGTATTCACCGGTCCGGGCCATCCACAGTCCCTGCCGGCCGTCATGGACCAGGTCGACGCTGTAGCCCTCGGCGGTCAGACCGGTGTGCAGGGTGTGGGCAAGGTCGACCTCGTCTTCGACCACCAGGATGCGCATGCGGTGCAGCCTCGCACAGCGCCGGCCCGCCTTCCTGATCGGCCGGTCAGGTTGGGTCAGCCTCCGGTCAACGAGGTCCCGGCACCCTGGCGGCCACTCCTCGCCGCTGCTGAAAGGCCCTGTCACCGATGTCCGTCGATCAACGTCGCCCCGTCGTCGCCAGGACGGTTGCCCCTCCCGTCCCCTCCCCTCGACCAGCACCGAGCCCGTCCAAAGCCGTGGTCGTCCTCGCACCCTTGGCGCTGACCATCGCTCTGGGGCTCTGGGGTATCCGCAGACAGAACACCATGTGGGGAGACGAGGCCGTCACCTATCAGCTCGCGCACCGCGACCTTTCGCAGATATGGCTCACCGTCCAACACATTGATCTGGTCCATGCCCTCCACTACGCCGTGATGCATGAGATCTTCGGTCTCTTCGGCGGCGGACTGCTGTCGTTGCGGCTGCCGTCGGTACTGGCAATGTCCCTCGCGGCGAGCGGAGTTGGGCTTCTTGGGCTGCGCCTGGCGGGACCCCGCGCCGGGCTGCTGGCCGGGCTGGTGTTCGCGCTCCTTCCCCAGGTGCAGAAGTACGCGCAGGAAGGCCGCTCGTACGCCATGGTCTGCGCCCTGGTCACCTGGGCGACCTACGCGCTCGTGGTCAGCGTCCCGCAGCGCGCCCGGTGGCGGTGGGTTGTCTACGGCTCCACCATGCTGCTGGCCTGCCTGCTCCATGAGTTCGCGGTCCTCGCCCTGGTCGCACACGGCGTCACACTGATCGTCTCCCGTGTTCCACAACCGGTGTTGAGGGCGTGGAGCGTGGCTGCCGCGGGCGTGACGGCCGGGCTGTTGCCGCTGGCGATCCGCAGTGCGGGGCAGTCGGGGCAGGTGGACTGGATCGAGGGACCGGTGCGGCTTCCTGACGTCCTGGTCGTGGCGGTCGTGGGCCTGGCGTGTGCTCTGGCACCCCTGGGGGTGAAGGGGCCCGTGCGGCTTTCCGCGCTGGCGGTGCCGATCGTTGTGCTTCCGGGTCTTCTGCTGCTCATCGCCTCACTGGTCAAGCCCCTGTTCGTCGACCGGTACGTGCTCTACAGCAGTACCGGAATCGCCTTGCTGCTGGGCGCTTGGACGGACTACTTCCTCCGGCGTCAGTGGGCTCACCGCTACGCGTGGATCGCGGCGGTCGCCGTACTGGCCGCGCTCGTCCCGACGAGTCTGTCGTTGAGGACGCCCCAGAGCCGGACCAATGACGTCACCGCCATCGGCGCCGCCATACGCAAGGACGGTCGTCCCGGCGACGGACTGCTCTATCTCTCCGACCGGTACCGAGCCTGGACCGCAGCCAACCCCGAGGACACCCGTTTCCTCACGGATCTGGCGCTGGCAACAGACCCCGTCTCGTCCAACACCCTTGCCGGTGTCGAGGTTCCCGCCAAGGACATTGCGGCACACATGCTGGAATTCGAGCGAATCGTCGCGGTCCGCGACCCCGCGGGCGCACACTCGCCGACCACGCCGCAGGAGGAAGCGAAAACAAGTACCCTGCGGCGCCACTTCCGTGAGGACGGAACAACCCGGGTCAGCGGAGCGCGAGTCACCGTCTACGTCCGCGACCATGATCCGTCTCCCAAGGCCGGTCCGGGATCCAACAGCCCGGGTTCGAGTGGCGGGTTGACCAGGTGACAGCGGTGGTGGCCCGGCCCGAGGCGTTCGTCGGCCAGCTCGTATCGGGTACGGCGGCCGTCGGGCACGGTGCCTAGCTCTGCGGGGCAGGCCGGGGCCCCGCGAAATCCTGAATCAACGGCACGAGGTCAAGTAACTGTAATGATTTTCATTTGAATCAGCCGACCCCCTACTAGTGACAATGGTTTCCATTTACGGTCGTGAGTGTTCCGCTCCACCGGGCCCCGCCCTGCGTGTGAGGTCCATCAGCCCGTCAAGGAGACCGCGTCGTGCGCACTGCCGGCATCCCGATATCCCGCTCCGCCCGCCTGATCGCCGGCGGTCTGGCCACCGTCTCGGCGCTGGCCGCCATCAGCGGCTGCTCAACCGCCTCTTCCGCGGACACCGCCGACGCCGGGTCGACGACGGCGGGCAAGACCATCAAGGTGGTGGCCGCGGAGAACTTCTGGGGCAGCATCGCCTCCCAACTCGGCGGCACCCATGTGCAGGTCAAGAGCATCATCGACAACCCGAACGCCGACCCGCACGACTACGAACCGACCGCCGCCGACGGCCGGCTGGTAGCCGGTGCCCAGTACACGATCGTCAACGGCATCGGCTACGACGCCTGGGCGGACAAGCTGCTGTCGGCCAACCCCGAGAGCGGCCGTACCGATCTGAAGGTCGGCGACCTGGTGGGCATCAAGCCGGGCGGCAACCCGCACCGCTGGTACTCGCCGGACAACGTCCACCAGGTCATCGAGAAGATCACCGCCGACTACAAGAGGCTCGACCCGGCCGACACCGCCTACTTCGACGCGAAGAAGGCGACCTTCGAGACCAGGACCCTGGCGCCGTACGACAAGTTGATCGCCGACATCAAGGCCAAGTACGCCGACACCCCGATCGGCGCCTCGGAGTCCATCGTGACCCCGCTCGCCGAGGGCCTGGGACTGAAGATGCTCACGCCCGAGTCCTTCCTGGACGCCATCAGCGAGGGCACCGACCCGACGGCCAAGGACAAGCAGACGATCGACCGGCAGATCAACCGGAAGCAGATCAAGGTCTACGTCTACAACAGCCAGAACGCCACCCCGGACGTGCAGGCCCAGGTCAAGGCCGCCAAGGCCAAGGGCATCCCGGTCGCCACCGTGACCGAGACCCTCACCCCGGCCGGGGCGTCCTTCCAGGCGTGGCAGGTACGGCAGTTGCAGGGCATCGAGAAGGCCCTGGGGCAGGCGACGGGCAGGTGAGCACGGTGAACCCGGCCACCCGGCCCGGCGACACGGCCCGCCACCGCGTCCCCGTACCACCGCCGCACTCCCCCGTCGTGTCATTGCGCGGCGCCGGTGTGCGCGTCGGGGGCCGGACACTGTGGTCGGGTGTCGAACTGGACGTCGGCGCCGGGGAGTTCGTGGCCGTCCTCGGCCCGAACGGGGTCGGCAAGTCGACGCTGGTCAAGATGCTGCTCGGCATCCTGCCTCCGGCCGCGGGTGACGTCAGCGTGCTGGGCGAGGCACCAGGCCGGGCGGGCCACCGCATCGGCTACCTGCCCCAGCGCCGCAGCTTCGACGCGAGCCTGCGCGTCCGCGGCACCGACATCGTCCGGCTCGGCCTGGACGGCGACCGCTGGGGCGTACCTCTTCCGGTACCCGCCCGGTTCAGCGCCCGGCGGCGGGCCGCCCGGGACCGTGTCGCCGAGGTCGTCGAACTGGTGGGGGCGAGCGCGTACGCGGGTCGGCCGATCGGTGAGTGCTCGGGCGGCGAGCAGCAGCGGCTGCTGATCGCGCAGGCACTCGTACGCGATCCCGAACTGCTGCTGCTGGACGAACCGTTGGACAGTCTCGACCTGTCGCATCAGGGCGCGGTCGCAGCGCTGATCGGGCGGATCTGCCGGGAGGCCGGCGTCAGTGTCGTCATGGTCGCGCACGACGTGAACCCGATCCTGCCGTGGCTGGACCGGGTGGTGTACATCGCCGAGGGCGGTGCGGTCGCCGGCCGGCCGCAGGACGTGATCACCACCGAGACGCTCACACGGCTGTACGGCGTGCCGGTGGAAGTGCTGCGCACCAGCGACGGACGGCTGGTCGTCGTCGGTCAGCCCGAGGCGCCCGCCCTCCACACCGACCGGCACATCGAGGGAGGCAGGCCATGAACTGGGCCGATACGAGCACCGGTTGGTCGTGGAACCCGGTGACCGACCTCCAGCAGATCTGGGCGTACCCGTTCATGGTCAACGCCTTCCGGGCCGGAACCGTCGTGGCCGTACTGGCCGCCGTGATGGGCTGGTTCATGGTCCTGCGGCGCCAGAGCTTCGCCGGACACACCCTGGCGGTGGTCAGCTTTCCCGGCGCGGCCTGCGCGACGCTGCTGGGGATCGGCGCGGGCTTCGGCTACTTCGCGTTCTGTATCGGCGGCGCCCTGGTGATCGCCGCGATCCCGCGCGCCGGGCAGGGCGGCAGCGGCCAGGAGTCCGCGCTGACCGGCACGCTCCAGGCGTTCCTGCTGGCCTGCGGCTTCCTCTTCGTCGCCCTCTACAAAGGCTTCCTCGGCGGGGTCGACTCCCTGCTGTTCGGCAGCTTCCTGGGCATCACCACCGACCAGGTGTTCGTGCTGACGATCGTGGCCGCTCTCGCGCTCGGCATGCTGGCGGTCATCGGCAGGCCCCTGCTGTTCGCCTCCGTCGACGAGGACGTCGCCACCGGACGCGGGGTGCCGGTGCGGGTCCTGTCCGTGGCCTTCCTCCTGCTGCTCGGGGCAGCGACCGCGGAGGCCGGCCAGATCACCGGCACCCTGCTGGTGTTCGCCCTGCTGGTGATGCCCGCGGCAGCCGCGCAACAGCTCACGGCCCGCCCGGCCACGAGCCTGGCGCTGTCGGTCCTCATCGCGCTCGCGGTGACCTGGACCGGACTGATCACCGCCTACTACTCGCCTTACCCGATCGGGTTCTACGTGACCACCTTCGCCTTCGTCGTCTACGTCCTGGCCCGCGCGGCGCGCACTCTTTCCACGGCCGTCGGCCGGTACCGCACGGTGCGCACGGGTGTTGTCGCATGAGCGCCTTCACCCACCCCTACTTCGTGCACGCGCTGCTGGCCGGCACCGCGATCGCCGCGGCGGCCGGTCTCGTGGGGTACTTCCTGGTGCTGCGCGCCCAGGTGTTCACCGGCGACGCGCTCAGCCACGTGGCGTTCACCGGGGCGCTGGCGGCCCTGGCATTCGGTTACGACCTGCGGCTGGGGCTGTTCGCGGCCACCGTGCTGTTCGCCGTGGTGCTCGGCGCGCTGGGCCGCCGCAGTCGCGCCGACGACGTCGCCATCGGCAGTCTCTTCTCCTGGATCCTGGGCCTGGGCGTCTTCTTCCTCACCCTCTACACCACGTCCCGCAACACGGGGAACGGCACCGCCGGGGTGAACGTCCTCTTCGGCTCGATCTTCGGCCTCTCCAGCGGTCAGGCGCAGTTGGCGGCGGCCGTGGCGGGCATCATCTGCCTCGCTGTGCTCACGGTCACCCGTCCGCTGCTCTTCGCCTCGGTCGACGAGGCGGTGGCAGCCGCCCGCCGAGTACCAGTACGGCTCCTGGGCATCGCCTTCCTGATCCTGGTCGGCGCCTGCGCGGCGGAGGCCACCCAGGCGGTCGGTTCCCTCCTGCTGCTCGGCCTGCTCGCGGCCCCGGCGGGTGCGGCGCAACGGCTCAGCGACCGGCCTTACCACGCCCTGGCCCTGTCCGCGGGACTCGCGGTGGCGGAGATGTGGGCGGGACTCGCCCTGAGCTACTACGCCCCCCAACTGCCGCCCAGCTTCGCCATCATGGCCGTCGCCACCACCGTCTACGCGGTCGTGCTCGTCGCCGTGCGCCGGCCCCGCGCCTTTGTCGGTCTCGTGGAGGCCTGATGGGCGCACCAGCCGACGACCTTGACCTCATCGGCCGACGCACCGCCCAACGCACCAGCGTCGTACGGGCGTTGATCGACCATGGCGACTTCGTCGGCGCCCGCACCCTGCACGGCGTACTGAGGACTCAAGGTGCACGCGTGGGCCTCAACACCGTCTACCGCACCCTGGCCGCCCTCGTGGACGCCGGCCGCGCCGACGTCGTACGCGACCGGGGCGGTGAACGCCTCTTCCGGCACCGCCCGTTCCCCGAGCACCAGCACTATCTGCTGTGTCGTGCCTGCGGGTTGAGCATGCCGGTCGACTCCGATGCGGTCGAGGCCTGGGCCGAACGCGTGGCCGCCGCGTCCGGCTTCGGAGAGGTCGAGCACACCGTCGAACTCAGCGGCCTCTGCCCGCGGTGCCGCACATCGTAGATCTGCGCATGTACGATCACCCCCGCAATTGCTAATGGGATCCATTTTCATATAGCTTGGCCGCAGCTCACCGGCGGTCGCCGCGCCCATCCCACTCGTCCAGGAGGACCCCATGGCCGTTCCCAAGCGGAAGATGTCCCGCAGCAACACCCGCCACCGCCGCGCCCAGTGGAAGGCGGCCACGCCGGCGCTCGTGCCGATCACCATCGACGGCGTCGCCTACCTGGTGCCCCAGCGGCTGGCGAAGGCGTACGAGCGTGGGCTGCTGCGCCCCGAGGGCTGACCGTTCATGTCCTACGGCTCTCACGACCGCCTGCCCGTCACCGTCCTGTCGGGATTCCTCGGCGCGGGCAAGACCACCCTCCTCAACCACATCCTCGGCAACCGCGAGGGCCTGCGCGTCGCGGTCATCGTCAACGACATGAGTGAGGTCAACATCGACGCCGCCCTGGTGCGCGGCGGCGAGGCGGCCCTGTCCCGCACCGAGGAACGCCTGGTCGAGATGACCAACGGCTGCATCTGCTGCACCCTGCGCGACGACCTGCTGGAGGAGATCGACCGGCTGGCCCGCGAGGGCCGCTTCGACTACCTGCTCATCGAGTCGTCCGGCATCTCCGAACCCATGCCGGTGGCCGCCACCTTCGCCTTCGCCCGCGACGACGGCGCCACCCTCGGGGAGATCGCCCGCCTGGACACCATGGTCACGGTCGTCGACGCAGCGGGCTTCCTTCCTGAACTGGCCGGCGGCGACAAACTCGTCGAACGCGGCCTGGACCAGTACGAGGACGACGAACGCACCGTCAGCGACCTGCTCATGGACCAGATCGAGTTCGCCGACGTCATCGTCCTCAACAAACTCGACCTCGTCGACGCGGAGTCGGCCGACCGGCTGCGGGCGACCCTCGCCCGCCTCAATCCGGCCGCGCGCGTCGTCCCGGCCGTCCACGGCCGCGTGAAGGTCGGCGACGTACTGGGCACCAGGCTCTTCGACCTGGAACGCGCGCAACAGGCCCCCGGCTGGGTGCGGGAGCTCAACGGCGACCATGTCCCCGAGACGGAGGAGTACGGGATCTCCTCGACCGTCTTCCGCTCCGGACTACCCTTCCACCCGGGCCGGTTGTGGACGTTCGTGACCGAGGAACTCGACAGCGGCGCCTACGGACAGATCCTGCGTTCCAAGGGCTTCTTCACCTTGGCCAGCCGCCCCCGGGTGACCGGCCTGTGGTCCCAGGCCGGTTCCGTCGCCCGCTTCGAACCCTCCGCCGCGAGCGACCCCGACAGCCCCGACGGCCAGGAACTGGTCTTCATCGGCACGCACTTGCACGCGGACGCGCTGCGCGCCGCACTGACCGACTGTCTCCTGACCGACGGCGAGAGCCTCCCGTCCGTCGACCCGTTCCCCGCCTGGGACACCTACGGCATCGACGACACCTGCGAGCACGAGCACCCCGAACTCGTGGCGGGGACCTGAAGCCCCCAGCAGGACGGCGAACGTAGACACGGCGATCGGACCGACGCACGGGAACGTCGGTCCGATCGGGTGGTGGTCAGCCGTACGTCACGATGATCGGCGTGCGCACACTGCGCGCCGGGAGCGTGAGAGTCAGCGTGTGGGTCGTGCTGTCGAAGTGGTAGGCGTGAGGGGACAGTTGGGTCCTCCCCACTCGGACGGTGCTCGGGGCGGTGGCGCCGAGCAGGGTGACGGTCCACTGACGGGCCCTGACCTGACCGTGGAAGGACCCGGTCGCGGGGTCGATCGTCAGCGTGCTCCGGGAGCCGTTCTCCCGGTACCGGATCCTGGTGACGGCGCTGTGGCCGCGCCCGGCGGTGGTGCCGTCGTCCTCGTAGAGGGCGTACGAGCCGGAGGCGCCCGCGGCGACGGTGAGAGTGACCTTGGTGAGCGGGGCCTTGTCGTGGGCGGTGACGTCGGTCGTGCGGGTCGGGACGACGGCACCGGCCCGCACGAACACCGGCATGGTGTCGAGACCCGTCGTGACGTTCTGGGTGGTGCCGCCGGTGTAGGTCCTGCCGGTGAAGTAGTCGGTCCACTGGCTGCCGGGCGGGAACCACACCGAGGTCGTGGCCGTGGTGCCCGGCGTGGTGACCGGGGCGACGAGCATGTCCGGTCCGTAGAAGTACTCGCTGCCCGACGTGGCGTACGCCTGGGACTCGTCGGGATACTCCAGGTACATCGGGCGGGTGACCGGGACGCCGGTCGTGGCGGCCTGCTGCGCCAGGGAGTAGGTGTAAGGCACCAGGTTCTCGCGCAGGTTGAGGAACTTGTCCGCGGAGGCCCGGGCCGCGGTGCCGTACTGCCAGGGCAGCCGGTCGCTGTGGTTGCTGTGCAGGCGGTCGATGGGCTGGAAGGTGCCGAGCTGCACCCAGCGGGCGTACATGTCGTCGGGAAGTTTGTGCGTGGTGCGGGTCGTGCCGTCGGAGGTGTAGGTCTCCGAACCGGTCAGGTTGGTGGTGTCGTTGTGGCCGCCGATGTCGTGGCTGATCGCCGACATGCCGGTGGCGGCCGCCTCGCCGGGCGTGTAGCCGACCTCGGCCTTCAGGGTGCCCCAGGTGGAGGCGGTGTCGCCGGTGAAGTGGACGGTGGTGCGCTTGTCGGCCCACGGACCGGTGGGCAGCCCCTGCTGGCCGCTGTAGCCGCCCGCCTGGAGCGACCCGTAGGCGCGGGAGACGACGAATCCGCGGCCGATGGTCTTGTCGGCGTCCCTGGCGTACTGCTGGTTGATCCACGCGTCGGGAGTGACACCGGGCAGCGAGGACTGGGAGTTGTCGCAGCACCAGTCCGGCCACCAGAAGTCGTTGCCCTGCTGATCCATCGTCTGGTGCAGGTCCATGTACGCCTTCAGCTGGTCGGGATCACCCCAGTCGAAGGTGTAGCAGTCCCCGGGACCGGCGTTCGCGGCCGGGGCGCAACCGCCCTTGCGCAGCTTGCCCTTGGCGGTGGCCTGAGCCTGGGCGAACTGCGGGTCCCCGCTGAGGATGCTGGGGTGGGTGTTGAGCGTGTTGTGCAGACCCTGCGCGGCGGACCAGTCGAAGAAGCCCTTCGGATCGGGGAACTTGGTCCGGTCGATCTCCCAACCGCTCCACGTGTTGGGCGACTTGAAGTCGGTGTCGGTCACCAGCACGTCCAGCGGGACGCCCTCGGCGCGGAAGGCGGGCAGGATCCGGTCCCGGTAGTCGGCGGCGGTGCGGTCGATGTACTCCGAGTACCAGACGCCGTAGGCCCATTCGGGAAGCAGCTCGGGCGGCCCGGTCAGGGTGGCCAGGTCGGACAGGGCCCGCTTGTAGTCGTGGCCGTAGCCGAAGACGTACCCGTCCTGGTAGGGCGTGCCTCCGCGCGCGGGCCGTTGGGTGACCTGGCGGGTGCCGGTGTCGTACAGGGCGGAGGAGGTGTCGTCGAGCAGGTACCAGCCGTCCTTGTACAGCAGGCCGGGAGTGGTGACGGGAGCCCCGTTGTCGCCGTTGAGACCGTCGAGACTGCGCCGGTAGCCGCCCAGCGCGAGGTGGGGTTGCGGGGCCGGCGCGCCGGTCGCTGTGACGGAGACCGTGTCGAGGTTGACGTGGCAACTCGTCGCGTCCGGGCAGCCGATGGCGATGTCATTGGACCCGGCCTTGAGGGTGACGGGGACCGAGGCGGTCGCCCAGGTGTCCCAACTCCCCGTGACGGGCAGCGACAGGGTCTGGGCGGCGCCCGCGGAGGACACGGTGGCGGTACGGGTCTGGTAGAGCCCGTCGCCGCCACGGGCGTTGGCGTAGCGCACCTGTACCGCGTAGGTGCCGTCCGCCGGTACGCCGACCACATGGGCCGACACGCCTGTCCCCTGGTTCAGTTCGCCCAGGAAGGCGCTGCCGGAGTAGCCCGCGTGGTCGGTGGCCACGACCGCCGAGCCCGAGACACGGTCGGCCTCCGCCTCGCAGCTCACCCCGAACCGGCAGTCCGTGATCGCGGTCGTGGACGTCGGGGGAAAGGCGCCGCCCTGGTCGACCACAGCCACGCTGTCGATGTTGACGTTGCCCGAGTCCGCGGCGCTCCTCGTGAGCGAGAGGGTGTGGTGACCGGCGCCGAGCTGCACCACGCTGCGCGCCAGACCCCATGCGTCCCAACTCCCGGTCGAGGGCAGGCTCACCGACCGGTTCGCGCCGCCGTCCACCGACAGCGTCAGGCTGCGCGTCACGTTCTGGCCGTCGCCGCCGACGGAGTTGGCGTACCGGACGTCGAACTCGTACGTCCCCGACGCGGCGACATCGATGTCCGCGGACAGGGAGCTGCCCGTCCCCTCGAACCCGGCCAGAAACCCGGAGCCCGTGTAGCCGGCGTGATCCGAGGCGA
Source organism: Streptomyces sp. NPDC092369 (assembly GCF_044755245.1). NCBI lineage: Bacteria > Bacillati > Actinomycetota > Actinomycetes > Kitasatosporales > Streptomycetaceae > Streptomyces > Streptomyces sp. NPDC092369. Next base: position 186,562 of record NZ_JBIVQP010000001.1, read on the forward strand.
CGCCGACCCCGCTATGGGATGTCTGCTCCGCCTCGCACAGGGCGCCCGTGCCGCAGGTGAGCCGCTGCCAGGGCGCCGCGTCGACCGGCGCCCCGCCGGACGCCGGCCGCACGGACAGGTTCCGGGCGTCGAAGGGCCCTGAACCGACCTGGTACTTGAGGGTGAGCGCACTCGTCCTGATGGTCAGCCAGCCGTCGGCCGTGTTCGTGGTGTACGAGGTCGGAGGGAACGCGCCGCGGCCGATGGCATTGAACGTGGCGCTGTCCGTGAACTTCCCGTCCTGGGCGTACTCGGTACGGATCAGGGTCGGGGAGAGCACCTGGAAACGCGCGTTGCCGGACGTCACCGATGAACTCCGTTGACCCATCGGCCCGTTGCCCGCCGCCTCACCGGTTCCGGTCACGACCATGGCGGCCAGGCTGCTGACGAGGGCGACAGCCGTGACACGTCTTCGCAGGAAGCGCGTCGCGCGTAACGATGATCTTCTTCTCATGGACAGCTCCGTCCTGAAGCGGGCCTGTCGGCCCGTGGTGAAGGTGTGCCGGTCCCCGTGCGCGCCTGGTGGAATGTGACTCGGTACGACATCGTTGTCAAGCCTCTGCGTTCACATCCGTGGGCCCCCGCGCACACGTCCGCCCCGGCACACGTGACGCTCTCGTGCATGCCAGGGCGGACGGAGGCAACTGCGGGGCGGGCGCTGACTGTTCACCTGCCGTGTCTCAGCCTTGCGACGAGGTCCTCGTCATGCTCTCCGGCGACGTACTCGCCGGCGCCGGATCCCGTGTCGTACCGCCGGTGTCGGACAGCAGGCGAAGGCGTGGTCGGTCCCGCTCTCCGGGCTCGACCGGCGCCAGGCGCTTGAGCAGGATCGGGGTCAGCCGTCGGTACGCGGCCGGATCGACCGGGCCGAGCCAGTGCGCCGCGCGAATGAGCGGGTTGATGTCGAGGTCGAGGTCACTCAGCACTTCGTCGGCGTTGTGCATGGAGAACGGGATGATCTTGGTGCCCCGGCAGTGATGTGTGTCGGTGGCGACGTCCATGAAGGCCAGTTGCTCGACGACCGCGTGCCTCATGGTCTCGGTGTCGGGTGTCTCCACCGCGCCGGCGAGGTCGGCGGCGATCCACAGCGCGGCGATCTCCGCGTTGAGCGGGCTGAAGAAAGAGGAGTTGTAGCCGTTGAAGTACAGGCCGGGAATCCCGAGGGGCAGGATCTGGCGGTAGAGCATGAAGTTGCCGCGCTCGTCGAGCAGTTGGACGCGCACCTCTTCGGGCAGGAACGGGACGCCCTGGGTGAAGCCGGTGGCGCAGACGATCAGGTCGGCGGGCAGCACCGTGCCGTCGGACAGGCGGGCTGCGGGTTCGCCGTCCACGACGAGGAGTTCCTCGATGGTGCGGTCCCGGTGGACGGTGATGTCGCCTGCCGTGACGGCCTCGAAGAATCCCTCGGTCGCGAGCCCGATGGCGCCGCGCACGATGTCCTCCATCGCTCCCTCGGGAATCAAGTCGAGCCGCTTGAGGCCGAGTTGCCGTATGGACACCGTGCCGATGGAGTTGATCATCCGGCGGCGCAGGCCGTTGCCGGGGCCGTGCAGGAACCGTTCGAGGCCGCGCGGGCGGATGTAGCGGAACAGCGCTTCGCCGAGCCGGGTGAGCAGGAGCATCTTGAAGTTCAGGCGGCCGCCGATCCTGCGCGGGACCTTCCACAGCAGTTGCCGCGCGATCACGTCGGTCCGGGTGGCGACGGCGCTGATCGGCACCGCCACGTCGCAGGCCGATTTGCCGTAGCCGACGACGAGGACGTTGCGGTCGCGGGCCTGCTCGGCGTCGTGGAACTCGGTGCCCGCGCACACCTGGCCGCCGGCCGCGCCGAACTCCGCCAGTCCGTCGAACGTCGGCACGGCCGGCTCGCAGAACACCCCATTGGCGACGACGAGTTGATCGTAGGTCTCCGTGGTGCGGGTGCCTGTGGCGTCCCGGTACTCGACGCTCCAGGCACCGTCGTCGGTCGGCCCGGCCGAGGTCACCTCGGTGTTCAGGCGCAGTGCCGCTTCGAGTCCGAAGTGCGCGGTGTAGTCGGCGAGGTAGGACTGGATCTGCGCGCCGTCGGGCCATTCCGGGAAATCCGGGGGCATGGGGAAGTCGGAGAACGAGTACTGCGCCTTCGGGCTCTGCGTCGTGACTCCCGGATAGCGGCGCGTGCGGCTCCACACGCCGCCCACGTCCGGGGCCTTCTCGAACACGTCGATCCGGTGCCCGGCCTGCGTGAGCACCTTCGCGGTGACCAGGCCCGCGACTCCGGCACCGATGATGGCGATCCTCATGTCACGCGACCTCGGGCGGCAGTTGGAGCTCGATGCCGAAGTCGGCCATGATCTTCTTCATCACTCCGATGTCCTTCGGTCCCGGCGGCATCTCCGCGAGCGCCCGGTAGTAGCCCTCCAGGCCGGCGGGCGAGACGACGGAGATGACGCGCGACTCCTGCGGGTAGGGGTTGCGGAAGGCGTGGACCACATCGCGCGGCAGGTACAGGTAGTCGCCGTGTTCGAGGACGAAGTCCTTGCCGCCGAGGTGCACGTCGAGCCGTCCGGCCAGGCAGATGAAGGACTCGTCCTCACGCGTGTGTACATGGGGCGGCGGCCCGTCGGTCTCCGGCGGGACGGTGTACTCGAACAGCGAGTACGCGTCGCGCGTCGCCGCACCGTCCGCCTTCAGCGTGATGCCCAGCCCGATCGCCGCGATCCTGTGCCCCTCGCGGGAGGGCAGCATGTAGCCACCGCCTAGAGTCACCGTCGTCTCCTTCCGGTCGCCACCGCGGCCGTCCGACCGCGGCGCTGGTCCGCTCGGCTCAGCGTCGGTTCGCGGCGGTCCGTGCGCAATGGACCCGTCCCACCCGCTGGGACTTTTTCAAGGACGGGTGCCTGTGGACGCGTTCAACGACGCGTGCTGTAGGCCCGGGAGGCGGCAGCGGCGGCGAGCCGCACCGCGGGCCCGGCTCGGTCGGCGCGGACCAGGGCGGTGGGCCCGGTGACGGAGAGGGCAGCGGCGACGTCGCCGTCCGGGCCGAAGATCGGGGCGGCGACGCAGCTCACGCCGATGTTGCCCTCTTCGCGTTCCACCGCCCAGCCCCTGGCCGGTACGGCGGTCAGCTCTCGGATGACGGCCTCCTTGGAGGTCAGCGTGCGCGGGTTGCGCGGCGGCATGCCGGCGTCGAGCACGGCGTCGATGGTCGCGGTCTCGCTGTAGGCGAGGATGGCCCGGCCCAGCGCCGAGCAGTACGCCGGGACGATCCCGCCGACCTGGGACAGCATCGGCATGGGGCGGTGCCCGGTGATCTTCTCGACGACCAGGATCTGCGCGCCGTCCAGAACGCCGAGCTGCACGGTGTTCCTGGTCGCGCTGTGCAGGTCCTGCAGATAGGGCAGCACGGCCTCGCGCAGTTCGAGCCGGATCGGGGCCAGGCTCGCGATCTCGAACAGCCGGTTGCCGATCCGGTAGTGGCCCTGGGGTTTGTCCAGCCAGCCGAGCCGGATCATCCGGTCCGCGGTGCGGTGCGTGGTCGACCGGGGCAGTCCGCAGCGGGCCACGAGCGCGGACAGGGTCAGCTCGCGGTGCGCCGCGTCGAAGGCGCCGAGGATCGCCGCCGCGCGCTCCAGGCCCGAGGTCTCGGCCCTGCCGTCCCGCGCAGTGGGACTCATCCCTTGTTCCCCGGGGGTCATGCCGGTCACGCTAAGGCCGTCCCCGCCCGGCGGACAAGGCGAGGACTCGGGAGGATGCCACCATCATGCGGACAGCACTGGTCGGCGGCGGTGCCGGCGGTATCGGCCACGCGATCGCCGAGCGCCTGGCTGGTTCGGGCGACCGAGTGGTGATCACCGGTCGGCGCGCCGACACCCTCGAAGCCGCGACCGCGCGACTGAGCGACACCGTGGGCGGCGGCGCGGTTCGCGAGGTGCACGCCCTGGTGAGCGACATGGCCGATCCGGCCTCGGCCGCGGCGGCGATGGAAGTGGTCGACGACCGATACGGCGGTCTCGACGTCCTCGTGCTCAACGCTGGTGGCCCCCCGCCCGGAGGGATCCTCGACCTCGACGACACGCGGTGGCGGGAGGCGTCCGAACTGTTGTTGCTCGGCCCGCTGCGGTGGGCACGCCTCGCGATGCCGGGCATGGCGAAGCGGGGCTTGGGGCGGGTGGTGTTCGTGACGTCCACCGCGGTGCGCCAGCCCCAGCCCGACCTCGCCGCGTCCGTGGTGCTGCGCTCCGCGGTCACGGCCGCGGCCAAGCTGCTCTCCCTGGAGTTCGCGGCCGCGGGCGTCACCGTCAACTGCGTTGCTCCCGGCGCCACTTCGACCGAACGGCGCACGCAGATCCTGGCCAACCGGGCACGCGCGGCACACCGCGGCCTCGACGAACTCGACGCGCAGGACCTCGCGCACATTCCGGCCGGACGCGCCGCGCGGCCGGCGGAGATCGCCGCCGCCGTGGCGTTCCTGGCCTCCGACGACGCGGCGTACATCAACGGGACCGTACTCACGGTCGACGGCGGAAGGACGGAGACGATCTGATGGCGACATCGGGATCCCGCTTCACCATGGCCGATTTCCTCGGCTCGCTCCACGACACCGTGCGGCCCGGCACGGCACGGCCGGTCGTCGTGCACGCCGACGAGCTCGCACCCCTGCCCGCCGACCAGGTGCACAATCCGACCGTGCTGGCGATCGCCGGTCTGCTGCCGACGGCCACCTTCGAACTCTTCCGGCAGACGATTCCGCCGGGCCTCAGCTCGGACATGCAGCGCCATCACCACGAGACGGTGCACTTCGTCATCAGCGGGAGCGGCCACAGCGAGATCGAGGACGACACCGAACCCTGGTCCGCAGGCGACTTCATCTACACCCCGCCCTGGACCTGGCACCGCCACTACAACGACTCGGAGACCGAGCCGGTCGAGTTCCTGACCATCGAGAACTCCCGCCTGCTGAACCTGCTGGGCGTCGGCCGTCGGCAGAGCGCGGGCCTGGCCACGGTCGCCGAAGCCCGCGCACGGTTCAAGGAGGAGCAGGCATGAGCCCGTTGCCCGCCCACATCGGCATCTGGGGCGAACTCGCAGACGTACCGCACGAGTTGCGCTTCGTCGATGTCGCCGGCGTCCGCACCCGCGTCCTGCGCGCGGGCGCCGGCCCCGAGTTGATCCTGCTGCACGGCACCGGCGGACATCTGGAGGCCTACGCCCGGGACATCGCCGGACTCGCCGCCGACTTCCGCGTCACCGCCTACGACATGGTCGGCCACGGCTGGTCCGACCTGCCGGACCGGCCGTACACGATCGACGTGCTCTCCGACCACCTCATCGGCCTGATGGACGCGCTCGGGATCGGCGTGGCGCACCTGTCCGGCGAGTCGCTCGGAGGATGGGTGACCGCGTGGACGGCGGCGTACCACCCCGAGCGCGTCGAGCGACTCGTGCTCAACACCCCCGGGAACATCGCCAACAAGCCCGACGTGATGGTGCGCATGCGCGAGAGCACCCTGGCCGCCGTCCGGGACCCGAGCGACGAAACCGTGCGCCGCCGCGTCGAGTTCCTCTTCCACGACACCTCGATGGTCACCGACGAGTTGGTGAACCTGCGACGCGCGGTCTACGGCCGCCCCGGCTTCCTGCGCGCGATCGAGAACACGCTGGTGCTCCAGGACCCCGAGATCCGCAAGGAGTTCGCCTGGGATCCGGAATGGGTCGGCCGGATCACCGCGCCCACCCTCCTCCTGTGGACCGACCACGACCCGACCGGCGGACTCGACGAGGCGGCGATGCTGCAGAGCTGGCTGCCCGACGCGCGCCTGCACGTGATCGAGGGCGCGGGCCACTGGCCGCAGTGGGAGAAGCCGTCCGAATTCCTGCGCGCCCACCGCGACTTCCTGCTGCTCGGCAAGGACCCGGTATGAGCGAGATCGTCGGCCTGGTCGCCCTGTCCCACTCCCCGTTCGCCACCTTGCTGCCGCCCGACGGCCCCGAACAGCCCGGTGGCCGGTTCCTCGCCGAGGCCGCCCGCCTCTCCCGGACGGTGGCGCGGCTCGCGCCCGACGCGGTCGTGGTCATCGGCCCCGACCACTTCCACGCGAACTTCTACGACGCGATGCCGCCGTTCCTCATCGGCGTCGAACAGGCCGTCGGATTCGGTGACTTCGACAGTCGGGCGGGCGCTCTGCCCGTGGCCGGCGAACTGGCCTGGTCGGTGTACGACGGGCTCACCCGCGAGGGCTTCGACCTGTCGCTGTCCTACTCCCTGACCGTCGACCACGGACTCGTGCAGAGCTACGAGATGGTCTGCGGCGGCACAGACATCCCGATGGTCCCGCTCGTGGTGAACACCGCCGCTCCCCCGCTGCCGACCATGGAACGCTGCATCGCCTTCGGCCGGGCACTCGGCGACACCCTTCGTGACAGCGGCGGCGCCGGCCGGGTGCTGGTCATCGCGAGCGGCGGGCTCTCCCACTGGCTGCCCAGCAACGACCCCCGCGATCCGGCGATGGCCGAGGACCGCCGGCACTCGGTGATCCACGGCCGCGAGGACGCCCGCGCCTTCGCGGCCGCGCGCGAGCCCCGGGTGCGGGCGATGGGCGGCGACCCGCACGCCCACGTCAACAGCGCCTGGGACCGCTGGTTCCTCAAGCAGTTGGGGACTGGAGAACTTGAACCGGTCACCGCGCTCGGCGACGGGGGGCTGGAGGAACAGGCGGGCAGCGGCGGCCACGAGATCCGCACCTGGCTGATCGGACAGGCGGCTGTGCGGGCACCGCTGGTGTGGACCGCGTACGAGCCGGTACCGGAATGGATCACCGGCATGGGGCTCGGCGCGACCTTCGAAGTGCACTGACGCATCCGAGAGGGTCAGCGCCTGGTCCTGACCGTCCCGGCCGACTTCCGCACTCCCCGTCATACGCCGACAAGGGCGGGAGCCAGCTCCCGCCACGGCTCGGTCGGAACGTCGAAGGGGGACTCCATCAGGACCTGGACGCAGACATGGTCGGCCCCGGCGGCCAGATACTCGCGCACGCGGCCGAGGATCGCCGCTTCGTCGCCCCACGCGATGAGGGCGTCGGCCAGTCTGTCGGAGCCGCCGCGGACGAGGTCCTTGTCGTCGAAGCCGGCCCGCAGCCAGTTGTTGCGGTAGTTCGGCAGGCCCGTGTAGATCTCCAGGTGGGCGTGGGCCCGGCGCAGCGCGGTCTCGCGGTCCTTTGTGAGTACGGCGCCCATCTCGACGGCCACCAGCTTGTCCGGTCCCAGAGCCGCCCGTACCTCGGCGGTCTGTTCCGGTGTCACCAGGTACGGGTGGCTGCCGTCCGCGAGTTCGCGGGTCACCTCCAGCATCCGGGGGCCGAGTGCGGCGACCAGCACGGGAGGGCGTGGCGCGTCGGCCTCCGCGGCGAGGAAGGCCGCGCCCGCCATCGCCGTGAGGTACTCGCGCATGGCGGCGACGGGTTTGGCGTACGTGCCCCCGCGCACCCGCTCGACCAGGGCCCGGTGGCTGACGCCGAGCCCGAGAACGAACCGTCCACCGTGGGCCGCGGCCAGGGTGCGGGACGCGGCGTTGGCCGCGACCGCGTCACGTGCCCAGATGTTGGCGATGCCGGTCGCCACGCGCATGCGTCCGGTGGCGGCGAGCAGCAGCCCGGCCTGGGTGAAGGCCTCCCGGCCGTAGGCCTCGCCGAACCACAGGGTGCCCCACCCCTGGGCCTCCAGTTCGGCGGCGATCTGCCCGGCCGCCGCCGGAGACACCGCGTCCAGGCTCCCGGTCCAGATCCCCACGCGTCCGAGTCCCGCTGCTACGGCCACTGTCATGCTCCGCCTCTCCGGATTCGATGCCCTTACCGTACGAGTCCGGCCGGGGTGGATGCCGTGACCGTGCCGCTCAAGGTCGTTGACCCGGACGTTCGGTCAGTCGCCGGGCTGATAGGAGCGGGGGGCCGAGCCGGTCCAGCGTCTGAAAGCACGGTGGAACGCGCTCGGCTCGGAGAATCCCAACTGCCGTGAGAGGTCCTCGATGGAGACGGTGCCCGCGGCCAGCGCCGCGATGGCGACATCGCGGCGCAGTTGGTCGCGGATCCGCTGGAAGGAGGTGCCCTCTGCCGCCAGTCGGCGGCGCAGGGTCTGCGCGCTCGTCGCCAGCCGTGCCGCGACCTCCTGTGGGTCGGGCATCCGGTCCGGCAGCGACTGTCCTAGCAGTCGGCGCACCTGAGCGGCGGCGGTGCTGCCGTAGTCCAGTCGGGCGAGTACGTCGTCGGGGGCGCGGCGCAGGAAGGTGTTCAGCCCGGCCTCGTCCTGGAGCACCGGTCGGTCGAGGACCGCGCGGTCGAAGACGAGGGCGGTGCGGGGGGCCAGGAAGGTGCACGGAGCGCCGTAGAGCAGGTCGTACTCCAGGGCGTGCGGCGGGGCCGGGTGGTGGAACTCCACGCGGGTGAGGTTGATCCGTCGGCGGATCAGCCAGCCCGCGAAGCGGTGGGCGACGACGGTGGCGGATTCGGCGAGGTAGTGATCGGGGTCGTCGAAGCCGGTGAAGTCGAAGACGAGCCGTACCTCGTCGGTCTCGGCCTCTGGCCCCAGCTCACTTGTTTTCTCCTCCAGTTGGAAGCGGGGCCCGCCGGGGAACAGTCCGTAGAAGGTGCTGCCGCGGTCCAGGGCGGTCCGCAGATCGGGGCTGCAGTGCACCACGGCGTGGCACATCATCGCGAAGGTGCCCACCTTGAGGGGGTGTGGCCCCAGGCCCTGCAACTCGTCGTCGAGTGCCTGCCACACCGCTTTGGTGAGCCGGGCGTACTGCCGCGGCGACACCCGGGCGAGCGGGACATCGAGGAGTCCCGGCGGGATGGCCGCCCGTTCGAGGAGCGCGGTGATGTCCACGCCGCGCCGTTCGGCTCCGCGCAGTGAGGCCCGCACGTGGTGGATGGCGACCGAGCGGGCGGGCGCGCCGTAGGCGGGAGGCGCGTCGCCCTCGGGGGGTGCGGACATGACCGCCGATCGTACGGGACACAGGGGGCAGCGGCGGTGAGCGGGGAGCGCGACGTCATGAACGGCGTCAGGTTCCCCGTCAGTCCACGTCGGGCAGCGGGGAACGGGCGACGTCGTGGGCGTCCCCCGGCGGCAGGCCCAGCATGCGCAGCAGCAGCTCGGCCAGGTTCGAGGCCGTCTCGTCGCCGTCGAGATCCGGGCGGGCGAAGCGCAGTTCCAGCAGTGCCAGCAGGGAGCCGCCCAGGACGGTCACCGCTGCCGTCGGGTCGGTGATGGTGAAGCGGCCGGAGGCGATGCCGACCTCCAGATCGCGCACGGCGCGGGGGGCCAGGCCCGAGCCGGAATGGAGGTGGCCGAGGCCGCGGCGGCGCAGGATCTGCATCATCTCGGGCCGGGAGTCGGCCAGGCGCGCGCTGAGCCGGAAGCCCGCCGCCACCAGTTCCGCCGGGTCGTCGATGCCCCGCAGATGCTGGTCGAACGCCTGGCCGAGTTCTTCGAGGGCGTCGCTCACCGCCGTGTCGAACAGTTCCGTCTTCGACTCGAAGTGGTTGTAGAAGGAGCCGAAGCCGACGTCCGCGCGCTCCGCGATCACCTGGATGCTCGCGCTGGTGTCGCCCGTCTCGGCCAGGATCTGCCGGGCCGCCCTGACCAGGGCCTGACGGGTCTCGGCACGACGCCGTTCGAATCGGTTGCGGGGCGGGGCTGACGTCGGCATACACGCGAGTCTAGCAACGGTCACCACGACGCCACAGTTCTGATGAACCGGTCAGTTCCCCGGTTCACTTAGGTGTGCGTAGGGGTGCGGCCGGGTGCGGCCGGGTTCGCGCGCGGCACCGCACACCGGTCGCCCCATCTCTGACGATTCCATCAGATCACTCGGCTCAGCTCTTGACGACTGAAGAGTCAAAGTTGATGATTTCATCATTGCGACAATGTTGCTTGGAGGACACCATGTCCGAAACCCACGCCGAAGCGGTCGGCGCCAGCGACCTCGGAACGGCCCACCAGGACCTCCACAGCGAACAGGGAGCGCTGCGCGGCGAACACTCCGGGCGCCCCCGGAACCCCGTGATCAAGGTGACCGACCTCGCCTGGCTGGAGTTCCAGAAGCCCGACCTCGACCGGGCCGAGGTCTTCGCCCATGACTTCGGCTTCGCGATCGCCGCCCGCACGCCCGACGCTCTGTGGCTGCGCGGCACCTTCGCCGGCTCGCCGTGCGTGGTGATCCGCAAGGGCCGCACCAGCCGCTTCATCGGCCCCGCCTTCCGCGCGGCCGAGCGGGCCGACCTGGGCCGGCTGGCCCGCGCCACGGGAACGGAGGTACGGGACGTCGACCTCCCGGGCGGCGGCAGGGCCGTGCACCTGCTCGACCCCTCGGGCTTCCCCGTACGCGTGGTGCACTACAACGAGGACCTGCAGGCTCTGCCCGAACAGCAGCCGCTGCTCCTCAACTTCGGCACGGACCACCGCCGTACGAACGTCACGCAGCGACCGCCCCGGGAGCCGGCCCGTATCCAGCGTCTGGGCCATGTGGTGCTGGAGACAAGGGTGTTCGCCCGCGCCCTGGACTGGTACCTGGACACGCTTGGCATGATCGTGTCCGACTTCCTGTTCCTCGACGGGCAGCGCGAGCGCGGTCCGACGATGGCCTTCATCCGCTGCGACCGGGGCAGCCTGGCCGTGGACCACCACACCCTCGCGATGCACCTCGGGCCCGGCAACGGCTATGTCCACTCCGCCTACCAGGTGACCGACCTGGACGCGATCGCCGCCGGCGGCGAGTACCTCAACGAGCGCGGATACAAGCGCAGTTGGGGTGTCGGCCGGCACATCCTGGGCAGCCAGCTCTTCGACTACTGGCGCGATCCCGACCGTCTCATGGTGGAGCACTTCGCCGACGGCGACCTCTTCTCCCACGACCTGGAACCCGGCTGGGCGCCCATGTCCACCAGCGGCCTCGCCCAGTGGGGCCCGCCGGCCACCCGCGACTTCCTCGGCGCGAGCCCCTCCCCCGCACGGATCCGCGACGTGATCCAGGCCCTGCGCGGCGACAACGAGATGGACCCGGCACGCCTCCTGGGCCTCCTCAAGGCCGCCAACTCCTGACCAGGGCTCCTGACCCTCAACTCCTCGACAAAGGCACCGACATGAGCACCAACGTCCTGCGTACCGCCGACGGCTGGTGGGTGGTGCGCGACACGCGCGCCGTCCCCGTCGACACCAAGGCCCGCACCACCGCCGAACTGCTGGCCGACCGCGCCGCCGTCCGGGAAGCGGCCGGCAGCGGCGAGACGGGCACCCCCGTGGCCGACATGGTGGCCCTCTCCCCCGTCACCACCCCCTGCCGGGTGGTCGCCCAGATGGTCAACTACCGCAGCCACGCCCGCGATTCGGGCTTCACCGGCGACATCCCGGCCACCTTCTTCCGCAAGGCGTCCGGCTCGGTCAGCGGCCCGCACGACACCGTCGTCCGGCCCTCCCACGTGAAGTTCCTCGACTACGAGGTCGAACTCGGCCTGGTCATGGGCGCGCCACTGCCCGTCGGCACCGTCGTCGAGGAACGCGACCTGCCGTCGTACGTCGCCGGGCTCGTCGTCACCAACGACGTCAGCGCCCGCGACGTACAGCTGACCAAGACCCAGTTCTACGAGAGCAAGTCGTATCCCACCTTCACGCCCACCGGGCCCTACCTCGCCCTGCTGGAGCCGGACGACTTCGCCCATCTCCTGGACCTGCGGCTGAAGTTGAGCGTCAACGGCGAGCTCCGTCAGGACCGCACCCTCAGCGACATGATCGTCCGACCGGCCCAGGCCCTCACCCTGCTGGCCCGGTTCCAGACCCTCGACCCCGGCGACCTGCTGCTGACCGGCACCCCCGGCGGCACGGCCCTCAAGGCCCCGCCCAAGGCGGTCGAGAAGATCGGCGTGCTGCTGCCGCCCGCCGTGAAGTGGAAGGCGTTCTTCAAGACCCAGGCCCGCAACCCGCACTACCTGCACCGAGGGGACCTGATCACCGCGGTCATCGCCACGCCGGACGGACGCATCGACCTCGGCGAACAACGCACCGAGGTGGCCGACGCGAACTGACCCACACCGACCCCGACATGAAGTGAGCCGCACGTGACTGTCGACCAAGCCGCCGGGACACCGGACACCGCCCCCGAACATCTGCCCGTGGTGATCGTCGGGGCGGGGCCTGTGGGCGTGACCGCCGCCCTCCTGCTCGCCCGTCGCGGCATCCGTACCGTCGTCCTGGAACGCCACCGGGAGGTCTATCCCCTGCCGCGCGCCGTCGCCACCGACGACGAGGTGATCAGGATCCTCCAAGCCGCCGGAGTCCACGAGGAGTTCACCGCGATCGCCCGGCCCGCCCGGGGGCTGCGGCTGCTGGATGCCCGGCACCGGGTGATGGCCGAGTTCCCGCGCGCCGCCCGCGGGGCGCACGGCTTCCCGCAGACCAGCATGTTCGACCAGCCCGAACTGGAGCGCCTGCTGCGCGACGCCCTGGCCGACACCCCCGAGGCCGAACTGCGCGGCGGGGTTGAGGTTCTCGGCGTCGCGCAGGACGGCGACGGCCCGGTGGGCGTGAGCTACCGCGACGACGAGGGCGATCACCTGCTGTGGGCGGACGCCGTCCTCGGCTGCGACGGCGCCAACAGCGTCACCCGCGACGCCATCGGCTCCGCCTGGGAGGATCTCCACTTCGAGGAACGCTGGACGGTCGTCGACGTACGCACCAGCCTCCCGGTCCGCTGCTGGGAAGGCGTCGAGCAGATCTGCGACCCGCGGCAGCCGGCCACGTTCATGCGCATCGGCGAGGACCGCTACCGATGGGAGTTCCGGCTGGAGGACGGCTCGGAGCCGGATCACGAGCGGCTGCGGGACCTGCTCGCCCCGTGGGTGGATCCGGCGGACGGCACGGACTTCGAGGTGGTGCGGCAGGCCCAGTACACCTTCCGGGCCCGTATCGCCGACCGCTGGCGCCGCGGGCGCGTCTTCCTCCTCGGCGACGCGGCCCACCTCACCCCGCCGTTCATCGGACAGGGGCTGTGCACGGGCCTGCGCGACGCCTACAACCTGACCTGGAAGCTGGCCCGGATCCTGCAACAGGGCGCCGACGAACGGCTGTTGGACACCTACGAGGCGGAACGCACTCCGCACGCCCGCCACGTGATCCGGCTCGCGGTGGCGCTGGGCTGGGCCATGACCGGAGGCCAGGGCGGCGCCGCCGCCCTCCGCCGCGGCATCCTGGGCGCGGCGGTCCGCGTCCCCGGCGTGACCTCGGCCGCCGCCCGTGACTTCAGTCCGGCACTGACCTCCGGGCCACTCGTACGACGCCGTGTCCGCCTCGGCCGACAAGGTCTCGGTCTCGGCCGGAAGGGTCTGGTGGGCGGCTTCTGCCCGCAGCCGTTCGTGACCGTCGACGGACGGCACGCCCGCCTCGACGAACTCCTCGGTGACTCCTTCGCCGTACTGACCGCCCTACCGCTCTCGCCCTCGCTGCGGGCGGTCGCCGACGGTCTCGGCGCCCGGATCGTCCCGGTGACCGGCCTCGGTGACGACAACCATCTCGCCGCCTGGCTGCGTGCGGGACGGGCGAGCGCCGTGCTGCTGCGGCCCGACCGCGTCGTGATGGACGTCGTCCCGGCCGGCGGCGACACCTTCACGGACGCCACCGCCTGGGCGTCCCTCCTGCACACCACCCGAAGTCCCCGCCCTTCCCAACGGTCCGTCGAGAAAAGCCTCTTGAGGAGCACCACGCGATGAACACGCCGTACCCGGACCCCTTCTTCACCCTCACCCCGGAGACCGCCGCGGCCAGCCGCATCGTGGACTTCGCCCGCTGGGCCGCCCGGCACCGGGGTGTGACGGCGGGCGCCGACTACGCGGCTCTGCACCACTGGTCGGTCACCGACCTGGAGGGTTTCTGGAGTGCGGTGTGGGAGTACTTCGACATCGACGCGGACACGCCGTACGAGCAGGTGCTGGCGGAGGAACGGATGCCGGGCGCCCGCTGGTTCACCGGCGCCACCCTCAACTACGCCCACCACGCCCTGCGTAACCTCGCCGACGACGACACGGCGATCCTCGCCCTCGACGAGACCGGCGTCGGCTACGAGGTGACCGGGAAGCAACTGCGCGGCCAGGTCGCCTCCGTCGCCGCCACCCTGCGCGACCTGGGCGTCGGCGCGGGCGACCGGGTCGTCGGCTACCTGCCCAACACCCCTCACGCGATCGTCGCGTTCCTCGCCGCTGCCTCCCTCGGCGCCGTGTGGTCGGTCTGCGGTCAGGACTACGCGCCCCAGGCCGCGGCCGATCGCTTCGCCCAGCTGGAACCCGCCGTACTGATCGCCGCCGACGGCTACCTGTTCAACGGCACCAGCCATGACCGCCGCGACGCCACCCTCGTACTCGCCACCGCGCTGCCGACGTTGAAGGCCACCGTGCTGGTCGACCATGTGGGTCTGCCATGGCCCGTGCGCAGCTACCCGTCGCTGATCGTCCCGTGGGAGGACGCGGTCACCCGCACGGAACAACTCGCCTGCACTTCGGTGCCGTTCGACCACCCGCTGTGGGTCGTCTTCTCCTCCGGCACCACCGGCCTGCCCAAGGGCATCGTGCACGGCCACGGCGGCGTCCTGCTCGAACACCTCAAGACCCTCGGCCTGCACTCCGACCTCGGCCCGGGCGACCGCCTCCTGTGGTACACCACCACCCACTGGATGATGTGGAACCTCGTCGCCTCCACGCTCCTGACCGGCGCCACGACGTGCACGTACGACGGCAGTCCCGCCCCCCTCACCCGCCCCGACACCCTCTGGGAACTGGCGGCCCGGCACCGTGTCACCGTCTTCGGCACGAGCCCTCAATACCTGCTGGGAATGGCCAAGTTCGGCATCGACCCGTCCCGGCACGACCTGTCGTCGATCCGGGTGGTCGGCTGCACCGGCTCCGCCCTGCCCGCCTCCGCCTACCCGTGGGTCCGCGACCACGTCGGCGCTCACGTCCTGCTCGCCTCCACCAGCGGCGGCACCGACATCGTCTCCGGCTTCGCCGGCAGCGCACCCACGACCCCGGTCTGGGCGGGGGAACTCTCCGCCCCGAACCTGGGTGTGGCACTGGCCGCGTACGACTCCGCGGGCACCCCTGTCGTCGACCAGGTCGGCGAGCTGGTCGTCACCCGTCCCATGCCGTCGATGCCGCTGTCCTTCTGGAACGACCCCGACGGCGAGCGGTACCAGGACGCCTACTTCTCGACGTATCCCGGCGTGTGGCGGCACGGTGACTGGATCACCGTCACGGGGCACAACTCGGTGATCGTGCACGGCCGTTCGGACTCCACCCTGAACCGCAACGGCGTACGCCTCGGCAGCGCCGACATCCACGACGTCGTCGAGCGCCTCCCCGCGATCGTCGAGGCGCTGGTCATCGGCGCGGAGGAACCCGAGGGCGGCTACTGGATGCCGCTGTTCGTGGTTCCCGCGGCCGGGGTGTCCCTTGACGACGCCCTCCGCGACAAGATCAAGGAAGTGATCCGGGTCGGCGTCTCGCCCCGTCACGTCCCCGACGAGATCCTCGAAGTCCCCGCCGTGCCGCACACCCGGACCGGCAAGAAGCTCGAAGTCCCCGTCAAGCGCCTCCTCCAGGGCGCCCCCGCCGAGGACGTGGTCAACCCTGCCGCGATCGACAACCCCGGCCTCATCGACTACTACGCCCGGCTGGGAGCCGACCGTCGCGGTCGCAGAGGCACCGGGGCATGAGAACGGCACAGGTCATCACCGCCGTCGTACTCGCCCTGGTCTTCCTGCCATTGGGAGTGGCGAAGATCGCCGCCGCGCGGGTCATGC
Organism: Streptomyces sp. NPDC092369; assembly: GCF_044755245.1. Taxonomy (NCBI): domain Bacteria; kingdom Bacillati; phylum Actinomycetota; class Actinomycetes; order Kitasatosporales; family Streptomycetaceae; genus Streptomyces; species Streptomyces sp. NPDC092369. The sequence continues at coordinate 202,415 of NZ_JBIVQP010000001.1, forward strand.
GTCAGGCGGCGGCTCATCTCGGTCTGTCGGTGGGCCTCTACCGCGTCGTCGGCACGTTGGAGGTGGCCGGGGCTTGCGGGCTGCTCGTGGGACTGGTCCGGTCCCCGCTGGGCGTGGCGGCCGGGACGGGACTGACGCTGCTCATGGGTGCGGCCGCCGCGGCGCATCTGCGTCACCGGGACCCCGTGGCGCGAGCCCTGCCCGCCGTCATTCTGATGCTGGCGGCGGGGGCGAACGCCTGTCTGTCGGCGGCCTGTTGACCCTCGGCCCACATCACCTCGGAAGCGGAAGTGGCGGCAGCAACTGAGGTGTCGCCGTTTCCGTGGCACCCCCGGTGTCGCCGCCCGTCGTCGTGCCCTCGTCCGAGTCGCTGGTGTCAGGATCCTGAGTGGATAGGACCACGGTGCTCCCGGCCTCCACCTCGCTCCCCACCTGCGGGGTGCTCGATGTCACCACCGCGTCGTCCGCTTGGGAGTAGCCGGTGGCGACGGCGACCTGGAGGCTGAGTGCACCCAGTTCGTCCCGGACCTCGGCGAGGGTCTTGCCGGTGATGTCGGCGGGGATCTGCACGGTCTGCACCGCCTTGGCGACCTTGACGTCGACCGACGTGCCCGGCTCGACCTCCGCGCCCGACGCCACGCTCTGCCCGACCACGGTCCCGGACTCCGCTCCGCTCTCCACCTCGGTCGTGCCGCCCAGCTTGAGGTTCTGCTCGGCCAGCAGTTTCCTGGCCTCGTCCACGGTCGCACCGGACAGGTCGGGGACGGTGGCCTTGTCCGCCTCCCTGGCCACCCGGAGGACCACCTCGGTCCCCTTCTCGGCCCGCTCGCCTCCGCCGGGACTCTGCGTGAGGACCGTTCCCGGATCGTCCTGGGACTCGGCGTACCGCAGCTTCACGACAAAGCCCTTGTCCTCCAGGATCCGTGACGCGTCGCCCTTGTCCTTGTCCGTCACGTCCGGCACCTCGACCTTGGGCGCGCCGGTCGAGACGGTGACCGCGACCGCCTCCCCCTTGGCCAACTCCCCGTTCTCCGGGCTCTGTTCGCAGATGCGGCCCTTGGGCTGGTCGGCGCAGGGTTCCCGCTTGTCGACGGTGACCGTGAGGTCGACGTTGGCCGCCGTGCGCCGGGCCTCCTCAAGGGTCCGGCCCACCAAGTCGGGCACATCGGCCTTGCCGTCGGCGGGCGCGCCTTGCCCGAACATGAACCAGCCCAGTATCAGGGCCAGTACGAGGACGGTCGCACCCGCCGCGATCAACGGGCGGTTTCCTCTGCGGCGCCGCCGCTCCTCGTGTTCGGCATCGACATCCGGAGAGTGGTTCCCCGCCGGCGGCCCCGATCCGAGGTACGCCTCGATGTCGGCGAGCATGTCCTCGGCCGACTGATAGCGGCTCGCGGGATCCTTCTCCAGGGCGCGCAGCACGATCGCGTCCGCCTGCGGGCCGACGTCGGGGTTGTACAGGCTCGGCGGGCGCGGAGCCTCCTGGATGTGCCGGTACATGACCGACATGGGCGTCTCGCCGGTGAACGGCGGTCGCAGGGTGAGGAGTTCGTACAACAGGCAGCCGGTGGAGTACAGGTCGCACCGGGCGTCGGTCTCCCGCCCCATCGCCTGTTCCGGCGAGAGGTACAGGGCGGTGCCGATCACGGCGGACGTCTGTGTCATACCGACGTCCCGTTCGTCGCGGGCGATCCCGAAGTCCATCACCTTGACCTCTCCGGCCCAGGTCAACATCACGTTGGCGGGCTTGATGTCCCGGTGCACGATGCCGTGCCGGTGGGAGTGGTCCAGGGCCCGCAGGACCCCGGCCGTGATCTCCAGGGAGCGCTCGACGGTCGGTGAGGGCCCGGAGTACAGAGCCTCGCGCAGGGTCGTCCCGTCGACGTACTCCATGATGAGGTAGGGGAGTTGACCGCCGTAGGTCATGTCCTCGCCGGTGTCGTACACCGCCGCGATGGACGGGTGGTTGAGCGACGCGGTGGACTGCGCCTCCCGCCGGAACCGCTCCTGAAGGACCGGTTCGTGGGCCAGGTCGCCGCGCAGGGTCTTCACGGCCACGCCGCGATCGAGCCGGAGGTCGTGCGCGAGATGCACCTCGGCCATGCCGCCGGAGCCGAGGAGAAGGCGCAGCTCGTACCGGCCGCCGAGGAGGGCCACCGGGTGGCCCTGGTGGGGAATGGTCAGGTCGTCTGATTCGCCGAGGTTCACTGCGCTTCTCCACGGAGGGTCGGAAGTCGGGCCGCCGGCATGGCGCGGCGGCGAGGAGCACAGGTCCGATAATTGCACATCGCCGGGCAACTATGACCCCTTGACGTGACACCATCCTGATGTTTCCATCAACTTTGATCTAGTGGTCAATTCGAGTGCCCAGGGACGGGCACCGAAGCCCGCGCCTGCTCCGTTCGCGCGCACCGGTCCTTGGCGGGCAGCCACCCGAGCCGGATCATTCTGGAGGTCTTCGCGATGTCGACAGACGCGATTCCGTACGAATACACAGCGCCACCGGCCCGTATCCGCGCGGTGATGGACGAGGCGGTCGGCAGACTGTCCAGGGTCGACGAACTGGTGGCCGAACTACCGCAGACGCCGCCACGCGCACCCGACGAGGAGGGCGCCGAAGAGCGACTGGGAGAGGTCACCGTCACCCACCGCTTCGTCGACGCTCCCGGTGACGGCGAGAGGGTGCGCTGGCACTTCGTCGAAGCCGGCCCCTCGGACGCTCCCGTGGTCGTCCTCCTCCACGGCGTACCCGACTCCTGGTGGCAGTGGCACTACGTCCTTGAGGCCCTCGGCACCGACCACCGCTGTCTGGCCATCGACCTCAAGGGCTATGGCCAGTCGGAGAAGGGCACCGGGGACTTCCGCCAGGAAGGAGTCGCCGTCCAGCTCGAAGCCCTGCTGGACCAGCTCGGGATCGGGCGGTTCAGCCTGGTCACGCACGACCGGGGAACTCCGGTGGGAGACCACCTCGTGGCGCGGGCGGGCCACCGCGTCGTCCGCTACGGCCGGGGCCAGCAGCACCTCTGGCATCTGCACCCCGACCTGCACCCCCAGCAGGCGATGTTCACCTCGCCCGACGCTCCGGCCACCCTGGCCGATGCCCGTCGGCTCGTGGTCACCGCCTACTCCCTGCTCGCCGAGCGCGCGGTGAAGACATCGGACCTGGTCCGAACCGTGCAGGAGTTCAGCTACGACGGCATCAGCACCGCCGTCCCCCGCTACTTCAACTCCTCGTCGTTCCGCCAGGAATGGATCGAGCGGCGCACCCGCCTCATTCCCCGGTGGAAGTGCCCCGTCCTGCTGCTCCAGGGAGCGGACGACCCGCTGCAGCCCCGCGAGTTCTACACGGATCCGCACATCGCGGCGATGCTCCCGCCGGGAAGCGGCGTGCACCTCTTCGACTCCGGCCACTTCTGGCCCTTCGAAGTTCCCGAGGAGACGGTCAGCGTGCTGCGGGACTTCCTGAGGTAGCGAGGGCGCGCGCCGAACGCCGGCCGGAGGTCACCCCGGCCGGCTACGCCGACTCGCGCAGCCGCAACTCGGCCCCCACCGCCAGCTCGTCATGGCTGAGCGGACCGCTTCCGGTCAGCAGCCGGGCCGCCTGTTCGACGGCCAGGGCGCCGAGCCCGCGCGTGTCCAGGGCGACGGTCGTCAGCGGCGGTTCGACGAGCGAGCCGAGACGGAGACCGTCGAAGCCGATCACGGCGAGGTCCCGGGGGACCTCACGGCCGAGGCGGCGGGCGGCGCGCAGGGCGCCGAAGGCGATGATGTCGTTGAAGGTGAACACGGCGGTCACGTCGGGGTGAGCGGCGAGGAGTTCCCTCAGGGCGGCCTCGCCGCCCTCGACGCTCTGGTCCGCCCGGCTCACCGCGTCGGCGTCGAGTCCGCAGGCGGACATGGCGGCGTCGAACCAGTGGTGGCGGATGCTGGGCTTGGACCGCTCGGCGTGGTCGAGCATGCCGATGCGCCGGTGGCCGGCCTCGACGAGATGCCTGATCGCGGCGTGGACGCCTGCCTCGCCTTCGATCCGGATCGAGCTGAAGCGTTCGGTGCGGTGTTCGCGGTCGATGAGCACCACGGGCAGCCCTCGGGTCAGCTTGTCGATCTCGTCCTCCGGCAGGCTGAGGTAGCCGACTACGGCGTCCACCTGTGAGGCGATCACTTCGAGGGTCCCGCGCTCCTCCTCCACGCGGTCACCGGTGTCGTAGACGACGACGTGCCACTCGCGGGCCCGCGCCGCGTCCAGTGCGGCGGCGGCGACCTCGGTGAAGAAAGGGTTGAGCAGGTCGGGGATGACGAGTCCGACACTGATCGTGTCCTGGCGGACGAGACCGCGGGCGAAGCGGGACGGGCGGTATCCCAGCGCGAGGGCGGCGTCCAGGACGCGCTGCTTGGTGGAGACGCCGATCTCGTCCTTGTCGTTGAGCGCACGTGACACGGTCTGCCGGGAGACTCCGGCGCTCCGGGCCACATCGTCGATCGTGACCCTGCGGGGTCCACTCCCCGACGACGCCATCTCTCACCTCCGCTTGTTGCCGACGCACGCGCCTCGGCGGGGGCACCGAGTATGCCCCGGGCTCGAGTTGTGGTGCGACCGTGTGTACGGACGCCCGTGTCACTCCAGAGTCTTGACACTCGGTGGCACCGAAGCGCACACTCCCAATCAATTCAGAACAACTGCTCCGTTAGCGCTCCCGTTACCGCTCCCGTGAGCGCTCACGTTACCGCTCACGGTCCCTGATTCCAACAGGATTCCAACCAGAAGGCATCCGCCTGAGGTGTCAACGTCGACCCGCCTAGCACCGTCGCTAGTCGTTCTCTGGAACGGAAGATATGAGCACCACAATCACGCGTAACCGCCTCGCCGTCGTCGCCGCGGCCGCAAGCATCGCCCTGCTCGCCGGATGTTCGTCCTCCGACGACTCCTCGGACAAGTCGTCCGCGGCCTCCTGTGCGCCCGCGAAGGGCAAGGTCACCCTCCAGTACTGGAACACCGTCAACGGCATGGACAAGGTCGTCGACCTCTGGAACAAGTCGCACCCGAACATCCAGGTCCAGACGAAGAACATCTCCAACGACCAGTACGGCGCCATCGGCAACGCGCTGAAGGCCGGCAAGGCGCCGGACCTCGCCCAGGTCGGCTACGACGAGCTGCCCACCCTGCGCTCCCAGGACGCCTTCGTGGACGCCTCGGCCTGCAAGACGGCCGCCGCCGCCAAGTCGAAGTTCGTTCCGTGGACCTGGTCGCAGTCCAGCTTCGGTGACACCGGGGTGTTCGCCCTCCCGCAGGACACCGGTCCGATGGCCATGTACGTACGCACGGACCTCTTCAAGAAGTACGACGTCGCGATCCCGACGACCTGGGACGAGTACCTCACCGCCGCCCAGAAGCTGCACAAGGCGGACCCGAAGCTCACCATCACGTTCTTCGACCCGAACAACGCCGAGTGGTTCAACGGGCTCCTCTGGCAGAACAACGCCAACATGTACAGCTACTCCGGCGACAAGTGGCACGTCACCGTGGAGTCGGACAAGAGCAAGCAGGTCGCCGACTACTGGCAGAAGCTGATCTCCGACAAGCTCGTGCGCACCGACGTCGCCAACGGATCGACGCAGATGTACGCCGCCTACCAGGACAACCAGATCGCCACCCAGATCGGTGCCGCCTGGGGCTACACGGGCCTGCGGGACAACCTGCCCAAGCAGGCCGGCAAGTGGTCGATCGTGCCGATGCCGACCTGGGGAGCGGACGGTACGTCGGGTGACTGGGGCGGCTCGACCGTCGCGTTCATGAAGGGCAGCAAGCACCTCTACGAGTCGGCCGAGTTCAACAACTGGCTCAACACCGACCCCGAGGCGCTCGCGATGGAGAACGAGCTGGGCGGTCTGTACCCGGCGGCCAACGACGGCCTGAAGCTCCCGGCGCTGTCCAAGGGTGTGCCCTACTACAACAACCAGAAGATCTTCGACGTCTTCGCGGACTCGTCCAAGAAGATCGACACCGACTTCTCCTGGGGCCCCACCCAGAAGACGGTGAACCTGGCGCTGCAGGACGCGATCGCCAAGGCGGCGGGCGGTGACGGCACGCTGTCCGACGCGCTCGCGACCGCCCAGGCCGCCGCGCTGAAGTCGATGAAGGATCTGGCGATCCCGGCCACGGCGGGCAAGTGACGCAAGCATGACCGACATCGCCACCCGTCCCGCCGACGCGGTGTCATCACCGTCCGGGGGGCGGGGGGGGGGGGGGCGGGGGGGGGGGGGGGGGGCGCGCGGGGGGCGGGCGCGGGGGGGGGGGGGCGGCGCCGCGGGGGGGGGAAGGAGGTTGGAGTTGGTGGGCGCGGCCG
>NZ_JBIVQP010000001.1:208768-823384 GCF_044755245.1 Streptomyces sp. NPDC092369
GCTCCCCGCCCCGGGGGGGCAATTCCCCCCACCTTGCCCCCACACCCCCACCCCCCCCGCCGACGGGGTTTATCACCCGGGGGGGGCCCCCCCCCCCCCGGGGGGGGGGGGGGGCGCCCCCCGGGCCGGCACCATCGTCGCGTTCCTCACGCCCTTCTTCCTGCCGTTCATCCTGTTCTACCTGGTGCCCGTCGGCTACGCGCTGTGGCAGAGCTTCCGCGTGGTGCGCCGCTCCGGCGGCCAGTACGGCACCTCGTACACGACCTTCGGCGGCTTCCATCAGTACGCGCAGGTGTTCCAGAACGACGAGTTCTGGTCCAGCATCGGCCGCATCGGACTGTTCGGCATCGTGCAGGTGCCCGTCATGCTGTTCCTCGCGCTGATCATGGCGCTGCTGCTGGACTCTCCCCTGTTGAAGCTCAAGAGCTTCTTCCGCGTCACCGCGTTCATGCCGTACGCGGTGCCCGGCGTCATCGCCGCGATCATGTGGTCGTATCTCTACTCGCCGCAACTCAGCCCGGTCGTCGACCTGTTGAACAACCTCGGTCTGCACCCCGACTTCCTCGGCCCGAGTGCCGTGCTGTGGTCGGCGGCCAACATCTCGACCTGGCTGTGGACCGGCTACAACATGCTGATCATGTTCTCGGCCCTGCAGTCCATCCCGCAGGAGCTCTACGAGGCCGCGCGGATCGACGGGGCCGGCAACTGGGCCATCGCCTGGCGCATCAAGGTCCCGATCATCGCCCCGTCCATCGTCATGACCACGGTGTTCTCGATCATCGGAACGCTGCAGCTGTACTCCGAGCCCGCGGTGCTGCGGCAGATCTCCTCGAACATCTCCAGCACGTTCACCCCGAACATGCTGGCGTACACCGTGGCGGTCGGGAACAACTACCAGCAGGCCGCCGCCATTTCGGTGGTCATCGCGGTCATCACCTTCGTCTTGAGCTTCGGGTTCATGCGACTGACCTCCAAGAGGGCGGGACTGTGAGCATCCGACCCCCACTCAAAGACAGCCGCGTGAGCCGTCCGGCCGTGCTGGCCCTGATGTTCCTGCTGGCGATCTACTTCCTGCTGCCGCTGTACTTCCTGATCGTCGCGGCGACCAAACCGCAGGGCGACCTCGCCTCCACCAACGGCCTGGTCTTCTCGCACTTCAACCTGTTCGAGAATCTGCGCAACCTGTTCTCCTTCAACAACGGCATCTTCGGGCGGTGGATCCTCAACACCGTCATCTACGCGGTGCTGGGCGCGGCCGTGGGCACCCTGATCTCGGCGCTGTGCGGCTACGCGCTCGCCAAGTTCCATTTCCGCGGACGCGAGTTCCTGTTCTCGGTCATTCTCGGCGGTGTGCTGGTCCCCTCCACCGCGCTGGCGCTGCCGCTGTTCCTGCTGTTCTCGGAGACCGGCCTCGTCAATACCTATTTCGCGGTCTTCCTCCCCAGCATCGTCAGCCCGTTCGGCGTCTACCTCGCGAGAATCTTCGCGAACGCCGCCGTGCCCCAGGAACTCATCGAGGCCGCGCGCCTCGACGGCGCCGGGGAGTTCCGCACGTTCTTCTCGGTGTCCTTCAAGCTGATGTCGCCGGCGCTCGTGACCATCTTCCTGTTCCAGTTCGTCGGTATCTGGAACAACTTCTTCCTTCCGATGGTGATGCTCCAGAAGGAGTCGCTGTTCCCGATCACCCTCGGCCTCTTCACCTGGAACGGGCAGACCGCCCGGTCGCCGCTCCTTCAGGAGTCCGTGATCACCGGTTCGCTGGTGTCGATCGTGCCGGTGATCATCCTGTTCATGCTCCTGCAGCGGTTCTGGCGCACCGGCCTCGCCGCCGGCTCACTCAAGTGACCCCCACACAGAAGGTGTCCAACGCCATGCCCAACTCGGCTGTCTTCGTGCCCCACTTCCACTGGGACCGGGAATGGTACGAGCCCTTCCAGGTCTTCCGGCACCGACTGGTCACCGCCCTCGACACCGTGCTGGAGACAGCCGAGTCGAACCCCGATTTCCGGTTCACCGTCGACGGGCAGATGGCCGCGGTCGAGGACTACCTGGAGATGCGGCCGGAGAACCGCGACCGTGTCGTGGCCCTGGTCGGGGAGGGCCGGCTGGCCGTCGGGCCGTGGCTGATCCTGCTCGACGAGTTCCTCTGCTCCGGCGAGACCATCGTGCGCAATCTGCAGATGGGCTGGGCCGCCGCGGAGCGCCTCGGTGGTGCGATGCCCATCGGCTATCTGCCGGACATGTTCGGCCACGTCGCGCAGATGCCGCAGATCCTCGCGCGGGCCGGGATCGAGCACGCGGCGCTGTGGCGCGGTGTGCCCGGCTCCGTCGACGGCCACGCCTTCCGCTGGCGGGCCCCCGACGGTTCCGAGGTGCGTACCGAGTTCCTCTTCGACGGTTACGACAACGGCCTCGACGTCCTGCTGGTGCCCGACCAGATCGGTCGCGCGCTCGGCGAGTACGCCGAAATGACCGCCGAACGCTGGGGCACCGACCCGGTGTTGGCGATGGCCGGCACCGACCACAACGCGCCCGACCCGCGGTTGGCGTCCTGGCTGCGGACCGCGTCCGGCGAGGGGCTCCCCATCACGGTGGCGACGCTCGACGAGTACATCCGCAAGCACGTGCGCGACGAGGTGACCGCCACGGTCACCGGTGAACTGCGCAGTCATGTGCGCGGCAACATCCTCCCGGGCGTGCTGTCCGTACGGCTCGGGCTCAAGCAGCGGATGGCCGCCGCCGAGCGCGTCATCGACCACGCCGAGCGCATGAACGCGCTGTGGTCCGGGCGCGACGACTCGCCGTTCCTCTCCCTCGCCTGGCACAAGATCATCGAGTCGACGGCCCATGACTCGGTGGTCGGCTCCGGCACCGACGAGACCTGCGACCAGGTCGCCGCACGGCTCGCCGAGGCCGCGCAGACCGCACGCGCTGTGCGGGACGCCGCCCTCACCGAACCCGCCGCCCTGGTGCCGAGCGACGGCTACCTGGTCGCCAATCCGCTGCCGTCGGCGCGCAGGGCACTGGTCGAGGTGGACGTCGTGGCCCCGCCGGAGGGCACCGAGCTGATCGCGACCGGCGCGGACGGATCGACGTACCCCGTGCAGTTGGTCTCCGAGGCGCCGACCGTCCTCAGCGACGAGCGCATGGACGCCTCGCAGCTCGAACGGGTGCTGCGCCGGATCCACCGCCGCGAGCTGTTCGGCCGGCTGATCGACCACTACGAACTCACCCCGCACTCACTGGTGTTCCACCTCGCCGAGGTGCCGACCAGCGGACCGTTCGACCTGCTGATCCTGCGCCGCGAGGTCGCCGCCGCGGCCGCCGCGCATCCGGGCGAGTGGCGGGTGCTGACGCTGGAGGAGGCCCGGGCCACCGCACTCGTCCCCGTGAGTGTCCCCGCCTCCGGCCTGACCGGTTTCCGGGTCACGCCGAGCGAGGACGCCTCCGGCGCGCTGCTGCCGTACGCACCTGCCACAGCAACGGACTTGAGGCTCGCGAACGGGCTTGTCGAGGTCACGGTCACCGCCGACGGCACCCTCGACATCACCGGATCCGACGGCACCGTGCTGCGCGGAGTCGGCCGCCTCGTCGACGGCGGGGACCGCGGCGACAGCTACAACTACGCTCCCCCGGCACACGACTTCCTCGTCGCGGAGCCGAAGGAGATCGCAGTCGACCTCCTCGAAACCGGTCCCCTGCGGTCGCGGTCGCGCGTGACCCGCGTCTACGACTGGCCCGCCGCCCTCTCCTCCGACCGCGACCTGCGCAGCGCGGAGACCGTGGCGACACCGGTGGAGACGATCGTGGAGGTCCGCGCGGGCGAACCGTTCGTGCGCGTGTCCACGTCCTTCCTCAACCAGTCCGCCGACCACCGGCTGCGCTTCCACGTCCCGCTGCCCGAACCGGTCAACTCCTCCGCGTCCGCCGGGCAGTTCGCTGTCACCGAGCGCGGGCTGACCGCCGAGGGCGGCTGGGGCGAGTACCCGCTGCCGACCTTCCCGGCCAGTACGTTCGTATCGGCCGGACCGGCCAACGTCCTGCTCGACCACTCCAGCGAGTACGAACTCGTCGACGGCGGCTCCGAACTCGCCATCACCCTGCTGCGCGCGATCGGCTCGATCAGCGTCAACATCCATCCCCTCCGCGACGAACCGGCGGCGAGCGAGATCCCCGCACCGGGCGCGCAGGACCTCGGCATGCGCATCGAGAACCGCTTCGCCGTCGTCCCCTCGGCGGCCGGCTGGCAGGGCGCCGACGCGGTCGCTCTCGCCGAGGAGTTCCGCAACGACGTCCTCGTCACCCGGGGCACCGGGGACGCCGGAGGCCAACTGCCCCCCGACGAGACCGGATTCCGGGTCGACGGCAAGGACGTCCACGTGTCGAGCATCCGGCGCGTCACCGACGACCGGCACGGGCCCGGTACGGAGGTGCGGCTCACCGCGCTGAGCGACGACGCGACGACCGTCCGCGTGTCGGGCACCTTCACCGAGGCCACCACCGTCGATCTCCTCGGCCGCCCGATCTCCCACGCCCAGGCCGCGGACGAACTCGAACTCGCCCTCGGCCCATGGGAGATCCGCACCGTCGTGCTCCGGTAGACCGCCATGACACCGAATCTCGCTACGCGCCTTGCTACGAAGAAAGAGTCGTGACCTCTTGCTCCCCGAGCTCTCCCCCCATGTTTCGGACACCGCACCGGCGCGTGGCGCACTGCGCCCGGCGCGCTCGTGGCTGCACTCCGACGCCCCTTCTCTCTCGCTGAACGGGCCCTGGCGCTTCCGTCTGTCCCCCACGGCATCGGCGGCGGAGGACTTCGCGGCCGAGGGCTTCGACGACCACGGCTGGGACCCCATGCCCGTGCCCTCGCACTGGGTACTGGAAGGGGACGGCGCCTACGGCCGTCCGATCTATACGAACATCCAGTTCCCGTTCCCGATCGACCCGCCCCACGTCCCGGACGAGAACCCCACCGGCGACTACCGCCGCCGCTTCGACATGCCCGCCGGCTGGTCGGACGCCGAGCGGGTCGTGCTGCGCTTCGACGGGGTCGAGTCGCTGTTCAGGGTATGGGTGAACGGCGTGGAGATCGGCAGTGCCAGTGGCAGCCGACTGGCCCACGAGTTCGATGTGACGGCCGCCGTGCGCGCGGGCGACAACGTCGTCGCCGTGCGGGTGCACCAGTGGTCCGCGGCCAGCTATGTCGAGGACCAGGACCAGTGGTGGCTGCCGGGCATCTTCCGCGATGTCACCCTGCACGCCCGGCCCGCCGGAGGCATCGAGGACGTCTGGCTGCGGACCGGCTTCGACGACGGCCGCGGCCGCGTCGACGCGGAGGTCACCGCACAGGCGTCGGCGTTCCCGGTCACCCTGCGCATCCCCGAACTCGGCGTCGAGCAGGTCTGGGCGACACCGGCCGAGGTGGCCGCCTTCGACATCGCCGGGGTGGAGCCCTGGTCCGCCGAGCGGCCCCGCCTGTACGAGGCCACCGTGTCCACGGCGGCGGAGAGCATCGCGCTGCGCGTCGGTTTCCGCACGGTCGAGATCCGCGGCGACCAATTCCTGGTCAACGGTCGCCGGGTCGTGTTCCACGGGGTGAACCGTCACGAGGCCCACCCCGAGCGCGGCCGTGTCTTCGACGAGGAGCACGCCCGCGAGGACCTGGCCCGGATGAAGCGGTTCAACGTGAACGCCATCCGCACCAGCCACTACCCGCCCCACCCCCGGCTGCTCGACCTCGCCGACGAGCTCGGCTTCTGGGTCGTCCTCGAATGCGACCTGGAGACCCACGGCTTCGAGAAGGGCGGCTGGGTCGGCAACCCGAGCGACGACCCGACCTGGCGCGCCGCCTTCCTCGACCGCATCGAGCGCACCGTCGAGCGCGACAAGAACCATCCCAGCATCGTCATCTGGTCCCTCGGCAACGAGGCCGGCACCGGCGGCAACCTCGCCGCCATGTCGGCCTGGGTCCACGCCCGCGACGCCGAACGCCCCGTGCACTACGAAGGCGACTACACCGGCGAGTACACCGACATCTACTCCCGCATGTACGCGTCCGTGCCGGAGACCGAGCAGATCGGCACCGACGGCTCACGCGCCCCGCTGCTCGGCTGCACCCCCTCGCAGGGGGCCCGGCAGCGCACCAAGCCGTTCCTGCTGTGCGAGTACGCGCACGCGATGGGCAACGGTCCTGGCGCGTTCGACCAGTACGAGGCACTCGTGCACGAGTATCCGCGACTCCACGGCGGTTTCGTCTGGGAGTGGCGCGACCACGGCATCCTGGCCACCGCCCCGGACGGCACGCCGTACTACGCCTACGGCGGTGACTTCGGCGAGGTCGTCCACGACGGCAACTTCGTGATGGACGGCATGCTGCTGAGCGACGACGTGCCCTCGCCCAGCCTCCACGAGTACAAGGCGGTCGTCCAGCCGCTCCGCTTCGCCTTCGACGGCGACAAGCTCGCGATCACCAATCTGCGGCACTCGGCCGACACGGCGGACCTGCACTTCCGTTGGTGTGTCGAGCACGACGGAACGCCGGTGGAATCAGGCGAGTTGGACGTGCCCGTGGTCACGCCGGGCGGGGCGGGGCAGGTGGCGCTGCCGCGGATCGCGGTCGCCCCGGACGCGGAGACATGGCTCACGGTCGAGGCGGTGCTGGCCACCGACACCGCTTGGGCGCCGGCCGGGCATGTGGTCGCGACCGCGCAACTGGACTGTTCGATACGCCGTCCCGTCCCGGCCGTCCGGCCACGAACCGGCTGGCGACCCGGGGACGGAACGCTTTCGCTCGGGATCGCCGAGTTCGTCGACGGGTCCCTCACCCGGCTCGCCGGTCGTGCCGTGACCGGTCCGCGGCTGGAGCTGTTCCGCGCGCCGACCGACAACGACGAGAGCCCGTCCGACGGAGTCGAGAACAGCGACGCGAGCATCGCCGGGGTGTCCAACGCCGACCTGTGGCGTGCCGACGGCCTCGACCGGCTGACCACGCGGCGCATCAGCGTGGAGCAGACCACGAACACCCTGCGCACCGTCGACAAGGTCTCCGCCGCGAACTCCGCTTTGTCGGTGACGGTCGAGTCCAACTGGTCGCTGGACGAGGGCGAGTTGGAACTGCGCGTGGAGATCGAGCCGTCGAGCGGCTGGCGTACGGTGTGGCCCCGGATCGGGGTCCGCTTCGAGCTGCCCGATGAGCCGGCGCCCGTGGACGGCGCCGCGTGGTTCGGCCTGGGTCCGCTGGAGTCCTATCCCGACAGTCTCCGCGCGGCCCGCACAGGTCGCTTCTCCGACGGCATCGGCGACCTCGCCGTCGACTACGCGCGCCCGCAGGAGACGGGGCACCGTTCCCAGGTGCGCGAGCTGACTCTGACGAGTGGCGCCGCCAAGGTGCTGCGCATCGTGGCGATCCCCGACACGCATGGGCGGCGCCCCGGCTTCACGCTCGGCCGTCACACACCGCAGGAGATCGCACGCGCCCAACACCCCTTCGAACTGCCCGAGTCGACGGCCAGTCACCTGATCATCGACGCCGCCCAGCACGGGCTCGGCTCGCGGGCCTGCGGGCCGGATGTGTGGCCCGAGTTCGCGCTGCGGCCCGAATCCCGCACGATCAGGCTTCGGTTGGCGGCGGGGTGAGGCCGTTGGGGGATCGTCCGACTCCCCCGCCCTGGCCGCCCTGGCCGCCCTGCTAGAGTGCCGTCGATCAAGTGAGCCTTCCCGGCGCGGATTCCGATCCGCCGGGGAGGCTTTCTTCATGCCAGAGGAGATCCATTTCATGAGTCTGAGCCCATGGCCGAACACCCCCGCAGACACACGTACTTGGCAACTCGGCGACCTGACCGTCAACCGCATCGGGTTCGGCGCCATGCGCCTGACCGGTACCGCGCCCTTCGACCACGGCGTGCCCCGCGACCGAGAACAGTCGATCGGCATCCTCCGGCGGGCGGTCGAGCTCGGCGTGAACCACATCGACACGGCCGCGTTCTACTTCTCGGCGACACGCTCGGCCAACGAACTGATCAACCGGGCGCTGGCGCCGTACCCGGCGGATCTGGTCATCACCACCAAGGTCGGGCCGGGCCGCGATTCCTCGGGCGCGTGGTGGTGGGCCACACCGGCGCAGTTGCGGGGGCAGGTCGAGGAGAACCTGCGCCAACTCGGCCGCGACCACCTGGACGTGGTGAATCTGCGGCTGCCACCGAGTCGTCGACAGACCGGCTCGATCGGCGAGCACTTCGGCGCGCTGGCCGCACTGCGCGACGCCGGACTGATCCGCCACCTCGGCATCTCCAACGCCACCGCCGAGCAGCTCGCCGAGGCCCGGGCCATCGCCCCGGTCGTCTGCGTGCAGAACCCGTTCGGGATCGGCGCGTCCGACGAGGACCGGGCGCTGCTGCGGCTCTGCGGCGAACTCGGCCTCGCCTTCGTTCCGTTCTTCGCGATCGCCGGCTCCGGACGCGAGGCGGGTCCGACCGGCGGTGACAGCGAGGCGGTGAGTACCGTCGCCCGCGCGCACGGTGTGTCCGTCGCTCAGGTCCGGCTGGCCTGGACCCTGCGACAGGGGCCGCACGTGCTGGCGATCCCGGGCACCGGCGATCCGGACCACCTGGCGCAGAACATGTCCGTCGGCTCACTGCGACTCTCGGAGGAGGAACTCGCACTCCTCGGCTGACGGCGGCCGGCCGCGCGGAGACCGAGTGGCTACGGCATCCGCACGTCCCACAGACGAATCACCCGGTCGTGTCCACCGCTGGCCAGGGTCCGCCCGTCGGGGCTGAAGGCCAGGCACTCCACCGGGCCGGTGTGTGCGTTCAGGGCGAGGAGCTGGTCGCCGGTCTCCGCGTCCCACAGACAGATCACGGCGTCGTGGGCGCTGGCCGGCGTACGGCCGTCCGGAGCGAAGGTCACGGCCCTCGCGACGTGCTCCTGCCCTTCCAGCAGCCTCAGATCCTCGCCCGTGCGGGCGTCTTTCAGATGCACGACGGTGTCGCCGCGGGTGGTCGCCAGAACAGCGCCGTCCGGGCTGAACTCAAGGACGGTGTAAGGAGTTCGACCGGGCGCCTTCCAACGGAGCTGGCCCGTGGGGACGTGCCAGAGACGAGTGGTCCTGGACTGGCCGCCGCCGGCGACATCGCGTCCGTCCGGAGAGAACGCGACGGACGTCACCCAGCCCCCGGACCACTTCATGACGTGACCGGGGGCACCGGTCCGCGGATCCCACAGGCGGATCGCGCCGTCCCTCCACCGGTGGCGAGGGTGTGGTCGTCGGGGCTGAACTTGACGGACTGCACCGCGCTTCGGTGTCCGGGCAGGGTGAGGCAGTGATCGGCGTGGACGGCCGGTCGGTCAGGCAGCCGCCGGGTGGTTCCCCGACGGACCAGGAGATTCGCGCGGACGAAGCGACCTAGCGGTGTGCGAGGCCGTCGATCATCAGGGCAAGCGTGAAGTCGAAGCGGTCGTGGCCCTCGCCGGCGGTGAGTTCGGCGGCGTGGCGGGTGGTGTGGGGGAAGGCCTCGGCGGGCAGGGCGGTGAGCCTGCGCAGGAGTTCGTCGCGGTCGACGACCCAGGCGATGTCGTCGTCCGCTGCCCGTTGGCGCGCGACCGATGTCTCGAGGCAGTAGGCGGCCACGTAGAGCAGCAGGGCGTCGATGGCCCAGGCGGCGGTCTGCGGGGCGACGCCGCCGGCGAGCAGGATCGCCAGCATTCCCTCGCTGACGCGCAGGATCTCGAGGTCGGTGGGGGCCATGGCGAACGCGGCGCGGGAGATGCCGGGGTATTTCAGGTACTGGTCGCGCAGCTGGGTGCAGACGCTCCGGATCTGCTCCCGCCAGGCTGTGGGATCGGGCGCGGAATCCGATGCCGTATCGGGCTTGGGCAGGACGAGACCGGCGCACAGTCGGCCGATGAGCAGCTCGTCGAGATCGGCCTTGTTGACCACGTGGGCGTAGAGCGAGGCGGGGCCGGTGTCGAGCGCGCCGGCCAGTCGGCGCATGGTCAGCGCCTCGTAGCCCTCCGTGGCGATGAGGGCCAGCGCGGTGTCGACGACCTGTTCCACGGTGATCGGGGCCTTGCGGCGCCGGGGCCTTGGGGCGGTCTCGGCCTCGGGGTTCGGCGGCTGGTGGCGTGCCGCGCGTCGCTCTCTCGGATTCACCCGACCACTATAACTTGACACGAACGATGTTCGTACATAGAACAGTGTTCGTGAATATCGATCGGAACAGCACCCAGACCATGACCCAAGTCGTGGACGTGACCGTGGTCGGCGCCGGGCCGGTGGGCCTCGTGCTCGCCGCCGAACTGGCGCTCTCCGGGGCGACCGTGCAGGTACTCGAGCGGCTCTCCGAGCCGAGCGAGGCGATGAAGGCCCAGTCCATCAACGTGCCGACGGCCGAGGCACTCGACCGCCGCGGCCTGCTGCCCGCCGCGGAGAAGGTGCAGCGCGAGATCCTTGGGCGGGTGGGGTCGTACGCCCCCCGCACGGCCGACGACCGGACGCCTCGCCACGACGGGACGCTTCGTGAGGGCCAGACGTCCGGCGAGCGCCGACCGGCTCCCGGCTCGCGATTCACCGGGC
The DNA here is from genome assembly GCF_044755245.1 of Streptomyces sp. NPDC092369. Lineage (NCBI taxonomy): Bacteria > Bacillati > Actinomycetota > Actinomycetes > Kitasatosporales > Streptomycetaceae > Streptomyces > Streptomyces sp. NPDC092369. The sequence continues at coordinate 219,342 of NZ_JBIVQP010000001.1, forward strand.
ACTTCGCGGGGATCGTCCTCGACGCCGACCTCGTGGACTGGTCCGATCCCGACCTCGCCGCGCACACCTCGGCCGACGGTGCACGGATGGTGCCACAGCGTGAGCTGGAAGTGCTGCTGACCGAACACCTCGCGCGACTCGGCGTACCGGTGCGTCGCGGGGTGGAGGTCACCGCGCTGGACGACACCGGCGACGGAGTGCTCGTCGGCACCACCGCCGGCACGCTTCGCACCGGGTGGCTGGTCGGGTGCGACGGCGGGCGCAGTACCGTACGCCGTCTCGCGGGCATCGACTTTCCCGGCACCGACCCCGAACTCGCCGGGCATCTGGCGGTCGTCGACATCGCCGACCCGGAGAAGCTCGCGGACGGATGGACGTGGTCGGCCCGAGGGGCGTACCGCTATGGGCCGCAGCCCGGGCGGGTGATCACCGTGGAGTTCGGCGCCCTGCCCGCCGACCGCTCGGCACCCGTGACTCTGGCGGAGTTGCAGTCCACTCTGCGCCGGGTCTCGGGCACCGACGTCACACTGACCGCACTGCGCGGCACCGCGACCCGCTGGACCGACAACGCCCGCCAGGCCGCGACCTACCGGTCCGGGCGGGTGCTGCTGGCCGGTGACGCCGCGCACGTGCACTCGCCGTTCGGCGGCCAGGGGCTCAATCTCGGGTTCGGCGACGCCATGAACCTCGGTTGGAAGCTCGGCGCCGTGGTCGCCGGGTGGGCGTCCGAAGAACTCCTCGACACCTACGACGCCGAACGGCGTCCCCTCGGCGCGTGGGTCCTCGACTGGACGCGGGCCCAGATCGGGGTACTGCGCGGGGACGCCACATCGGCCGCGCTACGGGAGGTCGTCGCCGATCTGCTGAGCACCCGGGACGGCACGACGTACGCGGTCAAGAAGATCGCGGGAGTCGACCAGCGCATCGACCTGCCCGGTGACCATCCGCTGGTCGGCCGGTTCGTACCGGACGTGTGGCTGAAGGACGGGTCCCGGCTGGTCGACCACGGTCACGACGGCGGGTTCCTGCTGCTCGACCGCAGTCCGGACGGCGCGTTCGGCCGACTCGCCGAGGCCCGGGCCGGGCGAGTGAGGGTCGTGAACGACGAACAGCCGATGCCGGCCGGGGTATTGGTCCGCCCGGACGGGGTGGTCGCCTGGGCCTCCGACACCGTCGACCTCGCCGCCACCACCGGCCTCGAAACCGCCCTGCGGCGATGGGCGGGCGCGCCGTCGGCCCCACAGGACTAGTGTCCGTCGGGTGAGCACAGACGATGCGAACCGGCGCTGGACACGGTCCATGCCCGAGGCCTACGAACGTCACCTGGTGCCGGTCTTCTTCCGGCCCTTCGCCGCCGACCTGGCCGCGCGGGCGGCAGCCCTGCGCCCGCGCACGGTCCTGGAACTCGCCGCCGGAACAGGGGCGTTGACCTCGGCCCTGCTCATCGCGGTGCCCACGGCCTCGGTGGTGGCGAGCGATCTCAACGAAGCCATGGTCACCGCGGGGTCGGTACGCGAACCCCGTGCGGACTGGCGGCAGGCGGACGCACAGGAACTGCCCTTCGAGGACGGCGGCTTCGACCTCGTGCTGTGCCAGTTCGGGGTGATGTTCTTCCCTGACAGGCCCGCCGCCTACGCCGAGGTGCGTCGGGTCCTGGCCCCGCAGGGGCGGTTCCTGTTCAACAGTTGGGGTCCGCTGGCCTCGCACGGATTCGGGGCCGCCTTCCAGACCGCCCTGGAACAGTCCATGCCCGGCTCAGCGCCCTCGTTTGTGAAGGACGTGCCGCACGGCTACTGCGATCCGGCCGTGGTCGCCGCGGACCTCACTTCCGCCGGACTGACTCTGGCCGCGGCCGAGGAGGTCACGCTGGAAGGCGTCGCGGAGTCGGCGGCCTCCGTCGCGACCGGGTTCCTCACCGGCACACCGGTGAGCGCCGCCCTACAGGACCGCGAGGACGCGCAAGCCCTCCGGGCCGCCGTCACACAGAGGATGACGGACCGCCTCGGCACCGGCCGTGTGACCGCACCGATGACCGCGACCGTCTACACAGCGCACAAGTAGGCCCGGCTCCGACCCGACCACCACGGGACACGTGTGGCCAGTGACTACTGCCGCTGCTCCCACTGTTCCTTGGTGATCTCGTACCGCACGCCTCCGTGCTCGGCGCCCTCGACCATCTCCATGTCGGGAGGAGTGGGGACGGTCTCCGCGAGCGTCATGCCGAGCTTCTGCATGACGTTGCGCGAACCTCGGTTCAGGGTCATCGTCTCGGCCCAGACCATGCGCAGACCGAGCCCCGCGAACGCCTTGTCCAGCAAGGCCCGCGAGCCTTCGGTGGCGTATCCCCTGCCCCAGGCCGCCTGCCGCAGCCGGTAACCGAGTTCGGCCTCGTTCAGCGGGCCCTGGGGCTCCGGGCGCAGGCAGAACCAGCCGATGAACGCGCCACCGTCCTTCTCCTGCGCGGCGAACAGCCCGAGATCTCCGTGCCATCTCTCGTAGCCGGCGATGATGTTCGGCAGGTGCCGCTCGCGGACGATCTCCGGTGCGGTCGCACTCCCCCCGGTCAGATACCGCATCACCGCGGGGTCGCTGTCCAACTCGATCAGCAGGTCGGCGTCGTCGGTTGTGAAGCGGCGCAGGATCAGGCGCTCGGTCTCCAGGTAGGTGTGCACAGAGTGGATCATGCCCAGAGGGGCCTGGCCGTTCAACGCCTTTACGCGGCGGGCATGGCGCCCCTTCACCCTCGTCGCGGAAGCACGCGGAAGCACGCGGAAGCAGTGGGGTTCGCATGGACATGCTTGCGGCGAGAGCGGGCAGGAGACGTCTACCCTGCTCTCCAGCTAAGGCGGCACAGTGACTACCTCGGTGAACGCCCACGAAGCGACCGACCGCACGACGGGAGTGTCGGAGGTCGTCGAGGAGCTGCCCTGGATCGAGGACGGCGGCAAGGTCGCGCCCAAGGACGCCCGCGAGCTGTCCCGCCTGTTCCTGGACCGGCTGGAGACCCTGGAGGAGGGCACCCGCGAGTACCAGTACGCGCGCAACACCCTTATCGAGATGAACCTGTCCCTGGTCGCCTTCGCCGCCCGCCGCTTCCGCAACCGCGGCAACGGCGACATGGAGGACATCATCCAGGTCGGCACGATCGGCCTCATCAAGGCCATCGACCGCTTCGACCTGTCCCGCGAGGTCGAGTTCACCTCCTTCGCGATCCCCTACATCGTCGGCGAGATCAAACGCTTCTTCCGCGACACCACCTGGGCCGTCCACGTCCCCCGCCGCCTCCAGGAACTGCGCGTCAACCTCGCCAAGAGCCAGGAAACCCTCGCCACCGCCCTCAACCGCCCGCCGACGGTCAAGGAACTCGCCGAACACCTCGACCTGAGCGAGGACGAGATCATCGAGGGCCTCATCGCCGCCAACGGCTACGTGGCCGGTTCCATCGACACCCCCGGCGGCGACGAGGAGTCGGGCGAGGGGCCCAAGTACGCGGACATCATCGGTGACGTCGACCCGGCGATGGACCTATTCGAGGACCTGCACACACTCGCACCCCTGCTGCACAAACTTGACGAGCGTGAACGGACCATCATCGAGATGCGCTTCGGCCAGGAGATGACCCAGGCCGACATCGGCCGCGAGCTGCATCTGTCCCAGATGCACATCTCCCGCCTGCTGAACCGCACCCTCGCCAAACTCCGCACCGGCCTCCTGGACACCTGAGTTCGCCACCACCCGCACCCGGCCCACACGCGCAGCGTCAGAAGGACCACCGCACATGAGTACTGAGCACGACCCCCTCCACCAGCCGGCCGCACCCGTCGTGACCGAGCCCGTGCCGGACCTCCAACTGCAGATGCTGATACGGCTGATCGGACAGGACGCCCACGCGACTCTGCCGCTGACGCTGGTCGTCGGCGGTGGCTTCCTCTACGGCGATCTGATCTCGCACGAGGCGTGGACGGCCGAGTGGGCGCGCAGCCTGCGCGGCATCGACGGCCCCGGTGCCGACCTGCTCGAACTCTTTCCGCAACAGGTGGACCAAGCGGTCGTCGACAGGCAGGGGCACGACACCCCGCAACGGCTTCCTCAGTGGATCCATCTACGGGATGCCACCGGAGTCACCGGGAGCGAGCCCGTACACATGCCGTTGTGGCGCGGCCGACTGACGGACGTGTCGGGCTGGTCCCTGGGCAAGCCTGCCTGACGCCGCGGGGAGGGAGCCCTCGGAGGGAGCCCTCTATCGAAGGGGGCGACCGGAGCGCCGGGACCAGCGAACGGCGACGAGGGCGAGCGCGGCCACCAGCACCGCGACACCGATCGCCAGCAAGTAGCCCAACCCGTTCGCGGCGACGCCGACAATGCCCAGAATGACGGCGATCAGGACGAGCAGCAGAAAGAGAACCAAGGCAGAGCACCACCTTCGGGCGGAGTAGGCGGCCACAGGATGTGGTCCATGCCGGGTTCCCCCGATTCCGCACCTGACACCGCGGGGAACATGGTTCTCCAACCCCCCGATGCACGAGAGCGACCCCTTATTGGTTTGCCGTCGGTCAGGCTGCTCGGATAGGAAGCTCGCATGATCAGAGGCAACAAGATCGAGCTCAGGGCCCGGCACGAGGACGACATCCCGATCCTCCAGGCGGAGCTCCACGGCGACGTGGTCACCTCTTCGCGGGCCCAAGGGGAGCCGTGGCGACCGATCACGCCGGGCTCGAAGGACGCGCAGTTCGTGGTGGACGACACGGAGGAACGGCACGTCCAGTTCTCCGTGGCGGAGCTGGACGGGGGCCCGCTGGTCGGCACCGCGTCGCTGTGGGGCATCGACAACCACAACCGGTACGCGCACATCGGGCTCGGGCTGCGCCCCTCCGCCCGCGGCAAGGGCTACGGCACCGACATCGTCGCGGTGCTGTGCCACTACGGCTTCGTCGTACGCGGCCTGCGGCGGCTGCAGATCGAGACGCTCGCGGACAACGACGCGATGCTGCGCGCCGCCGAGCGCAACGGCTTCGTCCGCGAAGGCGTACTGCGCTCCTCGGCCTGGGTCATGGGCGAGTTCCTGGACGAGGTCGTACTCGGTCTCCTCGTCCAGGAGTGGAAGCCGGACGCGACGGGTTAGGTTGCCGCCTCCGTCCGGTCACCCACGAGCCACACGCCCCGCCCTCGGTCCGCCGACAGCAGCGCAAGGGCGAGCAGCAGAGCCGCTGTTGCCGCCATCGGTGCCACCAGGAACGCTCCACCGCTTCCGTGGCCGTCGGCGAGGAACCCGGCCAGCGCCTGCCCGGCCGCGGTACCGAGAGGCCCTCCGCCGCACACGATCGTCATGGTGACCGTCGCCCGGTCAGGCGGCGCGAGGCGTTCGGTGAGGGCGTAGAGACTGATCATGTAGGGCGCCACGGCAATGCCGGCGATGGCCACGGCGGCCGGAACGGCGTGCAGCCTGTCCCCGACGACAAGGGTCAGCCCACCCAGCACCAGGGTGGCCGCGAAGGTCACGTAGCGATGGCGCGGCGCGAATCGCGAGGGCAGCCAGGCGCAGGCGGCACCGGCCACGGCGCTTCCGACACCGAAGACGGCGTAGAGAAGTCCGGCGCTGCCGGGGCGGCCGCTGCCGTCGGCGTAGGCGGTGACGCCGGTCTGCACCGCACCGAACACGGCGCCCATCGCGACCATGGCGAGGAACATGGCGGCAAGTGGACGCCGCGGCAAGGGAGTTCTCGACGTCTTCGGTGCCGGCTGCCGCACGGCGCCCCGTCGGTCGAAGGACAGCGCGAACGGCAGGGTGGCCAGAGCCAGAAGGGCGATGGTTCCCATGGTCGGCGCTGCCGGTCCGAGCGGGGTGAGCAGTCCGACGATCGCAGGTCCGACGACGAAGCTCGCCTCATCGGCGGTCGCTTCGTACGACAGCGCGGTGGGCATGAGCGCGTGCCGGTCGCGTGCGTGCAGCAGGCGTGACCAGTGCACGCGCACCAGAGGACCGACCGGCGGTTGGGTGAGGCCGACAAGGGCCGCCGCCACGAGCACGCTCGCGCGGTCGGCACGGCTCGCGGCGATGAGGCCCGTCAGGGCGACGACATTGGCGACCGCCGTGGCCGCCCCGACGCAGCGGTGGCCGTGGCGGTCGGACAGCGCTCCGACGACCGGTCCGCCGACGGCGGTGGCGACGCCCTGGACCGCCGCGGCGAGGCCGGCGAAGGCGTAACCACCGGAGGCGGCGCGGACGAGGATGAGTGTCGCGAGGGTCGATGTCGCGTAGGGAAGCCTGGCCAGGAATCCCAAGGGGAAGAACCCCGCACCGGGGACACGCAGAAGGGACCGGTACGCCATGGGCGTCTCCAATGAGCACGTCTGAGAGACGCGCTACCCAGCCACCGGCGCGTTGACGATCCCGATTCTGCTTCGCAGCGTAGCGAGCGAACCCGCATGCCACCACAGTGCGAGGTCCCCTCGCTACGGGACGAGCCTCCACTCCTGTGAACCGTCCGTCGTCGCGTTCTGCAGGGTCAGCGGTGCGTCCTCGGACGCACCCGTCAGGTACAGGCTCGTGTTCCTGACCGACTGCAGCGTGTAGAAACCGTGGCCGATGGCGATCAGGTTCCAGCTGCCGGTGGCGCTGTTGTCGACCCACTGGCCGATCCGCCCGCCGACCGTGGCGTTGCCCGTCCAGATGGCCGCCGCACGGCCGCCCGACTTGTTCAGCAGCGACACTCCGCCGTTCGGCTCGGTCACCACGTGCCAGTACTGGGTGTCCGGGTTCGCGGCGGAACCGCGGTCCTCCAGGACGACATCGGGAACGTCCGCGTTGCCGATGTTCGCGTCGTTCGTCCTGCCGCCGGTGCCGACCACCTGACCGGTCCTGCGGTTCACCAACCGGTAGTAGGCGCCGTGCGATCGGCCGAGGTCGGCCTCGGCGAAGGCGATCGTGGACGTGCCCTGGTTGTTGAGGATCGCGATACGGCCGGTCCCGGCGACGTACTGCAGGTCGCGGCTGTAGCCGGCGCGCGAGGTGGTCTGGTACTCCTTCCAGACTCCGTCGCTACGACCGCTCTTGTTGACCCAGACGTTGCCACTGCCCGCCGCGTTGTAGACCAGGCGCCCGTCGGGAAGCCTGATCACGACCGGACTGCCGCCCGTCGCGAGCGCGCGGGAACCGGTGTCGACCGGCAGCGAGGTGATGGCGTCGCCGGTCGGTGAACCGCGGTAGAACTGCAGCGGGTTGTCGGCGACGACGTACCTCGTGTTGGCTCCCCCGCCCCAGTACTCGAAGGTGAGAAGCCATTTGCCGTCCGTGGTCCGCACGACGTTCGTCATGCCCGGCCGGCCACCGCCGATCTCCGTCCTGCCGCCGCCCATGCTCTGGGTCAGTCCCGCGATGTCGACGACGGGTCCGCTCCAGTGCGGGCTGCGGCCGTCCCACGTCTTGTGGGCGAGGATCTGCCCGTGCGAGTCGGTGGCGGTGTCGTTCGCCGGGTCCAGGGTCGGGACGCCGGTGGTCGGGTCGAAGCCCGTGTAGTCGTTCTCGTCGGAGTAGTAGCAGACCAACTTGCCCTCGTAGACCATGAGGTAGGGCTCCCAGAGGGGATCCACCTGCTTGGTCGTGTTGGCCGTGGCGACGTTCTGGCCGATCGCACCGGCGCTGCCGCCCTGCCGGCCGCCGGTCGCGATGACGTCGACGACCTTCCACGACGCGCCCTGGTCGGTGCTGAAGTACAGCGCGATGGCCAGGTCGCCGCGGTCACCGTCGTTGGAGGGCGTCCAGTTCGGGTCGGCCGCCTTGTGCTCCTTGTAGTACTGGTCGTCGCCCGACACCACGCTCGCGAGAAGCAGCGTGCCCCGCTTCAGCTGTCCGACGTCCTGCGGCAGCGTGTAGAGGTAGGGGTTGGTCCAATTGCTCGTGTACTTCGCGTACTTGGGGTCCTTGGAGAGGTACGCGGGTGCCTTGACCTCCGACAATGGCTGCCAGCTCGTTCCGTCGTCGTCGCTCTTGTAGACCGGCAGCGTCTGGCCGTCGGCGCTCCCCGATGCCGGTACGACGGTGGACCTCTCGAACGACGCGACCAGCCGCCCGCCGGGCAGTTGCGCGGACTTCGGGTACACGGCGCAGTTGCCGCGCCCCTTCAGGCACGGCTCGTTCCCGAGCTGATAGAGGATTCCGCCCGTCGGGTTGTACGCCTGAGCGCCGGCCGCCATCGGTATCGCCAGCATCGCGCCGGCCCCGACGAACGTACCCAGCACCTTCACCGCTCTGCTTCTTCGCACAGCTACTCCTTCGACTCCGACGGGTCCTTCGGGGAAACAAGTACGCGTACGTCCCACGGGCCGAGTTCCAACGCCGTGCCCGCGGGCACGGACGCGCCACTCAGCACGTCGACGAGATCGACCGGCACCGCCGAACGGGCGCTCTCCCAGCTCCAGTTGTGGACGATGTGCACCCGGCGTCCGTCGGGCGAGGTGCCCGTCGTCGCCGTGACCGAGACCGGCAGGTCGCCCCATCCGCCGGCGGCGGCGGGCACCAGCCACTCGGCCAGGGCACGAGCGAGATCACGGCCGGGCACGGTACCGACATACGTGACCCGACCCTCCCCATGAGGGCGGGTGGTCACGGCGGGCCAGCGGCCGAAGTGCGGGTGCTCGTAGGTGACGAGAACCTGGGCATCGGCGACGGTCAGTCCGTCAACCCAGTGCGTCGCCGTCGCGGTCGCCGGCAGCGGGAGGGGACTGCCTGGCGCCGATCGGACGGGCACGGCCTGCGTGAGGTTGCTGAATTCGTCGTACGACACTCCCGCGGCGGACGTCAGGCGCGCCGGCGCCGGTTCGTGCCGGGCCCGTGCCTCGTGGTCGGCATAGCCGGTGCGGGGTCCCAGGACCAGGTGGCCGCCGGCCTGCGCGTAGGCGGCGAACCAGTCGAGCGTGGAGTCGTCCGCGAGGTAGAGGGCGGGGACCACGAGAACGGGGTGGCGGCGCACCGCCTCCTGCGGGGACAGACCCGCCCGCTCGCCGTGCGGGTCGTGCAGTTGGCGGGCGTGGACGATACGGACCTGGCGGCCGGCGTCGAAGGCGCCGCGGTAGAAGGGATCGAGGATGCGGTGGTAGGCCGCGGGGTCCGGTTGGCCGTCCGGGGTGGCGAGGGGCGGGTGCTTCTGCATCAGCCACTTGCTGGGGGTTGAGTAGACGATCGTGAGGTCGGCGTCCGGATCGAGGCCCGCGACGAGCGGCCCCGCGGTCTCGAACTCCGCCCCCAGCAGGGCCAGTTCGGCGTACGTGCGGCCCGGTCGGCCGCTGTGCGGGAGGACTCCGCCCCAGTAGGTCTCCGCGCCGAAGCGCAGGGTCTGCCACTGCCAGTACTCGATCATGCGGGCGCCTCGGCCGACGAGCGCCCAGGCGGCCTGGCGCCACTGGCCGTCGTAGGCGGGCCGGTTGTCCCAGGCCATGCCGATGGAGTTGGCGTTGGTCTCGGTGACCAGGAACGGCTCCTGGCGGGAGGAGAACATCCAGTCGGCGGTCTGATGGAGCGACCAGACGCCGGTGGTCCTCCACTCCTGTTCGTGGTCGTCCGGAGTGGAGTCGGGCAGGAGCAGGCCGTCCTGCATGTCGTAGTACGGGTTGCCGGTGGCGATGTCGAGGCGGTCGGTGAGCTCGTCGTCCTCGACCGCCGGGCGGGTGTAGGAGATACAGGTGGTGACGAAGTGCTCGGGGCGGGCGTACTCGCGGACGATCTCGGCCTGCCAGCCGATGAACTCGGTGCACTGGCGGGCCTGGAACTCCCGCCAGGCGACGTCGTACTGGGGCTGGGCGTTGCCGTCGGGCGTCCACAGGTCGGCCCACGTGGACAGGCGGTGGGACCAATAGACCAGTCCCCATTCGCGGTTGAGGGTCTCGACGTCCCCGTACTTGGCGCGCAGGTGGTCGGTGAAGCGTTGGAAGACGCCTCGGTTGTGGAACAGCTCCAGGCCAGGTTCGTTGTCGACCTGGAAGCCGATGACGGCCGGGTGGTCGGCGTACCGGGCCACGATCTTGCGGATGATCCGTTCGGCGTGGAAGCGGAAGGCCGGGTGGGTGAAGTCGGCTTCCTGCCGGGCGCCCCAGCCGATGCGCTCGCCGGTACGCCGCTCGCCGGTGATCTCGGGGTACTGACGGGCCAGCCACGGCGGTACGGCGTAGGTGGGGGTGCCGAGGATGACGGAGATGCCGCGTTCGTGGGCGCCGTCCAACACCGGTTGCAGCCAGTCGAGTTCGAAACGGCCGTTCTCGGGTTCCCAGGTCGACCAGACCGACTCGCCGACCCGGATGACGGTGAAGTGCGCGTCGGCCATGAGGTCGAGGTCGGTCTTGAGCTGCTCCTCGCGCCGTACGTCGGGCCCGTAGGCGGGGTGGTACTCGTGGTAGTAGGCGGCGCCGAACAGAACGCGGGCGGGCAGATCCGCCATGGACAAACCTCCGGAGTGCAGGGGGGGGTGGGGGGATGCGGCAAGGGGCTACTGCTTTACGCCGCCGGTGGCCAGGCCGCTCTGCCAGTACCGCTGGAGCAGCAGGAAGGCCGCGACGAGCGGGAGGATCGAGATGAGGGAGCCGGTCACGACGAGGGCGAGCATGTCGCTGCTGGCTCCGGCGCCGCCGTTCTGGGCCTGGTCGGCCCAGCGGGCGAGCCCGACCGTGATGGGGTACAGGTTCGGGTCGTTCAGCATGATCAGCGGCAGGAAGTAGTTGTTCCAGGTGGCGACCAGGGTGAAGAGGATGACGGTCACCAGGCCGGGGGCGAGCAGCCGCAACGCGATCGTGGTGAAGATCCGGAACTCTCCGGCGCCGTCCATGCGGGCGGCCTCGATGAGGCTGTCGGGGACGGCGTCCTCGGCGTAGATCCGCATGAGGTAGAGGCCGAAGGGGCTGATGAGGGAGGGCAAGATGACCGCCCAAGGGGTGTTCACCAGGCCTGCCTTGGCGAAGAGCAGGTACGTGGGGATCGCCAGGGCCGTGGTCGGGATCATGATGGCGCCGAGGACCAGCTTGAAGGCGGCGCCGTGGCCGCGGAAGCGGTACTTGGCAAAGCCGTAGCCGGCCGCCGCGGCGAGCAGGGCGGCGCCGAGTGCGCTGACCCCGGCGTACAGGACCGTGTTGAGCAGCCAGCGGCCGTAGACGCCGTCGTCCTGCGTGAAGGTGGCCTTGATGTTCGACAGGAGCTGCGGGGCGTGCGAGAACCACAGGCCGAAGGTGTTGAACAGGTCCTGGGTGCTCTTGGTCGAGGCGACCAGCAGCCAGAACAGGGGCAGCAGGAAATACGCGAGGGCGGCCAGCATGGCGATCGTGAGCGGGGTGCTGCGCCGGCGGGCGGAGGTCGATCGGTGTCGTGGGCGGGCCTCGGCGGGAAGTCCCTTCGTCGCGGCGGGGGTCGAGGCAGTGGGCGTCACGGTGGTCATGCGGTCCTCCTGCGGTTCGCCGTGAGCAGGAAGGCGTACGACACGATCACGATGACAAGTCCGAGGATGAAGGACACCGTGGCCGCGTAGTTGGTCTGCTGGCTGATGAAGGCGACGGAGTAGGCGTAGACGTTGGCGGTGTAGGAGCTGGTGATGACGTCGGGGGCGACCTTCATCAACAGGTTCGGCTCGTTGAAGAGCTGGAAGCTGCCGATCACCGAGAACAGCAGGGTGAGGGTCAACGCCGGGCGCAGCGCGGGGAGTTTGACGGACCAGGCGATGCGCCAGGCGCCGGCGCCGTCCATGGCGGCGGCCTCGTACAACTCGGCGGGGACGGTGCGCAGGGCGGCGTACAGGATGATCATGTTGTAGCCGACGAACTCCCAGGTCACGATGTTCGCGAGGCTGCCGAGCATCCAGCTGTCGGTGAGGAAGTGCGGGGCCGGCAGGTGGAGGTCGTGGCTGATCTGGGCGAAGGGGCCGAAGTCGGGGCCGTACAGGTAGCCCCACATGAGGGTGGCGATCACGCTGGGGACCGCGTACGGGACGAAGATGCCGAGGCGGATCACCCGGGCCAGGCGCAGCAGGCCGCTGTCCAGGGCGAGGGCGAAGCACAGGGCGAGCAGCAGCATCACGGGGACCTGGATGACGAAGAAGAGGGCCACACGGCCTATGCCCTTGAGGAGTTGGGGGTCCTTGAGGGCGGTCACGTAGTTGTCCGGGCCGACGAAGGTCGACCCGCCGATGAGCTTCTCCTGGAAGAGGCTCAGGTAGGCGGCGTAGCCGAGCGGGGCGAGGAAGAGGAGCAGGAACAGCGCCATGAAGGGGGCGATGAACAGGGCTCCCGCGGTGCCGTGCCGCCCGCGGGGGCGAGGCGAGGCTTTCGTGCGGGCGGCCGTTGTGGTCGTGGCCATCATCAGCCTCCCTTGACCGTGAAGCCCTGGCTCTTGGCGAAGGTCGTGATGCGCGACTGCCAGGAACCGAGGGCGCGCACGGTGTCGGACTTGTCGGCGAGGGACTTGCCGACGGTCTCGGTCCAGTCGGTGGCCACCCGGTCGAGGAACGGCGGCCACTGGAAGGCGGGGTCGACCTGGGCACTGATGTCCGCGAAGACCTGGTTGACCTTCTGGCCGCCGTAGAACGCGGGAGCGTCACCAAGGAAACTCGCCTCGCCCAGCAGGGTCTTGGTCGCGGGGAAGAAGAACTGTTCGGTGGCGAACATCCTGGCGCTGGTGGGGTCGCTGTTGAGGAACTGCGCGAACACGGCTGCCTGGATGGGGTTCTTGGTGGAGCGGATGACCGCGGTGGTGGAGCCGCCCCAGTTGCCCGAGCTGGGTTTGGCGGCGTCCCACTGCGGCAGCGGGGCCGCACGCCACTTGCCGGAGGTGGCCTTGGCGGAGCCGGACAGGAAGGCCGGACCCCAGGCACCGGTCAACCAGGTGGCGTACTTGCCCTTGTTGAGGGCCGCGTACCAGGCGTCGGTGAAGTCCGGCTCCACGCCGATCACCCCGTCCCTCGCGAGTCCGCCCCAGTACGTTCCGAGCTTCTTGGAGACCGCGTCGTCGACGCTGACGGTGATGTCGCTCTTGCCGGAGGTGACGTACGGTTTGGCGACCGCCTGCCACAACAGGCCGTGCCAGGCGGCGACTTGGTTGGCGGCGAGGTTGGTGAGGTAGACGTCCGGGTCGGCCCTGTGCAGCTTGCGGGCGGCGGCCGCGAACTCGTCCCAGGTGGTGGGGACTTCGATGCCGTGCTGGTCGAAGAGGTCCTTGCGGTACAGCATGCCCATCGGACCGGTGTCCTGCGGTATCGCCCAGACCTCACCGCCGCTGCCGCTCACCTGACCCCACGTCCAGTCCACGAAGGTCGACTTGAGCGCGGAAGCGCCGTACGGCCGGAGGTCGAGGAGGCTGTCGGTGATGGTGAACGTCGGGATCGCCTGGAACTCGATCTGGACCATGTCCGGGGCACCGCTGTTCGCCTTGAGCGCGGTCCGCAGCTTCGTGTACTGGGGCGTGCCCTGACCGGCGTTGACGACCTTGACCTTCACGGCCGGGTACTTCTTCTCGAAGAGCGCGACCTCCTTGTCGATGTTCGGAACCCAGGTCCAGAACGTCAGTTGGGTCGGCGTCTTCATGGCCTTGTCGATGTCGGCCTGACTGACCGGCTTGGTCGACGAGCCACCCGTACCGCCGTCGTCGCCACCACAGGCGGACAGGGTGACGGCGAGCGACAGGGCACCGGTGGCGGCGAGAAACCCTCGACGGCTGAGAGAGGAGGACGAGTTGGAGAGGGATCCGGACATGCTGAACTCCCGGGAGAGGGTACGAGGAACCGGCACACCGACCGACGGTGTGCTGAGGATTTCCGGTGAGGTGAGCGCCCCGTCAGGGGCGCGGGGAACTGCGCGACCAGCCCCCCACCGGCCTGCGGAAAGAGAACTGCGGACCCAGCAAGGCGATTAGCGAGGTGTGTCCGTCGACGCGCGAACAATCAGTTCGACCGGCGGATCAGCCATCGGCAACGGTTCGGACTGAGGGTTTTCGATGGCATGCACCAGCAGCTTGAGGCCGTCCTGCGCCATCGCGTCGAACGGCTGACGCACCGTCGTCAACGGCGGAGTCACATACGCGGCAACCGGAGTGTCGTCGAAACCGACCACACTGACGTCCTCCGGAACACGCCGACCCGCTTCGGCCAGCGCCCGCATCAGCCCGATCGCCATGTCGTCATTGGCGGCAAACACCGCGGTGACACCGGAATCGGCGATCAGTTCACGACCGGCCGCGTAGCCGGACGCCGCCGACCAGTCACCCTGCACGACCGGCGGTTCCGCCCGCCCGTGCGCGGCGAGCGCCGCGCGCCAGCCTTCGAGCCGGTCCCGGGCCGAGTACCAGCGCTGGGGGCCCGCCAGGTGATGGACCGTGGTGTGGCCCAGTTCCAGCAGGTGTTCGGTGGCCGCGCGCGCCATCTGGTGAGAGACGATGCCGGCCGTCACGACGTGGGGAGCGGCGAAGGGCGGGGGTGCGCCGAGGACGAGGACGGGTACGTCGAGCCGGGCGGAGAGGACCGCGCCGCCCGCCTCGTCGATCGGCTCGGAGATGACGATGCCGTCCACGCCCTGCTCGAGGAGCGAGTCGACGGCCCCGGCGATGCCCGCGGTCTCGCCCTCCATGGTGTTGACCACCCGGAGCGCGTAGCCGGCGTCCCGGACGGCCCGCTCGATGCCCATGAGCAGCGAGGCCGGACCGTACAGCGCGGTGCCGAGCGTCACGACGCCGATGGACCTGGTGCGGCCGGAGGCCAGCGCGCGGGCCGCGTTGTTCGAGCGGTAGCCGAGTTCTTCGGCCGCCGCCAGGACCCGACGGCGTACGTCTTCTGAGACGTACGGCTCGTCGTTCATGACCCGGGACACGGTCTTCTGCGACACGCCCGCCAGGCGCGCCACATCCACACTGCGCGGCGCGGCTCCCCCGCCGCGCCCTGCCCCTGGTGCCATGGCGTCTCCCGATCTTCGGCAGTCGAATCCTAGCCCCGGTCGGGTGTATGACTGCGCTGTCATGACTGCGCAGTCATATCTACGCAACGAGACCGGACGCGTCAAGACTTCGCGCAACATCTTCCTGATCCGGTCACGCCCTCACAGCGGCAACCGGCGACCCAGCACTACTTACCCCGGCGCCCGCGTTCCGACTTGGGCGCGGCCATGCCTCGCAGACGCTCCGTGTGGCGGGTCTGGATGGTCGTGTTCGTGCGCAGGAAGTCCGTCACCACCCGCAACTGCTCGACGCTGTACTTCGCGCTGATTTCCTTCGTGCTGTCCTCGATGTGCGGGGCGATGAGCTCGTAGCAGCGCTGGGCACCCTCCGGGGTCACCCGCACCACGGTCTTGCGGCGGTCGACCGGGTGTGGGGTGCGGTTGAGCAGGCCCAGGTTCTCCAGGCGGTCGAGCATGGCGGTCACGCTGCCGGTGGTCAGGCCGAGGCGGGTGCTGAGTTCGCGCGGAGAGAGCTCGCCGACTCCGAGCAGAAGCTCAAGGCAGCGGAGATCGGTTTCGTTCACGCCGAGGAGACGGGCGGTCTCGCGGTCGTAGTCGTCGACTGCCGACTGGTAGTCCTGCATGACTTTGCCCAGGTCAGCGAGGACCTGATCCATGTCGTTTGACAATCGAGACATCTCCCTCCAGGCTAGAGATAGCTCGATAGTCGAGATACACGAGCTTCAAGTTACATTACGGTCAAGCAATCAGGGGATCACCAATGTCGCACAGTACAGTCCGGGCGGCCGCCGCCTCCGCCGCCGAGGAAGGGCCTCATCCGAAGCGGTGGGCGGCGGCGATCGTCATGATCCTCGCGGCGTTGCTGGACATGATCGACGGCTCGATCGTCAACACGGCACTGCCGTCCATCGGGCGCGGGCTGCAGGCCGATCCTGCGCAGTTGGAGTGGACGGTGTCGGCCTATCTGCTGGGCTTCGCCGCGACCCTGATCATCTCGGGGCATCTGGGAGACCGGTTCGGGCGCAAGGTGCTGTTCCTGACCGGCGTCTCGGGCTTCGCCGTGGCAAGCCTGGCCAGTGCGGTGGCCACCGGTCCGGGGCAGCTCATCGCGGCGCGCGCGGTGCAGGGCGTGGCCGCGGCGGTCATCATGCCGCAGGTTCTCGGGTCACTGCGGACGATGTTCACCGGGGCCGAGCGGGGCAAGGTGTTCGCGATCTACGGCGCGATCGCCGGGATCGCGGTGGCGACCGGTGTGCTGCTGGGCGGCGTACTGACGGACTGGAACCTGTTCGACTGGGGCTGGCGCACCATTTTCGCCGTCAACCTCCCCCTCGCGGCCCTCGTGTTGGTGCTCGGCGCGCTGTGGATACCCGGCTCGCGCGAGCGCGCGCCGGGACGGATCAACGTGCTCGGCAACCTGGTGCTGGCCGCGTCCCTGGTGGCCGTCGTGCTCCCGCTGGTCGAGGGCCGCGCCAACGGCTGGCCGCTGTGGGGCTGGTGCTGCCTGGCCGGCGGGGTGGCGGGGCTGGTGCTGCTGAGCGTCGTGCAGTCGGTACGGCGTACGCCCGACCCGGTGCTTCCGACGAGCCTGTTCCGCAACCGGGCGTTCAGCGCGGGCCTGCTGATCCAACTCCTGTTCTACGGCGCCATGTCCGGCTTCATGCTGACGTTCACCATCTGGCTGCAGTCCGGGCAGGGCTACTCCCCCGCCCAGGCCGGCGTGCTGATGGTCGCCTTCAGCGGCGGCACCTTCGTCACCGCGCCGATCGTCGACGGCCTGGTGGTGAAGTTCGGGCGAGTCGTGCTGCTGGTGGGTGGACTGGTCATGGCGGGCGGGTTCTTCTGGGTCCAGTACGCCATCGAGCACTCCGACTCCGTCCGCACCGGCGCCTGGCCGCTGGTGCCGGGCCTGCTGGTCGCCGGCGCGGGACTCGGGTTCCTGGTCGTCCCACTCGCGAACGTCGTGCTGTCGGCCGTGCCCGAGCGCATCGCCGGCGGCGCCTCGGGGGTCTTCTCCACCGCCCAGCAGTTCGGCGGCGCGCTGGGGGTCGCGGTCATCGGCAACGTCTTCTTCTCGAACATCTCCACCGGCCTGACCGCCGGCATCCGCCATGCGGGCCCGTGGGCCGTCGGCGCTCTGGTGGTCTGCGCGCTGCTGTGCCTGGCTCTGCCCCGCACGGCCGTCGGCGCGCACCACGACGGCCCGGGCGCCTCCTGACTTCAAGTGCTGAACTCCCCTGACGCGTACGGGAGTTTCCTGGTGCCACCTCTTGACGTGTCTGGTTCAGACCTTTAGGTTCACGGCCCAGCGACCTCTACAGACACATCCAGCACTCATATATGTGAACCCCTTCGTTCACGCCCTGATGCCGCCGAGCGGCGGCACACCCCCCGCCTCCGGGCCGTTCATGAAGGGAACTTTCGGATGCAACAGGTGAGATCCGGCAGCGCACGCGTCGCACTGTGGCTGGCCTTCCTGCTCACGGCGTTCACGAGTCTGTTGGCTCAACCGCCCGCGCAGGCCGCGCCGGCGGCGGAGCCGTTCCGCGTCCTCGCGCTCTACAACGGCACTTGGGACGCCGCCCACATCAGCTTCGTCCACGAGGCCAACACCTGGTTCCCCCAGCGGGCGGCCGCGAACGGCTTCACCTACACGTCCAGCAACAACTGGGACCTCCTCGCCAACGGCGGCGTCAACAGCTACCAGGTCGTCCTCTTCCTCGACGACCTGCCCCAGACGGCCGCCCAGCGCACCGGCTTCGAGAACTACATGCGCAATGGCGGCGCGTGGATGGGCTTCCACGTGTCGGCCTTCACCACCAACGCGGCGAGCTGGTCGTGGTACCACAACACGTTCCTGGGCAGCGGCAACTTCCGCTCCAACACCTGGGGTCCGACCACCGCCGTACTGAAGGTGGAGGACCGTACGCACCCCTCGACGGTGAACCTGCCCGCGACCTTCACCTCGTCCGTCAGCGAGTGGTACAGCTGGTCCAACGACCTGCGCCAGAACCCCGCCATCAAGATCCTGGCCTCCATCGATCCCAGCAGCTTCCCGCTCGGCACCGACCCCAACCAGACCTGGTACAGCGGGTATTACCCGATCCTGTGGACGAACACGAACTACAAGATGCTGTACGCCAACTTCGGCCACAACGCGATGAACTACGACACCAACACCACGCTGTCGTCGACGTTCGCCAGCGCGACGCAGAACAGGTTCCTCCTGGACGGGCTGAAGTGGCTCGGCGGTTCCTCGTCCACCACGCCGCCCGGGGACGGCATCCCCTCGACCAACTGGTACAGCGTCCGCAACAGCGGCAACAGCACCTGTGTCGACGCCCGCGCCGCCGCCACGGCCAACGGGACCGCCATCCAGCAGTACGCCTGCAACTCCACCGCGGCCCAACAGTTCCAGTTCGTCGGCACCGACAGCGGATACGTGCGGATCAACGCCCGCGGCAATCCGGCACAGGTCATCGACGTCGCCGAACGCTCCACAGCCGACAACGCGCCCCTGCAGCTGTGGGCCTACTCCAGTGGCACCAACCAGCAGTGGCAGCCGGTGAAGGAGGCCGGCGGCAGCTACCACTTCACCGCGCGGCACAGCGGAAAGTGCCTGACCGCCTCCACCGCCGCCACCAACAGCGTCCAGCTCACCCAGCGCACGTGCGACAACTCCGCCGCACAGAGCTTCCAACTGACCGCCCAGCCCTGACCGTTCGATCCTGACCGTCCAACCCCGACCACCGGCCTGAGCAGGTCCGCCCGGTCGCCCGATCCCGTGTCCGCCGTTGAGCCGGCGGACACGGGATCGGGGCGTTCTCGCCCCGCATCCCAGCAGGAACGCACGCTCCCGGGTCACGACCAGGCGATCTCGCCGGCCCGGTCGACGAAACGTCCGGAACCAGCCCCGGGCTTCTCGGTCGCCAGGCCGACGATCGCGTCCGTCCCCTCGGTCACGGTCTGGGGACCGCTGTGACCGTTGAGATCGGTCGCCGTGTAGCCGGGATCGGCGGCATTGACGCGGATGCCCGGCAGAGCCTTCGCGTACTGGGTCGTCAGCATCGTCAGCGCGGCCTTCGACGCGGTGTAGAGGGGCGCGACGACGGAGGACTCGACGCGTGCCGGGTCGTGGGTGAGGGCGAGCGAGCCCATTCCACTGCTGACGTTGACGATGACGGGGTCCGCCGACCGGCGCAGCAGCGGCAGGAACGCGGAGGTCGTGCGGACCACGCCGGCGACATTGACGTCGAGGACGGCGAGGGCGTCGCCGCCGGTCAGGGCGGTGGGATCGCCGTGGGGACCGTGGACGCCGGCGTTGTTGATCAGGACGTCGATCGAGCCCTCGTGTTCGGCGACGTTCGCGGCCGCGGCGGCGACGGACGCGTCGTCGGTCACGTCGATGGGGACATACCGCGCGCCCAGTGCGGCGGCGGCCTCCGCGCCCTGCTCGGGGTCGCGGGCGCCGAGCAGGACGGTGTGGCCGAGTTCGGTGAGACGGCGGGCGGCCTCGCGGCCGAGCCCCTTGTTGGCTCCGGTGATGAAGATGATCGTCATGCGGTCGATTGTTCGTCGCCGCCCGGGCCCCGACCAGGGACGCCTCGACGGTAGGAGCAGCAGTACCACCGTCGACTCCCCCTCGCAGCGGCGCGGTGCAGCAGTATGGGTCTCATGACCACGACTTCCGGAGCCGGACTGGGGGCGATGATCCGCACCTGGCGTGACCGGCTGCCCCCGTCCGCCGCGGCGCTGCCCGTGGGCCGGGCCCGTCGAGCGACCGGGCTGCGGCGCGAGGAACTGGCCGAGCTCGCCGGGGTGTCGGTCGACTACGTCGTACGTCTGGAGCAGGGACGGTCCACCACGCCCTCGGCGTCGGTGGTGGCTTCCTTGGCGCGCGCCCTCCAGCTGTCCTCCGCCGAGCGGGATCACCTGTACCGGCTGGCCCGGCTCGCGCCGCCTGCGGACGGCGTGATCCGTGACCACATCACCCCTGGCGTCCATCGGGTGCTCAGCCGGCTCGGGGACGTCGCGCTCGCCGTGTTCGCGGCGGACTGGCAGCTGATCTGGTGGAACCGAAGCTGGGCCGCGCTGCTGGGCGACCCCGCCTCGTCGCCGCCGCGCCTGCGCAACTTCGCCCGCGACCGGTTCCCCTCGGACGCCGGTCCCGCCCGCCTGGCGCTGTGGCCGGTGACCGAGACCGACAGCCGGGCCACCGACGCCGCCGTCGTGTCCGACCTGCGCCGGGCCTCCGGCCGCTATCCGCACGACTCCCGGCTGGCCGAACTGATCGGTGAGTTGAGCGCGGGCAACGAGCGGTTCGCCGACTTGTGGGCCACCGGCACCGTCGCCGCCCACCGGGAGGACCACAAGATCATCGATCACCCCTCGGTGGGACCCGTCACCGTCGACTGCGACATTCTCAGCGACACGGACTCCGAGCTCAAGATCGTGATCATGACGACCGCGCCCGGCAGCCCCGACGAGACCAAGTTCCGGCTCGCCGCGCTTACGGGCGACGGACGCACGCACGCCTGACGCGGCAACGCCGGCGTGTCCCCCCGAGACCCCTGTCAGCCGTCAGCGCACGCTTTCCTGCCGGCTGCGGGGCCGGGCGGAAGACCTGCGCAAGGTCTTCGTACCGCCGCCCGCCGCGGTGCGCGCGGCGGCGTCGGGGAGTGTGAAGGCGAAGGCCGCTGTCACCGCCGCGATCACCGCCAGTACCAGATAGGCGTGTTGGTAGGCGGCGACCGGCGGGTTCGCGGCCGCCGCCGCGGGGGTGCTCAGGACCAGCGCCGTGGTCACCACCGCCGGCGCGAGGGCACCGCCGGTCTGGCGTACGACGGTGTTGAGCATCGAGGCCTGGGCCAGATCCTTCCGGGCGATGGTCGCCAGGGAGGCCACGGTCGTCGGCATGAAGACCCCGCCCATGGCGATGCCGAGCAGGAACATGTAGACGCGGAACGTCCACAGGCTCGTGTCCTGGTCGCACGTGGCGAACAGCAGCAGGACCCCGCTGACGCCGGCCAGGCCGCAGCCCACGATGATCCGTGGACCGACCCGGGTGTAGAGGATGCCCGCCACCTGGACGGTCAGCAGGACGCCGAAGGCCTCGGGGAAGGTGCTCGTGCCCGACTCCAGAGCGCTGCGGCCCTGCGCCTGCTGGAGGAAGAGCGGACCGAGGTACATGGCGCCGAGGATCGGTACCAGGCCCACGAGGTTGATCAGGTTGGTGTCGCGGAAGAGCCGGTCCGCGAAGAGCCGCAGCTTCAGGAGCGGCTGCGTCGTCCGCAGTTCGAAGGCGACGGCGGCGGCGAGCAGGGCGGCGCCCAGGACGAGGCCCGTCAGTACGGCGGTGGAGGACCAGCCGCGGTTGGGGCCCTCGCAGATCCCGAACATCAGGGAGCCGAGGGCCGCGGCGCTCAGCAGCAGACCGGTCAGGTCGAAACGGCCGGCCCGGTGGCCCTGATGGCGGGCCAGGAACAGCACGCCGAACAGTACGGCCGGCAGGCCGACGGGCAGGTTGACGTAGAAGACCCAGCGCCAGGAGAGGTTGTCCACCAGCAGTCCGCCGAGGATCGGAGCGGCGGCCGGGGCGATCTGTTGCGGGACGATCATGTAGCGGGATATCCGCACCTGTTCGCCGGCATCGAAGGTCGCGAAGAGCAGGGCGGCGGAGGCCGGGAACAGCACTCCTGCGGACAGCCCCTGGACCGCGCGGAACGCGACGAGCTGGGTGAGGTCGGCGGCCGCGCCGCACAGCAACGACGAGCCGAGGAAGGCGACCAGGGCCGTGAGCAGGACCCGCTTGGCGCCGCATCGCTCGACCAGCCAGGCGGAGGCCGGAATGGCCATGGCCAGGCAGACCGGGTAGACGACGACCACCCCGTCCAGCGCGGCCGTCGTCAACTGGAACTGACGGGCGATCGAGGGAAGGGCCACCGTGGTGATCGCTCCGTCGACGATGGCGATGAAGGTCACGCTGACGCACATGATCGGTACGACCAGGCGTTGACTGAGGTGAAAGGAGGAGCGGGGAAGACGGGGACGTCGGTACAGCAGCACATGCTGAGCATACTCACTATGTGGGTGCTCATAGAATCGGGTTTTCGGCGAACGGGGAGCGACATGGCAGTGCACGGCAGCAGCGACGTCCTGGTGGACGAGCTGTACGAGACGACCCACCAGCTGCGTCAGTTCGTGGAGTCGCGGCTGCGGACCGGCGGTGCCTCGGTCGCCCGGCTGCGCGCCCTGCGCATGCTCGCCCTGGCCGAACACCCGCTGCGGATGCGTGACTTGAGCGAGATGACCGGCGTCGCGGCCCGCACCACCACCGCCATCGTCGACAGCCTGGAACGCGACGGACTGGTGGAACGCGAACGCCACCCGACCGACCGCCGCGCGTTCCTGCTGCGCCTCACCGACAAGGGCGCGCGGTGCCATCGCGAGGCGGAAGAGGTGGACCGCCTCGCCCTCGCGGAGGCGATGTCCGCGCTCGGCCCGGAGGATCGCGACCAGTTGCGGACCCTGCTCGCGCGGATCCGCACCGCGACGTCCTGACCATGACGCCCTGATCGCGATGCCTTGACCACACCGTCCTCACCGCGACGCGCTCGCGCCTCGCCTCGCCTCGCCTGGCGAGGGCGAACACCGCCGGACCCCGTCCGACGACCGCCCGACCGGCTTTGACTGCGCCGCCTTTACTTAGAGTAGCCTCACCTAAGTTGGCTGGTTCTGGAAGGTGGCCTGGTGGGGCGAGAGGTGTTGTCCGGGCGGGATGTCCTGCGGCGGACGATCGGGGGAAAGGCGCGCCGGTTGGGTCTCGCCTGCGGGCTCGGGGCGTTCCATCAGGTGGGCGAAGCACTCGTGCCGGTTCTCATCGGCGTCGTCGTGGACCGGGCCGTGGCCCGGCAGGACGGCGGTCTGCTCGCGCTCTGGCTGGGCGTGCTCGCCGTCGTGTACGTGGTGTTGTCGTGGAGCTTCCGGCTCGGCGCCGGTATCGGCGAACGGACCGCCCAGGAGACGGCGCACGAGCTGCGGATCGCGCTGTTGCGCCGGGTCCTCGATCCGCGCGGCGGCGCCGAGACGGACCGGCTGCCGGTGAGCTCGCCAATGTGGCCACGGAGGACGCCAAGCGCGTCGGCGCGGTGAGCATGGCGGTGATGAGCGGTGTCTGGGCGACTGTCGGCCTCGCCGTCAGCGCGGTGGCCCTCCTGGTGATGTCCGTGCCGCTCGGGCTGATCGTTCTGCTCGGGGCACCCGCTCTGCTGTGGTCCGGGCATCTCCTGAGCAAGCCGCTGGAACGCCGGAGCGAGACGGAGCAGGAGAGGGCCGCCCACGCCTCCGGGGTGGCCGCCGATCTGGTCGCCGGGCTGCGGGTGTTGAAGGGGATCGGCGCGCAGGACGCCGCCGTCGGGCGCTATCGCCGAACCAGTCGTGCCTCGCTCGCCGCCACCCTGCGCGCCGCGCGCGCCGAGTCCTGGCAGACCGGTCTCGTCCTCGCGCTCACCGGCGGATTCATCGCGCTCATCGCCCTGATGGGCGGACGGCTGACGCTCGACGGTGAGCTGACGCTCGGCCAACTTGTCTCCGCCGTCGGGCTGGCGTTGTTCCTGCTCGGACCGCTGAAGGTGTTCGCCTGGGTCAACACGGAGTTCGCCCAGGGCCGGGCCTCCGCCGCCCGGATCGCCGCGGTCCTCGCCGCCGAGCCCTCGGTCGTCGGCGGCGACTCGCCTGTGCCGAGCCCACTCCGCGGTGGCCTGCGGCTTCGCGGGGTACGGCTCGACGGACTCGACGGCGTCGATCTCGACGTACCGGCTGGACAGTTGACCGGAATCGCGGTGACCGATCCGGCCGACGCGCGGGCGCTGCTGCGCTGTCTCGGCCGGGAGGCCGATCCCGAGGCCGGGCAGGTGGAGCTCGACGGTGTGGCGTTGAGCAGCCTCGATCCCCAGGAGCTGCGCCGGGCCGTGTTGGTCGCCGCCCACGACGCGGCCCTGTTCGAGGGCACGCTCGGGGCCAACGTCGTCTCATCGGCGACGGATTCGGGCGGCGACTCGGTGGCCTCTTCCGACACGGTCCCGGACGCCGAGACAGTGCGGGCGATGGCCGCCGCGCGGGCCGACGAGGTCGCCCGGTCGCTTCCCTACGGCGCAGCCACCGACGTGGGTGAGGGCGGCCGGTCGCTCTCGGGCGGCCAGCGTCAACGCGTCCTGCTCGCGCGGGCGTTGCGCGCCGGGCGGCCGACGCTCGTGGTGCACGACCCGACCACCGCCGTGGACACGGTCACCGAGGCCCGTATCGCCGAGGGCATCCGGGACCACCGGCGGGGACACACCACCGTGCTGGTGACCAACAGCCCGACGCTGCTCGCCGTCACCGACGGGGTGATCCTCCTCGACGGCGGCCGGGTCGGCGCGCGGGGCACGCACGCGGAACTCGTGCGCAGCGACGACATCTACCGGACGACGGTGCTGACATGACCTCCCACGCGACCACCATCGACGCGGCGGAGGTGAGCGGCGACCACTCCCCCGGACCGGGCCGCACCCTGCTCCCCACCGCCACGCCCGCCCGCACGAGGGCGGCCGTACGCGAACTGGTGCGCCCCCACCGGACCTTGGCCGCGGCCGCGTTCGGGCTCATGGCGCTGGCCACCGCCGTCGGACTGCTCACCCAGCCCCTGCTGGGCCGCATCGTCGACGGGGTCACGCAGCATCGGGCCGCCGACGCCCTCACGTTCCCGGCCGTCGCCTTGGCCGCCGTGGCGGTGGTACAGGGTCTGACGACGGCGCTCGGCATGTCGCTGGTGTCGCGGCTGGGCGAGACGGTGCTCGCCCGGTTGCGCGAGCGGTTCGTCGAGCGTGCGCTGTCGCTGCCCCTGGAGCGGGTGGAGCGGGCCGGGTCCGGTGATCTCAACTCCCGCGTCACCCGAGACGTGTCCCGCGTCGCCGAGGCGGTGCGCAACGCGCTGCCGGAGCTGGCCCGTTCGGTCCTCTCGATCGTGCTGACGCTGGTGGCGCTGGCCGTGCTGGACTGGCGGTTCCTGCTTGCCGCGCTGCTGGCGGTGCCCGTGCAGGCGTGCACGGCCCGCTGGTACGTGCGCCACGCCATGCCGCTGTACGCGCGTGAGCGCATCGCCACCGGCGCTCAGCAGCAGCAACTCCTCGACACCATCGGAGGTTCGGCGACCGTGCGGGCCTACGGGACGCAGGCCGAGCACACCCGCCGCGTCACCGAACGGTCGCGGGACACCGTCGAGTTGACGATGCGGGGCGTGGGGCTGGTGCTGCGCTTCTACGGTCGGCTGCACATCGCCGAGTACATCGGTCTTGCGGCAGTGCTGGCGACGGGCTTCGTGCTCGTGCGCGCGGACTCCGTGTCCCTGGGCACCGCCACGGCGGCGGCGCTCTACTTCCACAGCCTCTTCGGCCCGGTCAACACGGCCCTGGTGCTGCTGGACGACGCCCAGTCGGCGACCGCCGGTCTCGCCCGTCTGGTCGGGGTGGTCGACGAACCCACGACGCCGGCCCCACCCGTGCGGCCGACCGGCCCGAAGCAGGCCGCCTCCATCACGCTGGAAGGCGTCTCGCACGCGTACGTGCCGGGCCGTCCGGTGCTGCACGAGGTCGACCTCACCGTCCGACCGGGTGAGCGGGTCGCCCTCGTCGGCGCCTCGGGCGCGGGCAAGACGACCTTGGCCAAGCTGGTGGCGGGCCTGCACCGGCCCACGGCCGGCCGGGTCGAGGTCGGCGGCACCGAACCCGACGAGGCCGGCCGCTCGGTCGCCCTGGTCACCCAAGAGGTGCATGTCTTCGCCGGACCCCTCGCCGAGGACCTCCGGCTGGCCCGCCCCGACGCCGACGACCACGAACTCCGTGAGGCGCTCGCGACGGTCGGCGCCCTCGACTGGGTCGACGCCCTGCCCGAGCGGCTCGCGACGGTCGTGGGCGACGGCGGCCACCGGCTGACCGCCGACCGGGCCCAGCAACTTGCCCTGGCGCGGCTGCTGTTGGCGGATCCGCCGGTCGCCGTGCTCGACGAGGCCACCGCCGAGGCGGGCAGTTCGGGCGCGCGGCACCTGGAACAGGCCGCACTGCGCGTCCTCGACGGGCGGACCGCGCTCGTCGTCGCCCATCGCCTCAGCCAGGCCGCCTCCGCCGACCGCGTGATCGTCCTGCAAGAGGGACGGGTCGTGGAGAACGGCACGCACGACGAACTCCTCGCCGCGGAAGGGCCGTACACGGCCCTGTGGCAGGCCTGGTCCGACCACCGCTCCCACGGGAGCCCCGCGACCGGCCACTGACACCCCCGCGCACGTCCTCCTCGCACCGAACAGAAGGATCACTCGACGGCGCCCCGCTGCGTTCGATTCCGACCCGGGAGCTACCAGCGGGCCGTGCACGGGGCGCTCGGACGGTCGTGCGCCGGGCGCGCGGCGTCAGCGTCGCCATGGGCCTCGAACCCCATGCGCCGACCGGCATCGAACTCCGCCTACCTGTCCGGCACAACAGCCGGTTGCTCCCGGGAACGACCGAACCGGCCCGGTGGCGAGCATCGGTCCGCAGGGTCGTGGTGTCGGGCTCGGGGCAGTACGCAACTGCGTACCACGAGAAGGCGAGTGGGTGAGAGCGCCTGCGGCTCCTCAAGGTGCGGCAGGCGCGGGAGTGCGCCGGAGCGCGCACGACGGGCACCTCGACATCGCCCTCCAGTACCCGCCACCTGCGAACAACCACTCCTGAAGGCTGACTTCCGCAGTGCCGGCCGCAGCGCCTCACACGCCCCTCGCATTGCACTGCACCACACCTGTCTCACGGACAACATCCGAGGTCAGGAGCCGTACAGGGATTCATCAGGGAGTTCATCGGAATCCCTACCGAACACACGAACGCCCGCATAACGTGCGGAGACCGAACCGCTGCCCCACCGTCCGGCGGTCCGTATCCCTCGGGCCCACGCTCACCAGGAGACTCCGGGATGTCCTTCGACAGCTCCGACTTACGCCGCGCCCGGCAAGAACGCGAACGGGCTCCCTCCTCCACCCTGGCCCTGCGAGTTCCCCGCTGGGCGGCCGACCGTCAGTCACCGGGCACCGCTCCCCGCCCACGCTCGTACACCGGACCGCACCGCACTCTGCGCCTGCTGCGCCGCGCCTGCCGCTGGCAGCGCCGCGTCGCCACCTTCACCGCCCTCGGCTACTTCGCCCTCTTCCTGGCCCTCACCGTCGAGGTCCCCGAACTCATGACCCGGCCCGCGCCGGGCGGTCTTCCCACCGGCCTGGTCCTCGCGCTGCTCCAACTCCCGGTCACCTGGCTGGCGGTGGTCCTCTTCGAGTTCACCGCGCGCCGCTACGTCGATCCGCTGGCCCGCCGCGTACGGCGGCACGCCCGCTCCGCGGACGCGAGCCGGGAGCCGCAGTCGTGACGGTCTTCAGCGGCGCCGCGCAGTCCTGGTCCCTGGTGGCGTTCTGCAGCGTGGTGACCCTCACGCTGCTGCTCTGCGTACTGACCGGTCCCGGCGCCGAGGACGACCTGGCCGAGTACTACACCGGCTACCGCTCCCTCTCGCCGCTGCGCAACGGCCTTGCCATCGCGGGTGATTACATCTCCGCGGCCACCGTCCTCACCATCGGCGGGGTCATCGCGTTATGCGGGTACGACGGTGTCGTGCTGGCCACCAGCGCCCTGCTGTCGCTGGTGCTGCTCATGTTCCTGATGGCCGAACCCCTGCACAACACCGGCCGGTTCACCATGGGCGACGTGCTGGTGCGCCGACTGCCGGGCCGATCGGTGCGCATCGCCGCCTGTCTGGTCACGATCGTCGCGCTGGCGCCGATGATGGTGGTCCAACTCGCCGGCGTGGGGCAGCTGTTGGCCTACGTCATCGGTTTCTCCGACAGCGGCATGAAGACCGGCTGCGTCATCGGGGCCGGCACGCTGATGATCAGTTACGCGGCGCTCGGCGGGATGCGAGGCACCGCGCTGATCCAGATCCTCAAGACGGTGATGCTGCTCGGCTCCGGGCTCGTCGTCGCGGTGCTGATCCTCTACACGTTCGGCTGGAACCCGCAGGCGCTGTTCCAGGCGGGCGCGCGCGGCAGCGGGACCGGACCGCACTACCTGCGCTGGGGCATGCAGTTCGCCGGCGGACCCCATCCCGCCCTGGACATGGTCAGCACCCAGGTCGCCATCGTGCTGGGCGGCGCCTGTCTGCCGCACGTGACCATGCGGATGTACACCGCCGGCAGCACGCGTCAGGTGCGGCGGGCGATGTCCTGGGCGGTCTCGTCCGTCGCGCTGTTCGTCCTGGTGCTCACCGTCGTCGCCGTCGGAGCCATGGCCCTGATCGGCAAGGCCGGTATCGCCGCCGCGGACCCGCGGGGCAACACCGCCTACCTTCTCGGCGCACGGGCCGCCTTCGGCGAGCACCTGTCGCGCACGGAGGCCCTGGTGTTCGCGACCGTCACCACGGCGATCTTCCTCACCCTGCTCGCGTCCGTCGCCAGCATGACGCTCGCCTGCGCCAACTCCCTGGCCCACGACATCATCGCCGCCAAGCGCCCCACCATGACACCGCGCCGCGAGATGGCCCTGGCCCGGTGGTCCGCCCTGGTCGTCGGCGTCCCGGTGATCCTGCTGGCCGCGCTGGCCCAGCACCGCAGCCTGCAACCGCTGGCCATCCTGTCCTTCTGCCTGGGCGCCTCGGCGATCGCCCCCGCGCTCACCTACAGCCTCTTCTGGCGCCGCTTCACCCGTGCGGGCCTGCTGTGCACCCTTATCGGCGGCACCCTCAGCGTCCTCGTGCTGATGACCGGCACCAACCTGGTCTCGGGGTCCCCGCTCGCGGCCTTCCCGGACGCCGACTTCAACTGGTTCCCCTTGACCACCACAGCCCTCGTCTCGGTCCCCGTCGGCTTCCTGTCCGGCTGGCTCGGCACCATGCTCTCCGGCCGCAAGGCCATCCGACGGGAACGCGGCCGCTACGAGAGCATGGAGCACCTGCTGCTCGCCGGTCCCCCCGGACGGGGGACCGGATGAGTCTGCCCGCCGGGACACGGTCCGCCGGGGCGGCGGACCGGCTCAACGAACGCGCAGCGCCGAGCCGATGATCCTCGCCGTCTGCTCGGCGACACCGACCAGCCGCTCCAGGCTGTGCGCGGGATCGGTCACGACGCTCAAGGACGCCACCGGCACACCGCTCGGGCCGTGCACGGGCACGGCCAGGCAGCACACTCCGGCCATCAACTCCTCCCGGTCGAACGCGACTCCACGCGCCCGGATCTTCGCGGACTCCTGTGGCCAGGACGCGGGCAACGGGCCCGGCGGGACTCGCGTACGGTCCGCGGCGGCCAGCACCTTGCCCGCCGCCGTGAACCACGGCCAGGCCACACCGTCGAGCAACGGCCCGAGCTCGGCGGGAGTGTCGCCGAGCGTCCAGTCCAGGACCAGGGTCTGGCCCTCCCGCAGCACGTTGATCCCCACGGTCGCGCCCGTGACGCGCGCCAGCCGAAGGGCCGGCGCCCGGGCGGCGGCCCGCAGCCCGGGATGCGGCTGCCAGCTCTGCCCGAGCCGGAAGGTCAGCGGCCCCATGCGGTAACCCCGGCGGCTCCGCTCGACGGCCCCCAACTCCACCATCTGTTCAAGGAGTCGGTACGCGGTCGTCTTGGGCAGTCCGCACTCGGCCGCGAGCCGGGTCAGCCCGGCCTCACCGGCCCGCTCCACCGCGCCCAGCAGCCCGAAGGCACCCCCCAGCACACTCCGCCCTCCGCCGTCCGACGCGGACAGCGCGGGCGGCGCCTGCCGGGCGACCCGCGCGACCTCCGGCTCGTACGGGCGCACCGCCGGCCGAACCGGTGCCTGTTCCGTCTGCGTCGCCGTCGCTCCCCGATGTTCGTTCACGTCCCTCTCCCCCAGATACCGCCTGACCGGCTCCCCACGTCGCCGCTCCCGCCCCCGGTGCGCCGCCGTGCGCGGAGACTCTGCGCCACATCAGACTGAAGTTCGACTGTGGCTCGGAACGTTGTCGATAGGTTGTCGCCCAGCGTGAGAGTGTGCGCGCGAGGTGGAGAAAACATGCGCGGGGAGTGTGGACATCGTGGTGGAGCTGCGCCTTCTCGGTCCCGTCGAACTCTCCGTGGCAGGCCGGACCGTGGAGGTCGGACCACCGCAGCGCAGGGCGGTACTGGCGGCGCTTGCGGTGGATGCCGGCCGGCCCGTCGCGACCGACGTCCTGATCAAGCGGGTCTGGGGCGCCGAACCACCCGACGGGGCGCGGCGCGCACTCCACGCGCACATCGCCCGGATCCGCCGACTGTGCGAGGAGACCGGGGACTTGGGGCACCCCCGGTTACGCCTCGTGCGCCGCTCGGGCGGCTACCTGCTGGAGACTCGCCCGGACCAGGTGGACATCCACCTCTTTCGGCAACAGGTCGGCCGGGCACGTGAGTTGGGACCGACGGACGAGACGCGTAGGACGCTGCTGCGCGAGGCGCTCGACCTGTGGCACGGAGAACCGCTGGCCGGGCTCGGCGGACAGTGGGCCGCGCAGGTCCGCGAGGGATGGCGACGCCAGCGCGTGGACGCGGCCGTCGGCTGGGCGCACATGGAGTCACGCGTCGGCGATCCCGTCACCGTGATCGGCCCGCTGACCGAACTCCTTGGCGAGTACCCGCTGGTGGAGCCCCTGACCGAGGCGCTGATGCGGGCCCTGCACGCCGCCGGACGCGGCGCGGAGGCGCTGGACTGCTACGCCGTCGTCCGCAAGCGGCTCGCGGAGGAACTCGGCGCCGACCCCGGCCCGGAACTGCAGCGGACCCACCAGGCGATCCTGAGAGGCGGCCTGGCCGAACCCCTCGCATGGCCCGCCTCCCGCACCCCGCCCGCGACCGCTCCCCCCACGTCTCCCCCGGCACGACCGGCACCGTCGACCACTCCCCGGCCGGGCGAGGTGCCCGTACAACTACCCATGGGGGTACGGGGGTTCAGTGGACGCGAGGAGGAGCTGGCCCGGTTGGAGGAGATCCTCGTCTCGGCGACGGAGCAGCCGTCGGCCGTGGTGATCTCCGCGGTGTCGGGTACGGCGGGCGTGGGCAAGACCGCGCTGGCCGTGCACTGGGCACGGCGGGCCCAACGGGCCTTTCCCGACGGCCAGTTGTATGTGAACCTGCGCGGATTCGCGCCCGGCGGCTCGGTGATGGGTCCGGCGGAGGCGGTACGGGGTTTCCTGGACGCCCTGGGCGTGCCACCGGCCCGGATCCCGGCCGGTCTTGAGGCGCAGGCCGGGCTGTACCGCAGCCTGCTCGCCGGGCGGCGGATGCTGGTGGTGCTGGACAACGCCCGCGACGCCGAACAGGTGCGTCCGCTGCTGCCCGGGTCGCCCGGCTGTCTGGCGCTGATCACCAGCCGGAAGTCACTGACCGGACTGGCCGCGGCCGAAGGAGCCCACCTGCTCACCATCGGCCTGCTGGCGCCCGGTGAGGCACGGGAGTTACTGATCCGCAGACTCGGCGCGGACCGGGTGGCGGCCGATCCCGACGCCGTGGGGGAGATCGTGCGCCGGTGCGCGGGCCTGCCGCTGGCGCTCGCGATCGTCGCCGCCCGCGCCGCCGCCCAGCCCGAACTCCCGCTCGCGGCACTCGCCGAGGAGCTGCGCCGGGCCGACGGGCGGCTGGACGCCCTGGACGGCGGAGAGGCGACCAGTCAGGTGCGGGCGGTGTTCTCCTGGTCCTACCACGCGCTCAGCCCCGACGCCGGACGGCTCTTCCGATTACTGGGCCTGCACTTCGGCCCCGACGCCGGGCTCCCGGCCATCGCCGCCCTGGCCGGCCTGCCCGTACCCCGTGCCCGCGTCCTGCTGGTCGAACTGGTCCGCGGCCACCTGCTCACCGAACACCCCCTCGGCCGCTACGGCTTCCACGACCTGCTGCGCGCCTACGCCGCCGAACTGGTCGCCGCGCACGACAGCGACGCCACCCGGCGCGCGGCCTCGCACCGCATGTTCGACCACTACCTGCACACCGCGCACCGGGCCGACGCCCTGCTGACCCCCCGGCCCAACCCGGCCTCGCTGCCGCCCGCCCAACAGGGCTCCGCACCCGCGGAGTTGGCCGACCACCGGCAGGCGCAGACCTGGTTCAGCGCCGAGACGCCGGCCCTCCTGGCGGCCGTGGAACAGGCGCCGGACGCCGGCTTCCCCGTCCACACCTGGCGGCTCGCCTCGGCACTCACGACGTATCTCGACCGGCACGGATACCGGCGGGCGCTGATCGCCGCCCACACCGCCGCCCTTGAGGCCGCCCGGCACCAGGGTGACAGGACCGGCCAGGCCGAGGCCCACCGAGGTCTCGGCCTCGCCCAGGACCGCCTGGACCGTCCCGACGAGGCCCGCGCCCACTATCTGCGCGCGCTGGAACTGTTCGGCGAGGTCGGCAGCCACGGCGGGCAGGCCCGCATCCACCAGCACCTGTCCCGGATGTACGAGGCCCAGAGCCGTCACCAACAGGCGCTGGGCCACGCGCACGACAGCCTCGCGCACCACCGGGCGGCCGACGACCGCGCCGGCCAGTCCGCGGCCCTGAACCACATCGGCTGGATCCTCGCCCAGCTCGGCGACCACCACCAGGCTCTGACGCACTGCCGAGAAGCCCTCTCCCTGGCCGAGGAGACCGGCGACCTCAACGGGCAGGCCCACATCCAGGACAGCCTCGGTTACATCCACCACCGCCTCGGCCGGCCCACCGAGGCCGTCGACCGCTACCGGCAGGCCCTCGATCTGTTCCACCAGACCGGGGACCGCCACAGCGAGGCAGCCGCTCTCGTCTGCCTGGGCGACATCCTCGACACCGTCGCGCGCCCGCACGCCGCCCGAACCGCGTGGACCCAGGCCCTGACCATCACCACCGAACTCGGCCTCCCGGACACGGATCCCCTGCGCGCCCGGCTCCTGAGCCAACCCGGTCTGTCCCCCACCGTCGTCACCACTCCACCGCCCGTCTCCGAACCGGCGTGAGGCCGAGGGTCGGACGTGATCACCGCCGGGTGTCGGGCGAGAAGTCCACCCCCTGGTCGTTGAGCCGGTGGCGGATGACGAAGTCCTCGACATCACCGGACGGCCAGATCGAGCCGTGCCGGCGGAGCGCTTCGAGGTACTGCTCGTTCTGGGGGGCGTCCGTGACGATGAGATTGTCGGGATCGTTGTATCGCCAGGGATCGTCCGAGAGCCGGGTGCGGTGCTCGACACCGAGCGACTCGAACCGGTCGCCCGTGCCGGTCCGGGTGTTGACCTGAAGTGCCGTGCCCCCCTGGGCCGCGTCACCGGCGTCCTGGAGTCGGCCCTCGATCCGCAGGAGATCCGAGTCGGCGCGCAAACGGCGCCAGATCCCGTCCCGTACGTTGTTGAAGTCGGCCCGCGCCAGGCTCCTCGCCTCCCGGAGGATGGCCGTGGCGTCGGCCCGCTGGGCCGGCGTCAGTTGCCCGCCACCGACCTGTGCGCGCAACTGGTCGAACTGCTGCCGCAGTTGGGCCAGCCGAGTCCGGGTGGCCGTGGCGCGCTGGCCCCTCAGCACATCGCGGACCACCGCCCCCATCTTGCCGTTGGCGACACGCTCGTACTGCGCGACGAGGCCGGGCTGGGACACCGCCGGGGCGCGGGTCTGCGGTGAGATCACGGTGGCGGCCTGCGCGGCGGGAAGATCGGCGGCGTCGATCGCCGCCTGCGGCGCGGGGGCGGCGGTCGCGGGCGGGGCCGGGGCCGGGCTGGGCGGCGAGGCGGCGGGGGCGACGTCGGACTGCTGCCCGTCCGAAAGCGTGATCGCCGCCGGTGTGTTCTTCAGACGCAGCGCGGGAACCGGCTCGGCGAGACCGATCATGGCACCCGCGAGGTACGCGCGGCCCCGCCGGCCCACGTAGCCGATCTCGCGTCGCACGGACTGCCCGGCGCTGAAGGCCCGTTGCTCGGCGTTCCCGCTGATCCCGCTGGGGCGACCGGTCGTCAGGGCGCTGACCGCCAGACCGGTACCGGCCGCCTCGATCGACTGGGACAGATCTCCGGTCTGCAGATAGGTCGCCCCGCCGTCGACGAGGCTCGGCAGTCCGACCCCCACGGCGAAGCGCCCGGCGGACGAGGACAGTCCCTGCGCGTAGGTGCCCGCGACCCCGCCCAGCGCGCCCAGGCCGAAGCCGGTCAGACCCGCCCGCAGGGCCGCGTCCGCGCGGCCGGTGCCCTCGGGTGGGGTGAGCAGGGCGCCGGTCACCCCACCGAGGGCGTTCCCGCCGCCCTGGGCCAGCGCACCGCGCCCGATCGAGCCCAGCCGGGACAGACCCTGGGCGCCGACGCCGAGGGTCCGGGCGAGGCTGAGGCTCGCGCCGCCGCCCACACCGATGGCGACGCCCTGCGCCCCGACGCGGAGCCCTTCGGCCCAGCCCGTGCTGAGGGCCGCGTCCACCCCATGGCCGGCGGCCAGTTCACCGCCGGCGCCGCTCGTGAACCCCAGCGCCAGTCCCTCGCCACCGACGACTGCTCCGGTACCGACGGCCGTCAGCGCGGTCGCGGTGAGCCCGGTCGCGCCCAGTCCGGCGACTCCGGCCGCGACCACGGGGGCAGCGAGGATCGCGCCCACGGACAAGGCGACGATGAAGGCCACGTTCCGGGTGATCTCCAGACCGTGCACGATCGAGCCGGCCGCCGCCACGGCCCGGTCGATGCCTGCGAGCACGATCTCCTGGGCCTTGTCCGCGGACTCGACGGCGGTGAGCACGGCGTCCGCCATGTCGACGAGGGACCCTCCCCGCACCGCCGCCCGGTAGCGCGCGAGCGCCATGTTGGACTCGGCCAGCGGGCCCAGCATCCGCGCCTGGAGCTCGACGGGCTCCTCCCCGCTGACCACACTCACCAGAAAGCCGATCACCTGGTGCTCTTCGTAGTTCTGGCGCAGATGGTCGTTCATACGGAACTCAGTGCTGTCGTTCATGCCGCGGGCCCGTCGGGCGGCGTCCGCCAGGGAGCCCAGCACCTGGGCCCGCACCCGCTGCGCGGTCTCCAGCGGGAAGACGAGCAGTTCGCCCTCGTGGATGACGTACGCCGAACCCGGCGAGGCGTCGTAGGGGCGGATCGACTCGATGATCCGCAGATTGGCGAGGATGCCGGCCCGGTCCTGGGTGACGGTGGGTGCCAACGCCCGTGCGAGGCGGACCTGTTGCCGCTCGGTGCTCGCGCGGTCGAGGTCGGCGGCGACGGTGGGCTCCAGCAGGGCCAGTTCCTGGCGGAGGGTGGCACGGTCGGCCCGGCTGACGTCGGGCCTGAGCAGCCAGGCGGCGATGCGGTCGGCCTCGGCGCGGACCTCGACCGGATCGGTCAGGGCCATGCTGACGCGGTCCCGCAGCACGTGCGGCATCTCGGTGTCCGGGAGGACCTCGGGCGCGGAAGCGGGAGCCGAACGGCGTCCGCCGCGTGGACGGACCGGCCGGGTTCGAGGGCCTGACGGGATCAATGCCGGGGCCCGGCGGGCGAGTTCGGCCTGGAGGGCGGCCTTGGCCTCCATCATCCGGTCCACCTCGGGGGTCGAGGCGATCTGCCTGCCCAGCCATTCGTCGACGGCCCGTGCCTCCTCGCGGAGATCGGACAGCCCGTAACGACGCACGTCCGGTGTGGTGTTCAGCCAGTCCTCGGGAGCCCACGCGACATACGGCGCCGCCGTACCGGCCAGGACCGCCGACGAGGACCCGCCACGGCCGGCCGCGGCGGCCTGTCGTTCCGCCTCGGCGGCGCCCGCGGTGCCGCCGACCCTCTGTTGGGCCGCGTGCACGGCCTCGTGGACGAGGAGTTGTGGGGGAATGCCCTCCCCGGGACCGGTCGCGATGCCGATGTCGCCGCCGAAGGTGAATCCCGCGGCGCCCGCGGCCCGGGCGGCTGCCCGGATCCGCGGGCCGGTGTGCACCCGGACGTCGCCGGGATCGTGGCCGACGGCCCGCTCGGCGGCGGCCCTGGGGCCGACGCCGAGGGGTGTTCCCGGGCCGTCCAGGGCGCGGACGGCCTCGGTCGCCAGCGCGCTGTTGCCCAGTGCGCGGCGCGCTCCTTCGCCGGAGTGCGGTGCCGGGGCCGGAGGCCGACGGGCGGGCGTGCCCGCCTTGTCGCGCACGGGCGTGTGTGCTGACTGCTGCTCGAACACCGTCGGCCTCCGTCCTGGGTCGTGCCCTGTCAGTGGTCAGTCGCTGAAGCCCAGCAACCGCCGTCGGACGTCGATCGTCGGCAGTACGACGTCGGCGGCCTCGACCACGAGCGACGGTGACTGCCGGTTCGTGTAGAGGATCACGCGCTGGTAGGTGCCGTCGGTCTGCACCGGGGCCGGCTCGTGCCGCAGGACGTGCTGGAAGGTGCCCTCACGCAACGCCCAGATGACCGAGTCGTCCTTGCCGGGGCCGAGATCCTCGCCGCGGGCGTCCTGCGGGGTGATCACCACCAGCGCGGCGAGCAGACCGCTCGGGTCGTTGTGCAGACGGGTCACCTTGATCTTGGTGGCCTTCCGGTCGACCTTGATCCCGGCGAAGGTGGAGGTGTTCAACTCCCGGGTGAACGCGTTGCCGTTGACGTCCTGCCCGGCCACGGACAGATGCCAGCTGTAGGTGCCCTCCTTGAAGACCTTGGCGAAGGTGTTGGTGTAGTTGCCGTTGCCGTCCGGGTCGAAGAGCTCGTCGGTGCCGTCGACGAACAGGCCGCCGGTCGGCTTGGTACGCGGCAGGTGGTGCCATTTCTTGTGCGACAGCAGGGTGCCGATGCGTCCTTCCATCCAGGTCGCCTCGTCGTGCTCGTCCCGCGCGAGGTCCGTGGGCGCGGCACCGAGGGCGGTGAGCTGCTCGCCGAGCCCGACGGCGGGTGCGTCGAGCACGGCCTTGACCCGTGCGCCGAGGATCGGCCGGTCGTCCTGCCGGATCCGCACGGTCAGGTTCATCCGGTCCCCTGTGAGGTACGCGTCCTGGTCGAGCTGGATGTCGGCCAGCAGGTGGAGGTCCACATAGGCGAGGACCTGGCCGAGGGCCAGCGGTTCCGCGTCCGCGGGCCCGGTGCCGTGGATGACCCGCCAGTGGATGGGCGCTCCCTGCGCGAGGGCGGGGAGCTTGGCCACCGACGTGGCCCGGTCGGAGGAGGTGGCCAGGATGGTGATGGGTTCGGGGAGGTACGACGTGCCGTCCCAGCGGGCCAGTTGGATGGTGCCGGTGAAGACGGTCTCGCCGTCCGGCGGCGTCACGGCGAGGACCAGTCGGTCGGCGTCCGGCTCGGTGGACAGGTAGACGGCGGGCAGCACACCGTCGGGGTCCGGGACACCGGTCGTCGGAGTGCTCTGCTTGGTGGGCAGGTTGACGGTCTGCGCGTTGGCCAGCATCTCGCCGAAGGAGCCGGCGAGTTCGCTCGGGTTGTTGACGAGCGCGAACTTGCCCGCCCCGAAGGTCGCGAGCTGGCTGAGCACGTTCTGGTCGGCGGTGGGGCCGAGCGCGATCGTGGACAGCTTGCAGCGGCCGGTGTCGAGCACGTCCTTCCGGGCCTGCTTGGAGTTGACGGCGTTCTGGAAGGACTGCGCCCCGTTCACCGCGGAGGAGGGCACCAGAGCCACCGTTCCGCAGTTCTCCAGACCGTCGGTGCAGAGGATGATGGTGAACCGCTGGTCGACGATCGGTCCGGCGGCTGCCAGGAGGTCGATGGCGGCGATGAGGCCGTCACCGATCGGAGTGTTGGTACCCGGGACGCCGAAGTCGAACGCCGGGTCGTCGATGGCGTCCACCGCCTCGGACAACGGCGTCAGCGGGAGCAGGGTCTGGATGCGGTTGGAGGGAGCTCCGCCCCGGAAGCCGGCGATCTCGTCCTCGAAGGCGATGATGGCCACCCGGTCGATGCGATCCGGGGTGCTGAGGCCTTCGCGCAGCCCGTTGAAGAGGTGTATCAGCACTCGGCAGGCGGTCTTGGCGTTCTCGAACCGGTTCTCCGACGCCATGCTGCCGGAGCGGTCGAGGACGAGCACGATGTCCTGCACGCGCTGATGGACGGTCATCGTCGCGGGGGCGCTCTTGTTGTGCAGGAGACCCGTGTAGAGGCCCGCCGCGTCCGTCAGCCTGGTGGTGACGGTGAAGGCCAGGGGGACCGGCTCGTAGACCCCGGGGGTGTCGATCTTCAGGGACGGGTCGGTGGTCGTGGTGTCGGTGGTGATCTCCAGGATGGGGGCCGCGCCGGTGTACGCCCAGTCGTAGTGAGGTGTGAAGGCCAGTGCGCCCGGGACGGTTCCGGCGAACGTGTTGCCGCTCACGGCGCCGTGCGCGTTGAGTTCGACGTCCTTCTGCAGCTCCAGCGCTTCGGCCGGGACGGTCACCTCGGCGACCGGGCAGACGGCCAGCCAGTTCACGTCCACGTTTCCGCTGGACATGGACATGGTCCAGTTGGCCGGGACATCCGCCGAGGCCCGCAGTTCCCAGCGCTCCTGGGGTGCGGAGCCGTTCCCCGCGCTGTCCTCGATGCTGACGGCGAGGGTGACGATGCCGTTGGAGACGGAGGGTGCCTCGGTGCTGACGGAGTAGTGGGAGACGCTTCCGCCGGCCGGCAGCGGCACGGGTGCGCTGCGTCCGCTCGCGGGGGCCGAGTCGATGTGGACCAGGGACAGGGACAGCCCGGCCAGGTTCTCCGGGTAGGTCAGTGTGAAGCCCTCGCTCTCCAGTGCGTTGATGCCCGCCTTGAAGACGGTGACGAACGCCGAGGAGGCGGTGACGGTGTAGTTCTGTTTGCTCGCCTGGACCGGGCTGACGGATGGTGATGGCATGCGGGATTCCCCCTGGTTTCCTGTGATGGGCTAGATGGCTGTGATGATCTGTTTGGCGTAGACGTCCGCGTCCCCGGTCCGCGTGCTGACCCACAGCAGCCACAGGCCCAGGTCGGGCACGAGGAAGGGATGCGGATTGAGGTTGTTCTGGGCCTGGGTGGTGGCGACGAGCCGTTGGGCGGCGATCCAGTTGCCGCCGATCGGGTTCCGGCGGCGCAGCAGCAGATCCGTACCGCCGCCGGCCGTCGGCCGGTTGGCGACCAGGTACACCGTGCCGTCCGCGTCGCGTACCGCGGCGGGCTGGGCGTCGCTGGTGTCGGAGTCGGGCACGCGGACGGAGGTCCAGGTTCCGTTGGTGCCGGAGGCGACGGTCAGCCCGGTGTCGTCCTCGTAGAAGACGAGGACTTCGTTGCCGCTGAGCGCCAGGACGAAGACGTTGAGCTGGCCGACGGCCGGGAAGTCCTTCTGGAGGTCGATGACGGGCGGGTCCTGCGGGTTGGTGCCGGCCGGTACCGGGTTGAAGCGCAGGATCTGGAGTTTGGTCCCGTCGGCGTAGGCCACCCACACCTTGCCGTCGGCCGCGGCCGCGTGCAGGTCCCGCTGGGTCAGGCCGGTCGCCGACAGCGCCACCGGCGCGGGGTCCAGGAAGACGTTGTCGGTGTGCCGGTAACGCCGGTAGTACCACTGCTTGAGCGTGCTGCTGCTCTGGTGGGTGAAGAACACCACCTGGTCCCCGGCGAGCACGGCGCGTACCCGCTGGTCCGCCACCTGGTTCCCGGTGACGGCCACGTTCTGCGGGGTGGCGGCGCCGATCGTGGCCAGCGGACCGCGCTTCATGAGCACGTCCGTGTCGGGCCCGTCCAACAGCCCGTTCTGGTACGCGATCACGAGGTCGCCGCCGGGCAGCGCCACCGCCGCGGGCTCGATGTTCTGACCGCCGGTGGTGACGGCGGGGGCGAGGCTGAACCCGAGTTCGGGGCGGGCGGGGTCCAGCCGGGCGGCGAGGATCTGGTTGCTGCCGGAGCGCGCGGACTGCCATACGGCGACCAGTCCGCCGGCCGCGTCGACCACGCTGGCCTTGTTCAGCAGGTCCCCCTTGTCTCCAGGGGACACCGATATCTCCGGGCTGGGCGGGAGCTGGCCGGCCAGCAGGGCGTTGATCGCGTCCCGCAGGCTGGCACGGGGCCGCTTCTGTCCCCTGCGGTAGGCCGGCGCGATCGAGGTGTCGCCGCCGATGGTGCCCAGGACGTCGTCGACCAGCGTGCTCGGCGGCACCTGGAGGTTGCGCGGGCGCAGGTCGATCAGCGCCGGCGGCCGGATGGCGCCGACGCCGGACTGCCTCCCGATCCGGGCCAGTTGGAGGTAGGAGTGCCCGCTGACGTAGTCGGTGTCGTTGGGTGCCGGCGGCTGAGTGGCGCCGGGCCGGACGCGTACCGCCCACTCCCGCCGTACCCGTACGCAGGTCTCGACGCCGACCAGGGGGTCGAGCAAGGAGTCGTCCTCGGCGGAGGTGACCTCCCGGTCCCAGACGTCGAGGTAGACCAGGTCCGAGCGGGTGCCCGACGTGGGCGCGGCGAGTTCCTGGACGACGGGCACGCCCCAGGCCGCGGCCAACGCGGTGTTGGCGTACAGCGGTTGGGAGCTGTACGCGAGCCGGCCCTCGTGGACGGCGTCGCGGCCGTCGGCGAGGCAGCGCCCCGCGCCTTCGGGGGTACCGTCGCCGCCGGCGACGAAGAAGTCGTTGCCCGTGCCGGCCGAGGCGACCACCCGGTTCGCGGCGGCATTGATCACCGCGGCCACCTCGGCGGCGGTGGCGGCGCCGAGGTCGGCGAAGCCGCTCGCCGTGAACGTCACGGTCTGGGGCGGTGCCCCGTTCGCCGAGACCACCAGGGTCATCCCGGCGGTCAGCGCGAACGGCTGGGCGGCGTCGCCGGTCAGCCGCGCCGGGGCCAGGGCGCGGGCCGCCCGCCGGTTGACCTGAGTGAAGCCCAGGGCCGTGGCGGCCGTCGACGCGGTCACGTCCACGCTCACCGACGAGCCGATCGTGCCGGTCGCCGCCGGGGTGAGCCGGATCGTGCCGACTCCGCCGCCCGCGGCGGCCACGATCCGGAAGCCGTCGTTGCCGGCCGGTACGCCGTCGCCGACGAACCACTTGAGGAAGGCCTCGACCTCGAACCTCCGGATGTCCTCCAGTTCGTTCCAGTCGGCGTCCACCAGGGGGACGCCCTGCTGGAGCCGTATGCCCACGTAGTGCTTGACGCGGTCGAAGGTGCTGCGGGAAAAGTCACCCACGGTGACCCCCTCCCCGGGACGTGCGGACGGTGCCGCTGGGCGGTTGCGTGATGAAGACCGGTCGGGTGGTCACCGGCATGAAGTCCGCGAGCGCGCCCGCGAGTCGGGTGACCACGGCGTCGGTCCGTACGGGATCGGCGGTGTCCGGAGTGAGGAACAGGCCGACCGTGTCGCGCGAGATCCGGTCGGCGTCGCTGCGCCTGCCGCCGGACCCGGTGTCGTACGTATAGGTCTGGAAGTCCTCGAAGGTGCCGCGTGCCTCGCGCTTGGCGGTGTCCCGGGTGTCGACCGTGGTGGTTCCCGCGTACCGGTTGTCGAGGGTGCTGGTGGCGCCGAACTCCTCACTGACGTACGTGATCCCTTCGTTGGAGCGGTAGACGAGGAGGGTGCCTCGGTCCGTCGGTACGGCGAGAGGGCCGCGGCGTGCGTACGGGGCGCCGACGACCTCCTGCGGTGCGTCCCACGCGAGGGAGCCGGGCGCCAGGCCCGCGCGGACGATCGACCAACCGCCGCCGCGGGTCGACGACCAGAACACCTCGACGGTGCCGGACGGTGTGACCACGGGTGCGGGCTGCCGGTCGTGGAAGTCCTCGCTCGTCCTGGGCAGCGGCCGGACCTGGGACCAGTCCGCGGCGGCCGGGGCGAGCCCCTGCTTGATCCGGTAGAAGACGCTCCAGCGGCTCTGGCCGGCCGGACCGGCCGGTTCGCGCCGGGCCCAGAACAGCCAGAGGCGCGCGGCGGTTTCGGTGGGGTGGAAGACCACGCACAGGTCGTCCTCGACCCGGGGGTCCTGGCCGGCGGCGAGCGGGAAGGCGGCCGGGGTGCCGAGTTGCCAGTCGGTGCCGTCGTGCCGGTTGTAGCGCAACTGCCAGACCCCGGAGACCCGTTCGAGCCAGAACAGCCACACACCGCCGGCGTCGTCGGCCACCGCGGCCGGCAGCCGGCGCTCGATCGACGGGTCGCCGAACACGGCGGGTACGGTCCACCGCGGGCCGTCGGCGGTGGGCGTGCGGACGGTGAAGTTGATCCGCCAGTGCCGGTCCTGCGCTGCCTGCGCGGGATCGTAGCTCTGCCAGAACACCCACAGCTTGTCGCCCTGGCGGGCCGCGGCCGGGTTCTTGTCGCCGGCGGGCCCGTCGGTGACCGGTCGGCTCGGCTCCCACTCCCCGTCGGCGAACCGCTTGGACCAGATGTCCCAGCCGTGCTGACGGCGCGTGTGGTAGACGAACAGCGTCGAGCCGTCGGCCTCCCGCACCGCGGCCGGCCGGCCGTCGTGGGCGAAGTCGACCGACGCGAGGGACGGTGTGCTCCACTCGCCCGTCGAACTCCGCAGCGTGGACCACAGGTTGAGCCGTTCCGCCCGGTTGCTGCGCGCCACGTTGTGGACGAACTCCTTGGTGCGGTTGGACCAGCCGGAGACCCTGGCGACCGTCGCGTCCAAAGT
The DNA here is from genome assembly GCF_044755245.1 of Streptomyces sp. NPDC092369. Lineage (NCBI taxonomy): Bacteria > Bacillati > Actinomycetota > Actinomycetes > Kitasatosporales > Streptomycetaceae > Streptomyces > Streptomyces sp. NPDC092369. The sequence goes on from NZ_JBIVQP010000001.1 coordinate 261,791, forward strand.
GGGGACGCTGCCGGTGCCCCGGTACAGCCGGGGCGCGTAGCGGATCTCGTTGCGCTGCGAGGCGACCGGCAGGCTGTGGTCGGTGCGCCAGCCGACCCACTGGGCCAGCAGCGGGAGCAGCCCGCCGTCGACGCGCTCCAGGTCGGCCAGCGACAGCGCGGCGCGGCCCAGGCTGTAGAGCCGATCCAGTTCGGCGCCGGGCAGGTCCAGGAACCCGCGCAGCTGGCCCGGGTCGGTGTCGAGGGCAGGCCCGGCGCCTCTGCGCGCCGAAGGCCCGTCGGCGTCGTAGCGCCGGTAGAGCGCCGGCAGCATGCCGTACAGCCGTTCGGCGAAACCGTAGGGGGTGATGGCCGTCGCGGCGGCCACGTTGTGCGGGTCGGGGTCGTAGACGGGCGGGTCCCCGGTGAAGGGGAACAGCGCGTAGTAGTAGACGTGTTCGCCGCGCAGACCGGTGTCGGTCGCGCTGACCAGACCGTCACCCTCGTCGACGACGACGCCGTCGTCGGGATCCTGCGGGTGGGTGCCTTCGCGGCGCACCACGCGGATGCCGGGAGGGGTCACGTCCTTCGGGTATGCCCAGGTCAGGTCGATGCGGTTGCCGTCGGTGTGGCCGGTGGCGGTGATGTCGAGCAGTCGCATGCTCAGCTCCCCGCCTGGCCGATGAGGACGACCTTCAGGCCGGACGCGTAGTCGGTCTCGGTGGGCACGACCGGCACCTCGTTGGGGCCGAGGGTGATCGTGCCGTGCGGTTCGACCGCGGGAGTCGGCCGGTCGCCGCGGCGGAACTCGGTGATGTTGACGAAGACCACGCCCGGCACGCTCTGGCTGACGTCGTAGAAGCGGCTCAGGTACACGCTCTGGCTGAAGTCGACCCGGTCGAAGGCGAGCAGGTCGGCCGCCGCCCGCTGCACCGCGGCGACGACGTCGGCGGGCACGTAGAAACTCTGCACGGCGATCTCCGCCGTGACGAAGACAGGGACGTAGTCCACGTCGGCGATCTCGACGATCTGACTGAGCATCCGTTTGTCCTCGAAGTAGGCGGTGAGGCTCGCCGCCAGGACGTCACTGACTTTGCCGCCGCCCTCGGGGGCGACGTAGAGGGTCACCTCGTTCCAGCCGGTGGCGGCCGCGCGCACCTTGCCGACTCCCTTGTGGCTGAGGGCCAGTGCCTCGAAGTCGGGTGCGGTGACCGCGCGTCGAAGGGAGCGGAAGACGGCCGGTGCCTGGCGTACGGCGTGGGTGATGTCCTCGCGTTCGGCGCCGCCGGTGGCGGGCAGCGGGTTGGTGATCTGGGCGCCCAGCAGGGCGAGTTGAGGTGTGTCGGCGATCGTGGTGATCGCTCCGGCGGGCACGTTGCCTGCCGAGCCGCCGCCGACGCGGTAGGTCGCGGTGATCTGCGCCCCCTGGCGGGGCACCGCGCCGAAGGTGCCGTCGCCGAAGACGACGGTGGCCCGGTCGTTCTCGTCGACCTCGATGACGTAGTCGTCCTGTCCCGACTGGCTGAACGCGAGGGTCTCGCGCCGGGTCCACGCGTCCACGGTTCCGGACAGAGTCGTCAGCAACAGAACGTCCTGACCGGGGAGTTGGGGTGACGACAGCCGGTCGAGCAGGGCGCCTCGGTGGGCCAGCGGGAACCGCTGGTTCGGGGTGCCGTCGGAGGTGCCGATGACCTCGTCCTCGATGAGCCGGCCCTCTTGTACGGGCAGTCCGCCGAAGGTCTTGCGGCCGGTGGTCGCGTCGGGCGTGAGGGCGCCGAAGTCGATGGTCAGGGGCGAGTCGCCGGCGTACTCGAACCGCGTGCTGGGCCGGTCCTTCTGGCTCCTGGTGGCGAAGGCGTCGCCCTTGGCGATCGTGACGACCTCGGTGACCGACCCCGGCACGGACACGTCCAGGGAGGCGGCGGCGGGTGCCGCGGTGCCCAGTTCGTAGCCGATCAGCCGCAGGTGGTCGATGACGCTGCGGCGGGTCCGCGCGGTGCCCAGGAAGCTCTCGTTGGCGACCCGGTCCTGGTAGTAGCTGAGGATGTCGCCGATGTGCGCGAACAGTTGCAGCAGCACGTTCCCGAAGTCGGCCTCGTTGGTGAAGTCCGTCCACTGGGAGAGCTTGCGCGGGATCTGGTCGCGCATGGCCTGGAGCAGGCTCTCGTAGTCACGGGCCATGTAGTCGATGACCGGCTGGCCGTTCACCTGCGCTATTTCCACCATCACGTCGCCTTTACCTGAAGTGGACGCGGAGTGCCTGGAGAGCCAGGTCCTTGCGTCGTACGTAGGCCACTTCCACGGTCAGTGCCTCGTCGTCGGAGCGGACGTCCACTCCGCCGACCACCAGGAGGTCCCCCAGCCAGCGGGTGAGCGCCGAGCTGACGGAGAACTCGACGGCGGCGGCCATGATCGTGTTCGCGGGATCGAAGACGAGGTTGAACAGCCCGCAGCCGAACTCGGGTTGGTTCACCCGCTCCCCCGGTGCGGTGAACAGCACCTGGACCACCTTGCCGCGCAGTTCGGCGTCCTCCCCGTCGGGCCGGATCGCCCCCGAGGCGTCGACGCCGAGCGGGAATCCGAATCCCGTCGCCATGTGCTTCCTCCCTCACCCGGAACACGTCACGAAGTCCTGGCCGCGCGCGGTGACCGTCGAGTCGGCCGGCGTGCCGAGGCCGCTGCAGGTGTCGATCGCGTCGCCGTCCAGCAGCACCCGGACTCCGCCGACGGTGAGCAGGGCGTTGCCCGCCGCGCTGTTCGGCACGCCGGTGCCGAGGGGGCTGTCGGTGATCTGCAGCGTGGCCGGTGTCGGTGTCGGGGCGACGGTTCCCGGTCCGGGCACGAAGTTGCCGCCCGACGGGCCGGCATGTCCGCCGCCCGGCGCGTCCTCGCCGGGATCGAGTCCGCTCCTGCTGGTCACCAGCGCCACGGGTGTCCCGGCGATGGTGACGAAGGTGCTGAGCGCTTCGGTGACCGCGCCCTTGTAGGCGTAGTCGCCGATGCCCACGTAGGGGGCGGTCGGGGGCGGTGCGGCGGGGTTGGGGCCCTGGCCCTGGACGTTGTGCTGGTCCGTGCCCCGCACCGGGTCGCCCTTGACGACGAGGAGTTGTCCCATGGCTCAGCCCTTCTTGAAGTCGACGGTGTCGCAGACGATCCGCACGGGCTGGCCGGGGGCGTCGATGGTGAACGGAACGGCGGCGTGCAGCGTCATCGCGCTGTTGGTCATCTCGATCGCGTTGCCGGTGGCGTCGGTGATCCGGACGCCGTCCTGGGTCAGGGCGATCAGGTGGCCCTTGACGCCCTCGCGGACGAGGACGCACTCCGCGCCGTCGCGGTCCTCGAACTGGACGGTGTGGCCCTTCAGCGTCTTGATGATCTTGCGCGTGATCAGCTTCGGGACCTCGGACTCCTCCGTGCCGTCCGCCGCCTGCGGCTTGGGCAGCTGGCTCGCCGCGTCCGGTGCCGTCCAGTAGGTGCCGACCCAGATCGGGAACTCCGGGTCGCCCTCCTCGAACTCCACCCACACCCCGGCGTCGCGCTCCGGCACGAAGAGGAATCCCTGGTCCGCCGCGCCGCCGAAGGGAGCGCACGGGGTGGCCCACCCGGTGACGACGTCCGGGCCCAGCACGCTGGGCACGCTCACCTTGAGCCGGCCGAGCCGGGACGGGTCCTCGTTGTCGCGCACGATGCCCCGGTACTTGCCGTAGAAGCGGCGCTCGATCTTGTCCGCGAGGTCGGCGACGACCCGTTCGAGGTCCGGTGTCATCGCACACCTGCCAAGGTGCCGAGGCCCGCGCCGACCGCCGTCAGAGCGTTGCGCCTGACCCGGAAGTGCTGGTTGTAGCTGTTCTCCCGGAAGCGGTGGGTGACATGGGTGACGTAGTAGGTGCCGCTGTGGGTCGCGCCCACGCCGTTGATGGCGACGGTGCGGCGCGGCAGGAGCACGGCACCGTACTGGTTGGCGGCCACCTCGCCCTCGCCGCTGACGAACCACTCACCGCGGTCGTGCAGGGCCTGGCAGATCGCCTCCATCTCGTGGGCGCCGGTGGCCACGGTCCGCGCGACGCGCACCTGGCCGGGCCGCACGCGCGAAGGCAGCAGGTCCGCCGGGCGGCGGGCGCCGAGGGCCGGTTCGTGGGCCGGCCGCGATACGGCTTCCAGCGGGCCGCCGGTGGCGTGGTCGAGCGCGTTCATGGTCACGTCCGCCGGGGCGAGCGCGTTGACCTCCAGGCTGAACTTGTTGACGTTCGTCCGGGCGCCGGCATGGACGTTGAGCGGGGCCTGCACGGGCGGGCCCAGGTCGGGCGGCCGGAAGTAGCCGGTGCCGCCCTCCACGAAGCACTCGTATCCGTTGCGCAGGGCCAGCCGCTTGAGGAAGCGGATGTCGGTCTCGCGCTGGACGATCGTGGAGGTCTCCTCGTTGTGCACGATCGTGGTGTCGGCCACCTGCGGGGTGAGTTCGGCCTTCTGGAAGACCAGGGCGGCGATGTCGCTGTCCTTCATGTTCGGCCAGGCCTTCAGCACGTCCGTCCGGTCCATCAGCACGCTGCCGTCCATCCCCCACACCTCCAGCCGGCACTGCTCCATGCCGGGGCCGAACTCCGGTCGTACGTGCGTGATGTAGGCGGTCAGCAGCTTCCGGGCGTCGTCCTTGAGCCCGGCGGTCACGGCGACCTTCCGCCACAGGGCGAAGCGCCCGTCGTCCAGGTGGGTCCACGAGCCGTCGGCCCGCAGGCGGAGCGCCAGCGTCATCCGGAACATGCCGGCCAGTTCCTCGTCGAGTTCGATGTCGAGGCCGATCAGGTCGCACTTGAGGTCGGAGGCCTCGGCGCCGTCGATCTCGATCAGCAGGTGGTCGTTCTGCATGGCCCGCCCCCTCAACTCACCTGCGGAGGAACGACGACCGGCCGCCCGAGCCGCCCCTGCTCCACCGGGATGCCGACACCGAATCCGGTCGACCTGATCACCGCGGACAGCGCCTGCGCGTCGACGCTCGCCCGCGCGTGGGTCACCAGGACCGCCCGGACGACCTGCTCCACCACCGCGCCGCCCGGCTGCGATACGGCCGTCACGTCGTCGATGACGGTCACCTCGTCCACGCCGACCGTCCGGGACAGCTCGCGGACCAGGGCGGCCCAGGGCGGTGTGCCCTGGCGCACGGAGAGGGGGAAGCGGTGGGTCGCCAGCGGTCCACCGTCCAGCAGGTCGAGGGGCGAGAGGAACTCGGGGTTGGCGTCGCAGATGTGCCAGTACTGCAGCGGCTGGCGGTAGTAGGCGAAGGCCAGTTGGTCCAGCCGGTCGCCGCTGTCGACGGTGTGGGTGAAGGTGCCGGTCACCTCGGGCAGCGGCCGGACGTCCTTGGCCGCCACGACCCTGCCCCGGGCGTCGGCCACCGCGATGTCCGGCACGTCCAGGTAGCGGGAGAGCTTGTCGAACATGCCGCGTCACCCCGGGACCACGACGTTGGCGGCGTCGGTGCTGTTGGCGACGTTGAGCGCCGACATCGCCTCGACCATGGCCTTGGAGTACAGATACGGCACGCTGTTGCCCTCGATGACGGTCAGGTTCACCGACACCGTGGCCCGCACCGGGTTGAGGTCGGCGCTGAACTCCGTCTCGGTGATGTTCATCGCGTTGATGTTCACCGGGAGCACCCGCTTGCGGCCGAAGATGAAGAGGATCATCGGCGGGTTGGGGCTCCTGGTGAAGCTGAAGCCCGCGGACTTGCCGAGCAGCGCGTCCCCGGCCCGGCCGAGCAGGCTCTCGTCCTTCGGGTACACCATCAGTTCGAGCGTGGAGATCTGCGGGGCGATGCCGAACTGCTCGGTCACCGTGTCGCGGTCGTCGAGCTTGTCGGTGGCGTCAAGCCGCAGGTCGAACGCGATGGTCTGGTCCTGTACGTTCACCAGTTGCTGCCGCTGGAGTTCCAGCAGGTCGGAGAACTCGCCGCGGCACTGCCGCAGGGTGCGCTGGGGCGCGGCGGCCGGCGCGTCGCCGGCCGCAGTCGGGCCGGGCACCCCGGGGAAGGAGAAGGTCAGCGCGTGATTGCGGGTCAGCTGTACGGGGTTGAACTGGAACACCACCACCAGGGGCGGCACGCTCAGCCCGAACTCCACGAAGGCGCCCCGCAGGATCCTGGGCTTGTTCGGAAAACCGTCGGTCATGACTCCCCCACCTCGGCCCAGAGCTTGCCGATCTTCTCGAACTCCCTGCGGGTCCCCCGCAGGATGTGCGGCCGCCCGATGTCGGTCCCCTCGGCCGCGGCCAGGAAGGCCGCGTGCAGCACGATGTTCTTGATGTTCGCGCCGGTCACGGCGAACTCCCGGGCCAGCCGGGTGAGATCGACGTCCGCCGACAACGGCGCCCCGGGCGGGAAGAGCGTCTGCCAGATCCGGCGCCGGTCGTCCGCCTCGGGAAAGGGGAACTCCACGACGAAGCGGATCCGCCGGGTGAAGGCCTCGTCGATGTTCTGCCGCAGATTGGTGGCGAGGACGACGACGCCCTCGTACTCCTCGATCCGCTGGAGCAGATAGCTCGTCTCGATGTTGGCGTACCGGTCGTGCGCGTCCGACACCTCGGTGCGCTTGCCGAAGAGCGCGTCGGCCTCGTCGAAGAAGAGAATGGCGTTGCCGGAGCTCGCCTCGGCGAAGATCCGCGCGAGGTTCTTCTCCGTCTCACCGATGTACTTGCTGACCACCCCGGCCAGGTCGATCTTGTAGAGATCGACGTCGAGTTCGTGCGCGAGCACCTCGGCTGCCATCGTCTTTCCGGTACCGGGCGGCCCGCTGAACAGCACGCCGAGCCCGGTGCCATAGCCGAGGCGGGAACCGAACCCCCAGGTGTGCAGCACCAGTTGGCGATGGCGCACCTGGTCGCAGATCTCCCGGAGCTGGGTGACGCGGTCAGCCGGCAGCACCAGGTCGTCCCAGCCGCAGCGGGTACGCACCTTGGCGGCCGCCGGGCCGAGCGAGTGCTGCGACTCGCTGCGACAGGCCGCGGTCAGGTCGGCCAGGGTCAACTCCCGTGGCACGGGCTCCATCAGCCGCCGGTTGTCGGCCAGGCGCGCCGCGGCCCGGATCCGCGCGGAGGGCAGCCGGTACCGCCCTGCCAACTCGGCGGCCCACGCCGTGACCTGCTCACTCCGAGCGCCGAGGGTCTCCTGCCAGAGCAAGGTGCTGCGGGCCAGGTCCGGCAGCGGTACGTCCATGGAGTGCGCGGCCAGTTCCGTCGCCTCCGCCGTCCACGGCGAGGTACCGGTGAGGAAGAGGGGCAGTCCGTAGTCGGTGACGGTATCGGCGAGCGCCACGCGCAGCGGCCTGCTCGCCTCCCCCAACAGGACGTCGACGTGGGCGAGATGCACGGCGGCGCCCCACAACAGGCCCTCACGAAAGGCAAGTCGCAGGAGTGCGGGGCCGTCGGGACCGACCAGGGTCCTGGCATCGACGCTGACCAGCGGTAGATCCAGGCGCCGGCCAGTGAGCCGGACCAGGTCGAACTGAGCGTCGTCGTCCGGGCCGTGCAGATGGCAGACCAGGGGTGGCCGGCCGGGGGTCAGATGATGGACGGCCAGGCGCAGCAGTCGGTCGGCGAGTTCCGGGTCGGCCTCGTGCTCGATCGGATCGGAGGGTGCGTACCCGCCGATGTGACCGACGAGCCGGGCATCGGGCTCGCCGGATCCCAGCAGGAACTGGCGGATCCGCGGCTCCAGCACCAGGATCCGGGCCAGTCCGGAGGAGCCGGAGGGGCTCTGCGGATCGTCGACGGTCCGCAGAATGCCGTATCGCATCAGTGGCGCGTCGGCCAGGAAGACGCTGCTCGCGATCCAGCGCTCCCGCTCGCTCGTGCACAGCAGCTCCAGGACCAGGTCCACGCTGGGCCTGCGGCGCGTGATGTCGTCCTGGAGGTAGGCGTACAGCCGGTCGTACTTGCGGCGCAGTTCGGGCGCGAGACAGATGAGTACGGCGCCCAGCTCGGTCGGCGAGAGTCCGAAGAGCCGGCCGAGAGCGGCCAACGGCGGCTCCGCACCCGCCTCCGCGCTGTCCCGGACCCTGTCCTCGATCTCGGCGGCGAGCTGCTTGAGGGCGACCAGGTTGGCAGCCGTGCCGGAGTTGATGCCGGTGTCGAGGCCGTCGGCGAGCAGCCGGTCGACCTCCTGCCGCGTGATGTACACGGTCCGGTCCACCTGGGAGTGCGGGAAGGCCTCGTTCTGCAGGGCGGCCGTCTCCAGCCGCAAGGAGATCAACAGGTCGAGGCGGCGCAGTTCGTCCGTGAGGTGCTCGAAGGTGTCCTGGTAGGCGGTCATGGGGTCACCTCGTAGAGGAAGGTGCGCCGGTGGAGGCTGGCGATGTCGACGCGCACCTCGTAGAAACCGGGGAGCAGATCGTCGGGCACCACGGCGGTGAAGGTGTCGCCGGTCAGCTGTTGTCCCGGCAGCACCGCTCGGTCGCCGATCCGCACCCGGCCGCGCCAGCGGGCGAGATGGACGCCGGTGAAGGTGAGCGTGGTACCTGCGGGACCCGCGGCCGGGGTCATGGCGGTGACGGCGGGCGGGTCGAACGGTGCCCCGACGTCGACGCCCACCTGGCGCACCCGTTCGGCCAACGGCCGCCGGGCGGCGGGGAGTCGGTCGAGCTGCACGGTGGAGACCTGGTAGAGCACGGACAGGCGGAACGGCTGCGAGAACGTGCTCCAGATCCGGCTCAGTTCCTCCGGGTCGAGGGCGTTGCCCGCGATCTGGAGCCGCTCGCGAGCGTCGGCGAGACCCGGGTCCAGATAGACCGACGGAACGACGGCGTTCTCGTAGAACACCCGCATCGCCTCGCCCAGCAGCTGGTGCGCAGCCGCGTTGCCCTCCTGTGGATCGTTGGGCGCGTAAGGGGTCAGCAGGTACGACATGGTCAACGACAGTGGCGCCGGCACGAGTTGATTGGGGCTGCCCGGCTGGACGGTGAAGTCCTGGTTCTTCAGGAACGGGTTCTCGGCCAGCTTGTAGAGGAACAGGTTGATCCGCCGCGTGCTGCTCTGCTCGTCCGGTGCGAGGATCGTGACGTCGGGCGCGGGGCTGAGGCGCATCTCGCCGACCAGGAGATTTCGCAGCGACGCGCTGACCATGCCGAGCGCGGTGGAGGCACTCATCGCAGGACCCCGTTCAGGAACCGACCCAGATGACGCCGTTCCCAGAAGGCGGCCTCGCCCTGTGGTGCGACGGGAGCCCGGACCACAACGACCGGCGGCTGAGCGGGAGTTCGGGCGGCCGCGGGGGCCTGGGGGGCGCTGGTGGGAGCGGGGTCGGGGTCGGTGGGCTGCTGCTGCGGGGGTGCGGGGGCAGCGGCCGGCGGGGATGAACTCCGACGGTAGGGCGGGGTGACATGCCGGCGGGGTGAGGTCCGCGAGGAGGTGAACGGGTCGCCGGGATCCGGCTCGTGCGGGGTGCCGGTCGTCCCTGGGTGCGCGACCGGTCGAGGGGTGGTGAGAGTCCGGGAACGGGTCGGGGTGGGGCCGGCTGCTGCGGGAGCGTGGCGAGGGGCGGGGCGGGGAACATGGCGGGGCGTCGGACCGGGCGTGAGGCCGGGACCGGGTGTGGGGTCAGGCGCGAGCGTCGGGTCGGGCGCAGCTACGGGCATGGGCGCGAGCTCAGTCGCGGGCACAAGCTCGGCCACGATTGCGGGCTGGGGCATGGGCACGGACCGGGACACGGTCGGCGGCTCGTTGCGAAGCGCCCGCGTCGAGGCGTTCCGTACCGCTTCCGCCGACGCCCTCTCCGGGGCGCTCTCCGTCAACTCGCTCTCGGACACGGGGACTTCAACCGGAGGCCGAGTCGCTGGGGCCGGTGCCTTCGCGGGGCGGCGCACGGCCGGCTCTTCCGTCCGGTGCGGCATGGCCTGCTCGACAGAGAGCGGCACCGAGTCGGCGATGGGTTCAGGAAGCCGTTCCACCGCGGCAGTCGCCGCCCCCGCCCTGCCGCCGGGCACCACCATGTCGACGATGACCGGCGTGCCGGCGCCCGCTACCGTCCCGGTCGGTTCCGGATCGCCAGGCAGGGCTTCGGTCGTGCCGACGGCCTCCGTCTGCGCCAGGACGTCGTCCCAGCCCGAGGGGGCCATCGAACTGTCCCCGTCCTCATGGACGTAGCGGAAAGAACGCCCGTGCCCAGCCGGCGTGAAGCTCGTCCGGACACCCGTCTCCTCGGCCACCCCGAGCAGGGCGCGCACACCGGCGCGGTGAAGGTAGGGCTGGGCCCCGTCGACCAGCACCGCGTGCGCATAACTGTCGGCGACCGCTTCCGGCGCGGCGTCGTTGGAGCGTCCAGGACGCACGATGCCTGAACCGTGCGACGCACGCGCTCCAGTCGTGCCCTCTTCAAGAGCACGGGCCTCAAACAGCCCTGCGTCAGGCGCCAGTTGAGCTGCGGGAGGGCCCAGCCGCCCCCGCCCTCCGGTCCCCGCCCCTGCCTCCGCCTCCACCTCCGCCAGCACGTCGTCCCACCCCGACGGCGCCGCCGTGTCGCCCTGATGCTCGCGGACGTAGCGGAAGGAACGCCCCCGCGCCGCCGGTGCGAAGCTGACCCGTACGCCCGTCTCCTCGGCCGTGCCCAACAGGGCGCGGACGCCGGCGCGGTGGAGGTGGGGACGGGCGCCGTCGGCCAGTACCGCGTACGCGTAACCGTCACGAGCCACTGTTGAGCACCTCGATCGCGTCGGCGAGCACGTCGATGTACGTGTGCCGTCTGTCGCGGGTCATGGCCATGATCTCGGTCTCGCTCCAGTGGTAGTGATAGGCCAGGTAGTGGACTTCCTGGTACAGCGCGGTGGCGTCGGTGCGCAGTTCGCCGAAGAAGAAGCGGTGGACGTCGAAGGGCGCGAGGAAGGTCCGGCCGCATTCGGCGCACTCGGCCTCCAGGGTCTGTTCGACCGAGGGGGCCCGTTCCCGCATGGCCTCCTCGATCTCGGCCCTGATGGCCGCCGGCAGCGCGACCACCGAGTCACGGTCCGGTGGGCCACCCTGCGGGCCCATCCGCAGGACGCAGCGGGACAGCAGTCCGGTGAGCGTCTCGGCCTCGTTGACCGCCAGGTGCGGCGAGAGCTCCTCCTGGTCGGCGCCCGTGGGCAGTCGGAAGGTGACCTCGGTGCCGTCGGAGGTGGTCATCGTGTGCGTCGGCGCCCGGTCCCGGGCCTCCTCCACCGGCACGCTGTCGATGGAGAACTCGATCGAGACCCGCCTGCCGCACTCCGGCCAGGGGCAGATCAGGCTCGCCCCGACCCGGTCGCCGAAGGTGGCCCTGCGCAGGTGCAGCAGCAGGAACTGGCGGTCGGCGACCAGCAGGTGGCGGGTCACCTCCGGCGGTACGGGGCTGATATCGCCGAGGCGGGCCAGACAGCGGCTGAGCACCTCGGTGACGTGCGCCGCCGTGTGCGGTGCGCGGGCGCCGGCCAGCAGCTCCTCCTCACGGCCGGTGAGGGTCGCGAGTTCGAACTCTCGGTGCAGTCGTCCGGCGGAGTCCCAGTAGCCGCCCGGAAGCACGCCCATGGGGAACCTCTCACGTCTCCTTGAGCTCGGTCACCGAGGCGTCCCGGGCCCAGCCCTCGTTCTCGAGCTTGATCGAGCTGATCATCACCGCGTTGCCGCCCGCGTCGAGCTCGGGCAGCGCCTGGTACTCGGAGACCCAGCAGCGGTAGACGTTGTAGGCGAGGACCTTCTGGCCGCCGAGGTTGTAGACCTCGATCGCGATGTCCTTGCGGAAGGTGGCCAGGGACATCGCGGCGTCGCCCTGGAAGTTGTTCACCTTGTTCGCCCAGTCCTCGAAGGTGGTGTCGTGGGTGACACCGGCCTCCAGCGTGATCTCGGCGTGCTGGGTCTTCCCCGGTATCCGGTGGGGTCCGCTCGCGTCGCCGCCCTCGTACCAGGAGGTGACCTCCGTGGTCCGCTTCAGCGGGCTGCACTTGTTGAGGCCGGCCACGTACTGGCCGTCGATCTTGATCTTGAACCTGAATCCCAGGTAGGGGTCGAACCGGGTGCTGTTGACAGTGAACTTGGGCATCGGCCCTGCTCCTTTTGTAGTTCGTCCGCCGTTACCCGGACGCCAGGCCCGCCTGCTGGCTGATCTTCACGACGACGAACTCGGCCGGCTTCAGGGGTGCGAAGCCCACCAGGACGTTGACCACCCCGGCGTCGATGTCGGCCTGCGTGGTCGTCTCCGCGTCGCACTTGACGAAGAAGGCCTGCGAGGGGGTGGCGCCCTGGAACGCCCCCTGGCGGAACAGGGTCGTCATGAAGGAGCCGATGGACAGCCTGAGTTGGGACCACAGGGGCTCGTCGTTGGGTTCGAACACGGCCCACTGGATGCCGTTGTAGATGCTGACCCGCAGCATGATCGCGGTCCGGCGCACCGGGACGTAGCGCCATTGCGGGTCCGCGGAGATCGTGCGGGCGCCGAACGCCACCACGCCGACTCCGGGGAAGCGCCGGATGACGTCGACGCCTCGGGGGTTGAGGTTGCCGTGGTCGACGTCGCTCAGCTCCGCGCCGAGGCCGACGACCCCGTTCAGCCCGGCCTCGGTGCCGGCCGGCGCCTTCCACACTCCGCGCGAGGCGTCGATGCGGGCGTAGAGGCCGGCGACCGAGCCGGAGGGGGGCAGGAGGACCGGATCGGTCGAACCGCCGGCGGGGTCGAGGGACTTGACCCACGGGAAGTACAGCGCCCCGTAGGAGTTGGAGGTGGTCAGCTTGTTGCGGAAGGTCGTCGCGTCGGCGACGGTGTCGTCGTCCCGGCCGGTCTCCGCGATGTAGAAGACGTCCTGGAGCGGCCGGTTGGCACAGTAGGCCATCCCCAGGTCGGCCATCGTGGGGCTGGACTCCCCCGGTACGGCCAGCAGGCTGAAGTCGGTGATGTGGTCCAACCGGGAGAACGCGTCGCTGAAGGAGGTCTCGGTGATGTCCGCGTCGCCGTCCGAGCCACGGGTGGCCGCTGTCACGGGGGCGGCGATGCCCGAGTCGCCGATCTGCAGCAACTGGACGGCGGCCGGGCGTCGTAGGGCGATGCCGTCCTCGGAGCGTCCGCCCGCGGCGGCCCCGATCCTGAGCAGCGCGGTGGCGTCGTGCGCCGCCGCGGGCTGGATCCGTACGGACGAAGTGGCCGTGTTCGTACCGGACTTCAGCACGAGCCGGAGCTTCGATCCGACCGTCTCGGTGGTGCAGGAGAAGCCGGTGAAGGCCGCGCCGTCGGTGGAGGCCTTCCGCTTCTTCAGCGGGTGGACCGCGTTCTCCATCGCGGTGGCCACGTCGCTGAGCGCGGTCGCCGTGCCCGCTCCCGCGGCCAGCGTGACCGGCTGGAAGCCGTCACCGTCCAGGGAGATCTGGAAGGAGAGGTCGGTGGCCAGCGGCAGGGTGGGGCCCAACCCGCCCCGGTGGAGGCCCTGTTGGGTGCCGTTGTTGGCCGCCAGTACCTCGACGTCGACCAGCCCGGAGGCCTGTCCGACGACAGTGACGACGTAGGCGGGCGAGGCGGGGTCGATGCTGAGGTTGTCGAAGACCTCCAGCGCCGGCAGGTCCTGCGGGCTGTCCGGCAGAGCGGCGGGATCGGTCTGCCGACGGACCGTCAGCTTGAACAGATTGCCGGGGTCGAGCGTGCCGTCCTCGATCTGCAGGAGCAGCGTGTTGCCCCACTCGCCCTTGTTCTTCGCCGAGAAGGTGAGTCCCGCCGCCGGTACGGCCGCGCGGTTGTGCACGGTGACACTGGCGACCGTGGCGTCGGGGCGGGTGACGCGCACGATGTAGCACTGGCGGCCACCGTTGCCGAAGTACTGGAACACGCCGTGGGCGAGGTAGCTGTCCGTGATGAACGAGCCGTAGACGCGCTGGAAGTCGGTCCAGTTGGTGACCAGTCCCGCGCCGGTGTCCGGACCCATCTCGCTGAGTCCGACGAACGCGGCGGTGGACGTACTGGCCGTGTCCAGCGGCCTCACTCCGCCGGACACCTCCTGGACGTAGACACCCGGATAACTCAGGGTCGGCATGATCGTCTCCTCTGCGAATCGAAGCCTGGGGTGCGCGCGGTCATCCGGCGGAGTCGGTACGTTTCCGGGTGCGCGTGCCCTTGCTCGCGCCGGCGTCGTCCTGAGCGGCGGGTGCCTCTTGGGCGGCGGCCTCGGACTCCTCGCCGCTCTGCTCCACCTCGATGTCGCCGCGCCGGCTGAGCTTGTCCACCTTGGCGTTGTCCGCCACCTCGGCGTCGCGCAGCTCGGCCGACCACCGCCCGGGCGACAGCCGGACGGTGCGTCCGCTGTTCAGCGAGACCATGATCGGGCCCGACGTGAGCAGGCTCCTGATCCGTACGGTCATGTGCTCCTCCTCCCGGGGCCGCCGTCGAACAGCGCCCCTCAGTCCTCTCGCGCCGCGACCGCCGCCGAGCGGATCGCGTCCAGCAGGTACTGCGGCCACGCAGCCCCCGCCCCTCGCACCTGTTCGGCGAGGCGGCAGACCCGGACGAGACCTCGTGGGTCCGCCGGGTCCACCACCACGACCGCGAGGCGCGGGTGGGTCCACATCAACTCCAGGCAGGCGCCCAGCGATCCGGTGCCGGACGCGGACGTCACCAGGACGTCGGCCCCGTGGGCGTCGAGCGCGGCGGCGGCCTCGGCCGCTCCGCGGGCGCTGCCCACGATCGTCATGTCCTGCGGTTGTGCGGCGATGCGCGCCACGATGTCGCGGTCGAGAGCGACCATGTCCGCGACGAGAACTCGAATCGGGTCCATCGGTGTGCACCGCTTCCGGTGAGTACAACTCTGGTGAAGTGCGCGGCCGCCCGCATGAATCCCCTGGGTCCGCAAAGGGACCGGCACGGGATCCGGATCCTTCGCCGGCATCCGGATCCCTGACCCGTGTCCGGATCCCTCGCCCGTGTCCGGGGGGTGCGGCGGATCACCGGGGCAGGGTGAACAGCTCGGGGTGCAGCTGCCGGGCCTTCGCCTCGTCCGTCGTCGGCGGCTTGTAGCGCTCCTGGCCCGGCAGGTTGCGCGCGACACCGTCCAGGACCGCCTGGTCGTCCACGACCTTGATGGCCTGGAGGAAGGCGGCGAGCCGTGCGGTGAACCCGGTCGGCCGGGCGGCGGCGGGCAGGGCGTTGATCGCCTCTCTGTGCTCCAGGAAGAACCGGGTGCCGAGCTGGTTGGAGACGATGTCCTCGTAGCTCCAGGCGGACTTGGCGCTGTCGGTCCAGAACTTCGAGCGCTGTACGGGGTCGAGCTGGTCGAAGAGTTCGGACTGGGCGCCGGTGAGGCTCTGCCACGCGAGGATGTCGGCGCCGAGCCGGGTGGCGGTTCCGGCGGCGGCCCGCGGCAGGACGAACAGCCCGGTCCGCGGGCCGCGGACCTGCATCAGCCGGGTCACGTCGGTGGCCGGAGGCGCGCCGAGGAGGACCTTGTCCTTCACCTTCTGCTGGCCGCGTTCGATCTCCGAGCCCTGCGCGGTCGCCCGGTCGAGCCCTCCCTGCCGGCTGCCCGCGGCCCTGACCTGGCCCTCGGCGAAGTCGATGAAGGCGAAGAAGTGCTGTCCGTCGATCCAGCCGTAGTCGCGGGAGTAGAGGTAGCGCGGGTGGGCGCTCTCCACGCCCGGCCGCTGCTCGGGCTCGGTGAAGTGCCGCAGGAAGACCGAGGTCCACACCCGGCGGGCGAGCACACCGCAGGTCACGTCGGGTTCGAAGTTCGACGTGACGCGCGACCACATGCGCAGGGTCGGGTCGGTGGCCTCCTCGCTGCGGGCCTGTCCGAGGACGCGGTCGGCCTCCCGCAGCATCTGGGTCGAGGTGGCCCGACGGGGGTACGTCGGCTCACGCAGCAGCACCCGGCCGGTGCCGAGCATGCCTGGTACCGCCGCCGCTCCGGCCACCGTGACCCGGTCCGCGTCCCGTTCCAGGGCCTCGGTGTCGGCGCCGGCCGCGCCCGGCCTGCGCTGCTGCAGGGTGTGGGCGATCTCGTGCAGCATCCGGAACCGACCGGCGGACGTGCCGGTCTCCAACTTGCCCGCGCCGAAGAAGACATGGTCGCCCACCGTGAACGCGTTGGCCCGCACTCCTGCCGCCGCCTCGTGCGCGAAGGCGTCGTCGTGCAGCCGTACCTGCCCGAGGGGCAGACCGAAGTGCGCACCCGCCCGGGACGCGATCTCGGCGGGCAGCGGGCTGCCGGAAGCCCGGGCCGCACGGACGGTGGCCGCGGCCGCCGCCGGACCATGCCGGTGGAAGGCGGCGGCCACCTGCTGTGCCGGTGCGGCGGTGACCGTCTGCTCCGCCGGTGCCACGGCGGACGCGTACGGGCTCACGCCTTCCGCGACGGCCGTGTTCCCGAGACTGCGCAGGATGTGCCCGGGCGGGGAGGTCGCCCGCGTCCGGGAGACGGGGGCCGGAGCCCTGCCCGGCGGGGACCGGTCCTGTCCCTGTGCGCCTTTCGCGGAACGCTCGAGCACCTGGCACCTCCACGCAGAGGGGGCATCAGGGCGATTGTGCGGGCACCCTTTCGCGGGCGAATGAATCCATGGGATCCGGAAAGGGACCGGTACGGGATCCGGTCCCGGCCCCCCTGCGCGTGGTGGCAACTGCCGGTGCGGGCAGGGTCATTCGGAACCCGCGCACCGCGGCGGCGACCTCGCTGCGGCTGCCCACGCCCAGTTTCTCCAGGACGTTGTGCACGTGGTTCTTCACGGTGGTCAGCTGGATGTGCAGCAGCCGCGCGATCTCCTTGTTGGCGTACCCGGACTCGAGCAGCACCACGATCTCCAGCTCGCGGGAGGTGAGCTTGGGCGCCCGCACGCCCCGGTGGACCCTGGCCAGCGCGGCCAGCCGTCCGACGAGTCCCGCGACGATACCGGCCTGGCAGCTGAACTCGCCCCGGGTCGCGGACCGGAGCGTGTCGACCAGATCCGTGAAGGAGTTCTCGTTGGTGACGTATCCGGCGATGCCCGCCTCCGCGTACGCCACCACGTCCGCGGCCCGGTCGGAGATGCCGAGCACCACACACGGCACCGCCGTGCTCTCACCCAGCCGGTACAGCGCGTCCAGGCCCGCCTCGCCGGCCATGTCCCCCGTCGCGTCGAGCAGGACGACGTCGGCGTCCGTCCCGGCCAGCAGCGACTGCGCGCACCCCACGTCGGGCGCCGTCCCCACGAGCTGTAATCCGTCCTCGCCGGCCAGCAGTCGGGCCAGGCCCTGGAGATAGATCCGGACCGGGGAGACCACCACCACCCGGATCCCCTGTCCCCCTGGCGCCCCTCTGTTCACCGCGACGTCCACACCATCCATACGGTCCATACGGCTGCATCCCCCGATGAGTACCGGCGCCGCCCGGCGGTGCGGACCTGCGTTCGCCCGGTGCGCGCCCTGTTGGCCCACCAGGCTGCTCCGCGCGAACCCGGCTGTCACGGCGCGTTCCGGTGACCGGAACAGGCCGGGGAAAGGGCCGGCGGAATATGCCGTCACACCTTCCAGGAGCGCAGTTGGTCGGCGACCGCGGGAACGCGCACCCGCGTGTCGCGGATCTTCCGCACGAGTTCGGACAGCGCGCCGTAGGGCGGGTCGATGCCTTCGCCGGACTGGGCCATGTACTGGGCCGCGACGAACGCGGCGTACAGGCTGTTGCGGTGCGGGAGCGGCTCCAGGCGGACGATCGTGTGCATGAGGGCGGCGGCCCGCCACGCGGCGTCCGGGTCCGCGGCTTCGAGGGTGGGGAGCTTGGTGCGGTGCCTGGCGACGGCCGCCACCAGGGCGGAGTAGTCGGTGACGGACATGTCCTCGTGACCGAGGGCGGACTCCTGGACGTCGAGGAGCCAGGAGACGTCGACGTTCAGGTGCATCAGGCGGCAGCGGCTCCGTCGGCGCGCTCGGCGGGCGGCACCTCGTCCGGGAAGGCGTCGTCGAACTCCTCGCGCAGCCGGTCGGCCCACGCCCCCGCGCCCGCGACGAACTGCCTGCGCTGCATCTCGCGGACACCCAGGTCGTGGAGGTACTGCTTGAGGCTCTTGCCTTCGGCCGCCGCGGCCGCGCGCACGCCTTCGAGTTCCTCGTCGGTGAAGGACACGTTCAGTGAGGGCATACGGCGATGGTACCTACTTGGTGCCTGCCATGCGAGCGCCAGGGCGGAAGGCATCTCCGGGGAGCTGTGGACCCACCTGGCTGCGGGCCGTGGTGACTCCCCCTGCCTGACGGGTCAGGAGGACGCGCCCTCCGGCCTGGGCACGGTCGGGCCGACCGACGCGTCGAAGGCGTGGGTCACCTCGGGAGTCGTACCGGGCAGGAGAAGGGCTCGGGCGCGGTCCTCGAAGCGTCGGTCGGTGCCGGTGAGACGGCTGTGGTGCTGGGCCAGGTGCTCGCCCCAGGAGCCGACAAGGTAGTTCTCGATGAAGCGGCCGGGTGCGTTGCCGTCCTGGAACAGGCCCCAGGTGAGGGCGCCGGTCCTGCGCCGGGAGCGGGCGACGTCGTCCATCGCGTCGAGGAACGCGCCGCAGTCGTCCGGCCCGACACGGTAGACGACGGAGACCAGGACCGGGCCGTCCAGCGGACCGGGCACGAAGACCAGCGGCGGGGTGGGCCAGTGGTCGGAGAGCGTGGGATCGAGCCCCTCCGTGCCGTACAGCTTCCAGCGCAGCAGGGTGAGCGCGCTCAGCAGCATCACCGCGGTGCCCGTGAGCAGGGCAGCGGTCAGTCCCAGCCACTGCACCAGAGCGCCCCACAGCGGAGCGGCGAGCGCCTGACCGCCCTGGAAGACCAGCAGATAGACGGCGAGTCCGCGCGCCCGTACCCAGCCGGGCAGGCGCGTCTGGATCGCCGCGTTGAGCGTGGACAGGACACCGATCCAGGCGAGCCCCGCGGGCAGCAGCACGAGGACCGCGAGCCAGGTGACGTGAACGGTGGCGAGGACCGCCAGGACGAGGGCGAACATGACGGCGCCGGCCGCCAACACCCCGTTGATTCCCAGCCGTCGGCGAAGCCACGGCAGCGCGAAGGCACCCGCCACCGCGCCGACCCCGACCGCACCGAGCAACAGCCCGTAGCCGCCGGACCCCATGCCCAGGGAGTCGGCCGCGATCAGCGGCAGCAGCGACCACAGCGCGGCGGCACCGGGGATGAACAGGGCCGTCCGCAGCAGCACGCGCCGGACACCGGGGGCGTTCCATACGTAGCGCCGGCCCGCGTACAGCGCGGTCAGCAGCCGTTCCCGTTCAGCCGTGGGCACCGTGGTCCTCGGCCGCCGCCACACCAACAGCACGGCCGCAATGCCGAGGAACGACACCGCGTTGAAACCGAACACCCAGCCCGCACCGGCCGCGGCGACCACGACACCGCCGAGCGCCGGGCCCACGGCACGGGCCAGGTTCATGTTCACCGCGCCCAGCGCGGACGCCTGCCCGAGCTGCTCCCGGTCCACCAACTCCGGCTGGATGGCCTGCCAGGACGGCCCCATCAGAGCGGTCCCGCAGCCGAGCAGGAAGGTCAGCGCGAGCAGGGGCGCGGGCGACAACGCATCCGCGAAGGCCAGCACCGTCAGCACGACCGACACGGCGAACATCGCGAACTGCGCGACCAGCAGCAGACCCCGCCGGTCGAACCGGTCGGCGAGCACGCCGGAAGGCAGCGCCAGCAGCACGACGGGCAGACTGGACGCCGTCTGCACCAGCGTGACGAGCGTCGCCCCGTGCCCGACCAGCAGCCACTGCGCGCCGACCGTCTGCATCCACGTGCCGATGTTCGACACGAACTGCGCGATCCACAGCGCCCGGAACACCGGTCGGGCCAACGGAGCCCACGCCGAGTCCGAGGTGGTTCGCGTGGGGCTCCCGGTCGGCGTGGTGGCGCTCATGGTGCTCCTCCCGGGACGAGACGGGCGGTGGAGGAGGGGCGTACGGCCCCGAAGTGATCGTCGGGTCACCATGGTGCCGTACGCCCGCCCGACGGGCGCGGCCGGGACGGGACCGGGAGTGGTCAGGCGTACAGGCGGGTCCCGTTCACGGCCACGCGGCGGCCGTGGCGGGTGTGCGGGAAGTAGTCCCACACGGCGTGGTGCTGCACGCTGCGGTTGTCCCAGCACACCAGCGTGCGCGGCTGCCAGTGGACCCGGCAGTGCAGCAGTGGGGTCCCGGCGATGTGCGTGTACAGCATGCCGAGCAGCGCGTCGCTCTCGGCGCGGGACAGCTGTGTGATGTGCGAGGTGTAGGGGGCGTTGACGAACAGCAGTTTCCGGCCGGTCTCCGGGTGCCGGACGACGACGGGGTGTTCGGTGCGCGGCACCTCGTACTCGGGCGGCGGTGTCTGTCCCGCGGCGACCCAGGGCAGGGCCCCGTCGTGGAGCGCGGTCAGTCCGTCCAGGAACTCCCTCATCGACGGCGAGAGCAGCTCGTAGGCGAGATGCATGTTGGCGAACAACGTGTCACCGCCACCGCTGCCGGGGACCGTGGTCAGGTACAGCATCGACCCGAGGGACGGCTCGACGTCCGCGGTGCCGTCGGCGTGCCAGCCGTTGCCGGCGACCGCCTTGGACTCCTTGGTCGCCTTGATCTCCAGGATGTAGGGGTCGGATCCCTCGACCGGCAGCGCGACGGGATGCAGTTCACCGAAGACGGCCGCGAACCTCTTGTGCTGCTCGGGGTCGATGTCCTGGTCGCGGAAGACCAGGACGTGGTGGGTCTGGAACGCGTGCTTGAGTTCCTTCTCCTGTTGGGGTGTCAGTTCCCGCGACAGGTCGAGCCCGGACACCTCCGCGCCCAGGAGCGGGGAGATCGGGGCGACGGAGAGGGTGTCGTACGGCTCGGCGGGCCGGGTCGTCAGCCGCTCGACGGCCTGCAGTGCGTAGTCCTCCATGAGGATCCTCCGTGGTTCGGTGGGGCGGGAGTTCGCGGGTTGCGGATCATGCGGAGTCGCGCGTTCTCACCGGGATGCGCGCGAGGTCGTCCTTGAGGGCGGCGGCGATCTCATGGACATGCGGCGGGGCTACGAGTTCGTAGTGGGTCGCGTCGACGCGATGAACGCCGACCGGGCCGGGCAGATGGGCGTTCCACGCGTCCGGCGAGGTGGGTTCCGGGGCCAGTGGGGTCACGTCGTCGACGGGTCGCTCGGCGAGCCACACGGTGGTCGGTGTCCGGGTGAGCCGCGGCAACCGGTGCTCGGTCATGGCCGCGAGGTTGGTACGACAGCAGCGGGCGAGCCGTTCGGCGTAGGCGCGGCCCGACTCGGTCAGGCGGTCGGTGCCGTTGCCGCCGTTGCCGGTCAGTTCGCGGGCGAAGACGGCGTCCACCTGCTGCTCGTCGTAGGCCGCGAGCCGTTCGCCGGCGCCGGGCGGTGGCGGGTCGAGGAGATACAGGGCGTGGACCGGGCGCCCGTCCGTCTCCGCGAGGGCCGCCATCGACAGGGCCGTCCACGCCCCGAACGACCAACCGGCCAGGCGTAGTCGGTGGTCGCGATCGGGGAACGCGGTCCGGACGGCCTCCAGGTAGTGCGCTGCGCGGTCGGTGATCGACCGGGCGGGCAGGTGGGGGTCGCGCAGGGCCGGGTCGGCGATGAGGCAGACGGTCAGGTGGTCCGGGAGGGCCGACACCAGTGGACGGTAGGCCTGGATGTCACCGCCGACCGGATGGACCAGGCAGAGGACGTCCCGGCCGGTGCCGCGCTGCCAGACCTCGACGTCCACCTCGGCGCCTGCCGAAGAGGTCGGGTGGATGACGGCGGCGAGGTGGTCGAGGATCTCGGCGAGGGTGACACGGTGGCTGAGCCGGGACAGCTCGATGTCGACGCCGTACCGCCGTTTCACCTCCTCGATGACCTCCAGCAGGGTCAACGAGTCGGCGCCCAGGTCGTACAGCGGTGCGGCGGGGTCGATGGCGTCGACGCCGAGCAGGTCGCGCAGCACGTCGGCGAGGTCGGTGGCGGGGTCGCCGGGTATGGGGGCGCTGTGCGCCGGGGGCGTTTTCGGGACGGGTGCCTGCCCGCGTACCCCTTCCGGCTCCTCTGCGGGTTCGTAGAAGAAGCGCGCCTCGGGCAGGGGTGTGGTGTTGACCATCAGGTGGGGCAGTTGCAGGTGCAGGGCCTGTTCGAAGACCGCCGCGCCGTCCTCGGGGGTGAGCGCGACGGCCAGGTGCTGCTGGTGGCGGGCGTCGGCGCCGAGGGCGTGGTGCGCCATGCCGACCTCCCGCCAGGCGTCCCAGCCGACACTCGTCCGGACGGTCGCGTCCGCGTCGTCCACGCCGGGAGGTGCGTACTGGGCGAAGGCATCCAGACAGGCGTTGGCCGCCGCGTAGTCGAACTGGCCGACGCCGCCGTACAGGGCGGCCATTGAGGAGCAGTAGGCCGCGTAGTGGGGACGGTGCTCGGCGATCAGCCGCTCGACGAGCAGGGCGCCCCGCAGTTTGGCGGCCGTGACACGACGGGCGTTGAGGGGATCGCGTCGGGCCAGTAGACCCCCGGCGGCTGTGCCCACCGCGTGCACTATGCCGGTGAGGTCGTCGAGATGCGGGGTCAGGCGCGCGGCGATGGTGTGCGGGTCCTCCGTGGCGAGGTCGGCCGGGACGACGGTGACCCGGTCCGCGTGGGCCCGCAGGGTGGGCGGTGCGCTGACTCCGCGGGCGAGCAGGACCACTCGGGTGCCGGGGTGGTCGAGGAGGCGTGCGGCCACAGTGGTGCCGATGCCGCCGGTACCGCCGAGGATGAGGTGGGTTCCGGGGGCGACCGGCGAGGTGGTGCGCACGGGCGCGGGGACCGGGTGGAGGGTGCGGTGCCACCAGAAGCCGGCGCGCAGGGCGACCGTCGGTCCGGTGGGGGTGTCGTCGATCAGCAGGTCGGGCAGGTGGTCCCCCCAGTCGGCCGGGTCGGGTCCCGGGAGGTCCAACCAGCGCATGCTCACGCCGAGTTCCTGGCGCGGGGTCTCGGTCGCCGCGGCGAGCAGTCCCGCTTCGGGCCTGCGGACAGCGCCGTCCACCGGCTGTGCCTGGTGGGACAGCAGCCACACGCGTGGCCGGTCCACGTCCGGGAGGTTGGCCAGGGTCCTGCTCAGCACGGCGACTGTATCGAGGCACGCCCACTGTGCGGTCTCCAGCGAACGTTCGTCGACACTGCCGTCCAACGCCAAGGGCAGGGCGTGCAACCAGTCGACGCCGGGTTCGCCGCGATCGGTCGCGCGAGCCAACAGTGCCGCGAGCTGTCGGGAGTTGACGGGATCGACCTCGTAGCGGTCGTCGCCGAGGCGGGTGAGGGTGTCGGGCACGCTGGTGCCCCGCGCCTGCACACGGATCACGCGGGCGTAGTGCCGCTCCAGGGGTCGCCACGCGTCAGGGTCCGTGCCCGGCGCGGTGACCAACACGGCGGTGCGGCGCGGCTCTTGGGAAGGTGTGGTGGTGCGGGCTCGGCGTATGCGGGTCCATTGCGGCTGGTGGAACCACTCGGTGGCGGGCAGCCGTTGCGGCGACGCGGGCGCGACCGCACCGACAGCTCGGGGGAAGTCGTACTCGGCCGTGTCGAAGGCGGGAGGCGGGAAGTCCCAGGGCGGGTTCGCAGGACCCTCGGACCAGACGAAGGTGTGCCCGGCCGTCCAGGCCGCGGCGACCGCCTGCGGGTCATGTCCCGGTTGGACAGGTCGAGTTGACGAGGCCGGCGGAGCTGCCGGGGTGAGCGAGCGCAGCCAGGCCACGGCCGACACGACGTCGGGGCAGACCGCCGCCGCCCGGTGGGCGAGCGCCGGACGTCCGGCTTGGAGATGGCGCAGTACCTGCGGGTACGTCTCGGGGTGTGCGCTCAGGTAGTCGGCGATACGGCGGCCATCCGCGCGTACGGCCGCCTCGGAACCGCCGGACAGGAGCAGGCACGGCACGGGTTCGGGTGCTGTCTGCGCGGTCGGTGCGGTGAACGCCGTCGGCGGGGCCTCGGGTTGCTCAAGCAGCAGGTGGGCGTTGGTCCCCCCGATGCCGAAGCTGCTCACGGCGGCCACCCGCGGCACGCCCTGCGGCCAGGGTTCCGCCGCTACCGGTACCCGGAACGGCCCGTCGTCGATCTCCGGGTTGAGGCGGTCGAAGTCCGCCGTGGGCGGGACGATCCCGTGGTGCACGGCGAGCACGGCCCGCACCATGCCGACGACGCCCGCGGCGGCACCGAGGTGTCCGATCTGGCTCTTCACGGAGGACAGCGCCACGCGCGCGTCGTCGGCCAGGCCGTACGCCTGGCGCAGCGCGGCCGCCTCCACCGGTTCCCCGAGTCGGGTGCCGGTGCCGTGTGCCTCCACATAGCCGAGGTCGGCGCCGGTACGGCCGCTGCGGTGCAGGGCGGTGCGGATCGCGGCACGTTGTCCGGCCAGGGCGGGCGCGCTGTAACTGAGCTTGTCCGAGCCGTCGTTGTTGATGCCGGAGCCGGTGATGACGGCGTAGACGGTGTCCCCGTCCCGGCGGGCGGCGGCGAGGGGCTTGAGGACGACCACGCCGGTGCCGCTGGCTCCGACGGTGCCGGCGGCGTCCGCGCTGAAGGGCCGGCAGTGGCCGTCCGGGGAGAAGATGTGCTGCGGCCGGTAGGTGTAACCGTCGGTCAGGTCGCGGTCGACGAGGACACCGCCCACGAGCATCACGTCCGCGTCGCCCTGCCGGAGCATCCCGGCGGCGATGTGCACGCCGACCAGCGAGCTGGAGCATGCCGACTGCACCGTGAAGGCGGGGCCCGTCAGGCCGAGATGGTAGGCGGCCTTGGTGGCCAGGAAGTCCTTCTCGTGGTGCAGCGCCAGCCGGAAGGTGTCGGGCAGTTCGGCCGGGTCGGCCTCGCGCAGCATCCGCTGGAAGTAGGTGTTCTCGCCGCAGGCGGCCACGAGTCCGACGCGACCGGCCAGGGGGGCGCCGATGCCCGCGTGCGCGAGTGCCTCGACGCAGTTCATCAGGAGGTGCCGCTGTTGGGGGTCCATCAGCCGGGCCTCGTGCGGGCTGATCGTGAAGCGGCCCGGGTCGAAGTCGAGCAGCCCCGCCATCTGGCTGCGGGCACCGACCAGGCCGTCGGCCGCCGGAAAGTGCTCGATGCCTCGGTCACCGGAGACGATCAGGTCCCAGAAAGCGGCCAGGTCGGGGGCGCCCGGCAGGCGTACGGCCATCCCGATGACGGCGATGGGCTCCTCGGCCCGCTCCCCCACCGGGCCGGTACCCACCGACGCCGGCTCAGGGGTGACCGCGCCCCGCCGGTCCAGGAGACGGGCCAGGGCGCGAAGGCTGACGTGCTCGAACAACTCCGGCACCGTGAAAGCGAGTCCGTCCTCGCCCGCACACCGCAGTTGGAAGCGCATCAGATCCAGGCTCGTCGCGCCCGCGTCGAAGTACCGCTGCTCAACGGCGATCGCCTTGCCGGTCACCGTCTCGAACAGCGCGGCCAGCCGCCCTTCGAGCGGCGACAGCACCGAGGCCGTCGCGGGGGCCGGGCTCAACTCACGGCCGGGGGCGGTGAGTGCCGCCTGCCGATCCAGCTTGCCGCTCGGCGTGCGGGGCAGTTCGGTCAGGCGACGGAAGCGGCCGACGCGTATGTAGGCAGGCAACTGACCGGCCAGATGGTCTGTGAGTTCCGCGATGTCGGGATCACCGCCCCGACACTGCAGGCATGCCACCAGCCGACCGTCCGCCACGACGGCGACCGCGTTGGTCACACCGGGGAACTGGAGCAGAGCGGCCTCGACCTGCTCCAGCTCCAGCCGGTGCCCGCCGAGTTTGACCTGGGCGTCGTCCCGACCCGCGTAGTGCAGCAGGCCGTCGGAATCAAAGCGGGCCAGATCACCGGTGCGGTAGAAGAGCCCCAGGTCGGGATCGTCGGTGAAGCGGTCACTGTGTGGCGCCTCGGGGCCGAGGTAGCAGCGGTTGGCCATCAGTCCGCCGATGAGCAACTTGCCGGTGACGCCCGGCGGGACGGGGTGGCCGCCTTCGTCGACGATCCGCAGGACGGCGTTGGCGACCGGGCGCCCGATCGCCGGGCGCAGCGGCCAGGCGGCGGGGTCACCGTCGAGGCACAGGCCGCTGGCGACGTGGGTCTCGGTGGGGCCGTAGTGGTTGAACAGGCGGGCGTCCGGCAGCCCCGCGAACCAGCGGCGGATCGCGTCGGTGCACACCAACTGTTCGCCCGCCGTGACGACTTCGCGCAGCCGCGACGGGAACCGCCCGGTGCGTACTCCGTGTTCGGCGAGCAGCTGGAGGGCGACATACGGCAGGAAGATCCGTTCCGCTCCCCCGGTCTCCAACTCCCGCAGCAGGGACGGGACATCGTGCCGCCAGGCGGGTCGCACCAAGCGCAGCAGGCCACCGGAGCACAGGGTGGTGAAGACCTCCTGGAAGGAGACGTCGAAGGACAGCATGGAGAACTGCTGCGTGACGGCGGGCCCGCGCAGGCCGCCATCGGTGCGCTGCCAGGTCAGGAGGTTGCACAGAGTCCGGTCGGGGACCTGGACTCCCTTGGGGGTACCGGTGGAGCCGGACGTGAACAGGGTGTACAGCGGGCGCAGCCCCTGGTGGGTGGGCGGTTCGGGCGGCGTGGCCGTGGGAGCGGTGGCGAGCGCGACGGTGTGCCGTGGCAGGGAGGGGGGCGCGATCGCGGCGAGGACGTCCTCGTCCTCGGGCGCCAGGAGCACGCACAGGGGGTCGGCCTGGTCGAGCACCTGTCGCAGCAGAGGCGGCGGGTACGCGGGGTCGAGGGGGACGACGGTGAGGTTGAGGCGGGCGGCCGCCAGGAGCGCCACGATGTGTTCGACGGAGGGGTGGAGGTAGAGCGCCACGGCCGCCGGCGCGGCGGGATCGGCCGGGATGCGGAGGCGGGTGCGCAGGCCGGCGGCCAACTCGGCTGCCTGGGCGTCGAGTTCGGCGTAGGTGAGAGTCGACTCTCCGGTGGTGACGGCCGGGGCGTGCGGGGTGCGGGCCGCCTGCCGGGCGAAGCCGTCGGCGACGGTGGTGAAGTCGGGTGTCCGCTGGGGGCCTCTGCCGTGGTCGGGCAGTGAGCGGCGGTAGGAGGCGACAAGGTCGTGCAGGGTGAGGCCGGTTTCGCCGGTGTCGCCGGTCAGGTGGTCGAGAGTCTGGCGGAAGAGCTGGGCGGCGGCTTCGGCGCGCTCGGCCCCGATGTCGTCCCGGTACTCCCAGAGGCAGTCGAACCCGCCCTCGTGCTCGACCACCGACAGGGTGAGGGCGCACTTGGCACCCAGCGGCTCGCGCCACACCGGCCGTACCTCACAGCCGTCCAGCCGCAGTGCCGAGAACTCGGTGTTCTCCAGCACGAACAGGTAGTCGAACAAAGGCGTTCGCTCACGGAAGGCGCGGTCCGCGAGGACGTCGGCGAGAGCGACCTCCTGATCCCGCAGCACGGCGGACACGGCGTGGGAGTGGGCGGTGAGCTGGGCGTCCAGCGAGCGGTGCGGCTCCATCGGCAGGTCCAGGAGCACGGTGTTGGCGAACATGCCGACCGTTTCCGCGAATTCGGGTCGCGGCCGGTTCGCCACGGGCGCGGCGATCAGCGGACGGTCCTGCCCGGTGACGCCGTACAGACCCGCGGCGAACGCGGACACAAGCAACTGGAATCTCGTCAGGCCCAGTTGGGCGGCGCGACGGTCCAGTGCGCCGCGGCGGACCAGGTCGAGCGAGGTGCGCAGCAGCCGGGCCTGCGGCACGGCGGTCGCATCGGGGGCGGGCAGAGCAGCGGACGGTTCACCGTCGCGGCCGTAGTGGGAGCGCAGCCGCTCGCGACGGTCCCGGTAGGGAGCGCTCGTGTGCCAGGTGCGCTGCCAGTGGGCGAAGTCCAAGGGCGTGAGGACGGAGGGCTGTTGGGCACCACCGGCGGCGTACACCTCCGCGAGATCGCGAAGGAGGAGGCTGAGCGACCAGCCGTCCACGGAGACGTGGTGCAGGTGCAGCAGGAGCATCCCGCCGTCGGCCTGTGCCACCCAGGCGACCCGCAGCATCCGAGCGTCCGCGAGGTCGAAGCGGTGGCCGAAGAACCGGTCGGCGGCGTCCTGCCACTCCTCTCCCGGACGCCCTTCGAGTGGTTGCCAGGGGTCATAGGTCTCGGCGGTCTGCTGAATCAGTCCGTGCGGGGTGGGCACCAGCCCGGTGCGCAGGGCCACGTGCCGTTCGACCAGGGCGCGCAGCGCGCGACGCAGGGCGGCGGTGTCGACGCTGCCGTGGACGCGGAACGCGAGCGGCACGTCGTAGGAACGGTCTTCGGGCTGTCGCTGGTGCAGGAGCCAGAGGCGTTCCTGCTCGCTGGTGGCCGGTGCGCTCGGTTCGCTCGCGGGGCCGGGCACGGGCGGGTGTTCTCCTCCGGCCGCGTCCGGTGCGTGGACGGCGTCCGCGAGGGCGGCGAAGTCGGCCGTCAGGACCAGGTCCTGGGGCAGGTCGACGGCGAAGCGCCTGAGGATCTCGAAGCGGAAGCGCAGCGCCTTCAACGAGTCGCCGCCACTGGCCGCCCAACGGTCACCGGGACGCAGTCCGTTGACGGCGAGGATCTCCTCGGCGATCTCCAGCACGCGCCGCTGCTCGGCACTGACGGGTGCATCGCCGCCCCGCGTGCCGCGCCACGAGGTCCGGGCGTCGCGCAGCAGCTCGGCCTGGTCGACCTTCCCATTGGCGTTGCGCGGCAGTTCGGCGACGAGGTGGGTGTGATGGGGGCGCATGTACGAAGGCAGCGCGGCGGCAAGATGACGGTCGTAGGCCTCGTAGGCGTGGTCGTCGTCCAGGGCGTCGTCCCCCAGGACGAGGAAGGCGAGGAGTTCGCCCCGGCCCGCGTCGTCCCGGCGCGTGCACACGTAGGCCTGGCGGACGGCGGGGTGCGCCAGGATCTGCCGCTCCACCTCTCCCGGTTCGATCCGGAAACCGCGCACCTTGACCTGTCGGTCCGCCCGGCCGACGTAGGTGATCCGGCCTTGGGTGTCCTGGCGTACGAGGTCGCCGGTCCGGTACCAACGCCGTTGCGCGCCCTTTGTGTTCGGCAGTTGGACGAAGCCGCGGGCGGTCTGCTCCGGGAGGTTGCGGTAGCCGCGGGCCAACGCGGGTCCGGACAGCAGTAGTTCGGCCACCTCGCCTGGTTCGGCGGTCCGGTCGTCCTCGGTGCGCAGCAGCATGCCGGTGCCCGGCAGCGGGGTGCCGATGGGGATCGTGTCGCCGACGAAGTCCCGTGGGATCGCGTGGCACAGGGCGAAGGTCGTGGCTTCCGTCGGCCCGTACACGTTGTGGAGGACGGTGCGGGAGGCGGGATTGGCCGCGTACCAGCGGCGGATGATCGGTGCGTTGAGCTGTTCGCCACCGACGAGTACCTGTTCGGCGGCGGCGAAGCAGTCCGGCACCTGCTCGACGACCGCGTTGAAGAGGGCGACCGTGATGAACAGGGTGTCGACGCGGCGCTCGCCGAGTACTCGGGCCAGTTGGTGCGGGCTGTTCACCTGGGTGTCGTCGAGTACGACGCAGACGCCTCCGGTGAGGAGCGGTACCCACACCTCGAAACTGAGGGCGTCGAAGGCGGGGTTGGACAGACAGGCGTAGCGGGCGCCGGGCCGTAGGCCGATGTAGCCGGGCCGGGCCAGCCGCAGCACTCCGTCGTCGGTGACCTCGACGCCTTTGGGGCGTCCCGTGCTGCCGGAGGTGTAGAAGACGAAGCCCGTGGCCGTGTCGCCGGGACGCCCGGGTGCCACGGCGGGCGGGCCGGACCCCTCGGCCGGCTCGGCATCGGCGCTCAGGAGCAGATCGGCGTCCAACACCGCCGCCCGCGAGGGCTGTTGGATGCCGAACCGGCTGTCGTGGACGACGGCGACGGCGCCCGAGTCGTCGAGGATGTGCCGCTGCCGGTCGGGCGGGCTGAGCCGGTCCAGAGGGACGACGGTGGCTCCGGCACGGCGGATGCCGAGCATGACACAGACCAGTTGCCACGAGCGGGGCAGGCACACGGCGACCGCGTGCCCGGGGCGAACTCCCTGGGCACGCAACCGGGCGGCCACTCGGCCGCTGACCCGTTCGAGTTCCGTGTAGTCGAGGACTCGGTCGCCGTCCTCGACGGCGACGGCGGAGGGGGTGCGGCGTGCCTGATCCAGTACGGCGTCGGCGAGGGATGTGGACTCCGCGGCGGCCGGGGTGGCGGGACGGCGTCCTGACGGGGAGTCGCCGGTGGGTCGCAGGCCCATCACGCCTCCCGTATCGACAGCGCCAACCGGTCCGACTGGTAGGCCAGTTCGGCACTCAGCAGTGCTCCGACCTGAGTCACGCCGACACCCTCCAGGATCTCCCAGTGGTCGCACTCCATCGTTTCGACGCAGTACTCGCCCTCCGCGCGGCGCCGCCAGAACTCGCGCACCTGGGCGTGGAAGGGGGTGTCGATGCCGTCCGGTACACCCTGTGCGAGGACCAGGCGCGTCGGGGACGCCGCCGGGAGGTGTTGGCGTGCGGTGAGCCGGTTGTGGTTGTAGAGGTGGAAATAGCGCTCGACCTGGGCGTCGTCGATGCCGGGATACATCCCGTTGAACCGCACGAGTTTGTCGCGGAACTCGGCCTCGTCGACAGCGCCGATCTCCTCGCGGGCGGAGGCGTCGTCGGTGGCCTGGGTGTCGAGGAGGACGACGCTGACGGCACGGTGTCCGGCGCGGGCCAGGATGCGACCCATCTCATGGGCGACGAGACCGCCGTAGGACAGGCCGGTCAGCACCAACGGCGCCTCGCTGAGGGATGTCCCGTCCAGGGGTGTCCCGTCCGGCGTTGCCTCGACCGGGAGTCCGAGCAGACGCAGGTACTCCTCGGCCATGGCCTCCACGGTGGGCAGGAGTTCCTCGCCGGGGTTCACGCCCGGGGACTGGATGCCGTACAACCCGACCTGTTCGGGCAGGAGTTCAGCCAACGGCAGGTAGCAGAAGGCGGTGCCTCCGGCGGGGTGGACGCAGACCACGCGCGGGCCCGTGCCGGAACGGAACTCGATGAGGTTGCCCGGGGCGCGGGAGGTGTCGTCCTCACGCAGCAGCTCGGCCAGGGCTTCGATGGTGGGCCGCGTCATCACCTCGGCCACGGGGAGCCGGCGGCCGAACGTCTCGGTGACGGCGTGGGCCATCTTGATGGCCGACAGTGAAGTGCCGCCGATCTCGAAGAAGTTGTCGCTGACGCCGATGTCGGGGTGGAGCAGGATCCGCTGCCAGATCCGGTACAGGCCGTGTTCGACATGGTCGCGCGGACTGGCCGTGTTGACCTGGTCGGACGTCGACTGATGGGCCAGGCGCAGCAGTTCGGTCCTGTCGAGCTTGCCGCTGCGGTTGAGTGGCAGGGCGTCGAGGTCGAGGAAGACGGCAGGGATCATGTAGTCGGGCAGTCGGCGGGCGAGGGCGGTACGCCAGTCGTGGCCGGTGCGGGCCGGTGCCGTGCCGCGGCCGATGCCGGCGACCAGGCGGGGCTGGCCCGCCGCGTCGCGGTCGACGACGACCGCGGCCTCGCGGACGCCGGGCAGAGCCATCAGCGCCGCCTCGACCTCGGCGGGCTCGATCCGGAAGCCGCGGAGTTTGACCTGGTCGTCGGCGCGTCCCAGGTAGTGGGCCGCGCCGTCCGGCAGCCGGCGGGCGAGGTCTCCGGTGCGGTAGATCCGCTCGCCGGGCACGAACGGATCGGGCAGGAAGCGTTCCTTGGTGAGGTCGGGGCGGCCCAGATAGCCCCGGGCCAGGGACGCTCCGCCGAGGTACACCTCCCCCACCACGCCGGGCGGGACGGGCTCCATGCGGCTGTCGAGCAGATACATACGGGTGCCGGGCAGCGGACGGCCGATGGGACAGGGCCGCTCCAGCGGGCGCGGGTCGTAGTGGGCGGTGCTGTAGAGGGTCGCTTCGGTGGGTCCGTAGCCGAAGCAGACCCGGAGGCCCGGGAGGTGCCGCGTCATGCGGTGCAGCGCGGCTTCGGTGAGCGACTCGACTCCCGTCAGCAGCTTGCGCAGGTGAAGCCCGCGCAGTCGCACCGCGGGGTCCTCGTCGATCCACTTGACGTAGGCGGGCGGCAGGAACGCCTGGGTGACCGCGTGTTCACACATCCACGACAGCAAGGCCTCGGGGTCCCCGCGCAACTCCTCGGGGACGATGTGCAGTTCGCCGCCGGTGGTCAGGGGCAGCAACAGTTCATGGATCGAGGCGTCGAAGCCGATGCTGGACCATGCGGAGCCGACCTCGCCGGCGGCCGTGCCCATACGGCCGTGCCAGGTGGCGAAGAGGTTGAGGACACTGCGGTGTTCCACCGCCACGCCCTTGGGCCGTCCCGTCGATCCGGAGGTGAAGATCACGTAGGCCAACCGGTCGGACGCGTGGCCGACGCCCGCCGGCGGGCCCGACTGGCTTACCCCCTCGGCTTCCACGTCGCTCAGGTCGAGCCATCCTCCGCCGCGCTCCGCACTGTCGTGGTCGCTCAACACGATCGGGCAGGCGGCGTCCTCGACCATGGTGGCGAGGCGTTCCAAGGGCTGCCCCGGGTCGAGCGGGAGGTAGGCGGCGCCCGCCTTGAGGATGCCGAGGATCCCGACCGCCAGGTCGCAGGAGCGTTTCGCGTGCAGGCCCACGACATCGCCGGGGCGGACGGACCGGGCGACGAGGGCGTGCGCGAGGTGGTTGGCTCGGCGGTCGAGGGCCGCGTAGTCCAGCGAGCGGTCCCGGTCCACGACCGCGGTGTGCGCGGGGCGCTCGCGGGCCTGGGTCTCGAAGAGTTCGACGAGTCCGGACGCCGCACGCAGGGCGGCCTCCGTCGGGTCGGATCTCAGATCGGGGCCGCCCGGATCGGTGCCGGCACCGGCGACCCGCGTGGCATCACCGTCCAGCAATACCTGCCGGCGCTCCTCCGGCTCCATCAACTCCAGTGCACGGATGTCCCGTTCGGGGTGGCGGGCCATGTCGGTGAGCAGCAGTCGCAGGTGACCGGCCCAGCGCCGGGCGGTGGCCTGGTCGAGAAGCGCCGTCGCGTAGTCCAGATACCCGGTGATACGGCCGTCGGACTCGGTCGCCGACACGGCGAGGTCGAACTTGGCCGGGGCGTGGACGATCGGCAGCGGATGGGCCTCGACTCCGGGCAGGTGCAGCAGGTCCTGCCGCTCGGGCACCCAGGCCAGCATGGTCTGGAACAGCGGTGTGCGCGAGGCGCTGCGCGGCGGGTTGACCAGTTCGACGATGCGCTCGAAGGGCAGGTCCTGGTGAGCGAGTGCCTGGCGTACGACGGCGCGGGTACGGGCGAGCGCCTCGGAGACGGTGAGGGAGCCGGACAGATCGATGCGCAGCGGCAGGGAGTTGACGAGGAAGCCGATGATGCCGGCCGCTCCCGGACCCCGCCGGTTCGCGAACGGGCTGCCGACAACGATGTCGTCCTGCCCGGACAGACGTGACAGCAGAATGGCCCAGCCGGTCAGCACGGCCACGAAGGAGGTGGCCCCGTGCCGTCGGGCCAGGGCGCGGAGTCCGGAGGTGATCTCGGCGTCCAGGCCGAACTCGGCCCGCCCGCCCTCGTATTGCTGTTCCGGTGGGCGTGGCCGGTCGGTGGGCAGTTCCAGGACGGGCGGCGCGTCCTGGAGCGCGCGCCGCCAGTAGTCCTCCTGGGCACCGAGCCCACCGTCGAGGACAGCCCGGTGCTGGGCGCTCGCGTGGTCGGCGAACTGCACCTCCAGCGGAGGCAGCGGGTTCGGGGCGTCGACCGAGAACGCCTGGTAGAGCTGACCGAGTTCGTCCATCATCACGTTCATCGAGACGCCGTCGTAGATGCTGTGATGGAACGTCAGCAGGAGTACGTGACGCTCGGGGCCCACGGCGAGCAGACGGCCTCGCCCGAGCGGCCCGGCCTCCAGGTCGAACGGCTGCTGCTCCTCGTCGAGTTGGCGAGCGGCCACGCGCGCGTCCGGATCCTCAGCAGCGGCGAGGTCCTCGAAGGTCAGGGCAAATCCCGTACCCGGCGGGCCGATGTGCTGGCGTACCTCCCCCTCGCCGTCCACCAGCCGTGTCCGAAGCACCTCGTGACGGTCCGTCAGCGCGTCGAAGGCGCGCGCCAGCAGGTCACGGTCGAGCGGTCCGGTCAGGGAGAAGGCGATCGTCTCGTTGTACGCGGCGTTCGCGCCCGGCAGTTGGGCCAGGAACCACAGTCGCTGCTGGGCGAAGGAGGCGGGCCGGACACGGGTCTCCCGTTCGGCACCGTCCGCGGCCGTACCGGCGGACGCGCCGGCCGGACCGGCGGACGCGCGTGGAGTAGGAACAGCGGGGACAGGGTGGGGGGTGCTCTGCACCGGCAGTACCTGGCCTTCCCTGGGTGCGGGACTGGGTGACGGCGGGCGGGACACACCGGGATCACCGGTCTGTCGACGGTCCGGAAGAGGCGCGCCCACCGGCGGGCGTCGTAGGGGCGGAGGGTGGGGGCCGGCGGCCGGGACGGGCACGTACCGTCACCGCGGGGCGAGTCCACAGGGCGAGTCGGCGGAAAGCGGCCCGGTGATTCGACAATTCGATTCCCGAAACCTCCGGCCAGTTACTTGGTCACACCATTTTCTGGCTCACTCGAATTTCCTTCCGACCCCCGTGACACAGCCGTAAGCATCGATCAGGTCTCAGGACATGTCAACACTTGACATTCCGGGGATCCCCACAAATGGGTTGTACCGAAAGAGCTTTCATGGGGAGTCAGGCCGCCGCCGTGTTGTAGTTGACGATTCGCTCCACCATGTGCGCGACCGCACCGGGCAGGGGACTGGCCGCACCTTTGCTCACCACGTCGGGCAGCCGGTGCGCCTCTTCCTCGGCGACCGCCACCATGCCCCAGAACGCGTTGAACTCCGAGGGATCCGCCGGCTTGTCGATGGCCGCGCCCACTCTCGCGACGCCGTCTTCCTCGACCACGGCCAGCGCGCCCATCTGCCGCAGTGTGTCGGGGTCCCGCTCTTCGGCGGCCACGACGCTCCAACCCGACACCTCCGTGTGCCGTACCGCGGCGAGCAGGCTGCCGGCACTGCCCGCGCCGGAGACAACGATGTCGGGCAGGACGAGGGCCACCGGCCCCTGCGTCATCGGCAGGGCAATTCGGATCGCACCGTCGAGATCGGGTTCAAATGACTGGTCTTGGTGGACAAAGACCATTTGAAAGATTTCGGCGTAGCGCACGAGATAACTCACGGTGTCCAGTTTGTGCGTGCCGAATACGACGACCACGCGCACGTCGAGTCCGCTCTTGGCCAGTTCGACAACGGCCTCCAGGCTGCGGTCCAGCACGGTGACTCCAGGCGCCAGACAGTGCAGTTCCTTCGAGTAGGGCGCCCTGAAACGCGTTCCGAATCCGGCGCAGGGCAATATGATCGAAACATCGGGGACGGGCACAGACGAACTCCGCATTGCGTGGCCCTCAGCTTGTGTCGACGATCGGGAACCGGCGCTGTCCGGTGTCGTCCTGCCTCCAACTCCATTGCGACGACGCTCACTTGATCGTGCCCCCGGACAACGCGACGTATGCTGCCCGTTCGGGAAGCCGGAACGGAAGAGGACGCCGAATGCGGGTGCTGCTGTCCACCTACGGAACGCGTGGCGATGTCGAACCGCTGGTGGCCCTCGCGGTGCGGCTCCAGGAGCTCGGCGTGGAGGTGCGGATGTGCGCCCCGCCGGACGAGGAGTTCGCCCAGCGCCTGGCAGGTCTCGGCATGGAACTGGTGCCGGTCGGCCCCCCGGTGCGGGAGGTGATGCGCGGGACGAGTCTGCCGTCGGCCGCGGACCTGGCCCGGTACCGCACCGAGATGGTCGACACACAGTTCGACGTCTTCCCCGGGGCCGTCGACGGATGTGACGCGCTGGTGGCGGCCGGCCTGGCGCAGATCGCCGCGCGGTCCGCGGCCGAGGCCTCGGGCATCCAGTACGTGTACGCGAGCTACTCGGCGGTCAATCTGCCGTCGCCGTACCACGCGCCGCCACCGCGGCCGGGGTGGCCGGAGCCGGACGCGACGGACAACCGGACGCTGTGGGAGCTGGACGCCCAGAACGTGAACGCGCAGTTCGCCGGGCCGCTCAACGGCCATCGGGCGGCGCTCGGTCTGCCACCGGTGGACAACGTCCGCGACCACGTCTACTCCGACCGGCCGTGGCTGGCGGCGGACCCCGTCCTGGGACCGTGGCGGGAGACCCCGGGCCTCGACGTGATCCAGACGGGTGCGTGGAGCCTGCCGGACGAACGCCCGCTCCCGGCCGAGTTGGAGACATTCCTGGACGCGGGCGCACCGCCGGTCTACGTGGGCTTCGGCAGCATGCGTCCGGCGCCGGACATCGCCCGCCGGGCCGTCGAGGCGATCCGCGCCCAGGGCCACCGCGTGCTCGTCTCCCGCGGCTGGGCGGACCTGGACCTGGCCGACGACCGGGACGACCTCTTCACCATCGGCGAGGTCAGCCATCAGCGCCTCTTCGGGAGGGTGGCCGCGGTGGTCCACCACGGCGGCGCGGGCACGACGCTGACGGCAGCGCGGGCGGGCGCGCCCCAGGTCGTGGTGCCTCTCCAACTGGCGGACAACCCGTACTGGGCGGGCCAGGTGGCGGACCTGGACATCGGCGCGGCACTCGACGGTCCGGCTCTGACCGACGAGTCCCTGAAGGTCGCGGTCAAGACGGCACTCGCCCCCGAGACCCGGGCGCGCGCAAAGGCCCTGAGCGACAAGCTCCGCACCGACGGAGCGGCGGTGGCCGCGCGCCGGTTGCGCGATGCACTGCTCCGGAAGAGCTGATCACCCTGCGACCCGCGCGGTGGCCGACTGCTAGCGTTCGGGCACATGGACGACGGCGTGTATGTGGGCAACGCGGGTAAGGACGCCGCGCTGGACCGGGGTTGGCTGCTCGGGCACTTCAAGGACCCCGGCGATCCTCGCCACAGCGACGCCCTGGAGATCAAGTGGGGCGTCCACCCGCGCGGCGAACAGCGAGCGCAGTGGGTGAAGGGCGAAGTGCGCACCGCTCTCCTCGTTCTCGTCACGGGTCGCTTCCGTATGGAGTTCCCCGGCCGCAGCGTGCTGCTGGAGGACCAGGGCGACTATGTCGTGTGGGGCCAGGGAGTGGATCACTCCTGGGTCGCGGAGGAGGAGTCGGTGGTACTCACCGTGCGCTGGCCCTCCGTACCGGGATACGCCGTACCGCACGAGGAAGAGCGGACGAGTACGTAGGGCCGAATCCCGTCCCGCCCGTCACCGAGCCCTGTCCAACCTCACTTACGCCGGCCGCGGTTGGTCGAATCGCCCACGCCACCCTCGGGTCTCGGCCGGGTCTGTGACGGGGGCAACGGGCGCCATGTATGGAGTCAAGGGCTGCGGGTACGGTCCTGCTGTCGCCGCTCAGCCGAGCAGCGCCAAGAGCGGTGCCGCGGGCAGCGGGTGACGCGTGTGGCCGTCCGGACCCGTGGTCGTCGATGCCATCAACAAGGAATTCAGCACTGCCTCCTCCACCGCGTCGAGCACGGCGGTGAAGAGCGGGTCGAGACGGTCGTCCGACACCACGGCGGGCCCGGCAGGCGTTCCCAGGGGGCGGGTCCCCAGGGCGAGTCCGTAGTCGCCGCTGCCATGGCCGTACCCGGCGCCGACCCTGGCCAGCCCGTAGACGGCCCTGCGCGCCAGCCGGGTCAACTGCCGTGCGTCCAGCGGCGCGTCGGTGGCGACCAAGACCATGCACGACCCTGTCTCCGGACCCGCCTCCACCACCGGTACGCCGACATCCGCGGGAGTGACCGTACGGCCCCGCACCCGCAACGTGCCCCCGAAGTTGGCCTGCACCAGGACCCCGAGCGTCACGTACGAGCCCGCCAAGGGCACGCGCCGCGACGACGTACCGATACCGGCCTTGAACCCGAGAGCCGTCAAGCCGGTGCCCCCGCCGACGCATCCCTCGGCCACCGGACCGCCCGACGCGGACTCGAGCGCGGCCCGGACATGCTCCTCACGGACCGGACGCGACCGGATGTCGGACAGCAACCCGTCGTTGCACTCCCCCACGACCGGATTCACACTCCGTACGCCGGCCCCCTCGGGACACTCCAGCATCCAGCCCACCAGGGCGTCCGCAACGCAGAACGCGGACAAGGTCGAGGTGAGCAGCACCGGCGTCTCCAGCGCGCCGAGTTCGGCTATCTGGGTGGCGCCGATCAGCTTGCCGTAGCCGTTGCCCGCGAACACGCCGGCCGGCAGCGGACGGCTCGGCCCCACCCCCGCCGGCACGATCGCGGTCACACCGCTGTGCACCCGGGGCGGACGGATCAGCGTCGTGTGTCCGACGCGGATACCGGGCACGTCGGTGAGGGCGTTGTGCTCGCCCGTGGGCCCGTCCCCGGTGACAAGGCCGAGGTCTCGCGCTCTGTGCGGGGCAGGGGGCGAGGACTGAGGGGGATCCGGGAAGGGCACGCGCATGTCCGGAGCCTATCGACGCGACCGGCGCGGCTACGTCTGTCCTCCGCAGGCGTCCCACCGTGACTGACGCCTATGGACGTCCCCCGCAGACGGAGCACACCTCCTCAAGAAGCCCTGTGCCGGCAGCTCAGTCGCTCATGGCGTCGCGGACGAGGGCGGTGTCGACGAACTGCTCGAAGCGGACGATCAGCGCGCCGCGGACCACGAAGTGATGGGCCACGCGGACGTTGATGGATTTTCCCGTGGCCTTGTTGACCGCGGTGTAGCGGGCCATCTCCGTCCACTCCACGTCCGGGGCGAGCGTCGCGCGCAGGGCTTGCAGATCACCGGCCGCCGAGGCCAGGTACTGGCGGCGGACCACGTCGGCCGGTGCGTCGGAGGTGGGTGGCGGCAATGGCGGAGACGTCCGCCGCCGTACCGGGCAGCCGATGACCGGGCACCACCAACTCCGGCCGCAGCGCGGCCATTTCGTCGAGCAGACCGATCCAGGAGGCACGGTCGTCGGGCGTCGGAGTGTCCGCCACCCACACGTGCTCCCGCTGGAACAGCAGTACCCCGCCGAGCAGGGCACGGTACTCGGCCTGCCACAGGTAGTGGCGGTCGGGCAACTCGGCCGGGCCGCCCCTGAGTTCGAAGCGGTTGCCCTCAAGGACCAGGTCGCCGGTCAGCGGTTCGAGGTCGACCAGGCGGGTGGGCAGGTTCGGTCCCAGGGCTGCCCACGCCTTGAGCTTGCCCTCGTAGGAGTGGGCGATGTGCTCGATGACGATCGGGGTGGCGACGAAGCGCGCTTCGGGGATTCCTTGGAGAGGTCGGAGGCTGAGACAGGGGCGACGCAGGACGAGACAGCGACATGGTCACTCTTGCCATGCCGGTGACTGTCGGCAAGGTGAAAGGGCGACCCGGCATGGTCAAACGGCGACATGCGGCCCGGCAGCTGCCCCTTGCGGAGCCCCCTGGCCTGGACCACGCGGTCAAGTTTCGATCTCCCCGGACCGGACCGGGGACAGAACCGAGTTACCGGCGGTAAGTTCCCGCTGCCCCACCCCACTTCATAGGAGTTCCGCTTCATGCGCCGTCTCTTCGCGTGCCTCACGGCCGCGGCCATCACCTGCGGCGGGTTCGTCGCGAACGCGTTCCCGGCCGCCGCCGCGGACCCGTCGTCCGGGTCCTTCAGCACTCTGACCTACAACGTGGCGGGCCTGCCGGAGATCCTCTCCAGCGCGTCCACACCCCGCGAGTCCAGCACCACCGCCATCGGTCAGCGCATCGCGCCCTACGACATCGTCAACGTCGAGGAGGACTTCAACTACCACGCCTACCTCTACGCGGGTGACACCGCGCACACCTACCGCACCCCCACAAGCGGCGGTGCGGGCATCGGCAGCGGACTCAACACCCTGTCCAAACTCCCCTACGACACCGACGACTTCGAGCGGGTCCACTGGAACTCCTGCCAGTACGACTCGGGCGACTGCCTGACCCCCAAGGGGTTCACGTTCATGCGTGAGCGGCTGGCGGAAGGCGTGTACGTCGACTTCTACAATCTGCACACCAACGCCGGCACGAATGACGGCGACGAGGCGTCCCGCGCGGACAACCTGAGCCAGTTGACCTCGTTCATCCAGTCCCACTCGGCGGGCAACGCGGTCGTCGTCATGGGCGACACCAACACCCGGTACACCCGATCCGCCGACACCATCGCGGAGTTCGGCGCGGCCAACGGACTCACCGACGCCTGGGTCAAGCTGATCCGCGGCGGCACCGCGCCCGCCAAGGGCAGCGACGCGCTGGTGTGCGACCAGACCGGCACCACGGTGCCCAACACCTGCGAGGTCGTCGACAAGGTCCTCTACCGCGGCAGCAAGCTGGTCTCGCTGAACGCGACGTCGTACAACAACGAGCACGCCAAATTCCTCACGGACGACGGGAAGATGCTCTCCGACCACGACCCGATCACGGTCGGCTTCACCTGGTCACGCAACCCGGACTTCCAGCTCAGCGACCAGTTCGGCGGCCCGCACGGCGACTACTACACCGACATCGACGCCGTACCGTCGGGCGCACGTCCCGTCAGCCTCTCGCTGCGCAGCGGCTCCCGGGTGGACGCCGTCGGCCTGACGCTCGGCAACGGCACGGTCCTCACCCACGGCGGCACGGGCGGCACGGCGTCGTCCCTGACACTGGGCAGCGGCGAGTACGTCACCACCGCCCAACTGTGCCAGGGCCAGAAGAGCGGCCACACCCGGATCTTCTACGCCAGGTTCACCACCAACCTCGGCAACACCCTGACCGGCGGATCCACCACGTCGGACTGCGTGACCCGCACCGCCCCGTCCGGATGGCAGATCGCCGGCTTCCACGGACGCTCCGGTGACGAGATCGACAAGCTCGGCTTCATCTACGCGAAGCGCTGACCGGGCACCCGGTACCGACCATGCGGCGACGGCCCTGAGGCCGTCGCCGCATGGCGGCGGAGGGGACCGTGCGACCACTGTGCGATGCCGACCCTCACTGCTGACTCCGATGCGCCTGACGGAACGTACCGGGGGTGACACCGGTGTGCCGGGTGAAGAACTTGCCGAAGTTGGTGGGTTCGGGGAACCCGAGGCGGCGGGCGATGGTCGCCACCGGTTCGTCGGTGTGGGCGAGCAGGCGCTGCGCCTCCAGGGCGACGCGGCCGTCGATGACGTGTTTGACGGGCTGCCCGGTGGCGGCGGTGCAGGCGCGGGTGAGGGTCTTGACGGTGTATCCGAGGCGGTGTGCGTAGTCGGCGGCGCGGCGGGTGGTGGCGTACGAACGCTCCAGTTCGGCGCGGAAGCGGGCGTAGACCTCGCCGCCCGCGTGCGGATCGGCGCCGCTGTCGGGCTGCGGCAGCCGGTCGATCTGCAACAGCACGGTGGCCAGCAGGAGTTGCAGGATCTCCGCCGAAACGTCCTGCTCCGGCCGGTCGTACTCGGCGCGCAACTGGCCCAGCAGGGTGGACAGCACCGCGTACGCGGGGCTCGTGCCCAGTTGCCGGCACGCCGGCCCGTACCACTCGTTCACCAGCCGGTCGGCACTGCTGGTGTGAGGTGGAAAGGCCGGCGTGAACAGCAGGTGCGTGCCGTTGGCGGTGCCCGGCCGTACGAAGCTCTGGACCTGGCCGGGGCGGACCCACAGCAGGGTGCCGGGGCAGCAGGGATAGGTCACGAAGTCGATGGCGTGTTCGCCGCTGCCCTCGGTGATGAGGGTGAGGGTGTGGAAGTCGACCCGGTGCACCAGGTCGGACCGCCTGCCGCGGTGCTGGCGCCGTTCGTGCAGGGTCGCGAGATCGATGATCTCGAAGCCGGGGACGCGCTCCCGGGGAGGATTGAAGTCGAGCCGGAGGATGGCATCGCCTCCCGACAGATCGGCCGTATCAGGGTCCGCGGGAAACATCGCGATCTCCACATGTCCTCGACTTACCATGCCGTGTCTTCAGGGTATCTCGCCTGCCTGCAGCTTTACGGCAAGAGTGGAGGAGAGCGAGACGGCGGAAGGCCGTCATCCACCGCAAGGAGCATGCACATGAACGGCACGGTCACGGTCCTCGACAAGGGCACGGTGCGGATCCACAGCTACATGTCCCCGGCCGACACCTTCCACACCGCCACCCAGCTGATCGAGACGCCGACCCGGATCATCGCGATTGACGCCCAGCTCCTGCCCGCCTACGCGGACGAGGCCGTCGCGTACGCCGAGGGACTCGGCAAGCCGCTGGACCGGCTGATCGTCACCCACGCCCACCCCGACCACTACAACGGCGCCGCCCGCTTCGGCGTCCCCGTCCACGCGCTGCCCCAGGTACGGGAGCAGATCCTGGCGCGCGGCGACAGCCGGCTGCCCACCGGCCTGGTCATCCCGGTCACCGACTTCACCCCGGACGTGGCCCTCATCCCGGGCACCGAGGTCATCGACGGCGTCCCGTTCGTCTTCGAGGCCGTCTCCGGCGGCGAGGCCGCCGACGAACTCCTCGTCAAGCTGCCCGAGCAGGGCGTCCTGATCGCCCAGGACCTCGTGTACAACGACGTCCACCTCTACCTGGGCAACAACGACATCACCGGCTGGCAGCGGGCCGTCGACGCGCTGGCCGCCGAGTCCGGATACGACACGATCCTCGCCGGTCACGGCCTGCCCACCGGGCCGGAGGTCTACGCGCAGGTGCACCGCTACCTCGACGACGCCCGCGAGCTGCTCGGCGACGACGGCCAGGCGTACAAGAAGGCGATCGTGGACCGCTATCCCTCCCACGTCGGCCCGTTCATCATCGACATCGCCAACCGGTCCCTCT
The DNA here is from genome assembly GCF_044755245.1 of Streptomyces sp. NPDC092369. Classification (NCBI taxonomy): domain Bacteria; kingdom Bacillati; phylum Actinomycetota; class Actinomycetes; order Kitasatosporales; family Streptomycetaceae; genus Streptomyces; species Streptomyces sp. NPDC092369. The sequence goes on from NZ_JBIVQP010000001.1 coordinate 304,437, forward strand.
TCCCCACCGGTAACTGAGCGCTCGCCCCCCTCCTCCAACTCCCGTCCATCCAGAAGGACTTGTCATGCCGTCAGTTCGTTTGCGCCACCCCCGCGTTGCGGCCGTCGCGGTGGCCGCAGCAGGCTGCTTCCTCGTCCTGTGCCGCCCATGGCGGCCGGGGTCGGTGGGGGCGATGGAGAACAGCAGGTAGACGTCGCTGACGGTGACGTCGAGCTGGATATCACCGTCGACCTGGCCGGCCCGGATGCGCGCCCAGGGTCCGCGCGGCGACCATGACGGCGCGGTCGGTCGCGGACGCCTCGACGACGCGGCCGAGGAACACGGTGGGCTCGTCCACGGCGCGGGCGCCGGCGTCGACACGGCCCACCGCGGCTTCGACACCGTCAGCGATCGGCCAGAGCCCTGATCTCCGCCGCGATGGACTTCGGATCCTCCTCCGCCATGAAGTGCCCGCAGGAGACGGTGCGGTGGTGCAGGTCCGGTGCCCAGGCTCGCCACAGTCCCGCCGCGTCGTATCCCAGGGCGGCGCCCCAGTCCTGCTGAAGGACGGTGACGGGCATGGTGAGTTGGTTGCCGGCCGCGCGATCGGCGGTGTCGTGGTCGACGTCGATGCCCGCGGAGGCGCGGTAGTCCGCGACGATCGACGGTACGGCCGCGGCGCACGCGTCGAGGTAGTGGCGGCGGACGTCGGCGGGTACGGCGACCGGGTCGGTGGCCCACGTGTCCAGGAAGTGGCCGAAGAAGGTGTCGGCGGAGGCCTGGATCATCCGCTCGGGCAGGCCGGGCGCCTGGGCCATCAGGTAGAGGTGGAAGCCGACGGCGGCGGAGGCGCCGTGCAGGGCGTCCCACATGTCCAGCGTCGGCAGGACGTCCAGGAAGATCGCGCGGGACACGCTTCGAGGGTGGTCCAGGGCGGCTCGGAAAGCGACGAGGGCGCCGCGGTCGTGGCCCGCCAGGGCGAACCGGTCGTGGCCGAGCCGCGCCGCCAGCCGTACGACGTCCCGGGCCATGGTGCGCTTGGAGTAGACGTCGGGTCCGGTCTCGGCTGGCTTGTCGCTGGCACCGTATCCGCGCAGGTCCGGGCAGATGACCGTGTGGTCGGCCGCCAGGCCGGCGGCGACGTGTCGCCACATGAGGTGGGTCTGCGGGAAGCCGTGCAGCAGCACGACCGGGCTGCCGGTGCCGCCGACGGCGACTTGCAGGTCGACGCCCTCGTCGACCGGGACGCGGTGGACGTCGAAACCGGGGATGCTCAGGGGTGTCACAGCGGCTCCTGGTGCTCGTGGCAGGGTGGTCGTGACGGGCCGGGTGGTCCGGCACGTCCGGGGACGCGGTCCAGAGTGCGGGTCCCGGATCAGCGATCGATGAGTGGACGAGCGGCGCGCCGGGTCGGCGTGGCCCGCAGGAGGGCCGTGCGGTGGATGGTGTTCGGTTCGGACTGCTGGGGCCGGTGGCCGCGTGGGACGCGGACGGCGTTCCGGTCGCGCTCGGCGCGCCGCGGCACCGGGAGGTCCTGGGCCGACTGTTGATCGCGCGCAACCGTGTCGTACCGGTCGGGCGGCTGGTGGCGGACCTGTGGGAGGACGCGGGCGCGGATGCGGACGGGGACACTCCGGTCGGTGCCGTCGGTGCGGTGCGTACCTTTGTCGCCGCACTTCGCCGGGCCCTGGAGCCGGAGCGCGCACCGCGGCAGGCGTCCCGGCTGCTGGTGACGCAGGGGCCCGGTTATGTGCTGCACGCCGGCCGGGACGTGGTGGACGCGTGGCGGTTCGAGGACACGGTGACCCGGGCCGCCGCCGCGGCTCCGCACGCGGCGGTCGCGCTGTGGGACCAGGCGCTCGGCCTGTGGCGGGGACCCGTGCTGGCCGACTTCCCCGGCGTCCGGTGGGCCGCCGCCGAGCAGGCCCGGCTGGAGGCGCTGCGTCTGGACGCGGTCGAGCGGCGCGCGGATTCCCTGCTGTCGACCGGCGGAGCCCGTGAGGCGGCCGTGGACCTGGAGGCCCATGTCGTCGCGCACCCCTGGCGGGAGGACGGCTGGGTGCTGCTGGCCACCGCTCTCGAGCGCTCCGGGCGGCGCGGCGACGCGTTGGAGGCGCTGCGTCGGGCCCGGCACATCCTCTCCGAGAGGTTCGGCATCGAACCCGGCCCCGCACTGGCTCGGGCCGAGACGCAACTCCTCAAGGGCGGCCCGGCGTCGGCGGAGGCCTCCGGCGCCGTCGACGGGGTCTGGGGACGGGCGGCAGCCGCGTGGGAGCGGGCGGTGCCGGTCCGGTCGCGGGCGCGGTTGCACGCCACGGCGGCCCTGCTGCGCGACCTCGCGGTGACCGGCGCCGACGGCCTGGAGGAGGCCCGCGAACACCGACGGGACGTGGTCGCCGCGGCCGAGGCGACCGGCGACGCCGAGTTGGCGGCCCGGATCATCGGCTCCTACGACGTGCCGGCCGTGTGGACGCGCGCGGACGATCCCGACGACGCGGGCGAGCTGTCCCGGGCCGCCGCCCGCGCCGCCGCCGCACTCGCTCCCGGCGAATCACCGGCGCTGCGGGCGAGACTCCTGTCGGTCGTCGCGGTCGAGTCACGCGGGGACGCCGCCGCCGACGGACCGATCCCACGAGCTGTCGGGCCCACCGGTGGCGGACCTGCCCGGCGAGGACCTGTCGGCGATCGACCTGACCGAAGACGAACCACTCGTGGCGGACCTGACCAGGTCACTGTCCAGTCCGACGGGGAGGAGGCCGCCGACGGACCGATCCCACGAGCGATCGGGCCTGCTGATGGCAGACCTACCGATGGCGGACCTGCCGATGGCGGACCTGCCGATGGCGGGCCTACCGGTGACGGACCTGCCCATAGCCGACCTGCCCGGGGACGACCCGCCGGTGGCCGACCCGCACGGGTCGGAAGTACCGGTGGCGGAACTGACCGGGTCGGAGCCGCCGGTGACAGACCTGCCGGAGCAGCGGCTGCCTGGGCCGCCGCCCCTCCCGCCGTCGAGCCCTGGCGGCTGCGCGCCGAGCGGGCCGCCGAGGAAGCCGTCCGACTGGCCCGCCGCCTCGGCGACCCAGGGCTGCTCGCGTTCGCGCTCAACGGTGCCTTCATGCAGTCCTTCGGTCACTGCGGCGGGGCCTCGGGCCGCGAGGCGCTCGGCCGTGAACTGACCGACCTCGCCGTCGGCCACGGGCTGCCCAACCACGAGGTGCTCGGGCGTCTCGTACGCCTCCAGGCACTCGCCGCACTGGGTGAACTCACCACGGCGGGCGCTGAGGCCGAGGAGATCGATCGGCTGGCACACCGTCACGAACGGCCGCTGGCAGGGGTGTTCACGTCCTGGTTCCGCGCCCTGCGCACCTGCGAGACCGACGGATGGTCGGCGGCCCGCCCCTTGTACACGCGGGTTCTGGCCGCGACCGCGGACAGCGGCATGCCCGGTCTCGCCCAGGGAGCACCGGCGTTGGTCGCCCTCGTCCCGTACATGCGCGGGAGCAACCTGCCCGGCCCCGGCGACTTCCCCGAACTCGAAGCCGGCCCCTACGAACCCTGGCTCCGCCCCCTCCTGTTGGCCGGCGCCGGCGCCGGCGAACAGGCACGCATGGCACTCGACGAGGCTCCCCGGCCACCGCACGACCTGCTCCAGGAGGCGATGTGGTGCGTTCTCGCCCGGGCGGCCGGCGCGGTCGGACACCAGCGGATCCTGCGCAGAGCGAGGGAGGAACTCACGCCGGCCGTGGGCGAGTTGGCAGGGGCCGCTAGCGGTCTCGTCTCCTTCGGCCCGGTACAACACCACCTGCACGCCATCGACTTGGCTCTCGGTGACGGCTCAGACGTCTGAGACAGGTTCACCCGGCCTGAGCGAGCAGTTCCTGCGAAAGGATCCACAGACGCCGTGCGTTGTCCGCGTCCACGGCGTACCGGGCGACTCCCTGCAGGGTGCCGGAGCGGCGGTCGACGACCTCGGTCTCGTTGCAGTCGGTGAAGTACCGCCCGCCGACGCCGTCGAGCAGAGGCGAGGTGGCGAGGAGCACGGATGTGGCGGCGCCCTGCTCGACGGTCTTGATCAGGTCGGTCGGGACCCTTCCGCTGCCGCGACCGCCGGTGTGCCGCTGGAGGTTGGTGTAAATGGCCCCGGGCATCAGGGCGTTGGCGGTGATGTTGTCCCTGGCCCAGCGGCGGGTCGCCTCCACCGCGAAGAGCACGTTGGCCGTCTTGGACTGGCCGTAGGCGAGCCACGGATCATAGGGCCGGAAGGCGAAGTTGATGTCGTCCCACACGACCGGCGACCGCTGGTGGCCGGTGGAGCTGACCACGACGACACGGGCGGAGCCGTCAGCGGCCAGTGCGTCGTGCAGGCCGGTGGCGAGGGCGAAGTGTCCCAAGTGGTTCGTCGCGAACTGCAGTTCCCAGCCCTGGTCGGTGTACTGCTCGGGCGAGGCCATGACACCGGCGTTGTTCACGAGGATGTGCAGAGGTCCCCGCCAGCCGGCGGTGAAAACGCCCACGGACGCCGGATCGCTCAGGTCGAGCGGCGCGACACCCACCTCCTGGTTGCCGGTCGCAGCGGTGATGTCCTTGGCGACGCGCTCACCGGCCTCGATGTCCCGCACGGCCAGGGTGACTTCTGCACCGGTCGAGGCGAGAACGCGGGCGGTCTCCACGCCGAGCCCGGACGAGGCGCCGGTGACCACCGCACGGCGTCCGGTGAGGTCGACCCCCGCCGCAACCTCGGCGGCCGTGCTGGAGAAGCCGAACGGAGTGGTGATGGCATTCATGGACGAACTCCTTGCTGTGTACTCAATGCCGTGTGCTCAGCGCCGTGTGCTCAGCGCCGTGTGCTCAATGCCGTGTGCTCAATGCCGTGCGCACAGGCCCGTGTTGTGCGCACAGTGCCGTGTGCTCAGCACCACGCGCGCGAGCGCGCAGGTGCCCGCCCGCCCCAGGTTCACGGCGTGAGCAGTCGGTCCTGCTCGGTCAGCGGCGCGCCGTCGTGCCACGGCAGTGCCCTGCCGAAGCGGACCAACTCGCCGTAGAGCGCGGGATCGACGCCGTCGGCGAAGACCAGGTCGAGTACGGCGCGGGCGGCATCGGACGGGGTCTGGGCGCCGCTGAAGTCGCTGAACCAGGGGCGCGAGGTGGCGGTGTCGATCATGCCGGGGCACACGGAGGCGACGAGGGTGCCGTCGGCGAGGTCGTGTGCGCGGCGTTCGGCGGCAACCGCGCGGACGGCGGCGACCTGGGCGACCTTGGACGGGATGTTCAGCCAGATCGGCCAGCCGGCCTCCGCGGCCGTCTTGTGGTGGATGGCGCTGCGCCACGACTCGACGGCGTACTCGACCTGTTCGAGGCTCGCGCCGTCGAAGAGGTGGTGCAGCCGCGGGTCAAGGTGGCCGAGGGTGCCCAGGCTGCTGGCGACCACGAGGAGCCGGCCGCCCGGGCGCAGGACCGGGGCGAAGGACCGCAGGATCGCGTGGGTGGCGGTGTTGGAGACGTCGATGAACTCGTCGGCCCGCGCCGACTGCGAGTCCTCGGGCAGCAACCTCGCGACGGCGTTGGAGATCACGACGTCGACCCCGCCGTACCGGGCCCGCAGGTCGTCGGCGAGAGCGGCGATGGCGTCCGTGTCGGTGACGTCGAGGACCCGGCCCTCGACGTGACTGCGGGTGTCAGGCAGCGCGGCCACCTCCCGGGCGGCCTCAGAGACACGCTCTTGGCTGCGACCGGTGAGCAGCACGAGGTCGTCCAAGCGCATCCGGGCGGCAAGTCCTTCGACGAGGGCGCGACCGAGTCCTTGGTTGGCGCCCGTGACGAGGGCGATGCGTGAAGTGGTCATGCATCCACGCTAGGAACACCGCGAGCATGCGTCCAACGAGACTTACGCAAGGCTAGTATGCGTAATCATCATGGACTTCACGGATGTGTCACTGACCGCGCTACGGGTCTTCCGCGCCGTCGCCGAGCAGGGAACCTTCACCGCGGCGGCCGTATCGCTGGGCTACACGCAGTCGGCGGTGTCCCGGCAGATCGCCGCGATCGAGCGTGCGGCGGGAGCCGAGCTGCTGGAACGGCGCCGGGACGGGGTACGGCTGACTCCGGCCGGCCGCGTGGTCATGCGTCGCGCGACGGTCGTACTGGACGAGATCGACGCGACGGCGCGCGAGCTGTCCGGCCTGCCCGGTCAGGCCGGCACGGTCCGGGTGGGCTGGTTCCCCAGTGCGGGTGCCGTGCTGCTGCCCGCCGCGCTGGCCGCCCTGCGTCGCACGGATCCCGGTCTGCAGGTCGTCAGCCGGGAGGGCAGCACTCCAGCCCTGGTACGCGCCCTTCGCGCCGGCAGCCTCGATCTCGCCCTGCTGGGCTCGGCCCCGCCCTTCCGGCCGCCGGACACCGAGTCGCCCCCGCTCGTGCTCCAGACCCTCACCGAGCGGGCCCTGCGGCTCGCGGTCCCCGCCACCCACCCGCTCGCCCGCGGCGACTTCGTCGACGTGGCCGATCTGCGCGGGCAGCGCTGGATCACCAGCACCTCCTCCGGCGAGGACCGCCTGATGGGCGTATGGCCCGGTCTGGACGAGCGCCCCGAGATCGCCCACACGGCCCGCGACTGGCTGGCCAAGCTGCACCTCGTCGCCGCCGGCTGCGGCCTGACCACGATCCCCGCGGTCCTCGCCGCCGCCGCACCGCCGGGCGTACGCGTCCTCCCCGTCCACGGCGGCCCGCAGGAACAGCGCCGCCTCCTCCTGGCCCGCCTCCCCCACCCGCCGTCCGAGCAGACCAACCGCGTGGCGGCCGCCTTCCGCGCGGCGGCCCTCGCCATCGACACGCCTGGCCCGCCCTTTCCTCCCACGTGAACTCATGCCGTCGTCAGAAGTTCTTCATCAGGGACACAGCCTCCTCGTAGGTACGGACCAGAGGATCGTCGCGTCATCCCAACGCGAGGAGTTCACCGATGAACGACTACGACCCCGCCAACGCCCCCGGGCCGTCGCTGTCCAAGAAGAGGCGCGTGCCGATCGCCGCCGGGATCGCGGTGGCGCTCACCGGGATCGCGCTGGCGGTGACGGCATTCGCCGGTACGTCCGTTGCGTCGACCCCGGCCGCGGACACACCGAGCGCGACGCCCACCGGCGGCCCCGCTGCAGGACCGGCCGCCGGTGGCGCGACCGGCATCGTCACGTCCACGTCCACGTCGGGCTTCACGCTGACGACCGCGACCGGGGTGAAGGTGACCGTCAACGAGACGTCCACGACCACGTACGAGAAGGGGACCAAGCACGCCACCGAGAAGGCCGTGAAGGTCGACGAGAGCGTCCTCGTGCTGGGCACGGTCGACAGCGCGACCATCGAGGCGACCCAGGTCACCGTGCAGCCGCACGGCGACGGCGGAGCGGCGGCCGCCGAGGCGGCCGGGGTGATCCCCTTCCAGCAGGGCACACCGTCACCCGACAAGTCGGTCGGCCGTATCCCGGACTACACCGAGGGTGAGGGCACGATCGTCAGCGGAACGGTGGCCGACAAGGCGGTGAAGGCCGCCCAGGCCGTCGTCCCCGGTGGCGTCAACGACCGCGTGGTGCTGCTGAGCGACGGGGAGTACGAGGTCCACAACATCAGCGTCAACTGGCCGCACCACGTCTTCGTGAACAAGGACTTCAAGGTCGTCGGCTGGAACTGACCAGGGCGAGGCGAAGGAGCGGGCCCGCACGGGCGGCCCCCGCATGTCCTGCGATCAGCGGCAGATCCCGTCGCAGTCCCAGATCCAGAACTCCCCGCACCCGCCGTCGGTGATCGTGCAGCCGCCCCCGATGCAGTCGCTGAAGATGCACGCGTCCGAGAAGACGCTGCATCCGCAGTCCTCGGCCAACGCCTCCGACGGGCCGAGCGTGGCCAGCAGTTGGGCCGCGCCCTCCGGGCCGAAGGCCGCGCTCGCGGACTCGATCAGGTCGCTCTGTCGGGGGCGTGCCGCCGTGGGGCGTTGGAAGGTCGCGGTGTCCGCGGCTGCCGTGCGGGCGCGTTTGATGATCGTGTTCTGACGAGAGGTCAGGTGGGTCTGCGCTGCCCGGAAGCGGTCGATGTGTTCGACCCACAGACGGCTGCGGGCGGCCGCCGGCAGTGCCGCGTGTACGGCGCGGCGGTGGGCCAGTGGCAGGGCGGTGACGTCGGAGTAGGTGGTGGGTAGGCGTCCGGCGTGCGCCTTCACCCACGCGTCGGCGGCCTCGGTGCCCTTGTCGGCCGCGAAGGCGGGCGTACCGCCCCTGAACAGGATGGTCGTGGCCACCGCGAGCCCGCCGGTGACCCGCAGGAACTGTGCGCGGCTGGATCCCGTACCGGTCGCGGCGCGGTTCTCCTCGCGTGCCTCGCCCAGCGCCCGCAGGACGCGGACCGTGGCCCGGGGGCCCAGCCGGCGCATCAAGTGGAGCGTCATCGACGGGCCCGTCCAGGCCCGGACGGTCTCACCGGAGGCAGTGGTTGCGCCACCCGTGCCGGAGACCTTCAGCAGGGTCGGAGCCAAGGGTGCGTCGGGGCCCAGTGCCGTCGCCCGCCAGGCGCGGACGTCGGTGCGCCCGAGGGCGACCACCTCAAGGCGTCCGTCGCAGGCGTTGAACACGATCGAGGACACGGCACGGCACGCCGGGCACGACGCGTCGAAGGCCAGCATCCAGCGGACATCGGACCCGGCCCCGGAGTCGGACTCGGGCGAGCCGTTCCCGTCAGTGGTGTGCATCAGTGAAACCCCGTCCTCGTCGCGTGTGGTCCCCGCTCCCCCCGAAGCGGGGTCCCTGGGCGGCCGGTTGATCGTCTACCGCTGATCCGCCGCCGCCCTCGCCTGCCATGCTGGCTGGAGATCCTGTGCCGGGGTAGAGGTGGAACCGAGGAGAAGATCAATGGTTCGATAACGTTGTCTCTATGGCCCTGGGGGAAGGTGCCGAGTGATGCGAGAGCCGAGCGTTCACCAGTTACGGCTGCTCCTTGCCGTGGCGGAGGAACTGCACTTCGGGCGGGCGGCGGCGCGGGTGTTCATCTCCCAGCCCGCGTTCAGTCAGCAGATTCGCGCGCTGGAGCAGCGCCTCGGGGTGCCCCTGGTCGAGCGCGGCGGCGGGACGGTTCGGCTGACTCCCGCCGGGCGGGCAATCGCCGTGGAGGCCAAGGCAGTTGTCGAAGCGATGGCACGGCTGGTGCAGGTGTCCGACGCGCACGCCGGTGCGATCAGGGGGACCCTCCGCGTCGGTTCACTCGGCGCCGAGGCCGCGATGCCGTACGCCGCGGCCGTCCTCTCGCGCCTGCGGGAGCAGCATCCGCATCTCGAGGTCGAGGTGCACAACCTCAACTTCATCCAGCAGTTCGACGCCTTGGCCCACGGTGAGGTCGACGCGGCCTTCCTGCGCGGGCCGCTGCCGTCGGGGTTCCAGTCCCGTCAACTGGCCGTCGAACCAAGGGTGGTGTGCCTGCCGGCGGACGATCCTCTCGCGGGCGAGGAGAAGTTGACCCTCGCCCAGCTCGCCGACCGCGTGGTGGTCGACATGCCCCGCGAGGTACCCAGGCAGTGGTGGGACCACCTCACCGTCAATCCGCGCCCGGACGGTACGCCGGTGCGCTACGGACCGGTCGTCCGCGACACCGAGGCCATGGTGCTCGCGGTGCTGCAGGCCCGCGCCATCACCTTCCTCCCGGCAGCGGCACGGCGCCTCTATCCACGTCCGGGCCTCGTCTACGTGGACGTTCCCGAACTGGGCAACTCGGTGTCGTTCCTCGCCTGGCTGCCGGCCAACCGCGACCTGCCGGCGGTACGCGCCCTCCGCGAGGCCGCCCGATCCACTGACCGGAGCCCGCGCGATCTCAGCGAGTGAGGGCCTTGCGCAACCCGGGCTTGGACGCGACCGCCCAGGCCCGCGGCAGTTCCCGCTCCCGCGCCTCACCGACCGCCTGCTCCTGCCCGTACAACAGCCCCCAGGTGAATCCGGGTTCGGCCGCCGCGTGTGCCGCCACAGCCAAGTGCCGCAGTGCCTCCCGCGCCACGACGCTGTCCTGATGGTCGCCGAGCACCTTCTGCACGGCCTTCACCCGCCTGCCCAACCGCTTGACGGGCTTGCCCAGCGCGGCCCGCGCGGGCTCGGTGGCGTACCGCGTCTTCTTGGCCGCCTTGCGGGCCTGATGCAGGGCGGTGTCCCGTTCCCTACCGGGCGGGAGCTCCAGCGCGTGCGTCACCTCGTCGGCCAGGCGCTCGTACTCCTTGAGGATCCCCTTCCCCAGCACCTTCCGCGGCTTGCCCCCGGCCTTCCCGCGCAAGGGAGGCTGGTGGACGAGCGTGGCGAGGGAGTCCAGCAGCGCCAGGTAGCGCGGCGAGCGCAGTGCTTCGAGGGTGCGCTCACGCGCCCGCGCGGTGTTCGCCACGTTCCAGGCCCGCAGCCGGGCCTCGACCGGGCCCAGGACCAACTCCGGGGGCAGGGCGCCGATGCGCGAGCTGAGCCGTTCCATGAGGACTTCCTGGTCGCGTTCCGCCCCCAACTCACCGGCGAGCCACTTGAGTTCCCGACGGATCGGGTCGGTGACCTCGCGGTTCAGCACCGACCGGTAGGAGCGCAGGTCGCTGCGGAGTCGACGGCAGGTCACCCGCAGCTTGTGCACCGAGTCGGGAGCGTCACGGCGTACCGACGGATCGAGCGCCACCAGGGCGCGCACCTGCTCCTCGACGTACGTGAGGATCTCCGCGCCGGCCCGCCCGGGAGCGACGGTGCCGACACGCGCGTCCGACCGGCGGGGCACGCCGATTTCCGTCTCCTCCAGGGCCCGGGCCAGCTTTGACGGGTTGTCGGCGCGCTCGATGCCCGCCTTGCGGAGGGCCTTGTCGACGACGTCCAGGAGCGAGGGGTCGGTGTCCTCGGCGAGTTCGACCTCCATCTCGGTCCAGGAGACCTGTCCGCCCGGGGCCCCGGCGAGCAGTGATTCGACGCGGACCTTGTCGACGCTCAGCTCCGCCAGGACCGTACCGGCGGAGTCGGCGAGGTGGCGGGTGACGCGGGTGGAACGGATGCGTACGACCGGTGTCGGTTCCGCGCCTCGGGTGCGGGAGAGGAACAGGTCGCGCAGGGTGTCGGGGACCGAGTCAGACAGCGGGGCCTCGATCTCCTCCCGACTGTCGCCGGACAGGGGAAGTTTGAGGTGCCATCCGGCGTCGGAGCCGCCGGTCCTGCGTCGCAGCGTGGCCGACGCGTCCACCAGGCGCAGGTCCGCGGTGTCGTAGTAGACGGCGTCCAGCTCGTCCGTGCCCTGCTCACCGATCGACGCGATGCCACCCACACCGGTCAGTTCCGTCAGCCAGGAAGTGTCACCGGTCGGCGGGGCCAGGTACTTTCGTTCTGTCTCTGTCTTCGAGTGGGCCATATTGGGCGCGTACACATATAAGCGCGACTCAAACACCGCAGAGCCACACTATCTGCTACGTCACCGGCCTGGACGCGACCGGCCCCGCACCGTCGGCTTCGGTGCGGGGCCGGTGGCGACCTCAGGTCGGCTGGTGCGCTACTGGCCGGCGAGGGTCCGGTCGGCGACCACGGGTGTCCAGCGGATCTGCGTGCTGCACAGGGCCACCACGACGGCGGCCGCCGCGACGACCGCCAGGCCCCCGACCAGGCTGCTGGCGTTCGCCACGAAGCCGATGAACGGCGGCCCGGCGAGCAGGCCCGTCGTGCCCATCGCGGCGACCAGGGCCAGGGCCTGCGAGCCCTGTTTCGCCGCGGCCACGTAGATGCACGGGGTCACGGCCGCGACGCCCAGGCCGACGCAGGCGAAGCCGATGAGGGCGGGCGCCACTCCCCCGCTCACCAGGGCGAAGGCCAGGCCCGCTGCGGCCAGCGCACTTCCGGACAGGACGATCCGGCCGTCCCCCCAGCGGCTGCGCCAGCCGTCCGCGAAGAGGCGGGCGAGGACCATCATTCCGGAGACCACGGCGATACCCAGGGGCGCCAGTTCCGCGGACGCCTTGGCCACATCCTTGAGGTAGAGGGCGGACCAGTCGTTCATGGCGCCCTCCGTGACGGTGCCGAACGCCATGGCGACGCACATCCACATCACCATCCGGGACGGCAGGGTCCATGTGCCGCGGCTCTTCTTCTCCTTCTCCTCGGTTGCCGGCTCGTCGTCGGCGAGCAGGCCGGGGCGGGCGGCGACCGCGAGCAGGACGAGGAGCACGGCCGCGACGCCGAAGTGCAACCCGACCGACGAGGTCACGGCGGTCATGACGGAGGCGACCAGCGCCGCCAGCAGGGAACCGCCGCTGAACGTCGCGTGCAGTCGGGCCATGGTGTTGCGTTCGTGCCGTGCCTCCAGGGCGGCGCCCTGCGCGTTCATGGCGACGTTCAGGCATCCCACGAAGACGCCGTCGACACCCATGACCACCAGGGCGACCGGGTAGTTGGGCGCCGCGGCCAGGCCCAGGAGCACGACGGTCAGGCAGACGGTGGACAGCAGCGCCAACTGTGCCGAACCCAGCCTCCTCATGAGCACCGGGACCAGCGGGAAGGACGCCACCGCGCCGACTCCGGCCGCCATCAGCAGGACGCCCACCTCGGCCGGGGTCAGTCCGAGGTCCGCCTTGATGGCGGGGATCCGCGAGGCCCAGGTGGCGTACTGGAAACCGAGGGCGCAGAACAGTGCGGCGATGGCCAACTGGCTGCGCACGAAGGGGTCATGGACACGGAACACGCGCATCAGCTCGCTTCGTCGGGGCGAACGGACCGCGCGGCGGGACGTCGGCCGGCTCGGGCGTCGCGGCGCGGTCGGCCCGCACCGCCTTGGACATGTAGACGGCGCCCGTGCCGTAGCCGCTGGGCCGGACCCGGGGGTGTGCGGTGAATCCGCGTGCCGACCAGAACGTCCGGCTGCAGCCCACGGCTACCAGCGAGATCCGCTCGTAGCCCCGCGCGCGGACCGTCGAGGCGAGGTGGTGCAGGAGACGCTGGGCCAGCCCTCTGCCCCGGAGGCCCTCGGTGATAACGATGTCGTGCAGGTGGACGTTGTCCGACGACGAGGCCGCCGCGGCCGCCGCCGGCTGGGTGTGTTCCAGGTCGGGATAGTGGAAGGCCGGGTAGGGCAGCGCCAGCAGGTAACCGGCCGGGCGGGCGCCGACGTTCAGCACGAAGCACAGATCGGGTGAGGCGTCGGCTCGGGAGCGCAGCACCTCGCGGCCCTCCGTCAGGCCGAGTTCGTCGTAGGCGCGGGCCTCCATCTCCACGATGGCGTCCCAGTCGGTCTCCGCGATGGGGCGGATGCGTACGAGGTCGCTCATGGGCGCCTCTCGTTCGTCACGGTGTACGGCAGGGGGTCGAACCCGTTGAAGCCCTGGGTCATGTAACTCATGGCGTAGGCACCGCTGGACAGCACCCAGACCGGATCCCCCGACGCCAGCTCCTTGGGGACGCGGACGAGTCCCTGGTCGCTGGGGTAGGCGTCGTCGCTGTCGCAGGTGGGGCCCGCGACGACGGCGAGCACGTGGGTGGGGTCGGGGTGCGTGGGGAAGTGCAGCCGGTACTGCACGGCGTCCATCTCGTACAGGCCGTTGAACTTCCCGCAGCTGAGGTAGAGCCAGTACTGGGGTTCGCCGTCCGGTCCGCGCCGCTCGGCCAGTCGGGTCACCCGGGCCCGGATGGCTCCGTGGTCGGCGACGAGATGACGTCCCGGCTCCATGACGAACCGGAGATGCTCGCCGTGGACCTCCTTGAGGTGGCGCATGCCCTCACGGATGACCGCGAAGATCTTGTCGATCGGCGGTTCGAGCGGTGTGCCGTACCGGTCCTGGTAGCCGAGCGCCGGGAGGCCGCCGCCGAGGTTGACGTGGTCCAGGACGATCCCGCGCCGGCCCAGCTCCGCGAGGACGTCGGCGAGGTCTTCGAGGGCGCTGTGCCAGGCGTCCGCCGTCATCTGCTGGGAGCCCACGTGGACGGACAGGCCGGCCGGTGCGAGGCCCGCTTCGCGTGCTGTCTCCAGTACGCGTACCGCGTCGGCGGGCGAGCAGCCGAACTTGCCGGTCAGGCCCCACAGGGCGCCTTCGCCGGTGGTCGCCAGACGGCAGAACACCCGTGCCCCGGGGGCGTGTTGGGCGATCGCCGCCACATCCTCGACGCTGTCGGTCGCGAAGGTGTCGACGCCGAGGCGGTGGGCTTCGGCGATGTCCCGGTCGGACTTGACGGTGTTGCCGTAGTGCACGCGCTCGACCGGCACGCCCGCCCGCAGCGCCTGCTCCAGTTCGCGTGGGCTGGCCCCGTCGGCGCCGGCGCCCAGCTGGGCCAGGCACGCGATCACTTCGTCGACCGGACAGGCCTTGAGGGCGAACCGGACGAGCACATCGGGCAGTTCACGGCGGAGCGTCTCGTAGCGTTCCGCGATTCCGCCGAGGTCGAAGACGATCCGGTCCTCGGTGGCCGCCACGAGCGCGGCACGGAGGGCGGCGGACTCCTGAACCTGCGTCGCGCTCACGCCCGCCGCTCCGTCGGAGTCCGGACCGGGGTGTGCCGGGCGGCCTCCACGAGCGCTTCCCAGGACTCGGTCAGGAGGGCGAAGTCCTCGATGTCGCCGCGCGCCTCGTCGAGGAGGCGTTCACGGCGTGCCGCCAGGAGGTCGGCGAACTCCGCGTATCTGCCGCCGAGTCGCCGGTAGGAGACATCGAGGGCGTCCAGCCGGCGCACGTTCTCGGTCCGGTCGAGCAGGGCGCTCTCCCTGGCCAGCCGGGCGATCGGGGCCGCGCGTACCTGCCCGTGCTCGTCGACCAACTCCGCTCCCGACTGCGCCATTCGGTCGTAGACGACGTTGAAGTAGAGCATCGACAGCAGGAATTTGACGAAGCGCATCTGGTACGCGGTGAAACCGGCGTCGGTCCGGCGTTCGCCCGTGTAGAAGTTGACGATGTGCCGGTTGTGCAGCACTCCGGGCAGGGCCGCGTCGTGGACCAGGTGGATGAGGAAGTAGTCGCTGCCGATGGTGTCCGTCGCCGGTGGCAGCGGCACGCGTTCGTGCACCCCGTGGAAACTGATGTTGCACATGTCGACGCGCATCGGGTCGACCAGGGCGAGGGTCGAGTGGTCCTGGACGAAGGGGTCGGTGCCCGCTCCCCGGAAGGACTCCTCGACCAGCTGCTTCTTCTGTTCGCCCGACCAGTCCATGGGCGCCCACAGGCTGACCATGTCGTGGTAGACGGCGGGGTCGAAGTCGAGGATCTCGCCGATGTCGACCGAGAGTTCACCGATGAAGGAGGCGGCCACCATCGAGACCGTCTTGTCTGCGTGCCGCTCGGCCAGCATGTTCTCGGTGACGTCGGCGGTCGTGTCGGCCGCGCGGCGGCCGAGCGAGGTGAGTTCGTGGTGGACGGGGAAAAGGGTCTCGCCGTTCAGGGTCTGGTAGCGGCTGTCGGAGTCCCTGCGGTGCACGGACTCGCAGCCGAGCGCGGCGGCGATCAGGAACGCCCGGTTGGTGCAGGCGCCGTAGGAGAGTTTCGCGGGGAGCATCAACTCCAGGAGCAGGTCCGGCTTCGTGGCCGCGGCCCGGCCGATCGTCCGCTGGAGGAAGGCGCGTTGGTGCTCCTCGTCGAGGTGGTGGACGACGATCCGCGGATCGTGCGGGAGTCGGCGCACCGTCTCGGCGTGCTCCGCGTACGCGGGCGCGTCGCAGGAGTCGAGAATCAGCAGGTGCACTTCGGTGTCGAAGTGCTCGACGGCGTAGGCGGCTTCATCGGCGATGGCCTCGATCGTCGCCGAGCAGGGCCGGTTGGTGGGCAGGGTCAGACATATTCGGCGCATGCGGCTTCTCCGACCGAGTCGTCCAGATCGACGCCGCTCCAGGACGCGAGGCCCAGGAGCTTGGCGCCCAGTTCGTCGAGGGTGGCCCTGCCGTACCGCAGCGACTCGTGCTTGCGGGCGTCGCCCAGCAGCGTCGCGTTCCACTCCGGGGTGCTGAGCGTGCGCCAGGAGTCGACCCGGGAACGCCGCAGCGTCTGGTGGGTCTCCAGCGCCGGCATCATCGACAGGTACTGGGCCGCCCGCACGCCGTCCTTCGAGGTGTTGGGGGCCACTCCGTGGGCCAGCATGCCGTTGAAGATCAGCAGGTCGCCGGCCTCCAACTCGGGCCGCACCACCGGATATTCGGCGCGGTCGATCCGCGGGCGGATCGGGTCGCGGCCGTCCGGCTGGAGCGCCTTCCAGCGGTCGAAGCGGTGGAACAGCTCGGGGCAGCACTGGAAGCCGCCGAGTTCCGCGGTGGTGTCGTTGAGGGCGATGATCCCCTGGACGCGCTGCGGCGGGACGCCGAGCGTGGTGTCGACGTCCCAGTGGAGCTCGATGTCGAACCCCTCCTCGGTGCTCGGGATCAGCGCCCGGGAGCGGTTCTTGACGTTGGGCGGGTTCAGGTTGAGCCGGTCCAGGGTGACCCAGAGCTCTTCGCAGTCCCAGACGTCCACGAACGCGTCGTAGACCCGCCGGGTCATGCGGCTGTCCCAGATGAGCTGGTGGTGGTACGCCTCGACGAACCCGTAGATGTGCAGGTCACGGTCGAGGTCGGAGCGGTACTCCCGCTCCTCGTACCAGGTGTCCGGACGCTCGGGGTCCAGCCCCTGGAAGTCCCAGGCGAAATCCACGAGTTGGCGGGCCGATGACGCGGGGATCGCCTGCTTCACGACGACGTAGCCGTAGTTCTGCCAGGAGGCGAAGTCCTCCTCGGACAGCACGCGCAGGGGAACGGTCTTCTTCAGGTCGCGCAGGGCGGTCTGTGCGAGGTAGATCTCGCCGTCCGGGCTGAAGTAGGGGACGGGCGAAGCGGCACGGTGGAGATAACGGTCAGGCGTGGGCATGCAGTGTTCCAGACCTCGATCTCTTACCGGTGGCCACCGGCCGGAGGCCACCGCTTGTGCGAGGTGCCGGCCGCGGCACAGGAATGCGGGCATGCGGCGGTCTGCACACCTGACACCTGCATCCGGACGCGTACCGGTGCCGTGCGACGGCGCCTGGCGAACAGCGCGCTGCCGCACGGCCCGAAGGAGGGCGGGCGGCCTACAGGGTTGCTGCACCACGCGCCGCACCAGCCACACTTCGAACTCGCGTGCCACCAATTTGGACTAGACCATCTCGCCGTGTCAAACATGCCCGTTGAGCGCGTGTCGCCATCAATTCGTCGATATCCATGCGCACTTGAAAGGGCACGGGGCGGAGCGGACGAAGGGCCTGCCGCAGGTCGGAACCGCAGCCGCGGCGGGCACTCGGGGTGCGACCCGGCTCCCTCTTGACATGAGCCGCTAGCCTTGGCGCAGATTGGTCTGTACCAAGTTGACCACCCGGAAGGCGAGCACACTCGATGGTCTCCAGCAAGCACAGTACGGAGTTGCGACGGCTGGCGCTCTCCGTCCTGCAACCGGGGTTCGTGGGCACCGAGGCCCCCGACTGGGTACTGCGCGAGATCGGGGACGGGCTGGCGTCCGTCGTCCTCTTCTCCCGCAACATCGTCTCGCTGGACCAGGTCGCCCTGCTCACCGCACAACTACGCGCGGAGAACCCCGAGTTGATCATCGCGATCGACGAGGAGGCCGGTGACGTCACCCGGATCGAGTCCGCCACCGGGTCCACCCGTCCGGGCAACCTCGCGCTCGGCACCGTCGACGACACCGAGCTGACCGAGTCCGTCGCCTCCGACCTCGGCCGCCAACTGCGCGCCGTCGGCGTGAGTCTGGACTACGCGCCCAGCGCGGACGTCAACTCCAACCCGGACAACCCGATCATCGGGGTCAGGTCCTTCGGGGCGGATCCCAAGGTCGTCTCCCGCCACACCGCCGCCTGGATCCGGGGCCTGCAGTCGGGCGGAGTCGCCGCCTGCGCCAAGCACTTCCCCGGCCACGGCGACGTGGCCGTCGACTCCCACCACGGCCTGCCCGTCTACGGCGCCGACCGCGACGAGATCGCCGCCAAGGCGCTGCCTCCGTTCCGGGCCGCCCTGGACGCGGGCGTGCGCGCGGTGATGAGCGGACACCTCCTGGTGCCCGCGTACGATCCCGACCTGCCCGCCACGCTCAGCCCGCGCATCCTGGGTGACCTGCTCCGCGACGAGCTCGGCTTCGACGGCCTGATCGTCACGGACGCCATCGAAATGGGCGCCGTCGCCGACCGGTTCGGTATCGAGGGCGCGACCGTGCGAGCGGTCGCGGCCGGTGCCGACGCGGTCTGTGTCGGCGGTGAGAACGCCGAGGAGTCGATGGTCGGCCGGCTCGCCGGCGCTCTTGAGGACGCCGTGGCCGACGGGAGCCTCACCCGGGAGCGGCTGGAGCAAGCCGCCGCGCGGGTGCGGGAGTTCGCCACCTGGTCGGCGGGCCTGGCCCATGCCGACGGCGGCGGCACGACCGGTGGGGACATCGGCTTCGCCGCCGCGCGCCGTGCCATCCGGCTGACGGGAGCGGTCACCGCGGCCCTGCCGCTCGCCGCCGCCCCGCACGTCGTGGAATTCGCCCCCACCGCGAACCTGGCCATCGGCAGGGAAACCCCGTGGGGCGTGGCGGCCCCTCTCAGTGAGCGCCTGCCCGGCACGACCGCCGTCCGAGTCCGGCGACAGGAACTCCAGCCGGCGACCCTGAGGGCGTGCGCGCTGGAGCCCGCCGCGGGCCGCCCCCTCGTCGTCGTGGTGCGGGACGTCTCCCGGCACACCTGGATGGCCGACGCCCTCGCCGACGTCATCGCGGCGCGCCCCGACGCGATCGTGGTGGAGATGGGCCTGCCGGGGACCGGCCTGAGTGGAGCGGTGCAGATCTTCACGCACGGGGCCACGGCGGCCTCCGGCGTGGCGGCGGCGGAGGTGTTGACGGGGGCGCGGTAGACGGCGGGAGGGCATGCGGCGGACAGGGATCAGGCGGGATGGGCGTCAGGCGGATGCGCGTCAGGTGTTATAACTGAACCTGAATTCACATTTGCTGCTCCTCTCCACTGTGCCCCTTCTCCACAGTGCCCGTTCTCCAGAATGCCGGAGGGCCGATGCCCGCACCCGTGACGTCCAAGGGCGAGCGCTCGGCCGCCGAGCTCAAGGCCGCCGCTCTGCGGGTGATCGCCCGCCAGGGATACCTGTCGACGAAGATCGGCGACATCACGGCGGAGGCGGGCAAGTCGGCCGGTGTCTTCTACCGGTACTTCACCGACAAGGACGACCTGCTGCGCTCGGTCGTCGACGACTTCGCCGCGGCGCTGCGCGAGCGCGTGACCGAGCAGGCCGGCGGACCGCACGCGCTCGACGGGGTCGAGGACATCCGCGGACACGTGCGCGCCTACTGGGACACCTACCGCGCCCACCGCGCCGAGATGACCGCCCTCTACGAGGCATCGCTGGTCAGCGCGGAGTTCGCCACCCACTGGGAGGACATGCGGGCGCGGCACGTCGACATCTGGACCGCGCACGTGACCGAGGCGCGCGCTCTCGCCACCCCGGACCGGGACACGCGGCTGACCGCGCTCGCGGCCGTGGCGATGATCGAGCGGTTCTGCCAGCTCGCGACACCCGCCGAGAGCGAGGCCGCGAGCGAGGAGGAGGGCGACGCGGCGGTCGAGGCCTTGACGCGGCTGCTGGCACACGGGCTGCTGCGGCACGGCTGACCGCGGCACGGAACTCGCACGGGCACCACGAAACACCGCGGAAACGGCCCATTCCTAGACTCCGGGACGTGCGCCTGAAAGTTCTCGACTCCCCCACCGAGTGGAGCCGGTTCGCCGAGGGGTCCATAGAGCGCCGCATGCTGCTCGCCCTCGGTGACGGGCTCGGTGTCGTGCTGCGTCCGACACCGCTGATGCTCCCCGACGGCAGCCGCGTCGAGGTGGAGGGTATCGACGCCACGGGCCGTGTGCTCGTCCAACTGGTCTGCAACCAGGGTGCCTACAAGCCCGCCTACCGCAACAAGGTCATGGCGGACATGTTCAAGCTGCTGTGGCTGCGGGACTCCGTGCCGACGGCCGAGCGCACGGTACTGGTGGTCACCGAGCTGATCGTGCAGGCGCTCGGCGGGTGGGTGGCCCGGGCCGCGGCAGACCTCGGGATCGAGATCTACGTGTTCGACGGCAGCGCCGTCGCCCCACTGCGAGCCCCGTCGCGGCCAGACGTAAAACGCGCGTAACAGACAACTGCGGTGTCCCGAAACACAATCTTCCTACGGTCGGGGGCACCTAAGCGGATTTCCGCGTGGCAGTCAGTCGCACTCGCTACGCACGCTCTCCGACTTCCAGGATCGGGCACTCGTGCCCGCGACATGGATGGGAGCGTGAAGGTGACTGGTACGCCAGCACTCGAACTGCGGTCGGTGCGAAGGGTCTACGGGTTCGGGTCCACCGCGACCACGGCCCTCGACGACGTTCACCTCACGGTGCCGTCGGGCCGTTTCGTCAGCCTCATCGGCCCCAGCGGCTGCGGAAAGTCGACGTTGCTGCGTCTCGTCGCGGGACTCGAACAACCGGACCGCGGCGAGGTGTCGGTGCACGGCGTGACCCCGGCACAGGCGTGCGCGGCCAAGATGATCGGACTGGTGCCGCAGAGCCCCGCGCTTCTGCCGTGGCTGTCCGTCCTGCGCAACGTCACGCTGCCGCAGAAGATCAACCGGGGTGCGGGGAAGCGGCGGGAACGCATAGCCGACTTCGCCGAGCGACAGACTGCGGCCGTCCCCGACATGAGGGAACTCCTCGTCAAGGCCGGCCTCGGCGACGCCCTGCACAAGCTCCCGGCCCAGCTGTCCGGCGGCATGCGCCAACGCGCCGCGATCGTGCGGGCGTTCGGTCTGCAGCCCGACGTCCTCGTCATGGACGAGCCCTTCTCGGCGCTCGACGAGTTCACCCGCGAGAGCCTCCAGGACCAACTCCTCGACCTGTGGGAGGAATTGCGGACGACGGTCCTCTTCGTCACCCACTCCGTCTCCGAGGCCGTACGGCTCTCCGACACGGTCGTCGTGATGGCCCCGAGCCCCGGTCGCATCGTCGAGAGCATCGACGTCGACCTGCCCCGGCCGCGCGGTGAACGGCTCTTCGGAGAACGGCGGTTCCACGAGTACGAGGACCTCGTGCGAGAGCGGCTGCGGCGCGCCTGGCACAGCGAAGCTGCGTGAGTGGGGGCGTGAGGGAGATGACCGTAGCCGACGAACGCGCTGCCACCGCGGCGGCCGAGATCGAGCAGCCACCCGCTGAACCGTCCCGCTTCAGCCTCAGGCACCCCCGGTCCCGGATCGCGTGGATCCGGCCGGCTGTCTGGCTGCCCCTGGTCGTGATGCTGGTGCTCCTCGGCGGGCTCTGGCACTGGGGCGCCGAACAACTTCCCTATCTGCTGCCGCCGTTGTCCGACGTCGGCAGTTCGCTCTCCGGCAATTTCAGCTACTACGTTCACAATGCCCTTGTCACGCTTGGTGAGGCGACGGCCGGTCTGGGGATGGGGTTCGTCGCCGCGTTCGTTCTCGCGGTGCTGACGAGTGAACTTCCCCTGGTTCGGCGGGCGGTGATGCCGATCGCGGTCGTCCTCAATGTGACCCCGGTGGTGGCGATCGCGCCGGCGCTGGTTGTCGCCTTCGGGTTCGGGCCCATGCCCAAGCTGATCATCACCGGGTTGATCTGTTTCTTTCCGATTCTCATCAACACGGCCACAGGGTTGCGGTCGGTGCCGCAGCAGGTGTTGCAGGTGTACCGGACGATGGACGCGAGCCGGGTCGAGTTGCTGTGGCACGTACGTGTTCCTCATGCGTTGCCGTTCCTGTTCGCCGCGCTGCGCATCGTCTTCCCGCTGTCGATCATCGGGGCGGTGGTGGCGGAGATGTCCGCGTCGGGTTCGACGAGTGGTCTCGGTACGGCGATCAGTGTGGCCTCGTCGATGAACCAACTACCGGTCGTGTACGCGTCGATCCTCGTTCTCGCGCTGATGGGCGTGCTGCTGCTGCTCGTCGTGACCGTCGTCGAGCGACGTGTTCTGCACTGGCACGACAGCGCGAACTGAGCCCGACGGGAAGCTCGTCCGGACCTGTCCTCAGCAACTTCCCGGCATCAACGCCACTTTGGAGTCACCCATGCCCATCAATCACCTCACCAGATCATCCCTCGTCACCGCCGTGTTGGTGCTCGGAGTCGCAGGATGCGGTTCCGGGTCGGACGACAGCGCGTCCGCCGGCGCGGCCGGGTCCGCGATATCCGCGAAGCGCTGCGCCGAGAACAAGGCCGCCGGGAAGATCACGTATCTCTCCGGGTACCAGTTCCAGTCCTCCGTCTCGATCCTCGAATACATCGCCGCCGCCAAGTTGGGCTATTTCAAGGACCTCTGCCTCACCGTCGACCTCAAGCCCGGTACCGGGGACACCGCACAGAACACCAAATTGCTGGCCGGCGGGCAGGCGACGGTGTCCGCGATCTCCGAGCAGGATCTGATCCAGGCGCAGGCCAACGGGATCGACATCAAGGGCATCTCGTCGTACTCGAACGCCGGTCTCGACATCCTGATGACCAACAAGGACATCACCGATCTGACCCAGCTCGACGGCAAGGTCGTCGGTCACAAGGGCTACGTCCCCGCCACCGTCGAGGCGATGATGGTCAAGGCCGGGGTCAAGTGGGACTCGCTGAAGCTGGTCAAGGAGGGCTACGACCCCTCCGTACTGCCCCGCAAGCAGGGCGGCCTCGAAGCGCTCACCGGGTTCGTGTCCAACGAGCCCAACCAGCTCAAGGCGGCCGGCAAGGACGTCACCGTGTGGAAGCCGGTGGACTACGGCATCCCGAGCTCGATCGGTGCCATGGCGGTGAACCCGGCGTTCGCCAAGGCGCACCCGCACGCCGTCGAGGACGTACTGCGGGCCGCCCTGCACGCCTACGAGTACTGCTCCGCCGACGAGGCGCACATCACCGAATGCGTGGGCTACGCGGCCAAGTTGTCGGGACCGACCTACGACAAGAAGCTCAACGCGACCATCTGGAAGACCGAGACGCAGGTCGTGAAGGAGAACCCGACGCCCGGACAGCCGCTGGGCGGCATCGACCCCGCCAACGTCGGGAAACTCGTCGACATGCTGCACCAGTTCAAGATCGTGCCGGGCAGCGTGACCGGCGCCAAGGCGCAGGGGTGGTTCGACGGCTCCTTCGTCAAGGACATCTACGCCGACGACAAGCTCGTCTGGCCCGCACCGTAGAACCGCAGAGAGGCCTGTGACGTGCCCGCGAAAGAGTACGGAATCTTCCTTCCCATCGGGAACGGCGGGTGGATGCTGTCCACCACCGCGCCGCATCCCGAGGCGACCTACGCGTACAACAGGCGTGCCGCCCTGCACGCGGAGAGCATCGGGCTCGACTTCGTCATGTCGATGGCCAAGTGGCGTGGTTTCGGCGGCAGTACGGACCACTGGGGCCGCTCACTGGAGTCGATGACGATGATGGCGGCGCTCGCCGAGGCGACCAGCCGGGTCAAGATCTGGGCGACCCTGCACGCCAACATCCACAATCCCGCCCTCGCGGCGAAGATGCTGACCACCCTCCAGGACATCTCCGGTGGCCGGGCGGGCATGAACATCGTGAACGGCTCGTACGCCGGGGAGTTCGAGCAATTCGGCGAGTGGGACCCGGAGTTGAGCCACGAGGACCGGTACCGGATGACGGAGCTGTGGACGGAGGCGGTCACCCGGTTGTGGAGCGAGGACTCGGTCACGATGCGCACCCCGTACTTCGACCTCGTGAACTGCGAGTCCCGTCCGCATCCGGCGACCCGGCCGACCGTCATCAGCGCGGGCCGGTCCGAGGACGCGCGCCGCTTCCAGGCCCGGTACGCCGACGGTGCCTTCCTCGCCGCCGACAGCCTCGACGACATGCGGTCGCTGTCCGCGGACGTCCATGCCCGGGCGAAGGCCAACGGCCGTGTGTGCAGGACGTACTCGATGCTCACCGTCGTCCAGGACGACACCGACGAACTGGCCGTGAAGAAGGTGAAGGAGTGGGGTGTGGGTGTCGACCGCGAGGCGCTCGCCCATATGCGGCACACCTGGGGCGTACCCGAGGACCAGGCCCGGGCGTGGGCGGACGGCGCCGACGGGGAGGCGGCCTTCCAGACGCCGTATGTCGCGGGTTCGGCCCGTACGGTCACCGAGCACATCGAGTACATCGTGCGGGAGGCCGACCTCGACGGACTCATGCTGATCTTCCCGGAGTACGACGAGGACATGCTGCTGTTCGGCGAGACCGTGCTGCCCGCGCTGCGGGCCCGCGACGAGGTGGCGGCCTGATGTCCGAACTGCGGGACAGACAACTCGCCCGGCTCGCGCGGCCCGAGAGCAGGCCGGCGCTCGTCGTGGTCGACGTGCAGCGGGACTTCGCCGACCCCGACCGACTGGGAGCGTACGGCCTGACCGAGGCCACCCTGGCGACACTCGACCGGACGGTCGCCCGCATCGGCGATCTCGTCGATGCCGCACGGAGCGCGCAAGTGCCGGTGGTGTGGGTCGAGTTGGGCAGCGACCCGGCACGACCGTGGCGGTCCAGCAACTGGCTGCGAGAGGGCGACTTCGACGCGCCCATGAGCCCGGACGAGCCGTGCCGCATCGGAACGCCCGGCGCCGAGTGGTATCAAATGCATCCCGCCAAGGGTGAGTTGCGCGTCGTCAAGCGCGCCTACAGCGGCTTCCTCGGCACCGATCTCGACGCACGGCTGCGCGCGGCCGGCTGCGACTGGCTCACCGTCGTGGGCCTGACGAGCGAGTGCTGTGTGTACGCGACCGCGCAGGACGCCGTCCAACTGGACTGGCCCGTGGTCGTACCGCAGGACACGACGGCCGCCTACGACCACCACGTCAACGCCGCCGCGCTGTTCCAGCTGGGACTCAACGTGGCCGTGCTCAGCGACGCGGACGAGGTCGTCGAGCTGTGGAAGAAGGCCGCGCGATGACCGGCATGCACATCGGCTACGACCTCTCCTTCACCCACACCGAGGGCGCGTGGGCCCGGCCGGGCTCCTGGGTCGGGCTGGATTTCCCGGACGTACGCATGTACATGGAGCTGGCGCGCACCGCCGAACGCGCCGGTGTGGACCTGCTGTTCTTCGGTGACGGCAGTGGCATACCCAGTACCTGGCGGGGCAGTATCGAACCGGCCGTGGAATGGGGTATCCAGTGGCCGCGGCACGACATGGCGCCCGTCATCGCCGCGATGTCCACCGTGACCGAGCGGATCGGCTTCGGGCTGACGTACTCCTCGACGTTCATGCATCCGTTCTACGTCGCCCGGCTGTTGAACTCGCTCGACCATGTGTCGGGCGGGCGCATCGCGTTCAACGTGGTCGCCTCCACGCGTGGCGCGGACGCGGCGAACTACGGTTTCGGTGAGCTGATGGACCACGATCTGCGCTACGAGCGGATGGAGGAGTTCATCGACGTGTGCCGTGCGCTGTGGGACTCCGTGGCACCCGACGCCATCGTGCGCGACCGTGCCACGGGACGCTTCGCCGACCCCGCGAAGGTGCACCCCATCGACCACCACGGGCGCTTCTTCACCGTGCGCGGTCCGCTCGCGTCGGTGCCCAGCCCGCAGCACCACCCGCTCATCGTCCAAGCGGGCAACTCGCCGCGCGGCATTGCCGCTTCGGCCCGGTTCGCGGATCTCATCTTCGGCTTCGGAGGCAACCTCGGCTCCCAGCAGCGCCACCGCAAGCTGCTCGACGAGGCGCTGCTGGCGGAGGGACGCGATCCGGCCCGGGTGGGCATCCTGTGGGCGACCCAGGTCGTCGTGGGCCGTACGGCGGCCGAGGCGCGGGAGCGGCGCGACGCGGTGCACGAGTTCTGGCACGAGGAGGCCGTCGCCACCTATCTGTCGCACAACATGGGCTATGACCTGTCGACGCTGCCGAGTTCGTTCCGACTGGCGGAGTTGCGGGACGAGTTGGTCGCGGCCAACGCGAGTCCCGCGGGTCTTCTCGGTTCGCTCGTCGCGGAGTTCGGGGAGGAGTACACGATGAGCCGCGACGAGTTCTTCGCGCACGGCCGCAGTCGCGCCACGGGTCTCGATCACAGTCTGGTCGGTGACGCGGCCTCCGTGGCCGACGCGTTGGAGGAGAACTTCGCCGCGACCGGATCGCTCGGCGGCTACATGTTCTCCTGTCCGTCGGCCATGCCCTCCGGCTTCGCCGAGGTCGGCGAGCTGCTGCTGCCCGAGCTGCGCCGGCGCGGCGCGCTCGCGCCCCGCTGTCCGGGTGCCACGCTGCGCGAGAACCTGGTGAGGTGAGATGACCGCGGGAAGCGAGCGCCGCCACTGGCTCGCCCTCACCAGCCTGTGCGCGGGGTTCTTCATGCTGCTGCTGGACAGCACGGTCACCTCGGTCGCGCTGCCCGCCCTCGTCACCGGCCTGCACACCAGCGAGACCCTCGCGCTGTGGGTCAACAGCGGCTATCTCATCGCCTACGCCGTTCCCCTGCTCATCGCGGGCCGGCTGGGGGACCGATACGGTCACCGGCGCGTCCATCTGATCGGGCTCGCGATCTTCACGCTGGGGTCGCTGCTGTGCGCGCTGGCCACCACCGTCGAGGCCCTCATCGGCTGGCGTCTGGCGCAGGGGCTCGGCGCCGCCCTGATGACACCGCAGTGCCTGACCATCATCAAGGCCCTGTTCCGGCCCCCGCGGCTCGCTGTCGCGCTGGGCGTGTGGGGCGCGGCCGGCGGCGCGGCGGTGGCCGCGGGACCTCTGCTCGGCGGGCTGCTCGTCGGCATGGGCGGCTGGCCCGCGGTGTTCTGGGTCAACGTCCCGGTCGGTGTCGCCGTACTGATCGCCGTGGCCGTCTTCGTCCCGGTCCTCCCCCGTCAGCGGGCGGCCATCCCGATCTGGGCGATCTGCGCGAACGCGGCCGGCCTCGGCGCGCTCGTCCTCGGCGTCCAGGGCACAGACGCCACGAGCGCCGACGTGTGGGGTGTCCCCCGGTGGCTGCTCGCCGTCACCGGCGCACTGCTCGTCGCGGCCGTCGTCCGGTTGCAGCGAGGACACGGGACACGGGCACTCGTACCGATCGGCCTGCTGCGCAGCCGGGGGTTCGTCACCGCGGCCTGGGGAGGTGCCGCCGCGGCCTTCTGCTCGGGCTCGGCGATGATCCCGCTGATGCTCTACCTCCAGCGGGACCGCGCTCTCGCTCCCGGCGCCGCCGCGCTCACCCTCGTACCGATGGGCGTGGTGTGTGTGCTCGGGGCCCCGGTCTCGGCCCGGCTGAACAACGGAGTCGGTGCGCGTGCCGTCGCCCTCGTCGGGTCGTCCGCGCTCGTGCTGTCCATCGGGGCGTCGGCGGTGCTCGTCGCGACGAATGCGCCGATCGCCGCGCTGACCGCTGTCTTCGCCGTGTACGGGGTGGCCAACTCGTTCGTCTGGTCGCCCCTGTCGATCGCGGCGGTGACCTCGGTCGCACCGGATCTGGTCGGGGCGGCGTCGGGCACCTTCAATGCGGTGAAGCAACTCGGCGCGGTCCTGGGCAGTGCGGTCTGTGCCGTGCTGCTGAGCGGTTTCGGTTATACGGCCGCCCTAGGCGGACTGGCCGCCGTCGGTCTTGTCTGTCTCCTCGCCGCCCTGCTCCTCCGAGTCGACCACCCCGGGGCCACCTCCCGTGCGGCAGCCGCCGCGGGGCCCCGGCTACCCACAGGAGTCGCCTGATGAAGGCTGTCGCCGTCGTCGGAAATCCGAAGGCCGCCTCGCGCACCCGCGATGCCGCCGAACGCCTCGCCGAGGCACTCGGACTGGACTGTGAGGTCCTCGAAGTCGGTTCGCTCGGCGCCGGTCTGCTCGGCTGGGGCGACCCGGGTGTCGCCGCGGCCGTCGAGCGGGTGCGGGCCGCGGACGTCGTGATCGCGGCCTCGCCCACGTTCAAGGGGACCTACAGCGGGTTGCTCAAGGTCTTCCTCGACCAGTTCCCCACGGCGACGGGACTCGCCGGACAGGTGGGGCTGCCGCTCATGCTCGGCGCGGGCCCCGCACACGCGCTGGCCCCCGAGCTCACCCTCAAACCGGTGCTCGTCGAACTCGGTGCGGTCTGTCCCGCGCAGGGTCTCTATCAGCTCGACTCCACGTACACGACGGACGACTCGCTCGCCCGCTGGCTGGAGCGGTGGGGCAGGACCGTGCTCGACCTCGCGCGGGCCAGGTCGCCCCGATGACGGCACTGGAGGGTTTCACCTCCGATCCCGACGACGTCACCAGGGCGTTCTCCGGTTTCCCGGCCGGGGTCGCCGCCCTCGCGGCCCGCGTCCACGACGAACCGACCGTCATGATCGTCTCCTCCTTCGCCGTCGGCGTCTCCCACCGGCCGCCCATGGTCTCGTTCGCCGTCCAGCACAGCTCGACGACCTGGCCGGAGCTGTCGGGCGCGGCGGCGATCGGTGTCTCCGTCCTCGGTGAGGAACACAGCGACAAGGCCCGCCAACTCGCCTCCCGCAGCAAGGAGAGCCGCTTCGTCGGCCTCGGCACGACGGAGGCCGCCTCCGGCGCGATCTTCCTGGAGGGCGCTCCGATCCTGCTGGAGTGCGCGATCGAGCACACCTATCCGGCGGGCGATCACGACATCATCGTGCTGCGCGTCCTGGCGATGATGACCGACGACGAGCGCAATCCCGTGGTGTGGCATCGCCGAAGGCTGAAGCTGCTGGCCGGATAAGACCGGTTGAGAACGGTCGGGACCGGTTGGGGCAGTGAGTGCCGCCGGTCGGACGGGGCCTTCGGGGTGCGGCCGAACTCGTCGCCGATCATGACCTGTTCGGTGAGAGGTGGTCCTGGCTTTCCCCGTATGTCTGCGCGAGCATGCCCCGCGCAAGACAATGTCGGCTGTGCTGGCCGAAATGGGGCGGCGCGGGGGTAGCGTGCCGGTGGCAGAGGAGGCGCGGGCTCACCAGGACAGTGCGCCCGAGCGGGCGGGAAGGGGCGGGCCGGAGTGAGTGTCGACGTCTTCGATCCCCCGCGTCCCCGGCCGCGGGCCCCGAGCCGCCGCGCCCCCAGGGACCCGGGGTACCGTTCGGCCTGGGCCGACACGATGGGGTGGCGCCGGTACGAGACGGGACGATCACGATCCGGATCAAGGACGTCTCACGCCGACGGGAGATGGGCATGACGCCGTCGAGCGTGCAGACTCGTCCGGCGCGGGCCGGACACAGGATGGAGCCGCCGCGCGGCGAGTTATGCGAGCTCGGAGTCGTGGAGGACGAGGAGGGAGGGAATCGTGGCTGACACGCCCGCCGAGGTGCGCGCCGTCCACGGCACGGCACGCGGCGAGGAACCCGGGACGTACACGCCGGTTCCCGACCCGGAGCGCAACCCCGTGACGTTCTCGTCCGCTCACGACCCGGATCCGCGTACGCCGATGGAGGCATCCGCCGCTCGGGCCGAGCCGCTGACCCCGGACGAGACGAACATGACCCAGATCGCCCGTACCCCCGAGGGCGCGGTCGCGGATGTACTCGCTCCGCTCACCGACGTCGACTCGCCCATGGCCGCCCTCCAGCAGCCCCTGCCCCGCCAGTCCGCCTCCGCGGCTCCCCGTCGTACGGACGAGCGGCTGCGCTTCGTGGGCTCGGCGACCCGGCGGATCGCGCGTGGCCTCGATCTGGAGGAGATCGTGACGGGGCTGGTGCGGGCCACCGTGCCGGCCTTCTGCGACTCGGTCCTGGTCTATCTGCGCGACCCCATGCCCGTCGGCGACGAACGCCCGCCCGACAACCTGGTGCTGCGGCTGCACCGCGCCGAGAGCGCCACCCAGGAGAAGATCGCGGCGGAGGCGGCGATGTCCGTCTCCGTGTCGGCCCCCGCCTCTCCCCTGCTGCGCGGTACCCATCGCGGTCCGGTGGCGCCCGGCGGTCCGCTCGCCGAGGTGCTGCGCGCGGTACGTCCCGTCTTCACCGACACGCCCGCGGCCCATGCCGCACTGCCCGAACTCCTCGGCGACGGCGACGAGTTCCCCGTACCCGAAGGACAGCGCGCGATCCTCGCGCCGCTGCGCGGCCGACGCCGGGTGACGGGCGCCGCGCTCTTCGTACGCGGCGCCGAGCAGCCCTCCTACGAGCACGACGACCTCCTGGTCGCGGCCCAGCTCGCCACTCACACCGCCCTCGCCATCGACAAGGCCGTGCTCTACGGCCGCGAGGCGTTCATCGCCGACGAGCTGCAGCGCACGATGCTGCCGCAGACCCTGCCGACCAGCGCCGGTGTACGCCTCGCCTTCCGCTACCTCCCCGCGGCCGAGACGGCACGGGTCGGCGGCGACTGGTACGACGCGATCCCGCTGCCCGGCAGCCGCATCGCGCTCGTGATCGGTGACGTCATGGGGCATTCGATGACCTCGGCGGCGGTGATGGGCCAGCTGCGCACCACCGTGCAGACTCTCGCGGGCCTCGATCTGCCCCCGCAGGAGATCCTGCACCACCTGAACGAGCAGACCCAGCGGATGGGCACCGACCGCATGGCCACCTGCCTCTACGCGGTCTACGACCCCATCTCGCACCGCCTCACGATCGCCAACGCGGGCCATCCGCCGCCCCTGTTGCTCCACCCCGACGGCCACACCGAGGTGTTGCAGGTCCCGCCAGGCGCCCCGATCGGCGTCGGCGGCGTCGACTTCGAGACCGTGGAGCTGGAGGCGCCCGCCGGAGCGACCCTGCTCTTCTACACCGACGGCCTTGTCGAGTCCCGGCTGCGGGACGTGGTCACCGGGATCGAGCAGCTGCGCGAGAAGCTGAGCGCGGCGGCGCGGGCGACCGGCCCGGACGATCCGCCGTCCCTCGAAGCCCTGTGCGACGAGGCCCTCACCATGCCCGGCGCCGGGGACCGGGACGACGACATCGCGATGCTCGCCGCCCGCTTCGACGGCATCGCCGCGAGCGACGTGGCCTACTGGCTCCTCGAACCCGAGAACACGGCCCCCGCCCGCGCCCGCCGGCTCACCCGCCGCACCCTCGCCCGCTGGGGCATGGAGGAACTCAGCGACTCCGTCGAACTGCTGGTCAGCGAGGTCGTCACGAACGCCGTCCGGTACACCACTCGCCCCATCACCCTGCGGCTGCTGCGCACCGATGTACTGCGCTGCGAGGTCGGCGACGACGTGCCGCAGCTGCCACGGCTGCGGCAGGCGGGAACCACCGACGAGAACGGACGCGGCCTGTATCTGGTGAACCGGCTCGCCAGGCGCTGGGGCGCGACCCGTTTGAACACCGGCAAGATCGTCTGGTTCGAGTTCCCGCGCGCCCAGGCCGCGTCCGCCGTCCCGACGGGAGGGGTGGCGGGCGACGACGGCTGAGGTGATCGGCTCGCGTCGCCCCCTGCGGTCGTCCGCTCAGGACGCCAGCCAGTCCCGGTAGTGGGTCGGGGCGATGCGGGCGTCGCTCGGCGCGGTCAGGACGTCACCCTTGATGACGCCGAACATGCCGGCGCTCTCGTCGACGACGACCTCGCGCGGGTCCCCCTTGGCCGCGAGGGTGATGCGGCCGACCTCGTCGAGGGTGAAGACATCGGGGCCTCCGACGTTCACGATGTCGCCCACGGGTGCTCCCGCGGCGACCTCGGCGACCGTGGCGGCGACGTCCGCGGCGGCGATGGGCTGGATGGGCGTGCTGGGCAGCCGGACGGTGTCGTCGTCCGAGGTCCAGGACATGACCGCGCCCATGAACTCCATGAACTGGGTGGCGCGGACGATGGAGTACGGCACGCGGCCGGCCCTGAGCAGGTCCTCCTGGAGGACCTTGGCGCGGTAGTAGTCCAGCTCGGGCACCTGGTCGACGCCCACGATGGACAGGATCACCGCGTGTCCGACGCCGGCCTTGCGGGCGGCCTCCAGCAGGTTGTCCATCGACGTCTGGAAGAACGCCGGCGAGGCCTCGTCGAAGGTCGGCGAGTTCGTCAGGTTGACGACGACGTCCGCACCGGCGAGCGCTTCGTCGACGCCCGCGCCCGTGATGACGTCCACACCCGTCGACAGGGCGTGCGGCGTCGCCTCGTGGCCCTGCTCGTTCAGCCGGCTGACCACCTGCGAGCCGATCAGGCCCGTACCACCGACAACCGCGATCTTCATGACCGCTCCCTTCTCCATACTCGGACATTTTCTATCCGGAACTATACTCGGACAATAAGTGTCCGAGTCAAGCAGGTGGGTAAGGTGATCAGCGTGAAAATGTCGGGTGGGGTCGAATGGGCGCTGCACTGCTGTGTCGTGCTGACATCGGTGCACGAGCCGGTGCCGGCCGCGCGCCTGGCCGAGCTGCACGACGTCTCCCCCACCTATCTCGCCAAGCAGCTCCAGGCCCTCTCCCGGGCCGGACTCGTCCACTCGACGCAGGGCAAGTCGGGGGGCTACGCACTCACCCGGTCCCCGGAACTGATCACGGTCCTCGACGTGGTCGACGCCGTGGACGGCCCGAGCCCCGCCTTCGTCTGCACGGAGATCCGCCGGCGCGGTCCGATGGCCACCCCGGCCGAGGCCTGCACCAAGCCCTGCCCGATCTCCCGTGCCATGGCCACCGCCGAAACCGCTCGCCGCGAGGCGCTCAGGGCGATCTCCATCGCCGACCTGGCGAACGACGTGGTGTCCGACTCCGGTGCGGGCGCTCTGAACGCCGTCGGTGCCTGGCTGCGCACGGCGGGCGCCTGACGACCCCGCGGGTCAGGGGCGGCGGGCCCCGTCCTGCACCAGGCCCGCAATGTGCGCGGTGACGGTGTCGAGGATGTCGGCCCAGGCCGACTCGTCGCCGAGCACAAGGTAGTTGAGGGTCAGGCCGTCGGTCATGGCGGCCAGATAGCGGGCCAACACCGAGACGGGTACGGCCAGTCGGAGGTCCATCTCGCCGCGCAACTGGTCGATGAGCTCGGCGTAGGCGGCGCCGTACAGCTCGTACTGCCTGCGGGCCAGATGCTCGAACCCCGGCTCGCGCAGGGCGTACTGGGTGAGTTCGTAGGTGAGCATGTGGGCGTCGGGGTGGGCGCGGACGTGGTCCCAGTACGCCTGGAAGCCTGCCCGGACGGTTTCCACGAGCGTGGCCCTGGGGCTCAGCGCCTGCTTCACCACCCGCACCGAGTCGTCGGTGAGGGTGGTGATGACGGACTCGACCAGGGCCTGCTTGGAGTCGAAGCAGTAGTGGAAGACGCTCAGGGACACGCCGGCCTCGGCGGCGATGGACCGGGTCGTCGTCTTCGCGACGCCGTCCCGGGCCATCGCCCTGATCGCCGCTGCCGTCAGCTGTCCGCGGCGCTCGGCCGACGGCATGCGTGCCATGTGTGTCCTCGGGTGGGGTGAGGTGACTCAGGCGCTGTGGACGCCCACTTCGTAGAGCGAGTATCCCCAGTCGGTGCCGCGGTCGAGGCCGTGCACCCGCACGTAGCGGGCCGGGGTACCGGTGAAGCGGGCGGTGTCCAGGCCGCCGTCTCCCGAGGTGGTGGACCAGGCGGTCCGCCAGGTGGTGCCGTCCGTGGAGAGTTCGACGGCGTACGACTTCCCGTACGCGCGCTCCCAGTCGAGAGTGACCCGGCTGACCAGGTGGGTGGAGCCCAGGTCGACCTGCCACCACTGGTCGTCGCTCCAGTCACTGGCCCAGCGCGAGTTACCGTCCCCGTCGACGGCACGGCCGGGCTGGTAGCTGGTGAAGGGGTTGGACTCGGACGAACTGGCCGTCGCGGACGCCCCCTTGGCGAGATTGACCGAGGCCTGGTGCCGCTCGGTCGCGCCCCAGGTGCCGAGGTAGGTCTCGGCGCCGCGGAACAGGTCGTTCACCACGTCCTGGCCGCCGACGAGCCGGATGTCCTCGACCCAGTCGGGGACCAGTCCGACATGGGCGGCGCCGTCGGTGTTGAGGTCGAAGGTGCGTGAACCGGTGGTCTGCTTGTCGATGACGGAGCCACCGTCGACGCTCTTGAAGGGGTACGTGACCTTGTTCGTGGCGTCGGCGCCGCGCGGGGCGGGGTGGTCGCCGATGCCGTTGAAGTCGGTGCCGAAGCCGTAGCCCACGTCGTACTTGTCGCGCAGCGCGTCGGTCCGCTCGGCCTCCGCGGCGAACCCCTCGGAGCCGTGCATGTACTGGGCCACGAAACCGCCGAGCGAGTAGACGCGCTCGGTCCAGTTGAGGTCCATCCAGCTGTGCGAGGAGATGACACCGGGGTAGGAGGCGGCCTCGAAGATGTCCAGCGCCTGGCCGACGGCCTTGACGCTCATGTGGTCGATCTCCAGCATCATCTTGCGTTTCATCATGCCGCTCACCGCGTACTCGCCGAGTTCGGTGAGCCCCCGGGTGTTGCACTGGGCGTTCTCGGCGTACGAGGGGACGGCCACGCCCGC
This sequence comes from Streptomyces sp. NPDC092369, assembly GCF_044755245.1. Classification (NCBI taxonomy): domain Bacteria; kingdom Bacillati; phylum Actinomycetota; class Actinomycetes; order Kitasatosporales; family Streptomycetaceae; genus Streptomyces; species Streptomyces sp. NPDC092369. The sequence continues at coordinate 338,704 of NZ_JBIVQP010000001.1, forward strand.
CGGCAGGTCCTCCTCGGCCGCGGAGGCGGCGGTGCCGATGGGGTTGTCGTGCTGCGGGCCCTTGCACGTCTCGGTCTGCCAGAAGGTGCCGGTCGACAGGAACTGCCCCACGTTGATGGCCGTTCCGAGGCCGCCCTCGTCGAAGCGGACGCCGCACAGGGCGTTGTCGAACTTGTGGCACAGGAACATCGAGCGCACACCGAGCGCGTACAGCTCGTCGAGGCCCTTGTCGATGTCGGCCTTGCTGCACTGCCCGATGTCGAGGATCTGCTTGCAGCCGAACGGCTCGGAGGTCTCGACGCCCAGGATCACCGCCAACTTGCCCTGCTCGATGACCTGTCGGGCCTGCGCGCTGTCGGTGACGATGCGGAACCAGCCCTTGCCGGTGCCGCCGTACTGCGCGTCGATGTAGGCCTGGAGCTGGTACGTCAGCTTCGCCTGCAGCCGGATCGAGGTCATCTCGTCACAACTGCGGTCCTTGAAAGGGTAGATCGAGCAGATCATGCCGTTGGTGACGAGGTCGTTGACCAGCACCCGCTGCCCGCCGCGCCAGGCCCGCTCGACCCAGGCGTAGTAGTTGGCCTGATGGGTCATCGAGTCGTACGCGGGCCAGTCCTTGAACGTGGGCCAGCCGACCGGGTCGTGCTTGCCGTCGCCGCCGTGGGTGATGTAGTCGAAGATCGCGAGTGTGCCGTCGGGGTAGTGCTCGGGACAGTCCTTGAGCGCGTCGGCGACTCCGGCCTCGGAGAACACCTTGCCGCAGATCAGTCGCCCGCCGAAGGCCTCGTTGCCGAACAGGTGGTTGTGCGCGTCGACGAACCCCTGTACCTCACCCGCGGAGTTGGTGCCGGTGAAGGGTTCGCCGGTGACGTTGATCTGGGCGTCCGGGGTGGGCCGTGAGGTGGGGATCCACCAGTCGTTGCCGGCCGCCGAACTCGGTGTGGGACCAAGGGCCATGGCCAGGAGGAGAAGCAGCAGCGACAGCACGGTGACGTGCTTGCGTCTGCGGTACGAACGAGCGATCAGCGGCACGGCCACGTCCCTGGGTCGGCGGGATGGCGCGGTTGACCAACCCATGGGGTTGTCATGACCTGCGCAAGATATGGCTTGAGGATCGGGGCGGGCGCCCTCCGAGTCAAGAGTCCGGGACGCTTGACCTGATGGCTGTGCGGCGTCTGTCGACGGGTCCAAGGTCCTTGCCGGGACGCTCAGTTGCCTCCATCGGCGTCGGAACCCGGCGCAGCGGCGTCCTCGGGCTCGGCGGATTCGGCTGCCGCCGCCGGGCGCGGCCGACCGGTGATCGCACGGAGCAGAGCGCACGCACCGCGGTAGACACCTAAGAGCACCAGCCCCACGACGCAGAGGACGAGCAGGCCGATGACCAGGAAGACGACCGCCAGGACGAGCATCTCGTCGGAGTTCGACATCGCCTCGTTCACCGCCTCGCCCTCCCCTGCGCGCAGACGGAGTCTCCCCAGGAACTGCCCTACCGAGTCGCGCAGTAGAGTGATCGTCATCGAACCTGCCCCGCCCCCCGGCGCGATGGAGCCCCCATGACGACCGACCCCCAGCCGCCCCTGTCGATCGACACCAGCAAGGCGCATCCCGCGCGGGTCTACGACTGGTTGCTGGGCGGCAAGGACAACTACCCGGTGGACGAGGCCGTGGGCGAGAAGCTGCCGCCCGAGGCGAAGGACGCGGCGCGGCAGAACCGGCAGTTCATGCACCGCGCGGCGGCCTGGCTGGCCGGCCAGGGCATCGACCAGTTCCTGGACATCGGTACGGGCATCCCCACCGAGCCCAATCTCCATCAGGTCGTCCAGGAGATCGTGCCGACGGCGAAGGTCGTCTACGCCGACAACGACCCGATCGTCCTGCGGCACGCCGAGGCCCTGCTGGTCAGCCGTGTCGAGGGCGCCACCGACTACATCGAGGCCGATGTGCGCCGGCCGGAGCTCATCGTCGAACACGCCCGCCACGTGCTGGACTTCGAGCGCCCCATCGCCCTGTCGCTGATCGCGCTGATGCACTTCGTTCCCGACGAGCAGGACGCCCACGGCCTGGTCCGCAACCTGGTCGCCACGCTGCCCGTGGGCAGTTACCTGGTGCTGTCGCACGCCGCGTCCGACCTGTATCCGGAACTCGCCGCCCAGGTCACCGCCGAGTACGCCAAGGGCGGCATCAAGCTCGGCTTCCGCACTCGCCCTGAGGTCGCGCGCTTCTTCGACGGCCTCGACCTCGTTCCCCCGGGGCTGGTGACGGCGACGGAGTGGGATCCGTCGGGGTCCACGTCCGAGCCGGAAGGCAGCGGGATCTACGCCGGCGTGGCGCAGGTCGTCGCCTGAGCCGGGCTCAACCGACGGCGAGCACGACCACGCCCACGGCGGCGAAGCCGGCGCCGCCCACCACCCACGTGAACGCGAGGAGCCTGAGGACCTGCTCCTCGCGTTCGCGCGTCCACGCCTCTGAACCCCGGCGCGCCCCCGGCCGGCGACGACGCTCCTCCGCGGCCCGTCCGCGCGCCCACGCCGAGCCACGCGCGGACAGCAGGAAGGCACCCAGGGACGCGAACGTCAGGCCGAGGACGAGCATGAACACGGGCAGGAAGGCCGCCGACGCGGCGAAGCCGATCACCTGACGACGGTGGGGTCGTGGCGCGTCGCGGTCAACGGCCGCCGAGACCCCGCTCCGCCCTCGGCCGTGCGGCCGACCGCGCCGCGTACCGGAGTTGAGACGCCAACTCCGTTTCACCTCTTGACGCGTATGGTTCAGACCTTTAACTTCTCCTGCATGCACGTGGTTCACGAATGAACTTCTTGTTCATATACATGAAACACGGCATCGCTCGGCTCGCCTTCTTCCCCCACGTCGTCGAAAGGCACGCCCATGATCCGTTCCAAAGTCCGGGCAGGCATGACCCTCTCGGCCGTCATCGGCACCCTCGTGGTGCTGAGTACCGGCAGCGCCGGTGCCGCCGACCCCACCAAAGCGCCCGGCGGCAACTTCGACCTCGGGATATGGCAGCTCCAGGAGCCCGTCGGCTCGCCGGGCTCGCCGACCACCATCTCCTCGGCCCGGCTCCAGGGCGCGAACGGGTTCCAGGACTCGTACTTCTACACCGACACGCGTGACGGAGCGATGACCTTCTGGGCGCCCGAGAAGGGCGTCACGACCCCCAACTCCAACTACGCGCGCTCCGAGTTGCGGGAGATGAACCGCAGCGGCAGCGCCGCCAACTGGTCGCTGAGCGGAAGCCACAAGCTGAGCGCGACCCTGCGCGTGGTGTCGGTGACGTCCAACGTGTGCGTCGGCCAGATCCACCTCGGCACCGGCGGCACCTCCACCAAGCCGCTCATGGAGCTCTACTACCGCTCCAACGGCGACATCCTCATCGGCACGGAGAACTCCCCCGCCGGCGGCCAGACCCTGCACTCCATCACCAATGTCGGCATCGGCAAGACCTGGACGTACACCATCGCCGTCTCCGGCGGGAACACCATCGACCTCACGGTCAACGGCTCCACCACGCACTACTCGATCCCCTCGTCCTTCTTCCCCTACAAGCAGTACTTCAAGGCCGGGTCCTACAACCAGTCGTCCTCCGACAGCACCACCAAGGGCGCGCGCGTCGCCTTCTACGGGCTGACCGTCTCCCACAGCTGACACTTCCGCCGAAGTGTCACCAAGCGATGGCCACGGGGTTACCGTTTGCCTCAACTCAGCTTCACGCAGCACCAGTTGGCGTCGCCTGGCGCTACGGTTCGGCCAGCGGTCCCCAGGGGAGGGATCGCTGGCCGAATGCGTTGGGGGTAGGCGGCGTGAGAGGACATGGGTTAGCCCGGGCATCACCCGCCTGTTCGCCTACGCGGTTCGCCACACGCCACGACGACATCCGCAAAGGCGTGTGAGAACGCCGGACCGGCGGGTCAGCAGCGGATCTTCGGGGTGTTGAGGGTGTACTTCACTCCGCCCCGGGTCAGCGAACCGCTCAGGCGGATGCACTCGTTGGTGGCGTCGAACCATGTGTAGACCGGGCCGGCGTAGTAGTGGTAGTTCGCCGGGTGCTCGGGGGGCGGGTCGGCGGCGTAGTCGCCGCCGTCGCCGAAGAGGTAGAGCGTGATGTTCGAGGCCAGGCCGTCATAGGGGCTGGACCAGAACTTGGCGCAGTTGTGCTTGGTCGAGGCGTTCCAGTACGTGCGGGCGTAGCCGCCACCGTTGCTTCCCGAGGGGCTCTTGGCCCAGTACGTCTTGCCGTCCCAGCTGCCGCTGCACTCGTCGGCCGCGGGAGCGGCGGCCACCTGTCCCGGTGCCGCCTGTGCGGTGGGAGCGGCGACCAGGCCGAGCATCAACGCCATGACACCGAGACCGAGCAGCTGTGTTCTGCGCAACCGCTTCATCCGTGAGTCCCCCATGAGATGTGGTCAAGCAGGGTGGAGATGGGGTTAAGCAGGGTCATGACATGTGTAGTCGGAATGCTCCGTCCGCGGTGGGGCCGGCCTCCGGCTTTCACGAAATCTCCGCCGGATCGGCATCTATTACGAAACAGGCATTCGACTACGGAACATACGGGCGCCGTTCGCCGTCAGGCGCTCAGTCCATCCCCGTCATGAGTTCCGCGAAGGAGCGGGCGGCGACGGAAGAGGTGAACAGCCGGTCCAGCCGGGCCCGGGCGAGGTTCCGCTCGAAGGGCCCGGAGTGCGTGTCGTCGCCGGCATCGTGGACGGTCCGGGTCAGCCAGTGGGAGAACTCCTGGTCGTTCCAGACCCGCCGCAGACAGCGCTCCGAGTACGTACGCAGGGCGCTCTCGTCGCCGTCACGGACGAAGTCCGCCACCGCTCGCGCGAAGACGTCGGCGTCGTAGAGCGCGAGGTTCATCCCCTTGCCGCCCATCGGGGAGACGATGTGCGCCGCGTCGCCGACGAGGAAGAGGCGGCCGTACTGCATGGGGTCGTGGACCAGGCTGCGGAGCCGGAAGATCTCGCGGTCGGTGATCGGTCCGGAGCCGAGGCCGGGGTCGCCGAGCCGAGTGCGCAGGGCGTCCCAGACCCGCTCGTCGGACCAGGCCGCGGGGTCGTCGTCGGGCGGGCACTGGAGGTAGTAGCGGCTGGTGAACGGGCCGCGGGGGAAGTGCGCGGCGAAGCCCTGCGCGCTGACGGCCAGCAGCGGATACCTCGGTGGCGGCGCGTCGGCGAGAACCGTGAGCCAGCCGATGCCGTGGTCGAGGGCGTGCGCGGTGAGGACGCCGTCGGGAACGGCGGTACGGCTGATGCCGTGGTCCCCGTCGCAACCGGCGACGAAGTCGCAGGTGATGGTCCGACGGCCGCCGTCCGCCGTGCGGTACCGGACCGTCGGGCGCTCGCCGGTCAGACCGTGCAGGGAGATGTCGGCGGCCTCGAAGCGCAGGTCGCCGCCGTCGGCGAGGTAGGTGTCGGTGAGCTTCTGGACCAGGACCTGCTGGGGGCAGATGCGGGCGCCGAGACCTTCGGACCCGTCGCTGTCGGACACCAGGTGGCTCTCGCCGTCCACCCGGAACTCCAGGATGCCTTCGGACGGAACACCGCCGAGGACCCGGTCGGCCAGCCCCCAGGCGTCGAACATCCGCACCGCGCGCGTCTCGACGATGCCCGCGCGTTGGCGCTGCGCCACATGATCGCGGGTCTGGCGTTCCAGGACGACACAGTCGATCCCACTGCGTCGCAACAGGTTGCCGACGGTCAGCCCGGCCGGCCCCGCGCCGATCACCACGACGGTCGTGGACTGCGCCGGCTCCTCGCCCAACTCCCCTGCGATGTCGGCCACTTGACCACCCCCTCCGTGGCAGCGTAGCGGCATCCGCGCGGATCAGGGTGAAGGCCCACTTGCGCGGGCGGCGGCGAGGCCGGGGCGGGCTCTCAGCGGCCGCGTCGGGTGTTGAGCCGGGCGGCCTGGCGCGTGAGGTGGGCGCGTTCGGCGAGGTTGGGCGCCTTGTGGGCCGCCTCGGTGTACAGCCGTGCCGCCAACTCCAGGTCGCCGTCGCGCTCGTGGAGGTGCGCGGCCACCGCGGTGTGGCGGGGCAGTGAGTCGTCCAGTGCCGCGAGGGCGGCGAGGCCGGCGCGCGGTCCGTCGGCCTCGCCGACGGCGACCGCGCGGTTGAGCAGGACGACCGGATTGTCGGTCAGGCCCGCGAGTTCGTCGTACCACTCGACGATCTGCACCCAGTCGGTCTCCTCGGCGGTGGGCGCGTCGGCGTGCAGGGCGGCGATGGCCGCCTGGGCCTGGAACTCCCCCAACCGGTCGCGGGCGAGGGCCCGTTGGAGGATGTCGACCCCCTCGGCGATCACTATCGTGTCCCACTGGCCGCGGTCCTGTTCGGCGAGCGGCACGAGGCTGCCGTCGGGTGCGGTCCGGGCGGCGCGCCTGGCGTGGTGGAGCAGCATGAGGGCGAGCAGCCCCGCCACCTCGGGATGGTCGATCACGGCGGCGAGTTGCCGGGTGAGACGGATGGCCTCGGCGGCAAGGTCGACGTCGCCGGAGTAGCCCTCGTTGAAGACCAGGTAGAGGACGCGCAGCACGGTGGCGACATCGCCGGGCTGGTCGAAGCGCACGCCGGAGACGGTGCGCTTGGCCCGGCTGATGCGCTGGGCCATCGTCGCCTCCGGCACCAGGTAGGCCTGGGCGATCTGCCGGGTGGTGAGCCCGCCGACGGCGCGCAACGTGAGCGCGACCGCCGACGACGGGGTCAGCGAGGGGTGGGCGCACAGGAAGTAGAGCTGGAGCGTGTCGTCGGTGGCCGGTGCGGGTCCGGGCGCCGGTTCCTCCTCCACGAGGTCCTCGCGCCGGCGGCGGGCGGTGTCCGACCGGGTCGCGTCGAGGAACTTGCGCCAGGCGACGGTGACCAGCCAGCCCTTCGGATCGCGCGGCGCGTCGGCGGGCCACACGCGGACCGCCTCGATGAGCGCGTCCTGCACCGCGTCCTCGGCCGCCGCGAAGTCGGCCCCACGGCGGACGAGGACACCGAGCACGCTCGGCGTGAGATTCCGCAGCAGTGCCTCGTTCACTTCCAAGGGCATTCGACGGTCGTGGGCTGCGCGCTGTAGAACGGCCGCAGTTCCAGCCACTCGTGGATCGGCCTGCCACCGGCCCCGGGGGCGGCCGACAGCTCCCCCGCCAGCTCGACGGCACGCTCGTAGCTGTCCACGTCGATGATCATCCAGCCGGCGATCAGGTCCTTGGTCTCCGCGAACGGCCCGTCGGTGACCGGCGGCCGCCCTTCACCGCCGTACTGGACGAACGTCCCCTCGGGCGAGAGCGCCTGGCTGTCCACGAGCTCGCCGCTCTTCTCCAGCCGGGCCGCGAAGTCGCTCATGTACTGCACGTGCGCCGAGATCTCCTCCGGCGTCCACTGGTCCATGGGCACGTCGTTGACCGGTGCCGGGGCGCCTCGGTAGTGCTTCAGCAGCAGGTACTTGGCCATCGTCGCTCTCCTCGGTACTGGTACGCCCCTATTGTGGTCGCGTTCACTGCGGGGACGGAGCCGGGCCCGGGTTCTCGACCGGTCATGGCCGCACGGTGGCGACTCGACGCCCCGGCACCGGGCGCACCATGAACACGTCCACCGGGTCCTCGGTCTCGACGGTGAACCCGTGACGCTCGTACAGCCGGCGTGCGGGACTGCCTTGCAGGACGTTCAGTCGGACGAGGACACCGTCGCGGTCGCATCGCTCCAGCAGCTCGCCCAGCACTCCCGAACCGATGCCGCTGCCCTGGAGCCGCGGGGCCAGGTAGAAGTGCTCCAGCCAGTGGGCGTCCTCGGCCGGGCGCAGGGCCACGCAGCCGGCGAAGGCGCCGGCCACCTCGATCGTCCAGGTGTGGGCCGGGTCGAAGGCGTCCCGGAACCGCTGCCGCACGCGATGCTCGTCGTACCGCCCCAGTCGCTCCAGGTCCGGCCGCATCACGACCGCACGCAACTCGGCCACCGTCTCGACGTCCGACTCCCGCGCCGGTCGCATGCTCCAGTCCGCCATGATCAGCACGCTACCCGTCCGGTTCCCGGCCCGACCACCGGGATGACGGCCCTACGGCGCCACGGCGGCCGATTTGGCATGGTGGGCCGCGGGACACCGCACCGGACGCAGGCGCGGTGCGGTCCCTCCGCCCGACCGGGGAAGTGACGAGGACGGCGATGAGCGAGCTGCGGGAACGGATCCAGCGTCATATCGATGCGCTGGTCGATGCCGACGCGGAGGCCGGCGTGCAGGTCGCCGTCTACCAGGACGGCGAGTTGCTCGTCGACGCGGTGGCCGGCACGGCCGACCCGGCCACCGGGCGACCGCTCACCTCCGGCACGCCGGTCTTCAGCTTCTCCACGGTCAAGAACGTCGCGGCCACACTCGCGCACCTGCTCGTGGCGCGCGGACATCTGGACTACGACAGCCCGGTCACGGACCTCTGGCCCGAGTTCGGCGCGCACGGCAAGGACACGGCGACGCTTCGGCACGTGCTGACCCACACGGTCGGTCTGCCGGCCATGCCACGGGAGATCACCCCGGCCGAGCTTCCCGACCGGTCCCGGGTGTGCGAGGCGCTGGCCGCCGCCGAACCGCGTCGGCGGCCGGGCGAGGCCATGGCCTATCACTCGTACACCTTCGGCTTTCTCGTCGGTGAGCTGGCCCGCCGCGCGACCGGGCGGACCATGCGCGAGCTGCTGCGTGAGTGGATCACCGCGCCACTCGGTATCGAGGGGCAGATCTACTTCGCGGTTCCGAAGGAGGCACTGCCGGGGTTGGCGCGCCTGGAGCAGGAGGCGCATCAGTGGCCTGCTGACCCGGGCGCCGGTGATGCGATCCTCGCGCCGTGGGAAAGCCGGCCGAGTGCCGATTTCGGCAACAAGGACGAGATCCTGGGCGCCGACATCCCGTCGGTGGGTACCGCCACCGCGCACGGCCTTGCCGCGCTGTTCAACGCGCTGCTGCAGGGCGGGCTCGTGGACTCCGCCCGGTTGGCGGACCTGTCCGCGCTCGCCTTCGAGGGCACGGATCAGGTCTTCGGCACACCGGTGCGGATGGCGCTGGGGTTCCCGATCGGCAGAATCGGCGCCCCCGTCGAGGAGAACTCGATGGCCTTCGGATGGCCTGGCGGAGGCGGCAGCTACGCCTACGCCGACCCCGCGCGGGGCGTCGCCTTCGCGCTGACGAAGACCCGCCTCGTCCCGAACTTCGACACCGCGCTGTCGGTCACCTCGATCCTGGCCGACCATCTGGCCGGGAGCCGCTGAGCACTGCCTCCGGACTCGCCGGGCCGTCATCCGGACCTCGGTCTCCTGAACCGTCCGCCCGGCGCGGCTAGGCTCGTGACGTGGATCGCAGCGGTGAACGGCCCGACGAAGCGTTCGCGGGAGAGGCACGGGGCGAGCTGTCGCCGCGGGCGGCCCGGGCACTGTGGTGGGGGTCGTCCGGTCTGGTGCTCGCCGTCCTGGGGGCCTCGGTAGTGGTCGCCGGCGCGGAGCACGGCCGACGGCTGCCCGTGGCGGTGGCCCTGGTCCTCGCCCAGGTCTGCACCCTGCGGTGGCAGGCTCGCGCCCCGGTCACCGTACTGGCCGCGCACGCGCTGACGGGCCTCGCGGTGTGGGCGCTGCTGCCCGCGGTGACCTTGACCGGGGCGCTGCTCGCGGCGCAGGTCACGTTGTGCGTGCTGTCGGCCACCAGGTCGCGGAAGGTGTCGGTACGGGCGCTCGTGGCGATGTGTCTGCCGGCACCCCTGGCGTTCGGCGCAGGCGGCGGCGCGGGGCTGACGGTCTATCTGCTGGCGGTGGCCCTGGCGTGGACCGCGGGACAGTGGCGCAGGGCCCAACAGGCAAGGATCAAGGCGGAGATGCGGCGGGCGGTGGCGGAGGAACGTGCGCGGATCGCGCGTGAGGTGCACGACGTCGTCGCGCACACCCTGTCCGTGATGGTCATTCAGGCGGGCGCCGCCGACGACGTGTTCACTCAGCGGCCCGATCAGGCCCGGCAGGCCCTGCGGGCCATCGACACGGGCGCCCGCTCCGCACTCGGCGAACTGCGCCTGCTCCTAAGCGCGTTCGGGCCCGACGGAGAGCATGAAGTGGCACCGGAGCGGCGGGAGCCGGGGCCCTCGCTGGCGCGGCTGGACGAGTTGGCCGACACGGTCCGCGCGACGGGGATGACCGTGCACGTACGGTGCGAGGGCACCACCGAAGGACTGCCGGCCGCGGTCGACCTCGCGGCGTACCGGATCGTCCAGGAGGCCCTCACCAACACGCTGCGCCACGCGGCCGACGCGGACGAGGTGAAGGTGCGTGTGACGGCGGAGCGGGAGTGCGTGAAGGTCACGGTGGTGGACAACGGGCGTACGCCGCAGGGGAGTTCGGATGCGGTGGGAGCGGGACGAGGCCTGGCGGGGATGAGGGAGCGCGCACGGCTGGTGGGTGGCAGTCTGCGTGCCGGTTCGCTGCCCGGGGGCGGCTTCGAGGTGGCGGCGCGGCTGCCGGTGGAGGGCGTGCTGTGACGCTGCGTGTGGTGGTGGCCGACGACCAGGTCCTGGTGCGTACCGGATTCCGCATGATCATCGACGCGCGGGAGGACCTCGAGGTGGTCGGCGAGGCCTCCGACGGCCGGGAGGCGGTGCGGCTGACGCGGGAACTGGCGCCCGACGTGGTGCTGATGGACGTACGCATGCCCGTACTGGACGGCATCGAGGCGACCCGGCAGATCGCCGAGTCGGGCAGCGGGGCCAAGGTGCTCGTGCTGACCACCTGGGACGTGGACGCGCATGTGGTCGCGGCGCTGCGGGCCGGGGCGAGCGGCTTTCTGCTCAAGGACATGCGTCCCGCCGAACTCGCCGACGCCATCCGGGTCACCGCACGCGGTGACGCGCTGCTGGCGCCGACCGTACTGGGCCGCGTCCTCGACCGGTTCCTGAGCACCGCACCCGACCAGGCGCCGCCACCCTCCCTGCGGGACCTCTCCGGGCGCGAGAGAGAGGTGCTCACTCTGATCGGGCAGGCGTTGTCGAACGCGGAGATCGCCGAGCGGCTGCGCCTGTCGGAGGCCACCGTGAAGAACCATGTCACCGCGGTGCTGCGCAAGCTGGGCCTGCGCGACCGCGTCCAGGCGGTGGTCGCCGCCTACGACCACGGCCTCGTGCGGGCCCGCCGACCCTGACAGCGCCGTCTCCTCCGGAAGGAGGAGGCCGGGTCGCCCTCCTCCTGTGCTCCCGGTGCCGGGCCGTTCCTCCGGCCGATCCGCGACCGGGGCATACGGCCATAGCGTCGAAGTGTGATCGACGACCTGCCCTCCCTCATGTACCTGCTCGCCCACGACGGGGCGGCGGAAGGCCCCTACGACCGCTCCCGCACGGAGCTCCTGCTGCGTGCCGCCGCTCTGGTCGACCTCGCCTCACGCGGTCGGCTGCGGGAGGCGGGCGGCACGGTCACCGTGTCCGGCACGGAACCGATCGGCGACTCCGTCCTGGACGACGTGGTGCGCGACGCCGCCGGCGGGCACGGCTGGCGGCACCTCGTGCGCCGCCACCGCAAGCGGACGCTGACGCAGGTGGAGGACCGCCTCGCGGCGGCGGGACTCCTCACCGTGCGGACGCCTCGCACACCCTTCGGGAGCCGGCGGACGACCGTGACGGACCAGGCCGTTCCCGCCGCGCTCCGGGCCCGCGTGTCCACGGCGCTGCATGGGGACGGTCCCGTGCGGGAGATCCCCGCCGCCGACGCGGCGCTGCTGGCGCTGGCCGCGGCGGGCCGCATCCGCTCCGTCGTGTCGCGGCAGGACCAGAAGACCTTCCGGGCCCGTATCGACGCCTGCACGGGGCGGCTCGCCGCGCTCGGGCCAGGCCTGGAGAAGACCGTACGCACTCTGCCGACGACCATGATCGCCGCGCAGGGCGGCATGGGCGGCAGCTGACCCGACGAGGAGACGACGATGAGCATGCACCGCGTCCTGACCACCCTGGGCTGCGCCCTGACCGCCGTGCTCGCGACGGCCTCGTCGGCGGCGCCGGCGCCCCGGCCGGCCTTGCCCGCCACCACGACGGTACGCGTCCACGACGGCGTGGTGCGGGGTGCCGCCCACGACGGCTACCGCACCTTCGAGGGCATCCCCTATGCCACGCCCCCGGTCGGCAGGTTGCGCTGGGCGCCGCCCCACCGCGTGACCCCCTGGTCCGGGGTCCGGGACGCGACCGAGCCCGCGAGCGCCTGCCCGCAGCCGGCCGGCGAGGTACCCGGCGGCAGCACCGACGAGGACTGCCTCCACCTGAACGTCACCACACCCGACGGCGCGGACCCGGCACGACCCCGGCCGGTGATCGTATGGCTGCACGGCGGCGGCTTCACCACCGGAGCGGGCAGCTCCTACGATGCCCACCGCATGGCGACTCGCGGTGACGTCGTGGTCGTCACCGTCAACTACCGCCTCGGCGCCCTCGGTTTCCTCGCGCACGCCGGTCTGCCCGGCTCGGGCACGTTCGGCCTGGCCGACCAACAGGCCGCGCTGCGCTGGGTGCGGGCCGAGATCGGGGCGTTCGGCGGCGACGCGCACAACGTGACCCTGGCCGGCGAATCGGCGGGCGGCTACAGCGTCTGCGCCCAGCTCGCCTCACCGTCCGCCGCGGGGCTCTTCGACCGGGCGATCATCGAGAGCGGCCCGTGCACGGCGAGCCCCGACCGCCCGTTCGCGCCGTCGTCGGTACCCCTGTCCACGGCGCGCGCCACGGGCGCGGATCTCGCGGCGAAGGTCGGCTGCGGCTCGGCGCGTGACGTCCCGTCCTGCCTACGACGAGTGCCCGTCGACCGCCTGCTCGCGGCCCAGGACACCGACCAACAGCCCGCGTACACCACCCCGTTGCTGCCCACGGATCCCGGGGCGGCGATCACGGCCGGCCGTTTCCATCACGTCCCCGTACTCGTCGGCAGCAACCACGACGAGGGCAACGGCTGGGCCGCCGGCATCATCCGGGCCGGCAACCCCGTCACCCCCGACACCTGGCCGGACGTCGTGTCCGCGTTCTTCCCCTCCCCGGGGCAGGCGAAGGAGATCGTCCGCGAGTACCCGGTGCACCGCACCGACGGGGGCCCGGTCTTCGGCGCGGTCATCGGCGACGCGAACTTCGCTTGCCCGACGGCACGAACGGACGCCCTGCTCGCCACCCAAGTACCCACCTGGCGCTACGAGTTCGCCGACGAGCACGCCCCACCGCTCACCTCGGGCACACCCCCGTTCCCCCTCGGCGCACCGCACGCGAGCGAACTGCCCTACCTCTTCGACCTGGGCGGCCGCCCTCGCGAACTCACGGCCGCGCAGCACCGGTTGGCGGACACGATGATCGACTACTGGGCCCACTTCGCCGCCACGGCCGACCCGAACGGAACGACGTCTCCGCGCTGGCCCGGACGCGCGGTGCTGTCCCTGGCACCGGACCACATCGTTCCCACCGGCACGACGGGGGGCCGGCATCACTGCGGGTTCTGGGACGCGCTCTGATGGGCACACTCCTGCGAGCCGGCGCGTACAGGACGAGTCCGAGCTGCGGGACCGGACTCAGGCGGTGCCCAACTTGGACGCTTCCTCGGGGTGTTGCCGCAGCCAGGCCTGGGCGTCGGAGTTCTCATCGAGCCAGCGGCGACAGACGGCCCACTCCACGTGTTCGCTGCCCGCGTCGCTCAGGACGACGTCGGCAACCAGTTGCGCGCAGCTTGCCCCGGCACCGTGTGCACTGCACGCCTTCTTGGCGTTCGTGTGAGGAGCGATGGAAAGGACACGGGACGCCATGGTCCGCCCCTCCTCGTCATACGTGCGGTCGAACCACTCGATGAACTGGTGCACTGTGCCGATCTTGGCCACCCGGTCGTGCAGGGCTTTCTGGTCATGTCCGGTCAGGAACCAGCCGAGCGTGACCGGCGCCCCGCAGCCGCAGCCGCAGGACCGGGCCGCGTGAGGGGAGTCGAAGTAGGTCACCGGATTGCGGGCCGCGGCCACCGGCTGAGGCTTGCCCACATAAGCCTCATGGACGGGGTGACCCGCCTCCAGAAAGCGGCCTTCGATGACACGGCGGCCGCCGGCGACCGACAGCAGGCCGTCGATCTCGATGGCCTGGCGCACGATGCCCTGCGCCGACAGCAGTGCGTACTGCTCACGGTCGGCGCGCTCACCGAGCACCCAGCATCCGCGATTGGCACGGAACAGGGCCGCGTCGTCCATGTTCGAGTCCCAGCCCACGTGGTCCCGTCCCAGCTGGTCCTGCTCCGGGTTGACGTAGCGCATCGAACCGAGCGTGATGTGAATCAAGACCGCCTCCAATAGCCTTGTGGCCAGAGCCCCTTGCTCTGCGGCTATCCGAATCGTGGCCTGCGACCTCGATACCTTCAATCCCTAGGACCCATGACGTATCGGGTAGTTGGGGTACCGCGCAGGCGAGGACCGCCGCATGGAAACCCACGGCCGACGGCCGCTGAACCCTCGGCAGGGTGGATACGGAGCGCAATGAGGCGGTCGTTCGCGAATTCGACGAGCTCGGCAACGATGGCGGGGATCTCGCTCGTCCGGACGCGCTGTGCACTCGCGGAGGGCGATCTGGTCGTGCAGTTCGGGGTGCGAGAGCACGAATGGCTCGGGGTGAGTTCCGCGGATTCGATGTGCCGAGCGGTAGCTTCCGGCGGGATGTCGCCTTCGCCTACGGGCTGGTCGACGGGCGGATCGCCGAACGCTGGCCGGTGCGCGACGACTTGGCGATGCTGCGGCAGCTCGGCGCGCTGAAGCCGAATTCGCCGCGATGAGTACCGGTCGACGAGTGGTGGTGTCGTCACCGGCCGTCGCGGGCCGGTGACGACAAGGTGATCCGGTGTTACGCGTCGACGGTGCCGGACGCGGCGACCACGATCTTGGCCGCCGTCGAGCCCGAGCGGGAGCCCAGGGACTCGATCTTCTTCACCAGGTCCGAGCCCTCGACGACCTCGCCGAAGACGACGTGCTTGCCGTCCAGCCAGGGCGTGGCGACGGTGGTGACGAAGAACTGCGAGCCGTTGGTGCCGGGGCCCGCGTTCGCCATCGAGAGCAGGAACGGACGGTCGTGGCGGAGCTTGAAGTTCTCGTCGGCGAACTCGCCGCCCCAGATGCTCTTGCCACCGGTGCCGTTGCCGTTGGTGAAGTCGCCGCCCTGCAGCATGAAGTCGGGGATGACCCGGTGGAAGGGCGAGCCCGCGTAGCCGTAACCGTGCTGGCCGGTGGCGAGCTCGCGGAAGTTCTGGGCGGTCTTCGGGACTACGTCGTCGAAGAGCCGGAACACGATGCGGCCCGCGGCCTCGCCGTTGATGGTGATGTCGAAGTAGACGTTACTCATGCGGCCCATCCTTTCATCCCCCGGTCACACCGGCAGCGCCGCCCACGCCCACCAGCCGCTACTCCCCCGCGGGCGACCCCGCGACCGGCTCCTCCAGCGGGTTGGCCAGGGTCCGCTCCGCCCAGTCCCCCGCGATCAGCTCCGCCACCGCGCACCCCGGCTTCCGCCCGGCCTGGTCCCGGAAGAGACGGACGAAGGACGCCGCGAACCCGAGTCGGGGGTACGCCGTGACGAGCGCCTCGCGGAAGTGCGGCTCGAACGCCTCCAGCCCCGTCCCCGAGACGTCGGCGCTCGTGCCCACCTGGAGCAGACGGCTCTCCAGGTCCTCCTCGGGATCCACGTCGTCCCGCATGTGCAGCACGATCAGCTCGGCCGCCCGGTCCCGCCGCTCGACCGGCCAGCCCAGACCGGCCGTGAAGACCCGCGCCAGGTGACCGCCGGCGTCCTCGAAGGGGAGCGTGTGGCTGTCGAAGGGCGCGGTGAGCGCCAGGTCGTGCAGCATCGCCGAGACGAACAGCAGCTCTCGGTCGAAGTCGAGGCCGCGCTCCTGTGCCCAGGCGGCTCCGAAGAAGTACGAGCGGAGGGAGTGGTGGTGGAGCTGCTGGTCCGCGTACTCGGCGCACACCCCGAGCGCCGCCTCCGCCGCCCGTCCGGATGGGGCTCGCACCCCCGCGACCTCGATCACCATCGTCCGCCTCTCATGGATGTTCTCGCCCCGCCAGGTCGCCGCACGTCAGGGATGGAACCGCCACCGGCCCTCGGACACGACGTCCACCTCATCGTCCCTGACCCGAAGCGCCGTGTCGTCGTCGATGAAGTAGATCGGGAAGTCTGCCCGTTCCACGATCCGGTCGGCCCAGGCGTCGTCCCGCTCCGGGAAGTCCGGCGAGTCCAGATGGGGCTTCAGGTACCAGTCGAAGCGACCGAAGGGCGGCTCCACGGTCTTCGTGCCGAGCGCGTGCAGGTCGGCGGTGTCCCCGATGACGTCGGCGGAGTGCTCGGTGAGGTTCCGGCTGAAGATCATCGATCCGGCGCTCAGTCCGACGTAGACCCGGCTCTCCAGCGCCTCCAGGAAGCCGTCGGTCAGGCCGTTGAGGGTGATGCTGCGGGCGAGGTGGTAGTGGTTGCCGCCGCCGGCGTAGATGACGTCGGCGTGCAGCAGCCGGTCGAGGACCATGCGGCGGGGCAGGCCGTTCAGCTCCAGGATGTCGAACTCCCGCCAGCCCAGGGCCTGTACGCGCGTCATGTCCGCGAGCAGCCAGCCGTGGTCGCCGGATTCGGCGACGGACGCGGTCGGGAGGTAGACGACGTTCGCCGATCCGAACGGCTTGCCCAGCTGGTCCCGCAGCGCCTCCCGCAGGGTCTCGTTGCGCAGCCCGCCCGATGTCAGCAGAAGGTTCATCGGGCGAGCCAATCACGCGGGGATCAGTCGATCAAGACAGGGCCTGCGGGACGGCGGGGTCAGGCGCCGACGTACGCCGCCAGGTGTTCGGCGGTGAGGGTGGAGCGGGCCGCGACCAGGTCGGCGGGGGTGCCCTCGAAGACGATCCGGCCGCCGTCGTGGCCGGCGCCGGGGCCGAGGTCGATGATCCAGTCGGCGTGGGCCATGACCGCCTGGTGGTGCTCGACGACGATGACCGACTTGCCGGAGTCGACCAACCGGTCCAGCAGGGCGAGGAGTTGCTCGACGTCGGCCAGGTGCAGGCCGGTGGTCGGCTCGTCGAGGACGTAGATCCCGCCCTTGTCGGCCATGTGCGTGGCCAGCTTCAGCCGCTGGCGCTCGCCGCCGGAGAGGGTGGTGAGCGGCTGGCCGAGGGTGAGGTAGCCGAGGCCGACGTCGGCGAGGCGGCCGAGGATGGTGTGCGCGGCCGGGGTGCGCGCCTCGCCGGTGCCGAAGAACTCCTCGGCCTCGGTCACCGACATCGCGAGGACCTCGCTGATGTCCCGGCCGCCGAACCGGTACTCGAGGACCGAGGCGTCGAACCGCTTGCCGCCGCAGTCCTCGCAGGTGGAGGCGACGCCCGCCATCATCGCCAGGTCGGTGTAGATGACACCGGCGCCGTTGCAGGTGGGGCAGGCGCCCTCCGAGTTGGCGCTGAACAGTGCGGGCTTGACGCCGTTGGCCTTCGCGAACGCCTTGCGGA
This sequence comes from Streptomyces sp. NPDC092369, assembly GCF_044755245.1. Lineage (NCBI taxonomy): Bacteria > Bacillati > Actinomycetota > Actinomycetes > Kitasatosporales > Streptomycetaceae > Streptomyces > Streptomyces sp. NPDC092369. The sequence continues at coordinate 356,193 of NZ_JBIVQP010000001.1, forward strand.
TCGGCTCAAGGAGTCCGGTGTACGTCGCCGGGTTGCTGCGCCGGGAGCCGCGGATCGGGGTCTGGTCGACCGACACGACGTTCTCGCCGGCCGGGATCGACCCGTGCACGAGCGAGCTCTTGCCGGAGCCGGCGACGCCGGTGAGGACGGTCAGCACGCCGAGCGGGATGTCGACGTCGACGTCCTGGAGGTTGTGAGTGCTCGCGCCGCGGATCTCCAGCGCGCCGGTGGGCTTGCGCGTCTCCTCCTTGAGGGAGGAGCGGTCGTCGAAGTGGCGGCCGGTGATGGTGCCGCCGGTGCGCAGGCCCTCGACGGTGCCTTCGAAGCAGACGGTGCCGCCCGCCGCGCCGGCGCCGGGGCCCAGGTCGACGACGTGGTCGGCGATCGCGATGGTCTCCGGCTTGTGCTCCACGACGAGGACCGTGTTGCCCTTGTCCCGCAGGCGCAGCAGCAGGTCGTTCATGCGCTGGATGTCGTGCGGGTGCAGGCCGATGGTGGGTTCGTCGAAGACGTACGTGACGTCGGTGAGCGAGGAGCCGAGGTGGCGGATCATCTTGACGCGCTGTGCCTCGCCGCCCGAGAGGGTGCCGGAGGGCCGGTCGAGCGCGAGGTAGCCGAGGCCGATCTCGACGAACGAGTCGAGGGTCTGCTGGAGCGCGGTGAGCAGCGGGGCCACCGACGGCTCGTCGATGCCGCGAACCCATTCGGCGAGGTCGCGGATCTCCATCGCGCAGGCGTCGGCGATGCTGATCCCCGCGTACTTCGAGCCGCGGGCTCCCTCGCTGAGGCGGGTGCCGTCGCACTCGGGACAGGTGGTGAAGGTGACCGCCCGCTCCACGAACGCGCGGATGTGCGGCTGCATCGCCTCCTTGTCCTTGGACAGGAACGACTTCTGGATCTTGGGGATCAGGCCCTCGTAGGTGAGGTTGACGCCGTTGACCTTGACCTTGACCGGCTCGCCGTAGAGGAAGGCCTGCAGCTCCTTCTTGGTGTACTGGCGGATCGGCTTGTCCGGGTCGACGAAGCCGGACTGGGCGTAGACCTGCACGGTCCACTGGCTGTCCGACTTCCAGCCGGGGATGGTGAACGCGCCCTCCGCGAGGGACTTGGAGTCGTCGTAGAGCTGGGTGAGGTCGATGTCGGAGACGGAGCCGCGGCCCTCGCAGCGCGTGCACATGCCGCCGGTGCGGTTGAAGGTGGCCTTCACCGTCTTGGTCTTCTCCGCGCCGCGTTCGACGGTGATCCCGCCACTGGCGCGGACCGAGGCGGTGTTGAAGGAGTACGCGCTGGGCGGGCCGATGTGGGGCTCGCCGAGCCGGCTGAAGAGGATGCGCAGCATCGCGTTGGCGTCGGTGGCGGTGCCGACCGTGGAGCGCGGGTCGGAGCCCATGCGCTGCTGGTCGACGATGATCGCGGTGGTGAGGCCTTCGAGGACGTCGACCTCGGGCCTGGCCAGGGTCGGCATGAAGCCCTGCACGAAGGCGCTGTAGGTCTCGTTGATCAGCCGCTGGGACTCGGCGGCGATCGTGTCGAACACCAGGGAGCTCTTGCCCGAGCCGGAGATGCCGGTGAACACCGTCAGGCGGCGCTTCGGGATCTCGATGCTGACGTCCTTGAGGTTGTTCTCGCGGGCGCCGTGCACACGGATCAGCTCGTGGCTGTCGGCGGCGTGCGACTCAGGTGACGTGGTGTCCGTCCTCGTGACCTTGCTCATCCTGTCTCCTCCGTCGGGCGGCCTGCGGGGCGGGGGCTGCCTGGGCGGCCGCCGCCCGGCGCGGTCGCCGTCACGGTAACCGCTGATCGGCCGCGCGGGGTCAGGTCCGTGTGAGCCACGCTAACCGCGCCCTGGTGAGCGGCGCTTCTCCGATCCTGACCGGTCCGGGGAGCGGGCCGGACGGGCCGCAACGGCCGACGGACGGCCGCTCGGGCCGTCCATCGGAGGGTGCGCGGCCTTCGTCGCCGCGCGCGGAATACGTCAACTGTCAGCCGGCGGCGAGCAGTTCCAGGGTGTCGATCACGCGGTTGGAGAAGCCCCACTCGTTGTCGTACCAGGCGACCACCTTGATGTGGCGGCCCTCGACGCGGGTGAGGGCCGAGTCGAAGATCGACGAGGCCGGGTTGCCCGTGATGTCGGACGACACGAGCGCGTCCTCCGAGTACTCCAGGACCCCGGCCAGCGGGCCCTCCGCGGCGGTGCGGTACGCGGCCAGCACGTCCTCGCGCGTCACGGCACGGGAAACGGTCGTGTTGAGCTCGACGATCGAGCCCACCGGGACCGGCACGCGGATCGAGTCGCCCGACAGCTTGCCGTCCAGGTTCGGCAGCACGTGGCCGATCGCCTTGGCGGCGCCCGTCGTGGTCGGCACGATGTTCACAGCGGCGGCGCGGGCACGGCGCGGGTCGCGGTGCGGGCCGTCCTGGAGGTTCTGCTCCTGCGTGTAAGCGTGCACGGTCGTCATGAAGCCGTGCTCGATGCCCGCCAACTCGTCCAGCACCGCGGCCAGCGGGGCGAGGGCGTTGGTCGTGCAGGAGGCGTTCGAGACGATCGTGTGCAGGGCGGGGTCGTAGGCATCGTTGTTCACGCCGAACGCCAGGGTGACGTCGGCACCGTCCGAGGGCGCGCTGACGAGGACCTTCCGCGCGCCCGCGTCGAGGTGGGCGCGGGCGGCCTTCGCGGAGGTGAAGCGGCCGGTCGACTCCAGTACGACGTCCACGCCGAGGTCGGCCCAGGGCAGCTGCGCCGGCTCGCGCTCGGCGAGCACCTTGATCCGGCGGCCGTCGACCACGAGGGTGTCCCCGTCGACGGTCACCGGGCGGCCGAGGCGGCCGGACGTGGAGTCGAAGGCGAGCAGCTTGGCGAGGGCCGCGGGCTCGGTGAGGTCGTTCACGGCGACGATCTCGAGCTCGCTGTCGCGTTCGAGCAGTGCGCGCAGCACATTGCGTCCGATGCGGCCGAATCCATTGATGGCGATACGTGTCATGAGGAGTGTCCCTTCAGCTCAATTCACCCCCAGGTTCGCGCGCGCGGTGCGGGGCCGACAGCGGCGCGATCGCCATGGTTCGAAAGGATCCCGCCACGGTCGGCGAACGCCGGGCGCGCACCGGCCGCCTCTCCGCTATTCGCCCCGTGCGAAGGTCCGCCGGTACTCGCTCGGCGTGGTCCCGAGGATGCGCTGGAAGTGCAGTCGCAGATTCGCGCCGGTGCCGAGGCCGACGTCCGCGGCGATCTGCTCGACGCTCCGCTGCGAGCGCTCCAGGAGTTCACGCGCCCGGTCGATGCGGGCCCGCATGACCCACTGCATCGGCGTGTAGCCGGTGTCCTCGGCGAAGCGCCGGGAGAACGTGCGCTCGGACACGCCCGCGTGCCCGGCCAGCGACTCCAGCGTGAGCGGGTCGTCGAGCCGGTGCAGGGCCCACTCCCGGGTGGCGGCGAACCGCTCGCCCAGCGGCTCGGGCACGCTGCGCGGCACGTACTGCGCCTGGCCGCCGCTGCGGTAGGGGGCCGCGACCAGGCGCCGGGCCGCGTGGTTGGAGGCGGCCACGCCCAGGTCGCCGCGCAGGATGTGCAGGCACAGGTCGATGCCGGAGGCGGCGCCGGCCGAGGTCAGGACAGTGCCCTCGTCGACGAACAGGACGTTCTCGTCGACCCGGATCTCCGGGTGTTTCGCGGCGAGCGCCCGCGTGTAGTGCCAGTGGGTCGTGGCGCGCTTGCCATCGAGCAGCCCGGTGGCGGCGAGCGCGAAGGCGCCGGTCGAGATGGCGGCGAGCCGCGCGCCCCGGTCGTGGGCGGCGATCAGCGCCTCGACGACGGGCCGGGGCGGGTCGTCGCGGTCCGGGAAACGGTAGCCGGGGATGAAGACGATGCCGGCCCACTCCAGCGCTTCCAGACCGTGGGCGACGTGGTACGACAGTCCGTCACCGCCGGTCACCAGTCCCGGCGCGGCCCCGCACAGCCGTACCTCGTACGGCATGCTCCCCCGGGTCGAGAACACCTGCGCGGGAATCCCGACGTCCAGGGGCTTCGCGCCCTCCAGTACGAGCACGGCGACACGGCGCAGGTGAGAGACGGACACGGCGACCAGGTTACGCAGGGCCCGCCGACCGGGCCCGGTGAGTGGGAGGCGGGCGGGACGCCCTTGACACTCGCACGGGCGGACGACGTACGTTGAACTCGCAAGTTCCTGACGGGTGGAGGCTCCGATGCACGTACCTGGCGCGACCGCGCGCGGTGCCGGCATCGAGACGCGGCTGACCACCCGGCGGCATGTCGACTACTGCCGCACCGCCTCCGCGGTCTGTCCTTCCGTACACGTCTGACCCTGCCGGCGTGTCCCGCCGGCCGTCTCCTCGTGGCCCTGTCGCCGCGTGTTCCCGTGTTCTCGGAAGGATCACCCATGTACGGCCCCGCCCTGCATCTCGCCGTCGAGCTCGACGGCGACGGCGCCCATCCCGCGGCCTGGCGCCGCGCCGCCCACGCCCCCGACCGGTTGCTCACCCCGCGGCGCACGGCCGAGGTGGCCGCCGTCGCCGAGAACGCGGGGTTCACGCTGATCACCCTGGACGACGGTGTGCTGCCGCCCGGGACGGCGGCCGATCCGGTGGGCCGGATCGGCGCGGTGGAGCGGGCGGCCTTCGTCGCCGCGTCCACGAGCACGATCGGCATCGCGCCCGTCGTCCCTCTCACGTACGCCGAACCCTTCCATGTCTCCAGCCAGTTGGCGTCGCTCGACCACATCTCGGCCGGCCGGGCCGGCTGGGTGGTGACCGAGGAGGAGCGTGCCGAGGCGGCCCGTGCCTGGGGGCGGCCGGTGGTCGCGGACGCCGACGGGCGGGCCCGGGAGTCGCGCGACGGGGTGGACGTGGTCCGTGACCTGTGGGACTCGTGGGAGGACGACGCGGTCATCAGGTCCGTGGCCACCAGCCGCTACCTCGACCGCGACCGGCTCCACTACATCGACTTCACCGGCGACACGTACGCGGTCAAGGGCCCGGCGATCGTGCCGCGCCCGCCCCAGGGGCAGCTCGTCGTCCTGGGCAGCCCGGACCGGGTGCCCGCCGACCGGCTCGACGTCGCTCTCGTCGGCGGCCGTGATCTCGCGGCGGTCAGGACGGCCGCCGCCGGCGCCGGCACCCCGCGGGTCCTCGCCGAAGTGGAGGTCGCGCTGGACACTCCGGAGGCGACGGGTGCCGAGCGGGTCGCCGACCTGGAGCGGTACGCGCGCTGGACCGACCGCGGACGGCTGCGGCACATCGGCTCGGCCGAGCAACTGGTGGCGCTGCTGGACGAGTTGAGCAGCCACGTGGACGGCGTCCGGCTGCACCCGCTGGTGCTGGACGAGGATCTGGGCGTCCTCTCCCGTCTCGTCCTGCCCGCCCTCTCCGCACGGCGGCTCGTCGCCCGCCCGCTGCCCGGTACCTCTCTGCGCTCGACCCTGGGTCTGGAGCGCCCCGCCAACCGCTTCGCCGCCGCAGCCGCGGTCGCTCAGGAGGACGCCCGATGACCCGCACCGATCCCCTCGACGTCCCCCGGCCCGACGCCCAGCTCCACTTCGGGGTCTTCTTCCAGGGCGTCAACCACTGGACCGTGTGGTCCGCGCCCGAGAGCGGCTCCCAGATCGACCCCGCCTCCTTCCGCAAGGTGGCCCAGACCGCCGAACGAGGCCTGTTCGACGCGTTCTTCCTCGGCGAGGGACTGCGGCTGCGCGAGGTCGACGGCCGCATCCACGACCTCGACGTGGCCGGCCGGCCGGACGCGATCACCCAACTCGCCGCGCTGGCCGCCGTCACCCGCCGGATCGGCCTGGTCTCCACCTCCAACTCCACGTTCAACGAACCCGCCGACCTCGCCCGCCGACTGTCCGGGCTCGACCTGCTCTCCGAGGGCCGGGCCGGCTGGAACGTGGTGACCACCGACAACGCCTGGACCGGCGCCAACTTCCGCCGCGGCGGCTACCTCGACCACGCCGACCGCTACCGGCGCGCCGAGGAGTTCCTCACCGTGGCCCGCGCCCTGTGGGACGGATGGGAGGACGGCGCCGTCGCCGGCTCCACGGACGCCCCGGCCTGGTCGGCGCCCGGAGCGATACACCAAGTGCGCCACCAGGGACCGCAGTTCGACGTCGATCTCGCGCCGACCCTGCCGCGCAGCGCCCAGGGTCACCCCGTCATCTTCCAGGCAGGTGACTCCGGCGAGGGCCGCGACTTCGCCGCCCGCAACGCCGACGTCATCTTCTCCGCGCACGGCAACGACTTCGACGACGCGCTCGCCTTCGCCAAGGATCTGCGGCGCCGGCTGCGGGCGGTCGGACGGCCCGACGACGACCTGCGGATCCTGCCCGGCACCGAGATCATCATCGGCGCCACCGAGGAGGAGGCGCTGGAGAAGAAGCGCTGGCTGCGCCTCCAACAGGTCACTCCCGCAACGGCGTTGGGGGTCGCCGGGCTGCTGTGGGGCATCGACCTGGCCGGCCGCGACGCCGACGGGCCGCTGCCGAAGGAGGACCCGGTCGTCGCCGAGAACGACGGCTCCTTCGGCGCCCGCCGCGTCGCGGACCCCCGTGCCGTGGTCGCCGAGTGGCATGCGAAGGCCGAGGCCAACGGCTGGTCGCTGCGGGAGACAGTCATCGCGCTGGGCCCGCAGCGCGGCCACGTCGGCACCCCGTCCGGCCTCGCCGACAAGTTCGCCCACTTCGTGCGGCACGGCGCGGTCGACGGCTTCAACGTCACGCCGTACCTGATCCCGGACGGCCTCGACGACATCGTCGACCTGCTCGTCCCCGAACTCCAGGAACGCGGGGTCTACCGCACGGAGTACACGGGGACGACGCTCCGCTCGCACCTGGGCCTGCGCGAGCCGCTCACGCACCGGTCCGCGGTGGAACGGCGGGAGGCGGGCTGAGCGCGCTGGATCAGGTGGTCTGGGGCGGCGGCAGGTAGAGGTGGCTGAGGTCGTCCGGCACGGGGTTGGCGGGTCGGAACAGCGGGTCCGACTCGCCGTCGGCGGCGGTCGCGGGGGCGTCGGTGAGGCGCATCCGCTCCCGCAGCCGCCCGTAGAAGTCGGCGGGGGCCAGCCGGACAAGCCGCAGGGGCCGGGGCGCCGCGATCACGCCGATCCAGTCGCCCGGTTCGAGGACCCCGCGCGGCTGTCCGTCGACGCTGACGGCGGCCCGGCCCGAGTGCGGCAGGACGCGCAGCGCGATCGGCTCGTCCGCGTTCGCGATCACCGTGCGGTCGAAGGTCATGTGCGGGGCGACGGGGGTGAACACCACCGCCCGCATCCGGGGTGAGAGCACCGGACCGCCGGCGGCGAAGCTGTAGGCGGTGGAGCCGGTCGGGGTCGCGACGATCGCGCCGTCCGCCGAGTACGAGGCCAGCAGCCGCCCGGAGATGTACACCCCGAGGCTCACCTGGCGGTCCCGGGCCAGCTTCTCCACCACGATGTCGTTCAGCGCGGTGACGTCCAGGGCGACACCCCAGCCGTCCTCCGCCGCCGGGCCCACCGCGGGCGGGGGCGGCGGAAGGGCGGGGCCGCGCCCGTAGCAGAGGATCTCCTCCATGTCGGCGGGCATCTCCAGCGGCTTGGACGCCCGCATGGTGAGCGTCATGCGTTCCTCGCAGGTCGATCTGCCCGCGTGCACGGCCTCCAGCGCCTCTTCTACGTCGCCGACCGCGGTCTCGGTGAGGAAGCCGACCTTGCCGAGGTCGACGCCCAGCACCTGGATGTCCTTCTTGGCCGCGATCCGCGCCCCGCGCAGGAACGTCCCGTCCCCGCCGAGGGTCACGATGAGGTCGGGCATCCCCGCGGCCCGCACCTCCTCACGGCCGCTGCGCCGGCTCCCCTGCCCCTGCCACACATCGATGTCGGCGCAGCCGATGCCGTATCCGGCGCACCACTCCCGCACGGTCTGCGCCCCGGTCACCGCCTCGGGCCGACCTCCGTGCACGACGAGTCCCACGCGGCCGATCGGCATGTCGTCTCCCGAACTGTCGACTGATCAACGGGCCGTACGCCAGCCATGGTCACAGTTCGGGGCGGCGACCGCCACGGGATCGCTCCGCTCGGGTCGGCCGGGTGACCGGGACTCCCGCCGAGGACGGGCGCCGGCCCCCTGACGGACTACCGTCCCGCCGACCGGCTCCCGCGGCGCCTCAGGGGCGCCTCCTTCGGGTCCAGCAGTTGGGCGGCGATGCCCAGGAGGACCAGACCCGTGGCGATGAGGAGTCCGTCGGAGATCACGATCCCGACGATCAGCACGACCGCGCCGAGGGCCAGGCCGTACCAGAGGCCGGTGCGCCGGTACTCCCGTGGCCGTGCCGGGCGCCCGGCACGCAGGGCGTGAGTGAATCGGGGATCGTCCTGTTCGAGTCGCGCTTCAAGATCGGCCAGTCGTTCGGCGTCGTTCCGATGCACGGCTGCTCCTTCCCAGAACCGGCGCGGCCCTGGAGGAGGGCCTTCCCTCAGCATTTCCTCCTGCCGACCTCACTCACCATCAGGCTCGACTCCCGACTCCCCGGATGGCCGGGACCTGGTCCTCGGTCTCCTCCGGTTCCGCAGACGCCCCTCCCGTCCCGGGGCTGTCATCCCCACGCGGCAAGGCGTCACGCGCCGCCCGCAGCGCACGTGCGAACAGCTCCGCCCGGCCCGCCAGCACAGGGCCGAGCACCGCCAGGACGAGGACGTATCCGGCGATGAACGGGGCGAGCCGCCCGTCAAGACCCGCGCTCGCCGCCATCGCCGCCAGGATCAGCGCGAACTCCCCTCGCGCCACCAGGGTGGTGGCGATGTCCGCGGCGGTGTCGAGCCCGTAGCCGTACAGGCGGGCGACCAGCAGGCCGGCGGCGATGTTCACGGCGACGGTCAGGGCGGCCGCGGCGGCGACAGGACCGGCGACGGACACCAGGTCGCCCGGGTCGATGGCCAGACCGAAGGCGAAGAAGAAGATCGCCGCGAAGGCGTCCCGGAGAGGGTGCACCAGTTCGCGGATCCGGGGTGCGGAGGGCGTGCCGGCCAGGATCAGGCCGACCATGAACGCGCCGATCGCGTCGGCGACGCCGAGGACCTCGGAGACCCCGGCGACCAGGACCGCGGCGCCTAGGAAGCTGATGACGAGCAGTTCGTTGTCACGGGTGGCGATGAGGCGGCCGACGAGGCGGGTGCCGTAGCGCGCGGCGGCGGCCAGCACCAGCAGGAACCCGAAGGCCTTCCCGCTCTGCAGCACCATCTCGCCGACGCCCTCCGCACCGCCGATCACCGGCTGGAGCGCGGCCAGATACAGCGCGAGGAAGATGTCCTCGACCACGATCACACCGAGGATCAGCCGGGTCTCGGGGCGGCCGATGCGCCCGAGGTCGATGAGAATCTTGGTGACGATCGCGGAGGAGGAGATCCCCAGGACACCGGCGAGTACGAGCGCCTCGCGCACGCCCCAGCCGAGCGCGAAGCCGAAGCCGAGGCCCGCGCCCACGTTCAGCAGCAGATAGATGCCACCGGCGGACAGCAGTCGGCGACCCCCGCTGCGCAGGTCGTCGAGGTGGAATTCCAGGCCCAGGTAGAACAGCAGCAGCACCAGACCGAGCGCGGAGAGCATCTCGAAGTCGTGCGCGTCCTGCACCAGGACCAGGCCCGGGGTGTGCGGGCCGAGCAGGATCCCGGCGAGCATGAACAGCGGGATCGTCGGCAGCCCGATCCGGCCGCCGAGCCGCGCGAGCAACGCGGCCGCCAGGAAGGCGCCGCCCATGGCGAGCAGAGTGTCAGCGTGTCCCACGGGTCACCTCCGGCCGCAGGGCGCGGGTGGGGTTTGGCCGGATGTCTCGGGCACTGGGTGTCTTCGACTCACGGTGATGGATGAGCAGTTCCCCTTCGTCGGAGGTGCAAGGTCTCTCCGACGATCACACGCGCAGGGGGCCGGTCACCATCCGTGACGGCCCCCACATTCACACCGCGAACTGCCCGCGCGCTAGCTCCGCTTACGGCCGACGCCCGCGTACACCCAGTACTCCGAAGGGTTCTCCGGGATCTCGTCCTGGGGATCCGGTCGCCACAGCGGTACGTGGACCAGGCCCGGCTCGACGAGGTCGAAGCCGTCGAAGAGGTGCTGGATCTCGTCGCGGGAGCGGGCGGTCACCGGGGAGGTGGCCTTCGCCTTGTACAGCTGTCCGACGGCGGCGGCCGTGTCGGGGCGGTCCTCGTTGGTGGCGTGGGTGAGCGCCAGCCAGCCCTGCTCGGGCAGCGCGTCCCGGAAGGCGGCGACGATGCCGGCCGGGTTCTCCTCCGGCGAGATGAAGTGCATGATCGTGATCATCAGTACGGCGACGGGCTGGTCGAGGTCGATCAGCTTCCGTACCTGCGGGGCGGCGAGGATGTCGGCGGGCCGGCGGATGTCGGCGTCGAGGATGTCCGCGCCCGGGTTGTCGGCCAGCAGGGCGGCGCTGTGCGCGACGGCCACGGGGTCGTTGTCGACGTAGACCACCCGGCTGTCCGGGTCGGCGGCCTGCGCCACCTCGTGCACGTTGCCCTGGGTGGGGATGCCGGAGCCGAGGTCGATGAACTGCCGTACCCCGGAGGCGATGAGGAAGCGGACGGCGCGGCCGAGGAAGGCGCGGTTGGCCCGTGCCAGGGTGCGGACCTGGGGGTCGATGGCGGTGAACGCCGCGAGCGCCTCCCGGTCTATGGCGAAGTTGTGCTCGCCGCCCAGCATGGCGTCGTACATACGGGCAACACTCGCCTTGTTCGGCGTCGTGTTCTCCGGGAGACCCTGCTGCACCACAACTCCCATGCGTCTCGGGTTGCTTGACGTCCCATCATATAGTTCTCCCCGTTGCGGCCCGGCGCCTGCGCCTGGCACGCGGCCGCCCCCGGCCCCACCCGGAAAGGCAAGACCCTGCGCAACGAAGCCCCCCACCTACCGGACGGTGCGCTCTCCCCCATGTCACAGCGCCGTCGTCTGTTCTTCTCCCCCGCGGCCGACGTCATCGGCTCCGAACTGGATCTGCACCTGACGGGAAGTCACGTCGTGCACGCGCTGACGCCGGCGTTCTGCGACGCGGCGTCGGTGTATCTGCTGGAGCGGTGGCTGCTGGAGGAGAACGCCTACGCGGGCTCGGATCCGCCGCAGGTCGAGGCGCGCCGGCTCGCGCTGCGGGTGGGGGCGGAGGCGGCCGAGGACTGGGAGCCGCTGCTGCCCGTCGACCAGGTGATCGTCTTTCCGCGGGAGACGCCGTACGCCCGTGCGCTGGCCGACAAGCGGTCGCAGTTGCTGGACGCCGTGGACCCGCACACCAGCGAGCGGCTGAGCGCGACCGGACCCGACGACGAGGGCATCCGCAGTCTTCTGGAGAGCGCCTCGTTCCTCGTCGTGCCGTTGCATCTGCGGGATGTCGCGGTCGGTTTCATCGCCTGCACCCGTGGTCCGGACAAGCCGCCGTTCGAGCGCGGGGACGCCGTCAGTGTGGAGCGGTTGGCCGCGCGGGCCTGCGTCGCGCTGGACAACGCCCGGCGCTACGAGCGGGAGCGGCGCACCGCGCTGGCCATCCGCAACAGTCTGCTGCCCACGACGGACCACGACTTCCCGGGCTGCCGGATCGCCCACGGCTATCTCCCGGCGGGCGACGGCAACATCATCGGCGGCGACTGGTTCGACGCGCTGCCCCGGCCCGGGGGCCGCGTGGGTCTGATCGTCGGGGACGCGATGGGGCACGGTCCCGAATCGGCCGTCGCCATGATCCAGTTGAGCACGGCCGTCCGCACCCTCGCGGGGCTCGACCTCTCCCCCGCCGACCTGATGAACCGTCTCGACGCGCTCGCCGCCGCCGTCCCCGGCGCCTCCTTCGCCACCTGCATGTACGCCGAGTGGGATCCCCGGCAGCGCACCTGCACGCTGGTGGGCGCCGGCCACCCTCCCCCACTGCTCCGTCCCGCGGAGGGACCTGCCACCCCGGTCGTGCTGGCCAACGCGGGCCTGCCGCTGGGCCTCGGCGCGGGCCGCTACGAGACCACCGTCCTGAAAGTGACGGAGCCGACCCTGCTCGTCCTCTACAGCGACGGGCTCGTCGAGTCCCGCCAGTGCGACATCGAGGAGGGCATCGACCGCCTCGCCCACGCCCTCGACTCCGCGGTCACCAGGTCGCCCGGTGACGACGATCTGCGGTCGCTGTGCGGGGAGTTGCTGGACGATGTCGCCGCCGCGCCGGGCGCGGACGACCGGACGGTGCTGCTCGCCGAGCTGACGCCCTCGTAGCAGCGCGCCCCGCCGACCGCCTCCTCAGACGCAGGCGCCGCGCAATGTCGCCCAGACAACGTTGCCCTTCGTGCGGGTCGAGCGCTCGGCCCCCCAGGCGTCGGCGACCTCCTGCACGATCAGCAGTCCGCGGCCGGTCTCGCAGTCGAGGGTCGGCCGGCCCCGGGTCGGACTGAGCGCGGCGTTGTCGTAGTCGTGGACCTCGACCCGCACGCGCTGCTCGCCGATGAGCGCGACACCGCACAGGACCCGCGAACTGAGCGTGTGGACGACGGCGTTGGTCACCAGTTCGGACACCAACAGGACGGCGTCGGCGCACAGTTCGGCCGGCGCCCGCCAGGAGCGCAGACAGGCGCTCACGCCGTGGCGGGCGGCTCTGACGCTCTCCCGTCTGGCGGGCAGCTCGAGCCAGTGGGACCGGTCGGGGCCGGGGGTGTCTAACAAGGAGGAGAGGGAAGTCGTGTGGGGGGACACGGTGTTCGCCTTCCGTGGGAGGACGGGCGCAGCGGGGCGAGCGAGGCGACGTACGACAGGGAACGGCCGCCCCAGGACGGGGTGTTCGAGGCACGGCCGGACGGTCCGAACGCCTTGCCACGCCAACTCCACGGAGTAGGCGGCATGTTGACTGACGCGTGGGCGCGCTCGGGTTGATCGCTCACTCAACCAATCATGCTCGTAGTTCGCTTCATGCTGCAACCGACTCCCTGATAATTTCACCGGGAGGTTATCCGTATGGTGGCATCATCAAGTCGCGGTCGGACTGCTACTGGTGACTGTCCTTCAGGAGGTAGGGCGTGAACGAGGCTCGCTCGGGCAGTGGCGCCAGTGCGCCCACCGTCCTCCGCATGATCCTCGGCAGACGGCTGCAGGAGCGGCGGCAGAACGCGGGCGCCTCGCTGGAGGACGCGGCGACGGCACTGCGGGTGAAGACGCTGACGATCCGCCGGCTGGAGAAGGCGGAGGTCGCCCTCAAGCCGCTGTACGTGGAGAAACTGCTCGAGACCTACGGCGCGGACCGGCAGGAGATCGACGAGTTCGTCGCCCTCGCCGAGCAGGCCAACGAGCCGGGCTGGTGGCACGCCTACCGTGACGTCCTGCCCACCTGGTTCTCCGCCTACGTGAGTCTGGAGAGCGGCGCCAAGACGCTGCGCACCTACGAGCCGCACTACGTCACGGGCCTGCTGCAGACGTGGGGGTACGCCCGTGGCGTACTGCGCGGCGGCTTCCCCAACGAGAGCGAAGAGGACCTGCGCAGACGGGTCGACCTGCGGTTACGGCGCCAGAGTCTGCTGACCCGAGCGGACGCGCCCACGCTCTGGGTCGTGATGGAAGAGGCCGTGCTGCACCGCGTGGTGAGCGGCCCCGAGGTGATGCGGGAGCAGATCGACAAGCTCCTGGAGGTCTCGGAGCTGGAGCACGTGAGCCTCGACATCGTCCCGTTCACCGCGGGCGCCCATGTCGGCGCGTGCGCCCCCTTCACCTACTTCCGGTTCGAGGAGCCCGAGCTGCCGGACGTCGTCTACAGCGAGATCCTGTCCGCCTCCATGTACCTGGACCAGCGTTCCGACGTCTCCGCCCATCTGGAGGCGCACAACCGGATGTCGCTGCTCACCTCGTCGGCGGACAGCAGGGCGCTCCTGACCCGTATGCGCAAGGAGTACTCATGACCACCACCAGCAGCGTCTACAACGGGATGCCCGCCTCCGACCTCGGCGAGCAGGGCTGGGAATGCCCCTGGAGCGGCCCCAACGGGGGCCAGTGCGTGGAGACAAAGCGCCTGGCCGACGGCCGGGTCGCGATGCGGCAGTCGACGGATCCGGCAGGACCCGCCCTGATCTACACGCCGCAGGAGATCAGCGCGTTCGTCGAAGGGGTCAAAAAGGGCCTCGCCGATCACCTGACGGTCGGTCGCGCCGGCCGGCACGTCAGCGCACACCAGTTGAAAGGGACAGCATGACCACCCCCCACGCAGCCCGGGACATCGACACCAGCAGGCCGCACTCCGCCCGCATGTACGACTACTACCTGGGCGGCAAGGACCACTTCGAGATCGACAAGCAGGCGGCCGAGTCGGTCGCCGGGGTCTACCCCGGCATCTTCGTCTGCGCCCGTGAGAACCGTGCCTTCATGCACCGGGCCACCCGGGTCCTCGCCCGGGAGCACGGCATCCGCCAGTGGCTGGACATCGGCACCGGCATCCCCACCGAGCCGAACCTGCACCAGGTCGCGCAGTCCGTCGTGCCCGACGCCCGGGTGGTCTACGCCGACAACGACCCGTTGGTGCTCAAGTACGCCGAGCGGCTGATGCGCAGCACGCCCCAGGGCCGCACCACGTACATCGAGGCGGACGTCAACGACCCGGGCGCACTGCTCGACTCGTCGGCGCTGTCCGAGGTCCTGGACCTCGACCAGCCGATCGCGCTCTCCCTCAACGCGCTCATGCACTTCGTCACCGACGCCCAGGACCCGTACGGGATCGTGAGCCGGCTGCTGGACTTCCTGCCCTCCGGCAGTGCCCTCGCGCTCAGCCACTGCACGCCCGACTTCGACCCGGACACGTGGCAGAAGGTGACGGACATCTACACCAATGCCGGTACGCCCGTGCAGTTCCGTTCGCGGAGCGCCGTGGCCCGTTTCTTCGAGGGCCTCGACCTCCTGGAGCCCGGCATCTCGGTCGGTCACCGCTGGCGCCCGGACGCGGCGTCGGCCACGGAGGACGACGCGGAGCCGCTGACCGACGCGGTGGTCAGCCTGTGGACCGGCGTGGGCATCAAGCCCTGACCCGCCGTGGCCAGGAAAGGCGGGGGCGGGCCGCGGTCACAGACGCCGTGGCCCGCGCGGGCCTTCCGGAGGCTCCGCGTATCTCCCGGACTGGCTGAATTCGCGGAGCACGGAGTGGGCGCGGAGACCTGTCCGATCGGTCCCGACGGAAGTGACGGCATTGAAGCGGTCGTCGCCGATGCGCTGCGAGCCCGTCCGTGGGATCGAGTGACGACCCGCCGGCCTGAGGACTCCGCGCACTGGCCGTCCATCGTTCATACGGCACTCACTCGCACGAAGGCATCCGTTCGAACCAGGCAGGAAGGGTCCTGGCGGCCTGTCAAACGATCTCAGGACGGATCTTCGTGACCGAATCGCGTGTTCGCCGCCGGCACCGCACCTTCCGCTTCTTCCTCGTCGGGATCGCCGGGATCGTCGCCCCGACGCTGGCCGTCGGCGCCCTCACGGCACCCCCGGCCCACGCGGCGGCGGCCGACGACATCCGCATCAACGAGGTGGTGACCACCGGGGACGTCAACGACTCGATCGAGCTGTACAACAAGGGAATCGCCACGCTCGACCTCTCGGGCTGGATCCTCAAGGACGACAACAACGGCTCGAAGTACGCGATAGCGTCCGGGACTTCACTCGCGCCCGGCGCCTTCCGCGCCTTCGACGTCCATAACGCGTTCGGCCTCGGCTCCGACGATCAGGCCCGCCTCTACCTCCCGGACGGCAGCACACTGGTCGACAGCTTCAGCTGGTCCGAGCACTCCGGCCCGTCGTGGTCGCGCTGCCCCGACGGCACCGGTGCCTTCGGCTCCGCCGACCTGACCCTCGGTGGCCCCAACGACTGCGGCAGCGGCGGCATTTCACCCACGACCTGGCCCGGCGGCAGCTCGATCGCGACCGCCGACGCCGCCAACGCGTTCGGCTCGGATCTGAGCGGCCTCCACCAGGAGGGGAACGTGATGTGGGCGGCGCAGAACAGCGGCAAGCTCTGGCGCCTGGTACCGAACGGCTCGACCGCCTGGAAGGCGGACACCACCGGCGGCTGGACCTCCGGCAAGTCCCTGCGGTTCCCCGGTGGTTCGGGTACGCCGGACAGCGAGGGCGTCACGCTGACCGGCGCCGGCGCCGCGGGCGGCGCGTACGTGGCGAGCGAGCGCAGCGGGGACTCGTCCGGCACGAGCCGGCTGTCCGTCCTGCGCTACGACGTCGGCTCCACGAGCACCACGCTCACGGCGACGAAGGAGTGGAACCTGACCTCCGACCTGCCGTCGGTCGGCTCCAACCTCGGCCTTGAGGGCATCACCTGGATCCCCGACACCACCCTGACCGCCGCCGGCTTCAAGGACTCCTCGACCGGCTCGGCCTACGACCCCGCTCGCTACGGGGCCCACACCTCGGGGGTGTTCTTCGTCGGCGTCGAGGGCACCGGCACGATCTACGGCTACGTCCTCCAGGACTCGGGCTCCTTCACCCGCGTCGCGAGCATCAGCAGCGGCATGGCGGGCGTCATGGAGCTGCAGTGGGAGCCGCAGGCTTCCCGGTTGTGGGCCGTGTGCGACGACACCTGCGACGGTCAGCACCGGACGCTGAGGATCAACTCCTCCGGTGCCTTCGCCACCACGGCGATCTACAACCGACCCGCGGGCATGGCCGACCTGAACAACGAGGGCTTCGCCGTGTCCGGCGCCGACGCCTGCTCTGGCGGCACCAAGCCGGTGTACTGGTCCGACGACAGCAACACCGGCGGCCACGCATTGCGCCGAGGCACGATCACCTGCTGAGGCAGCGGCCTCAGTGGCCGTCGCAGCACCCGTCCCTGCGCATCAGCCGGCCCACCGTGAGCCAGTCGTCGTCGGCGGCCGCGGTGCGCCGGGCCGACGGCTCGAAGGCGGCGACCAACTCCTCGGTGGTGTACGGCACTCCGCCGCGCAGGACGGAGACCGTGCGCACGAGGTCGGCGAAGTCCGCGAACGGATCCCCGTCGACGACGGTCAGGTCGGCGAGCCGGCCCTCCTCGACCGTGCCCAGGTCGCGGTCGAGGCCGAAGAGGCGGGCGGGCAGGACGGTCGCGGTGCGCAGGGTCTGGGCCGGGGACAAGCCACCGCGGTGCAGGGCGCGCAGGCCCAGGTGGAGGGCGAGGCCGACCGGAACGAGCGGCTGGTCCGTGCCGAGGGCGACGAGGCCGCCTGCGGCCAGGACCCGGCGGTAGATGTCGGTCTCGGTGCGCAGGGTGGCGAGTTGGGCCGCCGTGGGCGGGATGCCGGCCGCCTGGGTCACGGCCGCCGAGTCCCATGGCGGCATCACCACGGTCACGCGCGGGTCGTCGGCGAGCGCGGGCTCCTCACCGAGGAGGGGCGCGGCCGTGAACGGGGTCGCGATCAGCGAGAACCCCACGCCACGCGCGCTGTAGATCTCCACGACATCCTGATAGACACGGCCCGTCGCGGTGACGGCGTGCCCGAACTCGGCGCGCTGGGTGGCCTGCAGATGGGTCGTCACGTCCTGGCCGAGCTGGACGCCGGGCGAGAGCAGGTGACTGCCGGCCCGCACCCCGAGGCGTTCATGGGCGAATCGCGCCGCCTCCTCCATCACCCAACCCGGCGCCCGCACATAGGTCTTGACGAAGTCCCAGTCCAACGCCTCACCCCTCTCCAGGGACCGGCGCAGTCCCTCCCGGGTGCGGTGGGCACGGCCCATGCTGTACGCGACCCGTGCCCCGTCGAGGAGTTCCCCGGTGGCCAGCAGCCGCGGCCCCGCGAGCTGTCCGCCGAGCACCGCCTCACGGATGCGGGCCTGTTCGTACGCGAAACCGCCGAGGGAGACGGCCGTGGTGATGCCGTAGGTGAGCTGGCCGACGGTCTGGCGTCCGCCGTAGGTGCTCTGCCAGGGGTGGGTGTGGGTGTCCCACAGACCCGGGATCACCGTCCCGGTCGAGGCGTCGATCCGGCGCAGGGCGGCCGGCCGTCCCGCCCTGTGCGGCTCCACCGCAGTGATGCGTCCGCCGCGCACCAGGATGTCGACGTCGTCCCGGGTTCCCTCACCCGTGCCGTCCCACAGCCGTCCGGCGTGCACGACGACGTCGGCGGGGGTGGGTCTGGTGGTGTCGAGCGGAATGCGGACCGTGCGGACGGGACCGCCGCTGACGGCGAGCAACCGCAGTCGGCCGCCGGAGAGATAGAGGAGGGTGGCGGAGTCGCCGGACCAGGAGGGATGGTCGGCCGGTTCGGTGGTGAGGGTGCGCAGTTCGCCGTCCGGGGTGCCGTCGGGGGTGACGGGCAGCAGGCACAGGGCCGACTCGACGATCACCGCCATCCAGCGGCCGTCCGGGGACCACACAGGCCCGGAGTCGTACCGGTCGGCGATCGACGTATGCGGTGCGACCGTGTGGAGGCGGTCGATGCCGGTCGTGGTGTCGACGACCCGGATGACGTTGTAGCCCTCCCGGAAGCGGGAGTTGAGGCGGTTGCGGTCGCAGAGGGCGAGATACCGCCCGTCGGGCGACCAACTGGGCCGACCGGGTTGCCCGCCCCCGCCGAGCGCGGTGACCAGGACGCGCTCCACCCCGGAGGCGAGGTCGCGGACGATCAGCCGTCCGGTCAGGTCGAGACAGGCCAGCCGCTGTCCGTCGGGCGACAGGGCCGGGAACGTCCGGCCGCCGGTCGCGAGCGCGCTCTCCGCTCCGGTGGCGAGATCGTGCCGGTACACACCGAGGAGTCCGTCGCGGTCGTCGACGTAGACGAGGGACTTCCCGTCGCGCGCCCACGTGGGCCCGAGCAGATAGCGGGTCGAGGACGCGGCGTGCAGTCGGCGCGGTCGGAGTCCGCCGGAACTCCGTCCCAGCCACAGCGAGTTGAGGGCCGCGAAGGCGATCCGGCGGCCGTCGGGCGACAGCGCGGGGAGATGAAGAGCCCGGACGGGACGCGTGCGGGCCTCTCCCAGGTCGTACGCCTTGGTCCTGTACTTCGGCCGGCGCAGCGGGAGTTCACCGTCGAAGGGGACGGTCTCGGGGTGTGCGGGGCTGTCCGGGCGTACGAGGGTGAAGGTGCCGTCGACGGTCAGGAGCAGCTCTCCGGTCGGCGTCCAGCGCGGGGGTACGGGCGCGATGTCGCCGGTGACCGGGACGGGACTGCCGTCGACGACGAGGGTGCAGGAGGCGTTCGGGGCGGCCGTGGTGCGCAGGTGGGCGAGGCGGCCGCCGGGGGCGAGGGCGGGGGTCATGACCTGCGCGGCCGCGGTCTCGGTGTGGTGCACGGCGACCGGACCGCTGCCGTCGGCCGCGACGGTGGCGATCGTACGGGCTTCCAGGGCAGCGCCCAGCGCGGTGGTGACGACCTTGGCGCGGACGAACAGGATGTGGGTGCCGTCCGGAGACCAGGTGGGGTCGAAGTCCTCCCACGGGGCGTCCTGGAGGGGGCCCTGCTGACCGGAGAGGCCGGTGACCCGGGTGATCGCGCCGGTGCGCAGGTCGAGGACGTGGATGCGGTACGGGCTGCCGTCGACGGGGTCGCCGCCGCGTTCGGAGGCGAAGGCGAGACGGGTGCCGTCGGGCGACCAGGCCGGGCCGCGGTCGTCCCAGGGGCCGTCGGTGCGCCGGCGCAGGCCGGAGCCGTCGGGGCGGACGGTCCAGAGGTGGAATCCGCCGCCCCGGTAGGCGCAGAAGGCGATGAGCGCGCCGTCCGGGGCATGGGTGGGGCGGTTGGGTTCCAGGTCGGCGGGGGTCAGCGGGTGGGCCGTACCGCCCGCGCGGGGCAGCGACCACAGGATGCCCTGGACCTCGGCGACCAAGTGGTCGCCGGAGGGCGCGAGGGTCGCCGAACCGTTGGTGGCCGAGGTGAAGGAGAGGGACGCGGTGCCGGTGGCGGGTCTTGCCGCCGTCGCGGTCGCGCCCACGAGGGGCACGGCGCTCGCGGCGGCGAGGAGTTGACGGCGGGTCGGACGGAAGGAGGTGCTCCAGTCGCGGTCCATGGCACCACCCTGGCGCACCGGCCGTCCCGGCATCAACGCTGTTCACGGCCATCGCGGCTGCTTCACCCGGGAGGACGAGGCGCCAGGACCCCGGAGCGCCCGCCCCTCACCTCAGGCGTAGCCCAACTGGCGCCTCATATAAGGGGTCATGAGGGTCTTCGCCTTGGCGAGGGTGGTGGTGCGGCCGCCCAGGATCGCGGTCTCGCCGCCCGGCACGGGCAGCACGGTCACGCCGTCGGCCGGGCCGAACGGCACGATGAACGGGGTGCGGTGGATCGGCCGGTACAGGCGCAGGCCCTTGCGATGCTTGCCGGGGTTGTTCAGGTAGCCGCGGATGTTCCAGGCGGCGAGGTCGGCCTGGGCGAGCGCGGCCGGGGTGATCTTGAGCTCGGTGGCGTCGTTCACGTCGCCGACGGCGAACACGTCCGGATGGCCCGCGACCCGCAGCGTCCGGTCGACCCGGACGTGTCCGGCCGGATTCAGCCAGTCGCCGTGACCGGCCAGCCGCAGCCAGAGCGTGTTGGGGGTGGTGCCCGTGGCCCAGAAGGAGAGGTCCGCGGTCATGACGTTGCCGTACGCGTCGCGGTAGCTGCCGAATTCGGTGCCTGGCGACATGAAGGCGTCGAGCCGCACCTCCACGTCGTGGTCCTCCAGCCAGGCGCGGGCCTTGTTGCCCGCCCGGGCGCCGATGGTGGAGTGCAGCAGCGCCGGACCGGAGTGGGCGAGCGTGACCCGGGCGTCGGGCCGGGCCAGTCGGATCTCGGCGCTGAGTTCCACACCGGAGGGTCCGCCGCCCACGACGAGGATGTGGTCGGCGAGGGAGATGCTGCGCTGGTGCTCGGCGAAGGCCTTGCCCGCCTCCTCGGCGGTGGAGCCGGTGAAGCGGGCCGGTTCCGGGTAGTCGGCGCCGGTGGCGATCACGACCACGTCGTACGGGATCCGCTCCCCCGTGCCGAGCACCACCTGCCGTTCGGCGGTGTCCACGCGGACCACCTTGCCGACGGCCAGCCGGCCGTTGCGCAGCAGCCGGTCGTAGGGGATGAAGGGAGTCGCCGTCCACTCGGGGCGCACGCCTGCCCGCAGGGAGGCGATGCGGTGGAAGAACATCTCCTTGCGGTCCACCAGCGTGACCCGCGCCGCGCCGTCCAGCCGCCTCGCCAGCCGGACGCCCGCATAGCCGCCGCCTATCACTACTACGTCGCCGTGATGCACACCGAGTCTCCTGCGCCTGGAGGTGGGGGGAAACGAGTGCCCGTGGCGGAGGGGCCGCCGTTGGCCACTCGATGACCGTGAGCGTAGCGCTTGAACTCTGAAGCACGGCACGGGAGTTGTGCGTGTCCTGTGAATCGGGGGCTTTCGTTCCGCTATGCGCAGGCAGCCTGGCGTTCGACGGTAGTACGGCTTGCCTTCTTCAACTGCGGGACGGCCTGCGCGCATCGCGAAGGAAGGCAGCCGGTGGCTCTACTCGCCGGACAGTGCCTCCCGCATCGCCTTCGCGGTCGTCGTCGGGTCGTAGCCCTCGGGCACGCCCGGCACCAGCACGATGTCGCTCTCGATGTGCCGTGTCCGCAGGGGCGCGATCTCCTGGTACTCCGGTGAGTCCCACCAGGTCCGCGCCTCGGTCATTCCTGGGAAGGCGATCACGACGACGTGGCCGGGCCAACTGCCCTCCACCACCTCGCGCTTGGCCGCGTGGACGAGGAAGCGGCCGCCGTACGGCTCGAAGGTGGCCGGGATGCGTTCGATGTACTCGGCGATCTCCGGGTGCGGGGCGGACTCCTGCAGGTGGGCTATGGCGTAGGCGGTCATGTCGTCCTCCAGGTCGGTCCGGCTGCGTACACCGCCGATCGTGGCATGGCCGGGCGGTGCGATCGATTACCTCTGAGGTAAGGGGGCGGACGGGGCGCGCACGGCTTCTGAATTCGCGGCAACCTTTCCCGCCCCGGCGGCGACCTGTGGTCGGAATCTCCTGCCACGGGTGGTCCGTTCCGGCCCGCCGGTCCCCCGCACCACGTAAGGATGCAGTCGTGACACCTTCATCGCACCGCCGTCCCGGCGGCAGTCGGCGCGCGGTACTCGTCTCGGCCGTCGCCGTGGCGGCCATCGCGCTGGTCGTGTCCCTGGTCATGGCCTTCCGCAGCGACGGGGCGCCGGATTCCGGGCAGGTCGCGGCGGCGCCCGCCGCGAGCACCCGGGCGACGACCTCGCCGACGGCGTCCGCCGAGCCGACGCCGTCCTCGTCCGCCGCGTCCCCGAGCAGAGCGGCCGGTTCCTCTCCTGTGTCGTCCCCGCCCGCGACCACCAAGGCGCCGCGGAAACCGTCGGCCACCCGTACCGCGCAGGCAGCCGCGGCGCCCTCCGCGGGGCGAATCCGGCCCGGAGTCACCTACCAGGGGCTCGCCACCAACTACGACATCGGCAACGGCGACGGCGCCTGCTCGTACGGCCCGAGCGGCGACACCATGACCGCGGCGATGAACCACAGCGACTACGAGACCGCCAAGGCCTGCGGGGCATACGTGCAGGTCCGGTCCGGGGGCGCGTCCGTGACCGTGCTGATCAACAACGAGTGCCCCGAGTGCGCGCCGGGCCAGATCGACCTCAGCCGGCAGGCGTTCGGCAAGCTCGCCGCCCTCTCCAAGGGCCGGATATCCATCACCTGGAGCCTGTTGAGCCCCGCCACGAGCGACACGCTCTCCGTCCGGTACAAGACCGGCTCCAGCCAGTACTGGTGCGCCGTCCAGCCCATCGGCCACCGAAATCCCGTGGCCCGTCTGGAGGTTCGGGCCGGTGGCAGCTGGCGTGAGCTGGCCCGCACCGACTACAACTACTTCCTCTCCGAGAACGGCAGCGGCTGCGGCGGCGCCCTGCGGATCACCGACATCTACGGCGAGCGGCTGACCGTCGGTGCCCTCGCGGTACGGCCCGATGTCGTCCAGGCCACCGGGGTCCAGTTCGCCCGGCACTGACCCGGTCTGCCTGCTCCACGCCGGAACGGGCCCCCGGACGGATCGGTAGAGTGTGCTGTTCATGCCACAGCGGCAGCAGTCCGCACGCATCCGTCCAGGCCGGACCCGGTGAAGGAGACACGGTGACCCTGCGCGAGGACGATCCTCGGTCGGTCGGCGGATACCGGCTCGAAGCGCGGATCGGGACCGGCGGCATGGGCGTGGTGTACCTGGGCCGCTCGGTGTCGGGACGCGCCGTGGCCGTCAAGGTCGTGCACACGAAGTACGCCGACGACCCCGAGTTCCGGGCCAGGTTCCGGCAGGAGGTGGTGGCCGCCCGACGGGTCAGCGGCGCGTTCACCGCCCCGGTCGTGGACGCCGACCCGGACGCCGAACGACCGTGGATGGCCACCGCGTTCGTGCCGGGCCGCACCCTCTCCGAACGGGTCGACGAGTCGGGCCCGCTGGACTGGCCCTCGCTGCGCCGCCTGGGCACAGAACTCGCCGAGGCGCTGCGGGAGATCCACCGCGCGGGGGTCGTGCACCGCGACCTCAAACCCAGCAACGTGCTGCTGCTGGAGGGCGAGGGCGACGACGGGGCGGTCCGTGTCATCGACTTCGGCATCTCGCGCGCGGCCACCAGTGACGTCCGTACGCAGACCGGCATCGTCATGGGCTCACCCCCGTTCATGGCACCGGAGCAGTTCAGCCGGCCACGCGAGGTCGGACCCGCCGTGGACGTCTTCTCGCTGGGCGCGGTGCTGGTCTACGCGGCCACCGGGCGCAGTCCCTTCGAGGCGGACAACGCCTATCTCGCCGCCTACAACACCGTGCACAGCGATCCCGATCTGGGCGAACTGCCGCGCCCGCTGCGCGCGTTGGTGTCCCTGTGCCTGACGAAGGACCCGGAGGGGCGGCCCACTTCGGGCGAGGTGCTGAAGGCGCTGGCCGGAGTGCCGGAGGAACGACCCGACGACGAACCCGGTGACGTACCGGCCCGGCTCCAGGTGACCGACGCGATCGACACGGCGATGCTGGCGCCCGCGAAAAGCGCGCGGAAGGGGCGCCGCAGGAGGCTGTGGACCGCCCTCGCCGCCGCGGCGCTTCTCGGCGTCGTGGGCACGGCGGTGGTGACCCTCATGCCGGCCGGAGCGAGCGACGAACCCGACGCGAAGGACGCTCCGGCGGTCTCCTCGTCCTCCTCGTCCTCCTCCTCGACTCCAGCGGGCTGGAAGCCGTGGCACAACGCCCTGGAGCCCGGCAAGGACGACCCCATGGGCATGAAACCGGCCTGCACACCGAGCGTCCTCGGCGTCTTCTGCTCCTCGGAGCGGATCGCGTTGATGCGCCTGAACCCCGCGACGGGCCGCACGGACTGGTCACGGCCGATGAGCAAGAAACAGGTCAGCAGCTTCTCGATCAACGCACCGGACGTTCACGACGGTGTGGTGTTCGCCAACAGCGCGGACCGCTCGGAGGGCATGGACGCGTTCGACGGCAGGACCGGGAAGCGGCTGTGGCATCGGGACGGGCCCCTGGGCCAGTACGAGCCCCTGGGCGAGGTGCTCCTGGTGCGCCTGGACCCGCTCGGGCCCCCCGACACCGCGACCTATGCCGCCTACGAGCCGCGCACGGGCGAGGAGTTGTGGCGGCGCACGCTCAAGTCCTCCTCGGCCAGCCCCTTCTACGAGGGCCCCAAGGGCACGCTCTACGCCGACCTGCGCGGCGGCTCCGGCGGCATCGCGCGTCTCGACGAGCGCACGGGCCGGACGCTGGGCAGCGTGGACGCGCCCAAGGGCGACCTGTGGCTGGCGACCGTCCATGACGCGAAGGCGTACTACGCGCGCTGGGAGAACGACACCGGCGTCTCCGCGGCCTTCTTCATCCAGGATCTCGTCAGCGGCAGGACCCGGCGGATCGACTTCCCCTGGAGCGTCGAGCCGGAGGCGCCGCCGCTCGTGGCCGGCGACACGATGTACATCTTCGACTACGGCAACGAGACGCTGCTCGCCCTCGACCTCACCCACGGCAAGCCGCTGTGGACCAGCTCGCGCGAGCTGCGCGTCTTCAGCGAACCGGCCGTCCACGACGGGCGGTTGTACGTCAGCATGCCGGACACCAGCGTCCTCGCCCTCGACCCGCGCACGGGCAAGGAGATAGGCCGCACCGACCCGTCCTTCGACACCTCGGGCCGCTCCTTCGAGGAGCTCTCCCCCAGCGGGACACCGCCGTTCCTGGTGGGCGGGGTGCTGTACGGGGTGACCGGACCGGGGGTCTTCTCGGTCGCCGACGTCACCTGAACCGACTGAACCGACGTCAAGAAGTATCGATTCAGCCAACAGACACTTCAATGTGGCGAAAAAGTGAAGGAGTTGTGTTTGAGTCAGGATTGACTCGTGCCACCTCAAAGGGGGGACCTTTGGTGAACGCCACTATCTCCAACTTTCACTACGGGGTCGTGACTCTGGTCGCGGCCTACCTCATGGCCTGTCTCGGAGCGGCGCTGGGACTGCGGTGCACCACACGCTCGTTGCGACGCGCCCACCGAAGATCCGGCTGGCTGGCACTGGGCTCCGTGTCCATCGGCTGCGGCATCTGGACCATGCACTTCATCGCGATGATCGGCTTCAGCATCGACGGCTCGCTGGTCGACTACGACACCGGACTCACCCTCCTCAGCCTGATCGTCGCGATCGCCGTCGTCGCGGTCGGCGTCTTTCTCGTCGGCTACCGGGGAGGTACACCGCTGAATCTGGGCGTGGCCGGAACCATCACCGGACTCGGCGTGGCCGCCATGCACTACCTGGGCATGGCGGCCGTCCACACCAACGGCACGGTCCACTACGACACGACGACCGTGGCGCTGTCCGTCGTCATCGCCGTCGTCGCCGCGACGGCGGCGCTGTGGGCGGCGGTCTCCATCCAGAAGCTGTGGTCCAGCCTCGGCGCGAGCCTGGTCATGGGAGTCGCCGTCACCGGCATGCACTACACCGGCATGGCCGCGGTCTCCGTGACGCTCGACGGCTCGGGCGACGCCGGGCAGTCGTCCACCAGCCTGCTGGCGTTCCTGCTGCTGATGCTGGCCGGGCCGCTCGCCGTCCTGCTGGTCGCCGCGGTGATCGTGATGTTCGACCCGGACATGATGGTCGCGAGCACGGATCCGGACCGGGTGGGGCCCGCGCAGTCCGACGAGGACGACCTGTTCACGCAGCAGCAGCCGGGCCGGCACTCGGATCCGTACGCTTCCCGCTGACCGGACGGACCGCGTGCGGCGGCCACCGGGCCGTCGAACCGGTCAGCCCTGACCTGCGTGCAGGTGGCTGTGCGAGACCTCGGGCGGGCAGGGGCGCTTGGCGGCTCGGCGGTCACGGCGCCAGTCGTCGATCGCGAGGCCCAGCGCGCACAGGACGGGCAGGACGCCGAGGCCGACGGCGGTCGCCACGGCGGAGGGGTAGTCGCGGCGGCCGGTGCCCAGGACGACGTAGAAGAGGCCGGGCAGGGCGGCCGTGCCGATGGAGCCGCCCAGGCGCTGGCCGGTCTGGAGGGCGCCGCCGGCCGCTCCGGCCATCCGTACCGGGACGTCCCGCAGGGTCATCGTGACGTTGGGGGAGATGACGCAGCCGCTGCCCAGGCCGCCGACGAAGAGAGCAGGGGCGGCCAGCCAGCCCGCGCTGTCGGCGGGGGCGAGCCACAGGATCAGCGCGGTCCCGCCGAGTCCGAGTGCGACGCCGGCCAGTCCGCAGACGGTCAGCAGCCTGCCGAACCGGTCGACCGACCGGCCCGCGAGCGCGGCGGCCGCGGCCGAGCCGATGGCGAACGGCGTGACCGTGAGCCCGGAGCGCAGCGGTGAGTAGCCGAGGCCGTCCTGGAAGAACAGGGCGAACACCAGCCACACACCGCT
This sequence comes from Streptomyces sp. NPDC092369, assembly GCF_044755245.1. Taxonomy (NCBI): domain Bacteria; kingdom Bacillati; phylum Actinomycetota; class Actinomycetes; order Kitasatosporales; family Streptomycetaceae; genus Streptomyces; species Streptomyces sp. NPDC092369. The sequence continues at coordinate 383,015 of NZ_JBIVQP010000001.1, forward strand.
GAAACCCACGAAGTACAGGGTGGCGATGGTGGCGCCGACGGCGTAACCGCGCGTCTCGGTCACCAGGCGCAGATCCAGCAGCGGTTGGCCCTCACGGGCCACCACTCGTCGCTCCCACCGGACGAATCCGACCAGGCACACCACACCCACGACGAACAGCCACCACAGCCGCCGTACGCCACCCGACTCGGCCAGCACCAGCGGCAGCATCAGTGCCAGGACCCCGCAGCCCAGGAGCGCGACTCCGCCCAGGTCGAGGCGTTCACGGCGGCCGGGGGCGGTGAGGGGGATGAAGCGCATGCCGAGTACCAGGGCGAGCACGCCGACGGGCACGTTGACGTAGAAGATCCAGCGCCAGCCGTCGGGGCCGTCGGCCAGGGTGAGGATGAGGCCGCCGACGACCGGTCCCACGGCGCTGGAGATGCCCACGGTCGCGCCGAACAGGCCGAAGGCGCGCCCGCGTTCGGCGCCCCGGAACATCTGCTGGATGAGGGCGGAGTTCTGGGGGGCGAGACAGCCCGCCGCGGTTCCCTGCGCGATACGGGCCACGACGAGGAGCGTGATGTTCGGCGCCGCGCCCGCGGCGGCGCTGCACAGGACGAACGCGGCGAGCGCCAGCAGGAAGATCCGGCGTCTGCCGATCGCGTCGCCTATCCGCCCGGCGGTCACCAGGACCAGCGCGAAGGCGAGGGCGTAGCCGGACACCACCCATTGGATGGCCGGTGCCGTGGTGTGCAGGTCCCGCTGCATGGAGGGCAGCGCGACCGCCACGATCGTCACGTCGAGAAGGCTCATGAACCCGGCCACCAGGGTGACCCACAGCGCTTTCCAGCGCCGGGGGTCGGGGGTGTCGTCCGTCTGCGTCGGCACTGCTCCTCCTGCGTCCGTCCGTCACCTGTCCGTCCGGCAAGCATGGCCCGGCGCGCCGGGAAACGGATTCATTGACGGGGCGGCGGACGAGGTGACGGTTGAGGCCACCGGGTCCCACGAATGCGGCAGTGCGCACATACTCGATACGCGGGTGATCTGCCGACAGGAGGTGTGGGGGCGTATGCGCATACCTGGCCGCCGTGTCCCGACCTGGTTGCGGGACCACGATCCGGGGCTGGTGGCGACCCGCCGGGCCGGGCGCACGGCGCTGGTGATGCCCGGACTGTTCGCGCTGTGCAGTCAGGTGCTGGACTCGCCGACGATCGCCACCTTCGCCGCGTTCGGCTCCTTCTCGATGCTGCTGCTCGTGGAGTTCACCGGGCCGATGTCGCAGCGGCTGCGGGCGCACGTGGGGCTGGCGGCGGCCTGGGCGGCGCTGATCTGCGTGGGCACGCTTGTGGCCCGGCAGACCTGGCTCGCGGTCGTCGTCACCGTCGTGGTCGGCTTTCTGGTGCTGTTCTCGGGTGTGGTCAGCTCGGTCCTCGCGGGTGCGTCGACGGCGCTGCTGCTGGCCTTCGTCCTGCCGGTGGCCTCGCCCGCGCCGCTCTCCGAGCTGCCCGACCGGCTCGCCGGCGCCGGCCTCGCGGCGGTGGCCGCCATGTTCGCGATCTCCCTGCTGTGGCCCCGGCCCACCGCGGACCCGCTCAGCGCACCGGCCGCCCGCGTCTGCCGTGCCGCCGCGGCCCAGCTGCGCGCCGACGCGTCCCGGCTGGCCGGGGAGCCCGAGGCGCCGAGCCTCAAGCAGTGCCGGGTCACCGCGGACGATGCCGCCGCCGCGGCGGCCGATCTGCGCACCGCCTTCGACGCCACGCCCTACCGGCCGACCGGGCTGTCCACCGGCTCGCGCGCCGTGGTCCGGCTGGTCGACGAGCTGACCTGGCTCAGCGCCATCGTGGCCGACAGCACGCCACCGTCCGACGACACCGACACGACCGCGCCCGACTGCGACCGGGACGCCCATGCCGTGAGGCGGGCCGCCGCCACCGTCCTGGAGCGCGCCGCCGACCTCCTCGACACCCCGCGGATCGCACCGGACGCACTGCGCGCGGCCTCCGCCGAGCTGCGCGCCGTCATCGACGGAATGGAGCACGGCGCCACCACCAGGCTTCCGGTGCACCGGCCGCGCCCCGGTACGGAGACGGAGATCCGTGCCTTCATCGGCGCCCTGGACCTGTCCTTCCGCGCCCAGGAGCTGGGGTTCGCCACCCTCCAGATCGCGGACAACGTGGATCTGGCCGCGGCGGCCGAACACCGCACCTGGCCCGAGCGGCTCCTGGGTCACGAGCCCGGTTCCGTCACCCAGCCGCTGGCCTCCGCGCGGGAGCGGGCCGGCGCCCACCTCCAGCGCGAGTCGGTCTGGCTGCACAACAGCCTCCGCGGCGCGCTGGGCCTCGGCATCGCGGTCGCCCTCGCCGACCTGATCGGCGCCCAGCACTCCTTCTGGGTGCTGCTGGGAACGCTGTCGGTGCTGCGCTCCAACGCCCTCAACACCGGGCAGAACGCCGTCCGCGCCCTGGCCGGCACCCTCGCCGGGTCGGTCCTCGGGGCCGGGTTGCTCCAGCTGATCGGCGACCACGACACCGTGCTGTGGTTCCTGCTCCCCGTCGCCGTGCTCGTGGCGGGCATCGCGCCGGCGGCGATCTCCTTCGCCGCGGGTCAGGCGGCCTTCACCGTCACGCTCGTCATCCTGTTCAACATCGGCCGGCACCCCGACTGGCACATCGTGCTGTTCCGGATCGAGGACATCGCCCTGGGCTGCGGGGTGAGCGTGCTCGTGGGTCTGTTCTTCTGGCCACGCGGTGCCACGGCCGCCGTGGACCGGGCGCTGGCGGCGGCGTACACGGACAGCGCGCGCTATCTGGCGGGCGCCGTGCGCTACGCGGTCGGCCGCTGTGCCGGCGGTCTCCCGCCCGTCGCCGCGCCCGACGAGGAGAACCGGCAGGCGGCCGCCGCGGCACGCCGGCTGGACGACGCGTTCCGCAGCTACCTCGCCGAGCGCGGCGCCAAGACCGTGCCGCTGGCCGACATGACCACCCTGGTCACGGGCGTGGTCGGGCTGCGGCTGGCCGCCGATGCCGTACTGGGCCTGTGGCAGCGCTCCGACGAGCAGCCCGCCGGCACGGACCGGGCCGACGCCCGCGTCGTCCTCCTCGGCACCGCCGACGGCGTGTCCGGCTGGTACCGGAACCTGGCCGCCGGCCTGGACGAGGGCGCCCCGGTGCCGGCTCCGATGCCGCCCGACAGCGCCGCCGAGGCCCGTCTGGTCGCCTCCCTGCGGAGCGACCTGAGGGACGAGAACGGCCGGGCCACGGACACGGCCGTGCGCATCATCTGGACCGCCGACCACCTCGACGTCGCCCGCCGCCTCCAGCCCTCGCTCGCGGCGGCGGCGAAGCCGGACACCGCGGACCGGGGTGTCAACTCGGCTTCGCGCCCAGGCGGTTGATGTCCCGGCTGTCGAGGACGTGCCGCTCCTCCGCGCCCGGCTCTGTCGCTACCGCGATCATGGCGCGGCCCAGCGCCTCGGTGGTCGTGGTGTGACCGGGCGCGAGGCGGTGCAGGACCGGATAGAGCCAGGAGGTCAGGCCGTAGATCACGCGGTAGGCGGACGTCTTGGAGACCGCCCCCTTCAGCGGCCGGATGTACCCGGGCCGGAACATGTAGGCGTTCACCGGCAGGGCCAGCAGGGCGTTCTCCGTGCGCCCCTTCACACGGGCCCACATCGTGCGGCCGCTCTCGGTGCTGTCGGTGCCCTCGCCGGAGACGTAGGCGAAGGTGATCCCGGGGCTGCGTTCGACGAGGACCTGGGCGGCGGCCAGCGTGCAGTCGTACGTGATGCGGGTGTACTCGGTCTCGTCGCGCCCGGCGCTGGAGACGCCGAGGCAGTAGAAGCAGGCGTCCAGACCGGTCAGTTGCTCCGCGAGAGCGGACAGGTCCGTGAAATCGTCGTGGACGATCTCGTGCAGCTTGGGATGGCTGACACCGAGCGGGGCGCGGACCACCACGACGACGCGGGCGATCGCCGCGTCCTCCAGGCAGGCGTGCAGCACTCCGTGGCCGACCATGCCGGACGCACCGAAGATGACGACGTTCACGAGCGGCTCCGTGAGGGGAAGTTGGGGGGTCAGGGCGTGCGGGCGAGTTCGGTGTCGATGAACCGGTTGAGGTGACGACGGGCGTCCTGGGTGCTCAACGGGGGTGCCTGGCGCAGGCGTTGGAGAGCCAGCCCGTCGGCGAGGGCGGCGAAGCGGACGGTGAAGCCGTCGAGGTCGTCACCGGTGAACTCCCCGTCGTCCACGCCCCGTTGGGCGAGCCCCCGGATCTGTTGATGCCATGCCTCGTACCGTCTGGCCTGCCCACGCGTGAAGGTCTCGTCCGTGGCCTGGTCGCCTGCGTTCCAGTAGTCGAACCACATCCGCCAGTGCCGGTCGGTGTCCTCCGTGAACAGCGCGTCGACCAGCAGCCGCAGCGCCTCGGCGCCCGTGTCCGCCCGCTCCGCGGTCTCGCTCAGCTCGGCGTAGTACCGCTCGATGTGCAGCACCATCGCCTCGGAGAGGATCTCCTGGACGCTGCCGAAGTGGTACGTCACCGTGCCGACGGACACCCCGGCAGCGGCGGCCACGTCCCGCACGCCCACGGAGGCGTAACCGCGTTCGGCTATCAGCGGGAGGGCCGCCTCGACGATGAGGCGCCGGCGCACCTCGGTGGGCTGGCGGGTGCGGTCGGCGGCGGCGACGGCACGGCGCGGGGTCCTGGCGGCCGTCATCCGGACGTCCTCCCGACGGTGCGGTGCCATGCGCGCTTGACCACTGTCTCTCCGTTCGCCCGTGCCTCGATGCGACTGTCCATGATGAAGTCAGCGGCCGTGGCGCGCAGCTCCGTGGACGCCATGATCTCAGCGTCGTAGCCCTCCCCGCGCCGCAACCGGATCCGCCACTCGGAGACGGCACTCGCCGACAGCGGATCCTCGCTCCGTATCCGGTACGTCTCCCGCGCGCTCTCCTCGTAACGCAGCCCGTCGGGATACGTCCGCGAGCCGCCGTAGTTGGGGTCGACCACCAGCGTCCACTCCCCCGCGGCCACATCGTGCGTGACCAGCCGCTCCGGGCGGGGGGTGGCCGGCGGGTCGTAGGTCACCGGGAGGGGCGCGGCCTGTTCGGGCTCCTCGAAGCGGATGGTCGGCTCCTCGCCGGGCTCGCGCACGGGCAGGAGTACGGCACTGTCCGCCGGTACGACGCTCAGCTCGCCGCGTTCGCCGTGCGGCCACACCCAGGGCCAGTAGGCGTCCGAGACAGCGACGCGGACGCGGTGACCGGGCGGGAAGGCGTAACCGATGCCGGAGAGTTCGAACTCGACGTCCTCGTACGTGCCCGGGCTCCACTCCACCGCCTTGTCCCGGCCCTGCCTGCTGAGCAGGTTGAGCACGCCGCGGGTGACGAGGGTGGACGAGCCGTCGGGGGCCACGTCGCACAGCCGGGCGATCACATGGGCGCGCGGGGTGGCGCTGTCGAGGCGCAGCCGCACGCGCGGGCGGCCGAGGATCTCGACGCGCTCGTCGAGCGGCTCGGAGTCGAAGCGGACCGAGCGGCCGTCCTCCTCACGCTGGTCGGGTGGCAGGTCACTCGCGTTGCCGAAGGGGAAGAAGCGGCCCGCGTCGAGGCCGGTGTGCTGCGGGGAGCGGACGAGTACGGGAGCTGTGCCCGTGCCCAACGGCCGTGCGTCCCAGGCGACCTGTGGCGATGGCCAGTCGCTCTCCCCCACCCAGCGGCCCGGGAGGACGTCGTACGAGGTCGCCGGCGGGACGGAATCGGTGATCCAGGCCCGCAGCAGCGGCTCCTCCATGGCGCCGGTGTCGATGCCCTTGAGGTGCTGGTCCCACCAGCGCAGGGTCTCCTGGAGGAAGCCGATCGCGGGGCCCGGCGGCAGGCCCCGGTCGGGGTACTGGTGCGACCACGGGCCGATCAACCCCCGTACGCGGTCCGCCGGGAGGTGTTCGACGAGGCGGAGCACCGTGTCGCGGTAGGGGTCGTTCCAGCCGCCGACCGCGAGGACGGCCGCGTCGATCGCGGTGTAGTCCTCGCAGACGCTGCCGTGCCGCCAGTAGGCGTCGCGCTGCTGGTGTTCGAGCCAGGTGTGCAGGAAGGGTTCGAGGGCGTCGAGGCGTTCGCGCCACATCGGCACCCAGCGGTCGGCGCCGACGTTCGCCGGGTCCGGTGGGCGGGCGGCGAAGGCGAGCATGGTGCCGGCCCAGGCGAGCATGTCGATGCCGAGGACGGCGCCGCCCGTGTAGTGGACGTCGTTGTCGTAGCGGTCGTCGGTGGAGCAGACGGTGACGATCGCCTTCAGGGGTTCGGGGGCGAGGGCGGCGATCTGGAGCGAGTTGAAGCCGCCCCAGGAGATGCCGAACATGCCCACCTTGCCGGTGCACCAGGGCTGCCGGGCAAGCCAGTTGACGACGTCGACGCCGTCGGCGAGTTCCTGTTCGTCGTACTCGTCGCCGGGTGCGCCCTCGCTGTCGCCGTGGCCGCGGATGTCGACGCGGACCGAGGCGTAGCCCTGGCCCGCGTACCAGGGGTGGCGTTGGGCGTCGCGCGGGGCGGTCCAGTCGCTCTTGCGGTAGGGGAGGTATTCGAGCAGCGCGGGTACCGGGTCGGTCTCGGCGTCGGCGGGCCGCCACACGCGCGCGTGCAGTCGCGTGCGGCAGTCCCGGGTGGGGATCCAGACGTCCCCGCAGACGACCTGGCGCTCGAACTGTTCGCGGTACTTCACGAAACTCCTTCCGCCACGGGGGTGTCGAGGGGGCGCCAGCGTCGTACCCGGTGGCCGCCGTCGCCCCCGTCGGTCCAGATGTCGTCCCCGTCCGCCGCGTCGGCCCAGTCGAGGGTGTCGTCGACGTACGGCCGGGCGTCCGGGTCGGGTTCGAGGACGGCCGCCATGAGCTGGCGCGTGTAGGGGTGGCCGGGTGCGGCGAAGACGGCCTCCGTCGGTCCCTCCTCCACGACGACACCGTGCCGCAGGACGACCACGCGGTCCGCGATGCCGCGCACGACGGCGAGGTCGTGGCTGATGAAGAGACAGGCCAGGTCGCGTTCGCGCCGCAGGTCGTCGAGCAGGCGCAGCACGTCGGCCTGCACGGACACGTCCAGCGCGGTGGTGATCTCGTCGGCGATCAGGACGTCCGGTTCGCCCGCCAACGCCCGTGCGATGCCGATGCGTTGGCGCTGACCACCGGAGAGCTGGGCGGGCAGGCGCTCGGCGAGGGCCGGGTCGAGGCGCACGTCGGCGATGAGCCGGCGGGCCTGCTCGGCCGCCTCGGTGCGGCCGGCCGCGGTGCCGAAGAAACGCAGGGGGTGGCGGACCGCGTCGCCGACGGAGCGGCGGGGGTTGAGGGAGGTGTCGGCGTTCTGGAAGACCAGCTGGATGCGGCGGCGCAGGGCGAGCGGGCGCTTGTGCGCGGGGCGGGCCAGGTCGCCGGTCTCGTGGGCCAGCGTGCCGCCGGACGGGGTCCGCAGACCCGCCAGGGTCCAGGCCAGCGTGGACTTGCCGCTGCCCGACTCGCCGACCAGGGCGACGACTTCACCGCGCCGGACGTCGAAGGAGACACCGTCCACGGCCCGTGAGCTGCCGTAGTCGATGGTGACGTCGTGCGCGGAGACCGCGACCGGTGAGTCCTCGGGCACGAGTGCCTTCGGGCGCACCTCCCGCTCCCCCGCCTCGGTCACGACGGCGAGTCCCGTGTCGTCCAGACGCGGCACACTCGCCAACAGCCGCTTCGTGTACGGGTCCTGGGGCTGCGCGAACAGCTGTCGAGTGACTGCGGTCTCCACGACGCGGCCCGATTTGAGCACACACACCTCGTCGGCCATGTGGGCGACGACGCCGAGATCGTGGCTCACCAGGACGGCGGCCAGGCCGAGTTCGTCACGCAGAGCGGCGATCAGGTCCAGGACACCGCGCTGGGTGACGACGTCCAGACCGGTCGTCGGCTCGTCCAGGACGAGCACCTTGGGGCGGGCGGCGATCGCCATGGCGATGGCGACGCGCTGCTGCTGACCGCCGGAGAGTTCGTGCGGGTAGCGGCGGGCGAGTTCGGCGGGGCGCGGCAGCCGGACCTGTTCGAGGAGGTCGACGACGGGTACGGTGCCGCCCGCCTCCTCGATCTGCCTGCCGATCCGCATGGTGGGTGTCAGCGCCTGCCCGGCGTTCTGGCCGACCATGGCGACAATCCCGCCGCGCAACCGCCGCAACTCCCGTGCGGGCAGGGCGAAGACGTCCTGGCCGTCCACGTGGACCGAGCCGCCGGTGATACGGGAGCCGTGGCGCAGATGTCCGAGCAGGGTGGCGGCGACGGTGGACTTGCCGCTGCCCGACTCGCCGACGAGCGCGAGCGTGCGCCCCTTCGCCACGTCCAGCGACACCTCGTGCACGACCGGCACGCCCCGACCGCCCGAATGGTAGGCCACGGAAAGGGAGTTCACGGAGACGACGGGGTGCATCGGGGACCCTCCCGGGGTCGAGGTCGTCACAGTCCCTCCCTGATCCGGTCGACGCCCCACGCCTTGGACAGGCCGTCGGCCGCGAGGTTGAGCCCGACCACCAGCGTGGCCAGGGCGATGATCGGCGCGAGGCTCGCCATGGGTACGACGGTGATGGCGGTCCGGTTCTCGGCGACCATCAACCCCCAGTCGGGGGTGGGCGGGTCGGCACCGAAGCCGAGGAAGGACAGCGAGGAGATCAGCAGCACGACCCAGGAGGCGCGCATCGCGAACTCCACGCAGACGACGTCCGTGATGTTCGGCAGGACCTCGCGGCGCAGGATCGACCAGGTGCTCTCGCCGCGTGCTCGGGCCGCGGTGACGTAGTCCATGGGGACCACCGCGAGGGCGGCGCCCCGCACGACGCGGGCGACCTGGGGGACGTAACTCACGGCGATGGCAAGGACGATGACCGCCGGTCCCGTGCCGAGGGCGGTGACGACCACGAGCAGGGCGAGGATCGACGGGATGGACAGGACGGCGTCCAGGATCCGGCCGAGGACGTCGTCGAACCAGCCGCCGCGCAGGGCCGCGGCGCAGCCGACGACCGTGCCGAGGGCGACGGTCAGGAGGGTGGCGGTGACGGAGACGCCGAGCGCGTAGCGGCCGCCGTACAGCACGCGCGCGAGGACGTCGCGGCCGTACTGGTCGGTGCCGGCCCAGTGGTCGGCGCTGGGGCCGAGCAGGGCGTGGGAGGCGTCGTTGGCGATGGGGTCGTAGGAGGTCAGGAGCGGGGCGAGGAGGGCGATCAGGACGTGGACGGCGACGATCGCGAGGCCGACGGTGGCCGTGCGGGAGGAGCGCAGGGTGCGCCACGCGCGGGTGGCGGCACGCGGGCCCGGCGCTACGGCGACCGGTGTGGTGTCGAGAGTGGTCATCGGGTCCTCCCGCGGGTGCGGAGCCTGGGGTTGAGTGCCATGGCGCCGAGGTCGGCGGCGAGGTTGCAGCAGACGTAGACGACGGCGCTGACGAGGGCGACGGCCTGGATGACGGGCAGGTCGCGGTTCTGCACGGAGGAGAGCATCAGCTTGCCGATGCCCGGGTAGTTGAAGACGTTCTCGACGACGGCGACCCCGCCGACCAGCCAGGCGACGTTGAGGGCGATGACGTGCAGGGTGGGGAGCAAGGCGCTGGGGAGGGCGTGGCGGGTGACGACGCGCCAGGTGGACAGGCCCTTGAGGCGGGCCGTGGTGACGTACTCGCCGGCCATCACGTCGATCACCGAGGTACGGGCCATGCGCACGATGTACGCGGCCATGACCACGGCCAGCGCGAGGGCGGGGAGCCATACGGCGGGCAGGAGTTGGCCGACGCTCGCGTCGGGGCCGTAGAGGACGACCGCCGGGAACCACGGCAGAGCGACCGAGAAGCACAGCACCAGCACGGTCGCCACCACGAACTCGGGGACGCTCATGCCGATCAGGCTGACGGTGGAGATGACGTGGTCGGGCCAGCGGTCGCGGTACAGGCCCGCGAGGATGCCGAGGACCAGGGAGCCGGTCACCGCGAACAGGACGGTGACCAGGGCGATGAGCGCGGAGTTGCCGAGGTACATCGCGACTTCGCCGCCGACGCCCTTTCCGGAGACGAGGGAGGCCCCGAAGTCGCCGTGCAGAGCGCCCTTGATCCAGTCGAAGTACCGCTCCCAGGCGGGCCGGTCGAGGCCCAGCTGGTCGCGCAGGGCGGCCACGGCGTCCGGGGTGGCGTCCTTGCCGAGGATCTGGGTGGCGACATCACCGGGCAGCGCCTGGACGGCGAGGAAGACGAGGACCGAGGAGAGGAACAACGTGCCGACGGCGGAGGCCAGTCGGCGCAGCGTGAAGGAGAGCATGGTCAGGCCCCCTTCAGGCCGATGCCGAGGTAGTCGAACTCGAAGCCGTGCTCGGCGTATCCGCGCACCTTGCGCGAGATGCCGACGAGCCGGTCGGCGAACATCGGGGTCATCGCCCCGCCCTTCTCGATCACCAACGTCTGTGCCTCGCCGTAGAGTTCGCGCCGCTTCGCGTCGTCGGTCTCGGCCCGGGCCCGGTCCAGGACGGAGTCGAACTCCTTGTCCGACCAGGCCGTCTCGTTGTACGAGGAGCCGCTGCGGAAGATCTGGGTGAGCAGCTGGTCGACGGGCCGGCCGGTGAACCAGTAGGTGGCCATCAGCGGCTTCTTCATCCAGATCTGCGTGTAGTACGAGTCCGCCGACGCCGTTTTGACGCGCACGCGGATCCCGGCGCGCTTGGCCGAGTCCTGGTAGGCGAGCGCCATCGGCGTGAACAGCGGGTCGTAGGCGGAGGTGTAGAGGTCGACGGCGAGGCCGTCGTGCCCTGCCTGCTTCAGCAGGAACTTCGCCTTCTCCGGGTCGTGTTCGGGGTGCGCGGCGATGCGGGCCGGGTCGCTCGGCGGTACGGGGTTGTCCCAGCCGGCGGTGCCCGCGCCCTGGAGCGCCACCTTCACCACGTGCTCGGGGTCGTAGGCGAACTTCATCGCCTGCCGGACGCGTACGTCGGTGAAGGGCTTGTCGGTGGTGAGCATCGGCAGGACGTACCACTGGGCGTCCTTCACGCGCGCGATGGTGGCCCGGTCCGAGGCGGCGACCACGCGGGCGGTCGCGAAGTCGAGGTTGGTCTGGGAGAGGAGGTCGACCTGCCCTGCGAGAAGAGCGTTTGACCGGGCCGACATGTCGGCGACGGAGTAGAAGTCGATGGCGTCGAGGACCGGGCGGCCCGCCCAGTGGTCCGCGTACGCCGTGACGCGGCCGGGGCCTGCCGGTGCGAACGACTCCAGCTTGAAGGGGCCGGTGCCGATGCCGGTGCGGCCGATCGACTTGGCGCTGCCGTCGGGGACGACATAGCAGTTGTAGTGCGTGAGCAGGCTCGGGAACTCGGCGTTCGGCGTCTTCAGCGGGACGACCAGGGTGTGGGCATCGGGCGTGCCCAGCTTCGCGGGGTCGATGAGCGGGGCGAGGACGGCGGCCTGCGGGGACGCGGTCGCCTTGTCGAGGATGTGGCGGAGCGTGTAGGCGGCGTCGGCGGAGGTGAAGGCGCGGCCGTCGTGGAAGGCGACGCCCTCGCGCAGCCGGAAGGTCCAGGTGCGGGCCTTGCCGTCGCTCTCCCAGGACTCGGCGAGGTCGGGGGCGAGTTCGCCGTCGGCGCCGATCCGGACGAGCCGGTTGTAGAGGGCGCCCAGGTACTCGTACGCGGACAGAGAGCTCGCCGGGTCGAGGGTCTCGGCGTCGGAGGCGGGCGGCCGGGCGATGCGCAGGGTGCCGCCGCTGTCGGGGGCGCCCTGCCGCGCGGCGACCGGCAGCACCGGCGTCGCGGTGGCGCCCGTACAGCCGGAGAGCAGCCATGACGCGCCGAGCGAGGCCACGGAGGCCGAACCCGCGGCGAGCACCGACCGCCGGCGCGGGTGGTGGATGTCGGACATGGACCGACCGTCTCTCTCGCTATTCGTTCAGCGGAACGATTGAGTGAAGTGCGTGAACGATAACGAGACGACGCTTTGCCGCCAACCCTCCGGGCATGGAAATTAACCTCGCGAAACCCATCGGTTACGGGAGACGGGTTCGCGAGGTGAGTGGTGCGCGGGCTGCGCGCGGCCGGTCCGGCCGGGGTCGGCTCAGATGTCGGAGTCGATGCCCGTGATGATCACGGGGCCGAGCGGCGCGGAGTCCTCGTCCAGACCGGCCGCGCGCAGGGCGGAGTCCGCGAGGTGGCGGGCATCGTTCTCGGCGTCGGCGCGGCTGTCAGCCTCGACCTTCATGTGCAGGGTGAAGGTGTTGTCGTCGTTGACCGCGAGGACGTCGAGGTCCTCGGTGTTGCCCAGCTGGGTGGCGTGCGGGTCGGCCGGCCGCAGGGCCCGGGTCAGCTCGGCCCTCGCCCCGGCCTCGATCCCGTCGGTGAAGGTGCCGGGCACAGTGACCACGTAGGTCGTCATGGTGATCCTTCCGTCGGGGTGAACCACCGTCTACCCAGCTTCGCGCCGCCGACCCTCCCGTGTCGCGCCGGGTCGACGGGACCGCCTCCCGCCTGCGAGAGTCCCCTTCGCACACCTGTCCCCGGGCCGGACCAGCGAGGGAACCCTACGGCGCGCATCACCGGCAGCACGATCCTGATCGTCATCGCGCTGCTCGACGCGGGGCAGGGACCGGATCTGCGGATGGACGAAGCCGGTGTCGAGGACGTGGCACGGATCATGGCGCTCGACCACGACGTCGTCGTCAAGCACCTGGTCCCGCTGATCGAGCAGCCCGGCACCCGCCGGCCGGCTCATCGCCCACACCAACTCGCCGCCCCGGCTCGTGCCCGCGTCAGGGGCCGTACTCGGGGGCGAAGGCCGCCGCCCGTAACGCTCATCGACGCCGCGCGCGTCGAACTGGCGCCCGGGGGAATCCGGCTCACCAGCATTCACCCGGGTGTCGTGGCGACCGACCGGATCAGCGGGGACGGTCTGCCCAAGCCCTTCGAGATCAGCCAGGAACGCGCGGCGCGGCATGGCGTCCGCGCGCTGGAGAGGGAACCGGCGCAGGCGTACTTCCCGTGGGCCACGACGATGCTGGTGCGTACGCTGCGAGCCCTGCCCACGCCGGTCTCCTCCCGGATACTGCGCCACCTGGCCGCCGGTTAGGCGACGGGCCGGGCGGCCTACGGCGTCAGGAGCGACGCGTGCGACGACCCATGTACAGCGCACCGGCACCGATGGCGACGACCGCCGCGGCACCGCCGGCGATCGCGCCGACCGGCGCGCTGGAGCCGGTCTCGGCCAGCGGCGGGCCGCTGGGGCTCGACTTGGGTTCCGGCGTGTTCGGCGGCGTCGTCATGGGCGGGACGTCCGGGGTGGTGGGGGGCGTGGTGGACGGCGCCGGGGTGGTGGGCGGCGGGGTCTCCGCGGGCGGCGTGCTGCCGGCCGGCGGGGTCGACGGCGTCGCCGGGGTGGTGGGCGGCGTCTCGGACGGCGTCGGCGACTCGGGCGTGCCCGGGGTGCACTCCTTGTCGCCGCCGTTCCAGGCCGCTATGAGGTGGTACGGCGTGTTGACGTTGCCCGGCTGGTACGGCAGCGGACCGTGGCCCGTGCCCGTCTTGCCGTCGTAGGCGATGTCGTCGCCGTACAGGTCGATCTGGCCGTAGCAGTCGGGGGACTTGACGGACAGCTTCTGCCAGGTCCGGCCCTTGTCGTCGGAGCCGGCGACGTCGTCCTTGGTGAGGTAGACGGTGGCCTTGTCGACCATCGTCTGGTGGCCCGAGGTGTACCAGTTCGGGCCCTCGGTGGTGTATTCGGCCAGGGAGACCGGGTAGGTGCAGCCGTCGGCCACGGTCTGGCCCGGCGCGAGCCTGACCTGGACGGTGCCGGGGACGGTGGTCCACTGCAGGAAGCCGCCCTGCGACGTCCAGTCGGCACCGACAACGTTTCCATCCGCACCGACGATGCGGTACTGGACCGTGGCGGCGTTGCACTCGGCCGTCGTGGCACTGGCCGTGCCCGCGCCGAGCACGGGCACGAGGGCGGCGGCGAAAGCGGTTGCCGCGAGGGCGGCAAGGGTTCTGGGTTCTTGCGAACGCGACAAGATGAGCCTCTGTGGAAAAGAAGGTGTGGGAGGTGGCACAGCGTGGTGGGTACACGGTCGGCAGCGACAACGGCATGCGTGACCGAGCCACTCGCGTCACTTCGCTCAGTTCAGTCACAGCGAAGGTGTGAGCCGCATTCTTGCCACCTTCCACAACTCCCGTCAATCCTTCACGAGTTGCTCACGACCTGAAGGTCATCATCCGTCCCGATGCATGCCCAAATCGCGGTCCGACCGGCGACGCTCCTCGCCTCACTCCGCCGTCTTGCGCGCCAGCGCGTTGTTCCCTATCGAGTTGTGCACACTGAAGCTCACGGCATCCGAGCGGTAGCGGTCGTCGGACCACTCCACGGGACGGCCCTCGCGGGTCGTGGTCACGCGGCGGACCCGGAGCAGCGGGCTGGTCCGGCGGATGCCCAGCAACTCCGCGTCCTGCGCGCCCGCCGCCACCGCGTCGATGACGTGCTCGCCGTAGGCGAAGACCAATCCCGTGTCGTCGTACAGGCGTTGGGTCACCGAGGGGCAATCCGGCTCGATCACCTCGACCGCGGGAGAGATCCAGTCGGCGTACACCGTCCGCTCCAGGAGGACCGGCTCGCCGTCCAGACCGCGCACCCGCAGGACGTGCAACACGCGGGTCTTCTCGGCCAGTTGGAGGCGTACGGCGTCCTCGGCCGTGGCCGGGCGGTACTCCTGCTCGACCACGTGCCCGGTGGCCTCGCGCTCCATCGCGCGCGCCCACTCGGCGAAGCTGCGCAGTTCCGCGAAGCTCTGACTGCGGCGGCTGGCGAGGACCATCCGGCGGGCGCCCTGACGGGAGCCGATCAACCCCTCGGCGGTGAGGGCGGCGACGGCCTGGCGGACGGTGCCGCGCGAGACGCCGTAGTGCGCCGCGAGGTCCGTCTCCGCGGGCAGCCGGCTCCCGACTGTGTACTCCTCGCGACCGATGGCCCTGCGCAGCTCGTCGGCGATCTCCTCGTGTCGCGCCGTCATGCTTCCCCTCCGAGTTGGCCACTGTGCACAGCGTGAGCAGCGTAGTCGAGTTCCCCCGGTGATCCGTGTCAGCCAGGAGTGTGCAGGGAATGAGGGGTCACGGTTTCGCCAATGTTTACGAACAGGACACCATCGCCGGGCGTACTGAGGCCAACTTGTTCAGACAAGTTCTCCGCTCTGCTCTGACCCTCGTGCGCACCCCTGGAGAGACCGTGACCGTGTCCCCGCCGAGAAACGCCGTCCTGGGTGGTTCCCTCGCCGTCGTCGCCGCGCTGGCGCTCAGCGCCTGCGGCGCCGCCCCTGACAACTCGTCGACCACCGCGGACGGCAAGAACGCCGCCACCGCCACCTCCGCCGCCGACTTCGGCGGCATGGACGCCCTGGTGAAGGCAGCCAAGAAGGAGGGCACGCTGCACGCCATCGCCCTCCCCCGCGACTGGGCCAACTACGGAGCCCTCATCGACGGCTTCACGAAGAAGTACGGCATCAAGATCACGGACGAGAACCCGGACGGTTCCAGCCAGGACGAGATCAACGCCGTGACCTCCCGCAAGGGCCAGGACCGCGCTCCCGACGTCCTCGACCTCGGCTCCTCCTTCGCGCTCAGCGCCGCCCAGCAGGGGCTGCTCGCGCCGTACAAGGTCGCCTCCTTCGACGACATCCCCGAGGGTCAGAAGGACCCCAAGGGGCAGTGGTTCAACGACTACGGCGGCTACATCTCCATCGGCTGCGACGCCAAGCGGGTCAAGACCTGTCCGACCACCTTCGCGGACCTGCTGAAGCCGCAGTACAAGGGTCAGGTCGCCCTCAACGGCAACCCCACCAAGTCGGGTTCGGCCTTCGGTGGCGTGTACGCGGCGGCGCTCGCCAACAAGGGCTCCTTCGACGACATCCAGCCCGGCCTGGACTTCTTCGGCGAGCTGAAGAAGAACGGCAACTACACGCCCGTCGAGTCGACCCCGGCCACCGTCGAGAAGGGCGAGACGCCCATCTCCATCGACTGGGACTACCTCAACGCCGGCTACGCCGACGAGTTCAAGTCCAAGGGTGTCGACTGGAAGGTCTCCATCCCCTCCGACGGCCAGTTCGCGCAGTACTACTCGCAGGCCATCAACAAGGACGCCCCGCACCCGGCGGCCGCCCGCCTGTGGCAGGAGTACCTGTACAGCGCCGAGGGCCAGAACCTGTGGCTCAAGGGATACGCGCGTCCGGCGCTGATGACCTCCATGGAGGCGGCCGGCACGCTCGACAAGACCGCCGCCGCCAAGCTCCCGCAGGTCTCCGGCACGCCGAGCTTCCCGACCGAGGCCCAGCAGAGCAAGGCCAAGACGGTCATCGCGCAGGGCTGGGCGAAGGCCGTCTCCGGATGACGGCCACGCTCACGCGGGCCGACGTGGTCGCCGCCGCTTCCTCGAAGCGGCGGCGCCGCGTTCCCGGCTGGATCGCCGTGGTCCCGCTGCTGGTGTTCGTCGCGGTCGCCTTCGGGGTGCCCGCCATCGCGATGCTGAACGGCGCCTTCACCGTCAAGGACCAGACGACGGGCGCCACTTCGTACAGCACCGTCAACCTGACCGACTCCCTCAAGGGCGCCTACCTCACCGCGCTGATCGGCAGCGTCAAGCTGTCCGCCCTCTCGGCCGCCCTCGGCACCCTGCTCGGGCTGCCGCTCGCGCAGGTCGTCGTCACCTCCCGCTTCCGCGCGCTGCGCGAGGCCGTGCTCACCGCCTCCGGCGTCCTCGCCAACTTCGGCGGTGTCCCCCTCGCCTTCGCGTTCGTCGCCACGCTCGGCAACGCCGGTGTGCTGACGACGCACCTGGGCCTCAAGGACAAGGGCTGGGACCTCTACAGCTTCTCGGGCCTGGTCCTCGTCTACCTGTACTTCCTCATCCCGCTGATGGTCCTCACCATCACCCCGGCCCTGGAGGGCCTGCGCAGCCAGTGGCGCGAGGCCGCCCAGAACAACGGCGCCACCGGGGTCCAGTACTGGCGGCACGTGGCCCTGCCCGTACTGCTGCCCTCGCTGCTCGGTGGGTTCGTCCTCCTCTTCGGCAGCGCGTTCGCCGCGTACGCCACCGCCGCGGCCATGGTGGGCAGTTCGGTCCCGCTGGTCACCCTCCAGATCGCCGACGCCATCTCCGGCAACGTGCTGGTCGGCCAGGAGAACGTGGCCCTCGCCCTCAGTCTCGACATGGTTCTGGTCGCGGGCCTGGTCATGGCCGTGTATCTGCCCCTGCAACGACGGAGCGCGCGATGGCTGGACGCCTGAACCTCTGGCGGTGGGTCGTCCTCGCCCTCGCCGCCCTGTACTTCCTGGTGCCGCTCGCCGCGTCCGTGATCTTCACCGTGGACGTGCCCGGGCAGGGCGTCACCTTCGACGCCTACACCGAGATCGTCTCCGCCGACGGCTTCACCACCAGCCTGGTGCTCTCGCTGGAACTCGCCGCCGCCACCATCGCCGTGGTCCTGCTCCTGATGGTCCCGGCCATGGTCGCGCTGCGGCTCGGCGCGCCCCGGCTGCGGCCGGTGGTCGAGGTGATCTGCTCGCTGCCGCTGGTGGTCCCGCCGATCGCGTTCGTCGCCGGTATCGCCACGGTCCTCAAGTGGGGCCCCGACCACCTCTCCCGCACGCCGCTGTTCCAGACCTTCGTGGCGATCCAGAACCCGGACTTCCCCTTCATCCTGGTGCTCGCCTACGTCGTGATGGCGCTGCCGTTCGTGTACCGGGCGCTGGACTCGGGGCTGCGCGCCATCGACGTGAAGACCCTCGTCGAGGCCGCCCGCAGCTGCGGCGCGGGCTGGCCGCAGGCGCTGGTGCGGGCCGTACTGCCCAATCTGCGCGGGGCGTTGCTCAACGCGTCCTTCCTGACGCTGGCGCTGGTGCTCGGCGAGTTCACCGTGGCCCAGCTCCTCGGCTTCCAGCCCTTCGCCGTGTGGATCTACAGCGTCGGCGGGTCCAACGCCCAGCTCTCCGTCGCCGTCTCCGTGCTCAGCCTGGTCGTCACCTGGGCACTCCTCCTCGCGCTCGCCGGTGTCGGCGGACGTGACAAAACCGCTTCGTCCCGGGGATGAACCATGACCGCCACCACGCTTGAGAAGATCACGACGGACCATGCCGCCACCGTCGAATTCCGGAACCTGCGGCGGGAGTTCGGGCCGACGGTCGCCCTCGACGGACTCGACCTCACCGTCCGCCCCGGCGAGTTCCTGGCCCTGCTCGGCCCCTCCGGATGCGGCAAGACCACCGCGCTGCGCATGCTCGCCGGGTTCGAACACCCCACCTCCGGCGAGGTGTTGGTGGACGGCAAGGACGTCACCGACGTACCCGCGCACCGCCGTGACGCCGGGATGGTCTTCCAGTCCTACAGCCTCTTCCCGCATCTCAACGCGCTCGACAACGTCGCCTTCGGACTGCGCATGCGCAAGGTCCGTACGGCCGAACGACGGTCGCGCGCAGCCGAGTTGCTCGACCTCGTCGGGCTCGGCGACAAGGGCGAGCGCTTCCCGCACCAGCTCTCCGGCGGCCAGCAGCAGCGCATCGCGCTGGCCCGCGCGCTCGCCCTGCGTCCGCGCGTGCTGCTCCTGGACGAGCCGCTGTCGGCGCTCGACGCCAAGGTGCGCCTCAGCCTGCGCGAGGAGATCCGCCGCCTTCAGCAGGAACTCGGCATCACCACCCTCTTCGTGACGCACGATCAGGAAGAGGCGCTGTCCATCGCCGACCGGGTCGCCGTGATGCGCGCCGGGAAGCTCGAACAGTGCGCCGCGTCGGCCGAGTTGTACGGTCGGCCCGCGACCGCGTTCGTCGCCGAGTTCGTCGGCACGATGAGCCGGCTGCCGGGGCGGCTCACGGACGGCACCGTCGAGGTGCTCGGCCAGCGGCTGCCGGTCGACGGCGAGGCGCCGGCCGGCCCCGAGGTGGACGTGCTCGTGAGGCCCGAGGCCATCAACGTGCACGCCGACGAGAGCGGAGACGCACGGGTCGTCGGCACCGCCTTCCTCGGCGCGGTCGTCCGCGTCGGCGTGCGGCTCGGCGACGGCACCGAGGTCAAGGCCGACCTGCCCGCGCACGAGGCCACCACGCTCGGCGCCGGAGTCGCCGTGACCGTCTCGCTGCCGCAACGGCCGGTACTCGTGGCGGAACGTATTCATCCGTAAGGCCCCAGGGCCTGTGAGCCGTTGTATCGCGCCCCGTAAGGGGCGCGGGGAACTGCGCGACCAGCCCCCACCGGCCCGCAGGTTCATCAGCGCCCTCCAGCGGAGCGCCTGGTGCCCGTACCGAAAGAGAGAAACGTGACCCCCCACACCCAACTCCCGCTCCAGGCCGTCCTGTTCGACATGGACGGAACGCTCGTCGACACCGAGCGGCTGTGGTGGGAGGCGGTGGAGCAGATCGCGGGCAGGACCCTGACGGACGCGGACCAGCCGGAGGTGCTCGGCCGCCCGGTCGAGCACACCGCCGACTGGCTCGCCCGGGCCACGGATGCGTCGGCGGCGGACCTCGCGGCCGCACTGCACCGGGAGTTCGCGGCCCGCGTCCGCACCGGCATCGTGCCGCGCCCCGGCGCGCTCGACCTGCTCGACGCCCTGGCCCGCGACGGCGTCCCCACGGCGCTGGTCACCGCGTCCCCCCGCGCGGTCGCCGACACCGTCCTGGACGCCCTCGGCGCGAGCCGCTTCGCCGTCTCCGTCACCGCCGAGGACACCCCGCACACCAAGCCCGCCCCCGATCCCTACCTCGCCGCCTGCCGCGCCCTCGGCGTGGATCCGGCCCGCTGTGTCGCCGTCGAGGACACGGCGACCGGCGTCAGCTCCGCCGAGGCCGCCGGCTGCGCGGTCCTCGCGGTGCCGTCGCTGGCCCCGATAGACCCGGCCCCCGGCCGCACGGTCGTGACCAGCCTCGAAGAGGTCACCCCCTGCCTGCTGCGGGAGTTGGTCGCGCCCCGGCTGCGGGTGCTGAGCTGGAACCTCTGGCTCGGCGGCGCGAGGATCGACGACCACCGCGCCAAGCAGCTCAAGGTCATCCTGGACACCGAGGCCGACGTCGTGGGCCTCCAGGAGACGGCCGGCACCGCGGCCCGGGAACTGGCCGAGGCGCTCGGCTGGTACCACCACGAGGCCGGTGAGAACCTCGGCATCATCAGCCGCCACCCGATCACGGCCGCCCTCGGCGACCCCGACGTCGGCTTCTACGGGGCGGCCGGCGCCCGGGTCCGCGTCGGGCACGCGCGCGAGGTGGACGTATGGACGGCCCACCTGCACTACACGCCGTACGGTCCCTACGAAGCCGCCTTCGACGAACTTGCGGCCGACGAGCTGATCGCCCACGAGGACATGCGGCTCGCGCAGATGCGGGAGGCGCTGCGGCGGATCGAGGAGGCGGCACGGCCGGATGTGCCCGTGGTGCTGACCGGGGACTTCAACTGCCCCTCGCACCTGGACCGTTCGGACGCGGCCTGGCCGGTGACGAGGGCGGCCGAGACCGCGGGGCTGCGCGACTCCTACCGCGAGGCGCACCCCGATCCGGTCCGCGCCCCCGGCCACACCTGGTCACCGATCCACCCGGTGAACGAGGACGACCCCGCCCTCGCCGAGCCGCAGGACCGGATCGACTACGTCCTGCACGACGGCCGCGGCCTCGAAGTCGTCGACTCCCGCACGGTCGTCACCGGCGTCCCGCGCGCGTGGCCCGACGTGGCCGGAAACGACTGGCCGTCGGACCACGCGGCGGTCCTCACCACCTTCACGCTGGGCCTGCCGGAAGGGCCCAGCGCCGGGTGAGGCCGATCAGGGAGCCAGGTACCACTTCTCGATGTAGCCCACGTCGATCGACGCACGGTCCTGGACGCGCAACTTCCAGGTGCCGGCGACGGGCTCGGACGAGGCGTTCACCGTGAAGGTCTGGTCGACGTTGTCGGCCGAGCCACCACTGCGGTTGAGCAGCGAGTAGACCGTGCCGTCGGGGGCCACCAGGTCGACCGTCAGGTCACCGCGGTAGGTGTGGACGATCTTGACGTAGACCTCGGTGGTCGCCGAGGCGTTGCCCTCATGGTCGGCGGGAACCGTCACGGCGGACTCCACCGCGGCTCCCGCGTCGGGGATGTCGACCCGGGTGTTGTTGGAGAACAGGTTCGCCACCCGCCACGACAGGGACTTGGTGGCGGTGGACCCGGTCTCGTCCGTCACCGTCACCGTGACGCTGCTGGTGCCGGCGGTGGTCGGCGAGCCGGTGATGAGACCGGTGTCGCTGATCGTCAGTCCGTCCGGCAGACCGGACGCCGAATAGGTCAGCGCGGAGCCGGTGTTGGTGGTGTAGGCGTCGACCTGGAGGGAGACCTGCTCGCCGACCCCGGTCGTCTGGTTGGCCAGCGGGCTGATGTTCACGCCCGGCGCGACCCGGTTGCCCACGTTGATCGCGGCCCACGCGTCGGCCACGGCCAGGTAGGTGGGGCTGTAGGCGCCGAACAGGTCGGTCGCGGCCTGGAGGGTCGCGGTGCGCGCGGCGGCGTAGTTGGTGGAGGAGGTCATGTACGTGGTCAGCGCCCGGTACCAGATCTGCTGGGCGTTCTCGATGCCTATGCCGGTGACCGGAAGGCCGTCGGCGGTGGGGCTGTCGTAGGCGACCCCGTTGACGGTCTTGGCGCCGCTGCCCTCCGACAGGAGGTAGAAGAAGTGGTTCGCCGGGCCCGAGGAGTAGTGGACGTCGATTCCGCCGAGCGAGGAGTCCCAGTTGTCGCGGGACGCGCCGTCCTTGGAGGGCTTGTCCATGTAGCGCAGCGGGGTGCCGTTGCCGTTGATGTTGATCTTCTCGCCGACCAGGTAGTCCGGCACGTCGGCGGGCAGGTCGGAGTGGAACTCCACCGCCGCGGCGAAGATGTCGGAGGTCGCCTCGTTCAGGCCACCGGACTCGCCGGAGTAGGTGAGACCAGCGGTGGCGCTGGTGACGCCGTGGCTCATCTCGTGCGCGGCGACGTCGAGCGAGGTCAGCGGGTGCGTGTTGCCCGAGCCGTCGCCGTAGGTCATGCAGAAGCAGGCGTCCTGCCAGAAGGCGTTGACGTAGTTGCTGCCGTAGTGGGCGCGGCTGTAGGCGGCGACACCGTCGTTGCGGATGCCGTTGCGACCGAAAACGTCCTTGTAGAAGTCCCAGGTCGCCGCGGCACCGAAGGCCACGTCCACACCGGCCGTCTGGCGGTTGGTCGGAGTGCCGTCGCCCCAGACATCGTTGTCATCTGTAAAGAGAGTGCCGGTACCCGACGTGCCCTGGTTGAGGTCGTAGGTGCGGTGCCCCGCGCGGTCGCCGTCGACGAGCTGGTACGTCGAGCCGGAGAGCGTGGTGCCCAGCGGGACCGTTCCGTTGAACTGGCCGGTGCCGGTGCCGGTCTCCACGCCCTGGTAGCGGAACAGTTCCTTGCCGGTCTTCGCGTCCGTGACGACGTGCAGCTCGCTGGGCGTGCCGTCGTCCTGGAAGCCGCCGACCACCGACTCCCAGGCCAGCGCGGGCTTGCCGTCGGCGGCCCAGACGACCAGGCGGGAGTTGTTGATCTTCGGCGCGTCCGCCTTGGCCTTCTCGGCGGCGGCGAGCGCCTTGCTCTTCGCCGTGGCCGCGGTGACCTTCGGGGTCACGGACGCCAGGTCGAGCTTCGCGTTGGTCGCCTTCGTCGCCGTCGTACGGCCGGCCTTGGTGTGCACGACCAGGTCGCCGCCGAGCACGGGGAGACCGGCGTACGTCCGCTCGTAGCGGGTGTGGGTGGTGCCGTCGGTGTCCCGGATGACGTCCTTGACGACGAGCTTCTCCCGGCTGCCCAGGGCGAGGCTCTTGGCCGTGTCGCCGACGGCCGCGCTCGCCTGCTTGAGGAGCGCCGTGTGCTGCGCGGGACTGAGCGCGGCCGGAGCCGCTCCCGCGCGCGGGGTGGCGTGGATCTTCGCGGCACCGGCGTCGGCGGGGGCAGCGCCCGCGGTGCCGACCTGGAAGCCGGTGGCCAGCATCGTGCTCGCGGCCGTGAGCGCCAGCGCGATGGTGTATCTGGAGCGGTGCGAGAAGCGGTGTTGCCTGGACAAGGCGTTCTCCCTCTGCAGCGGTCGGCCTCGGGTCAAGGCCGGGGCAAGCGGTCGGCCGGGTATGGCCGTCCGGCGGCGCGCGGGTGCACACGCACGGCACGAGCGACGCCCGGATGGCGCCGGGGCCCGGCCGCGCGCGAGAAGGGGTGGGGGGATGGGAAGAGGTGGGGGGTGGGGGGTGGGGGGTGGGGGGTGGAGATGGGGGGTGTGGGAAATGTGGGGGGCGTGAAGGGCAGGTGAACCTGCGGACAGCAGAGTGACATCCCACGCACAGAGTTGTCATGGAGGTGACAAGACATCGGCTTGAATTGACGGTTGCCTGACGGGAGTTCGACCGGGCGCGCGCTTACTCCCGTGCTGCCGCTGGAGCCGCGAACGCGCGCGGAGCCGCTGATGGCGTACAAGGGCTTCTGGCCGGATCGCATGTCCCGGCGCGAGCCGGTCCCGCACAGACCTCACCGAGCGGCACATCGACCGTTCGAAAGCCCCTACGTGCCTACGCGCCTCTCGACGACGTGTGACCGGCGGAACCCCTCGCCGCCGACGGCCGTCATTACTCCGTCCGAGTGGTGCGCGCCGCCCGTCGGTCGTAGCGTCGGAACAGGCACAGCACAGTGGGCACGGACAGCTCGAACACCTCGGGCGGCACGGACGGGTCGGTCCGGAGACAGCGGGGAGCGGACATGCGGGCAATCGCGATTCGTACGGCGGTCACGCTCTGTCTGGCCGCGGCGCTCGCCGCCGCCGCGGGCGCGGCCCCGTCCTCCGCCGGGCCGTCGTCACCGGCCGCACCGGTCGTGCAGCGGCAGACGACCCCCGTGCTCGTCGACTGCCTCTGGCACACGGACGTGCGCCCGGCCGACTTCACGCTCGCGTGCGGGGACGGCAACAGCCGGCTGACCTCGCTGAAGTGGTCGCAGTGGGGCACACGGACGGCGACGGCCGAGGGCGTCAACATGCTCAACGACTGCAAGCCCTACTGTGCTGCCGGCACCTTCCGCTCGTACCCGGTGGTCGTGCGCCTCTCCGATCCGAAGCCCTGGAAGAAGCACCCGGGGACGCAGCACTACACCCGGATCACCCTCGCCTATCCGGGCAGCCGACCCGACATCTACGGCCCGACGGTCACGTATCCCCTGTGGGACTGACCGGGGGACTCACCGGATTCGGGCGGTTCTTCTCGTCCACGGGTGGCGGTACCGGTGGCGACTCCCCCGCGGTCAGGTGCGCGAGCACCTCGACCAGCTCCTGACAGGCCCGTTCCACCGACCGCCTCGTGTTGAGCTGCTCGGTGATCATCGCGGACAGGAGCAGGGCGGTCAGGGCCATCGAGCCGTTGAACGCCTGGAGCTTGATCATGACCTCGACGCTGGTCAGGTGCTCGAACGGCCCCGCGCGGTCCGTGGCGGCGATGGTGGCCGAGACCGACGCGAACAGGGCGCACAGGGAGCTGCCGGCGAGCTGGAAGCGCAGTGCGGCCCAGATCAGCAGCGGGTAGACCAGGAAGAGCAGGCTCATGGGGCTGTGCGTGGCCACGGGTATCAGACAGCCGGCGATCAGGGCCAGGCCCGCGGCCTCCTTCCAGCGGCTCAGGTTCAGGGACCGGCGCGCGGCCTGAAGGAGCAGCAGCAGGAGGGGGGTGACGATCAGCACGCCCATCGCGTCGCCCACCCACCAGGCCAGCCAGACGAGCCAGAAGCTGCTCGTGTCGAGCTTGCCGGTGATCACCAGCATGCTGGCACCCGCGGTCGCGCTGACCAGCATCGCGGTGAGGGCACCCAGGAACACCAGGGCGAGGCCGTCGCGCAGCCGGGCCAGGCTGGTGCGGAAGCCGACCTTGCGCAGCATGTAGTACGCGCAGACCGGGGCCAGCGTGTTGCCCACCAGCGTGCCGATCACCTCGGGCTGGAGGGAGGTGATGGACATGACCACGAGCAGGGCGCCGAGGGCGATGCCGGGCCAGGAGCGCATGCCGTACAGGAGCAGACAGGCGACGGCCACGCCGGTGGGCGGCCAGATGGGGGTGACGATGGCGTCCTCGACGACGAGCTGCCGCAACAGGCCCAGCCGCCCGGCCGCGAAATAGCAGGCGGCGACGGCCAGGGTCTGCAGCACCAGGCCGGCCGCCGGGCGCAGATCACGGGTACCCACCACAGCTGCCATCAGACACCGAGGAGGCCGGGACGGCGAGGCGAACGGGTCGGCTGCGGGTCGGCTGCGCCGGGCCTGGGCGGTCGGAGTGAAGGGGGCCGGGGTGTCACGGGACCGGTGTGCCAGGAGGCGTCGGGACCGTCCTGGTCGGCGGCGGTGTCAGTGGTGCCGGAGCCGCCAAGGCCGGTGGGATCGTCGAGGCCGTCGGCGCTGCCCGGGCACGGCGGGACAGTGAGGGCCGTCACGCTCGGCGGGGCCGTCGGAGTGGTCTGAACAGTCGGGCCCGTCAAGCTCGTGGGGGCTATCGGGGCTGACGGGCCTGTCGGGACTGCCGGGCCTGCCGGGCCTGCCGGGCTTATCGGGGCTGTCGGGCTTGTCGAGGCTGCCGGGCTTGCCGGCGATGTCGGGGCTGACGGGCCTGTCGGGCCTGTTCAGGGCCGCCGTGTCCTCGGGGCCGTCCGGGCGGCCGGAGCCCGTCGCCGTGACAAAACAGCCAGGTCGGCAGGCCACCGGGCCCGCTACAGCCGCCCCACGGCCCCGTCGTGCCCCACTACCAGGACCGCCGCGTCGTCCTCATGCCCCACCGACCCCGCCATCTTGATCACCGCAGCGGCCAGCGCGCCCGCCTCCAGGCCCGCGACGGCTGCCACGCCGGCGAGGCGGACGACCTTGTCGAGGCCCTCGTCGAGGCTGAGGGAGGGGCCTTCGACGACGCCGTCGGTGACGAGGACGAAGACGCCGCCGGTGGTGAGCCGGTGGCGCATCACCGGGTACTCCGTGCCCGGCTCGACGCCCAGGGGCGGCCCGCCCTCGTCGTCGCTGACGCCGGATCTGCCGTCCGCCGTGGCCCAGATGTGCGGGATGTGGCCGGCCCGCGCGCTCTCCAGCACGCCGGTGGCGGGGTCGAGCCGCATGAAGGTGCAGGTGGCGAAGAGGTCGGTGCCGAGGGAGAGGATCAGGTCGTTCGTGCGGGCGAGGAGCTCGCCGGGCTCGCTGGTGACGGAGGCGAGCGCGCGCAGGCCGACCCGGACCTGGCCCATGAAGGCCGCCGCCTCGATGTTGTGGCCCTGGACGTCGCCGATGGACAGCCCGATGCGGCCGTCGGGCATGGTGAAGGCGTCGTACCAGTCGCCGCCCACGTTCAGGCCCTGGTAGGCGGGCGCGTAGCGGACGGCGAGCTGGAGGCCGGGGGCCTCGGGCAGGTCCCTGGGCAGCATGCCCCGCTGGAGGGCAACGGCGAGCTCGACCCGGGAGCGCTGCAGCTGTGCGAGCTCGCGCGCCTGGGCGGTCAGCGATCCGAGCCTGGCCAGCAGCTCGTCGCCGTCGTCCGTTGGACCCTTGCGGGACATTGATCACTCCGGCGGTGACGGGGGGCCTCCTCAGGGTAGAACATATGAATTTCACCCAAAGGTGGACAAAGCGAGACGCTTCTCACACCCGCCCGGTCCCCACCGTCACCACCGCACCGCCGCACTCCTGTCGCTACCTCGCTGTCACGTCAGCCCCCCAGCGCCGTGTCGACCACCGCCCGGGCCTCCTCCTGGACCTGGCGCAGATGGTCGGCACCGCGGAAGGACTCGGCGTAGATCTTGTAGACGTCCTCGGTCCCGGAGGGCCGTGCCGCGAACCAGGCGTTCTCCGTGGTCACCTTGATGCCGCCGATGGCCGCACCGTTGCCCGGGGCCTCCGTGAGCACGCCGGTGACCGCTTCCCCGGCGAGGGTGTCCGCGGTGACCTGCGCCGGGGACAGCTTGGCGAGCAGCGCCTTCTCCTCGCGGTTCGCGGGGGCGTCGATGCGCGCGTAGGCGGGTTCGCCGAAGCGGGCGGTCAGCGCCGCGTAGTGCTCCGACGGCGTCTTCTCGGTGACCGCGAGGATCTCGGAGGCGAGCAGCGCCAGGATGATGCCGTCCTTGTCCGTGGTCCACACCGAGCCGTCCCGGCGCAGGAAGGACGCGCCGGCCGACTCCTCGCCGCCGAACCCGATCGACCCGTCGACCAGTCCGTCCACGAACCACTTGAAGCCGACCGGCACCTCGACCAGTCGGCGCCCGAGATCGGCGGCGACCCGGTCGATCATCGTGGACGACACCAGCGTCTTGCCGATGCCGGTGCCGGCGGGCCACTGCTCGCGGTGGGCGTAGAGGTAGGCGATCGCGGCGGCCAGGTAGTGGTTGGGGTTCATGAGCCCCGCGTCCGGCGTGACGATGCCGTGCCGGTCCGCGTCGGCGTCGTTGCCCGTGGCGATCTGGAAGCGGTCGCGCTGGGCGATCAGGGAGGCCATCGCGTACGGCGACGAGCAGTCCATACGGATCTTGCCGTCCCAGTCGAGCGTCATGAACCGCCAGGTGGGATCGGTGAGCGGATTGACCACGGTGAGGTCGAGCCGGTGCACTTCGGCGATACGGCCCCAGTACGCGACCGACGCCCCGCCCAGCGGATCGGCGCCGATGCGCACGCCTGCGGCGCGGACCGCGTCCAGGTCCAGGACGCTCGGCAGATCGGCGACGTAGGTGCCCATGAAGTCGTAGCGGCCGGTGCCGGGGGCGGCGAGGGCGCGCTCGTAGGGGATGCGGCGTACGTCCTTGAGGCCGGCGGTGATGATGTCGTTGGCCCGGTCCTGGATCCAGGACGTCGCCTCGGAGCCGGCCGGTCCGCCGCTGGGCGGGTTGTACTTGAAGCCGCCGTCGGCGGGCGGGTTGTGCGAGGGGGTGACCACGACGCCGTCGGCGAGGCCGGAACTGCGGCCGCGGTTGAAGGTGAGGATGGCGTGCGAGACGGCGGGGGTGGGCGTGTAGCCGTCCGACTCGTCGATGAGGACGGTCACGTCGTTGGCCGCGAACACCTCCAGGGCGGTGACCCGGGCGGGCTCGGAGAGCGCGTGGGTGTCGGCCCCCAGGAAGAGGGGACCGTCGGTGCCCTGTTGGGCGCGGTACTCGCAGATCGCCTGGCTGGTCGCGGCGATGTGGTCGTCGTTGAACGCGGTCGCCAGTGACGAACCGCGGTGCCCTGAGGTACCGAACGCCACCCGCTGGCCCGGGTCGGCCGGGTCCGGGTGCAGCGCGTAGTACGCGGTGACCAGCCGGGCGACGTCGACGAGATCCTCGGGTCCGGCCTGCCGGCCCGCTCGCTCGTGAGGCATGTGCCCGCTCCTCCACATCGGTTGACCAATATCGTCTGCCCGCCCATCCTCCCCCGTCACGGCGGCGGACCGCGAGTGGCCCGCCCCGGCGGGAGCCCGACGGGCCCGGGCTCCGCACAGACGGATCGTGTCGCGATACCGGCGCCGAGGCCAGGGGCCGGGCGAACCCCGGTCCTGACACCTGTCAGGGACCGCCGGCGGCCATCCGTTCCTAGCGTGAGCGGTGCACCGGAGCGAGCGCGCACAGCCCTCCTCCGGCGGACCCGCTCCCCACACGGACAGGACCTGTCGATGCCTCGCTCAGCGACCCGCAAGACGCTCACGCTCGCCCTCACCACTTCCGCCGCCGCGGCCCTGATCGCCCTGCCGACCGGCTCGGCCCAGGCCGCCTCCAACTGCTGGCCGACCGGGATCACCGCTTGGGGCCACAACGCGTTCACCTGCAACAACGTGCAGGGCGCGAACGTCTACGAACTGGTCGACGGCGCCACCCACGTCATCGACCACCTGCGCACGAACCCCTCGTGGTTCGCCTGTCGCGCGGACTTCACCGACCGCCCCAACGGCTCCAGCGTCCACCCCTACCGCTGGCTGTGGACGCAGGGCGACGACAACGCCACCTGGGGCTGGGTGTCCGACGGCGACGTCATCAGCGAGACGAACACGGTCGAGCCCTGCTGACCCGACGAGGGGAACGAGCGTGCCGACGGCCTGCCGACGGGCCGTCGGCACGCACCGACTCCCTTCTCCCACAAGCCTTTTGACCATTCGCCTACAGGAAGAGACGGCCTCATGCGTCTGCTCCGACACCGTTCCATCCTCGCCTCGGCGGCAACCCTGACCGCGCTGCTGCTCGCCCTCTGCACGGCCGCGCCGGCCTCGGCGCGGCCCGCCGAGGCGCCGTCCGTCACCGTGCCGTCCGGCGTCACGGCCGGGGTCGCCGTCTT
The DNA here is from genome assembly GCF_044755245.1 of Streptomyces sp. NPDC092369. Classification (NCBI taxonomy): domain Bacteria; kingdom Bacillati; phylum Actinomycetota; class Actinomycetes; order Kitasatosporales; family Streptomycetaceae; genus Streptomyces; species Streptomyces sp. NPDC092369. The sequence goes on from NZ_JBIVQP010000001.1 coordinate 412,316, forward strand.
CGACCGCAGCACAGGCACCTTCACCGAACAGCTCAACTCCTCGACGCAGTTCAGGTCGGCTTCGGTCGTCAAACTGCTGCTCGCGCTGGACTTCCTCTGGAACCGGGGCCCGGACTACTCGATCCCGGCCGCCGACCGCGCCCTGCTGGAGCCGATGCTCCGCAGCAGCAACGACGACGCGGCCAACCACTACTGGACCGAGGACGGCGGCTCCGCGATCATCACCCGCATGGTGAGCCGCCTCGGCCTCACCGACACCCAGCCGCCGCCGGCCGGCTACGAGGGCTTCTGGGGCTACACCGCGCTCTCGGCCCGTGACACCGTCACGATCTACCGCTACATCCTGGACAAGGCGCCCGCCCCGGTACGGGACTTCGTCATGGGCAACCTGCGCCAGTCCACCCGCTGCGCCTCGGACAAGTTCGACCAGCACTTCGGCATCCCCGGCGCGTTCCAGAAGCCCTGGGCCGTGAAGCAGGGGTGGTCGGGCGAGTACGAGGACGGCACGTGCGGTTCGCCCACCGCGGCGGCCACCTCCGGGGCGAGGACGACCGGCGCGGCCAAGACGGACACGAAGGCAGCCGCGGCCGGAGTGGACCTGTCCCGCCCGGCCCTGCACACCACCGGCACCGTGGGCGCCGGCGACCGCGCGATCGTCGCCGTCTTCACCCAGCACCCGGTAGGGACGTCGTACGGCAAGGCCTACACGGACATCGGGCGACTGACGCGCTCGCTGAACGTACCGGGCGCGACCCGGCCGGCCGGCACGTGGTTCGGGACCTGGAGCGAGCACGTGAACGTCCGTCCCGGTCCGTCCACGGCAGACGCGCCGCTCACCCAACTCCCGGCCGGTGTCGAGGTGTTGGTGGGCTGCCAGGTCAAGGGCCAGGTGGTGAACGTGCCGCCTTACACCAACGAGTGGTGGGCCTATCTGCCCCAGTACGGCGGCTATGTCTCCAACATCTACATGAGCTCGCCGGACAACCAGCTGCCCAACGTGTCGGTGTGCACGGGCAGTCAGGGCGCGCGCACCCAGTAGCCCGGGTACTGCGCCTCAGCCCTCGTACTCCGCGAGGTAGCGCAGCACCTTGTTCACGTGCGGCCGCACGGCTTCGGGGACACCGCCCTCCTCGATGACGCTGCGGTCGCTCGTGCGGTAGCCGGCCGCGATCAGCGCGGGCAGGTCCTTGGCGGGCATGCCCTCCTGTTTGAAGCGCTGGTCGAGCCAGCAGATGTACAGGCTCATGGTCGAGATCGCGTCGGGCGGTGACATGTAATCCTTGTCGCCGTCCTTGTCGCCGTCCACGGCCCAGGCCCGGAAGACCGCGGGCGTCCACATGGCGACGCCGTACTCCTCGGTGGCCGGTCGGGCCGCTTTCGTGTCGAAGCCGCTCTCCGCCTTGATCATGGCGGCCAGCAGGACGGGGGTGATCTCCGCGTCGGTACAGCGGCGGGCGGCGCTGTCGATGACCGGGCGCAGGTCGTCGGGGACGTCGGAGTCGGCGGGGATCGCTCCGGGGGTGGGGGTGGCGTGCGCGTCGGTCACCACGGCCGGGGTGCCGCCGCCCTTCTTCCCGTTGCCGCCGTCGTCCCGGAGAAGCGCTGCCCCACCGGCGGTGGCGGCCGCCAGAACCACCATTGCGGCCACGGCGGCCGGCAGCAGACGACGTCTTCCGCGCGAGCCCGCGGTGCCCGTCAGCCGCTCGATCCTGGTCGCGAGCGTGTCGGCCGAGTGCCGCTGGCGGGCGGCGTGGTCGGGGGCGAGGCAGTCGGCGATCAGGCGCCGCCAGTCCTCCGGCAGCCCCGCGTCCAGGCGCAGTGGTGCCGTGCCGCGGGCGTAGGCCTGGGCGGCGAGGGACCGGGCGCGGGCGGTGGCACCGGGGAACGGGTGGAGTCCACCGGTGAGGACCTGGTGGGCGAGGACACCGAAGGCCCAGATGTCGGCGCTCGGGCGGACGACCGCGCCCTCGACGCCGGTGCGCTGCGACCACCATTCCGGCGGCAGATGGTCGAGGGTGCCCAGCGGCGGCAAGTGCGCGTGGGTGCCGTCGAGTTCGGCGGTGAGCCCGAAGTCGGCCAGCCATACGGCGCCGTTCGGCCCCAGCAGGACGTTGGCGGGCTTGAGGTCTCCGTGCACCCGGCGCGATGCGTGCATATGGGCGAGGCCGGCCGAGACTCCGCGCAGCACCCGGTCGGCGCCCTCGATCGGGCGGCCGGTGTCGGCGGCGTCCAGCACGTCCTGAAGGCCGGTCTCTGCCCGGTCCATGACCAGGGCGATCGCACCGTCCCACGCGTCCAGACCGGGGGCCTCCACGGTGTGGACGGCATGCGTGCGCACCAGGTTGGGGTGGTCCGCCTCGGTGCTGAACCGGACCTCGCTGGCGACGAGTTCGCCGAGCGCGGCGCGCTGCCCGGGGGCGAGGGCGCCGGTCGGCAGCAGCTTCACCGCGACGGGCACCCCGTCACCGTCGCCGACGGTGTGCGCCTCGTGCACGGTGCCCCAGCCGCCGGAGCCGATGACCGCGCCCAACTCCCAGTCGGCGATGCGGAATCCGACGGGCAGCGGCCGCACCTCGAACGGCTCGCGGACGTCTTCGGACGCGGTCATGCCCGTACCCCCTCCACGGTGGCCCGGACCGCCCCGCGCGGCGGCAGCAGCCCCAGGTGCTCCTCACGTACGAGTCCGAAGCGCAGGGCGACGGAGGCGAGTCGGGCGCGTTTGGCGCCGGTGCGGCCGTCGTCGGGACCGGTCTCCTCGCCCAGGTCCAGGCGGAGTTTGGCGAGGGCCAGGTAGTCGACGTGGTAGTTGACCGCCGAGCGCGTCAGACCCTGACAGGACTCCAGCGGGCGCAGGCGCTCCACGATCTCCCCGACGCCGGGCAGGGTGGCGTCCGAGCCGTCGCGCAGGCGTGGCTCGCACAGCGCGACCAGGACGAGGAAGTACTTCGCCGTCATGTCCAACGCGAAGGGCAGCACGGTCTGTTCGCCGGCTCCGGGCACCGATCGCTCGTCGAGATACGCGTGCTGCGGGGCGAACACCTTGAAGGCGGCGGTGCCGGACAGGGCGGGCAGCACCACCCGCGAGAACTCGAACGGCACCGGCGCGCCGAGGCGGCCCGGAGCGACGGTGATGTACTCGCCGGCGCCCTCCAGGTTCTCCACGACGTAGGAGGCGCTGCGGCTGTAGTTGGACAGCCGCCAGTAGTCCTCGGCCGCCTCCAACCGCCCGGCCCGGCGCGAGACTCCGGGGTCGGCGAGCAGGATGCGCACGCCCGCACCCTCCGGCACGCCTCCACCCTTCGGCAGGCCCCGCCCGAAGTCGGCCGCGTCTCCGGGTCCCAGATGCAACAGTGCGGTGCCGCGTCCGACTTCCGGTTCCGGCCGCAACAGGTCAGGCCGCGGCGGCTCCGGCAACTGGACGATGATCGTTTCCATTTGTGATCTCCCCCGAGACGGTCGGGGGGATTCTACGTTCGATCGTCGCGGCCCACACCGCGATGATCGCGTTCACGCCACACGCGGCCGCGCGGCGAGAACACACAGGTCGCAACCAACGCGTCGAAACCGCTACGAGCCCGGCGCCTCATCGGGCAGGATCGCGGAGTCGTACGCCCCTCTGTACGGTGTCGCGCGACGGCACCGGCGCCGATTCGCGGTAAGAAGGTCATCGACAGCGGCAAGGCAGTCTGGACACTGGGCACATGAACATCGAGGAGCGAGATCCGCGCACGGCCTTCCGTACGGTCGGCGACCGGCAGCCGCACCTGCGGGTCCGCGGGAACGACCGGGGCGCGCCGGGCCACGATCCGCAGGGCTGGCCGCTGATCCGCGACTGCCTCACCGAGAGGGGCTATCGGGGCATGCTCGGCATCGAGTCGTTCACCGCGGACAACGCGTCGATCGCCACCGCCGCCTCTGTCCGGCGCCCGCCGGCGCAGTCCCAGGACGGCCCCGCCATGGCGGGCCTGCGGTTCCTGCGTGAGTGGCAGGAGGGCCGGTCATGACCGCGCATGTCCTGGGGATCGACTTCGGCACCCTGTCCGCACGGGTGCTCGTGGTGAGCGCCGACGACGGTGCCGAACTGGCCTGTGTGGAGCATCCGTACCGGAACGGCGTGATCGACCGCGCCCTGCCCGGGTCGGGCGCCGGGCTGCCACCCTTGTGGGCGCTGCAGGACCCGCGGGACTGGCTGTCGGTCCTGCGCGAGGCGGTGCCCGTGGCGGTCGGGCAAGCGGGGATCGATCCGGCGAGCGTGGCCGGGGTGGGCACCGACTTCACCGCCAGCACCCCGCTGCCCGTGCTCGCCGACGGAACACCCCTGTGCGTCCTGGACGAGTTCGCCGAACGCCCGCATGCCTGGCCGAAGTTGTGGAAACACCACGCTGCTCAGCCACAGGCGGAGCGGATCACCGACCTCGCGCAGGCGTCGAAGCAGCCGTGGCTGTCCCGATACGGCGGCAGGATCTCCGCCGAGTGGCAGCTCGCGAAGGCGCTGCAGATCCTCGACGAGGACCCCGAGGTATGGGCGGCCACCGAACGCTGGATCGAGGCGGCGGACTGGATCGTATGGCAGCTGACCGGCCGGGAGACCCGGAACCCGTGCACCGCCGGATACAAGGGCCTTCACCAGGACGGGAGTTACCCGGAGGAGGACTATCTCGCCGCGCTGCACCCGCGGTTCGCCGACGTGTACCGCACCCGTGTCGCCCATCCGCTCGCCCCGCTCGGCAGCAGCGCGGGCGGGCTGAGCGCGCGGGCCGCCGCCTGGACCGGGCTGCCGGAGGGCACACCCGTCGCGGTGGGCAACGTGGACGCGCACGTCACCGCGGCCGCCGCCCAGACCTACGGGAACGGCCAACTCCTGGCCATCATGGGCACGTCCACCTGCCACATGATGAACGCCGACGTGCTGCGCGAGGTCCCCGGTGCCTGCGGGGTGGTCGACGGCGGCATCGTCGCCGGGTCCTTCGGCTACGAGGCCGGGCAGAGCGGGGCCGGCGACATCTTCGCCTGGTGGGTGGAGAACGCCGTACCCGAGCGCTACCACGAACCGGGCCGTGGCGTGCACGAGGTGCTCGGCGAACTCGCCGCCCGCCAGCGGGTGGGCGAGCACGGGCTGCTGGCCCTGGACTGGATGGGCGGCAACCGGTCGGTGCTGGTCGACCACGAACTGTCCGGAGCGCTGCTCGGCATGACGCTGTCGACCACGGCGGTGGACATCTACCGGGCGCTGCTGGAGTCGACCGCGTTCGGCACCCGCGTGATCCTGGACGCCTTCGGCGCCGCGGGCCTGCCCGTGACGGAGTTCGTCGCCGCCGGAGGCCTGGTCAGGAACCCGCTGCTGATGCAGATCTACGCGGACGTGACCGGGCTGCCAATGAGCGTGGTCGACTCCGCGCAGGCGCCCGCGCTCGGTGCGGCCGTCCACGCAGCGGTGGCCGCCGGCCTTCATCCCGAGGTCCGCACCGCGTCCGCCGCCATGGGCCGCCGCCACCATGCCGCCTACCTGCCGATCCCGGAACATCAGCGGGTCTACCAGCAGTTGTACGAGGAGTACGTGCGACTGCACGACCATTTCGGCCGCGGGGGCAACGACGTCCTGCACCGCCTGCACGCACTGAAGACGAGGAGTCCGTGATGCGCCAAGGGGACGCCCGAGCGCCTTCCTATGCGCTCATCAGGGCGCAGACGAAGTTCTCCTCGACGGCCCGCATCCGCTTCAACTGCTCAGGCGCCTGGGCCTGGTTGATCTGCGAGGTGACGGAGAAGGTCAGCGACCGGCGCCCGTCCGGCGTGGCCGCGATCAGCTGGGTGTAACCCGGGAAGTTGCCGGTGTGCCCCAGCACGACACCGCACCGGGTGGCGTAGCGGAAGATACCCAGGCCCGCCATGTTGGCACCGGGACCGGCGGGCTCGGACGCACCGGCGATCCAACTCCGCTGCTCCCGCAGCACACTTGACCGCTCGTAGAGCGCCCCTCCGGCGTAACCGCGAACGAAGCGGGTCATGTCGGCCGGCGTGGAGATGATCCCGCCCGAAGCCCACACGCCGGACGCGCTGAGGACCTCGCTGACGTCCTCCACCGGCGAGGGCGGCGCCACGTCATAGCCGTGCAGATAGGGCTCGGGCATCCGGTACCCCTGCGGCAGGCTGGTGTCCCGCAGTCCCAACGGCCGGTAGACCAGTGTCCGCAGCAGCTTCTCGTACGGTGTCCCGGTCACCGCCTCCGCCATCAGGGCCACGGCGATGTTGTCGGAGTTGGAGTACACGTACCGGCTTCCCGGCTTGAACCCCAACGGCTGATCGGCCACGAAGTCGAGCAGCCGGCGGGAGTCGAAGTGGTGGCGCGGGTCGGCGGTGACGATCTTCAGGAACTCCTCGCTCCGCGAGAAGTCCGGCAGACCACTGGTGTGGTTGAGCAGTTGTCGCAGAGTCACCCGGTGCCAGGCCTTGGGCAGGCGCGGAAGCCGTCGCCCCAGGGTGTCGTCGAGGTGCAGGGCGTGCCGGTCGACGAGGCTGAGGGCGACCGCCGCGCTGAACGCCTTCGCGGTGCTGGCGATGCGCATGTGGTCGTCCGGCTGGGGCCGTCGGTCCGTGGCGAGGTCGGCGACACCCGCCCGCACGACGCGGGTCTCCCCGTCCTTCTGGAGAACGGCGATGAGACCGGGCGGTCCGCCCGGGGATTCGACGAACCGGTCGGCCTGACGCTGGAGGTCGTCGCCGTGTTTCGTGACGGCGGTACTGGTGGTGGCGGGGCCGAGTGCGGTCACGCAGGCGACGAGGGCACAGGCGAGCAGCCGGAGGGGCATGGCATCTCCCAGGGACGGGGTGGCGGGGCAGGCCCAGCCTTTCCCTCGATCGGCGGGGAGGCTTCTTGTGCTGCTGCATACGGCGGAATGCCGGCCGCGGCACCGGTCATTCGTCGGCGGGATACACCTTCAGGACCCTGCCCTGGGGATCGGCCTGCAGATATCCACTGACGCTGTAGTCGCCACTGAGGTAGATCGCGAGGTAGGCGGGGGTGTTGGAGATGTTGTTCGGCGGGTTCAGCAGCAGGTAGGCGGTCTCCGGCTTGTCGACGTTCAACTTCTTCTCCGCGAAGGCGAGGAGGCTCGGCACTGCGTCCCAGTCGTAGTTCTCAAGGCTCACAGGCTCTTTGCCGCCAAACAGGCTGCCGTTGATTATGCCCTTCTTGACCCCCGTCGCCGGCCGGTAGTCGTACGTGTCGTACTTGGTCCGGCTACCGGGGACCATCGCCTTCACCGACACGTAGTCCTGGTAGACGGAAAGGTCACAGAAGGTGTCCCGTCCCGTCTTCTTCTCGATGGCCTTGAGCGCGGTTCGGATGCCGTCGGGCGTGAGCATGCCCTTGGCCAGCTTCGACGAGCCTTTCGGGACCGGCGTCCCCTTGTCGGCAGACGGAGACGCAGGGTCCGACACAGACCCGGAACCGAGCGACCCAGGCGTGGACGCCGACGTGGTCTTCCCCGTCGGCCCCGCCCCCAGGGACCCCGACCCGTCATCGCGATCGCCCCCGAACTGCGTCACCCAGGTCAGCCCACCGACCAGCACCACACCCGCTGCGGCAGAGGCGATCACAGCCCGGCGCGATCCCGTGGAACGGCCCGGCACAACCGTTTCGGCGAGCGGCGGAGGCAGGACGGGTATCGCGTCCTGCGGAGGTGCCAAGGGATACGACGTGACCGGCTCCGGGACGGCCTCCGCGGCGGCGGCCAGCATCCGGTCGACGGTCGCCGCGTCGGGCCGCGCCCCGGGATCACGTACCAACACCGCGGTCAGTACGGGCGTAAGAGCCCCGGCCTGCTTCGGCGGCGGGACGTCCTCGTGGAGGACCGCGGCCAGCGTGGCCAGCGTCGTGCCCCGGCGCAGCGGGTGGTGGCCCTCGACGGCGACGTACAGCATCATCGCCAGCGACCAGAGGTCGGCCGCGGGGCCGCCGGCCTCGCCGGTGACGCGTTCCGGGGCCATGTAGTCGGGCGTGCCGATGATCGAACCGGTGGCCGTGAGCGCGGTGGACTCCCGGATCGCGGCGATCCCGAAGTCGGTGAGGACGGGCCGGCCGTCGGTGCGCAGGAGGACGTTGGCGGGCTTCACGTCTCGGTGCTGGACGCCCGCCGCGTGCGCGGCGTTCAGGGCCTCAAGGACACCGCGGCCCAGGCGGGCGGCGTCGGCCGGGGCCATCGGGCCACGGGCCAGGCGGTCGGCGAGGGAGCCGCCCTCGACCAGTTCCATGACGAGCCACGGGTAGGTGCCCTCGCCGCCGTCGACGATGTGGTGGATCGTCACGACGTTCGGATGCTGGACCCGGGCGAGGGCCCGCGCCTCGCGCAGCACCCGTTCCCGCAGCATCCGCGCCGAGGGCGGGTCGTACTCGGCGAGATCCGGGTCCGCGGGCCGGACCTCCTTGACGGCCACGCTCCGGTGCAACAGCAGGTCGCGGGCGCGCCACACCGTGCCCATCCCGCCGCCTCCGAGCCGCGACTCCAGCTCGAAACGCCCGTCGACGACCCGTCTGCCGCTGTCCCCCTCGTTCATGGCGAGGAGCATAAAGGACACCATGTCCGGCAGCGGACGGCGGCCTTCTCCCTCAGCTCATCAGTCCTGCCGCGAGCGTGGCGCCCAACTCCCAGCACGCCTCGACATCGGACTTCTCCGGTGTTCCCGTCACGGTCACCGGCTGGGCCGCGCGCCGCCAGCCGAGGCCGGTCGTGATCGCGTCGATCGCGCGCACCGCCCCCGTGACGTCGCTCCCGCCGTGCACGTAATAGCCGAAGGGGCGGCCCTGCGTCGCGTCCAGGCACGGGTAGTAGATCTGGTCGAAGAAGTGCTTGAGGGCGCCGGACATGTAGCCGATGTTCGCCGGCGTGCCCAGCAGGTACGCGTCGGCCGCCAGGACGTCGGAGGCGGTGGCCGACAGGGCCGGCCGTCGTACGACGTCGACGCCCTCGATCTCGGGTGCGGTCGCCCCGGAGACGACGGCCTCCAGCAGGGCCTGGCAGGTGGGCGAGGGCGTGTGATGCACGATCAGCAAGGTGGGCACCTTCCGCACCCTAAGTCAGGGGGACGCCTCCCCTTCAGAAGCGGCATCTCCATTCAGAAACGACACCGCTGAATGCGATGAAAAGGAGTTGTTGGACTTCAGAATCGTGCGCGAGCACAGTGAACCTCATGAACCACCTCGCGAATCCCGAGCGCTACGACGGCACCATGCGCTACCGGCGGACGGGCCGCTCCGGCCTCGACCTCCCGCTCCTCTCCCTCGGTTACTGGCACAACTTCGGGGACGACCGCCCCTTCGAGAGGCAGCGCGAGATCGCCCTGCGCGCGTTCGACCTCGGGATCACCCATCACGACCTCGCGAACAACTACGGCCCGCCCTACGGCTCCGCCGAGATCAACTTCGGCCGCCTGATGAAGCAGGACCTCGCGCCGTACCGGGACGAGCTGGTGATCTCCACGAAGGCCGGCTGGGACATGTGGCCCGGCCCCTACGGCCAGGGCGGCGGCTCCCGCAAGTACGTCCTCGCCTCCCTCGACCAGTCGCTCCGGCGCATGGGCCTCGACTACGTCGACATCTTCTACTCGCACCGCCTCGACGCCACGACTCCGCTGGAGGAGACGATGGGCGCGCTCGACACGGCGGTGCGCCAGGGCAAGGCCCTCTACGTCGGCATCTCCTCCTACGACGCCGAGCGCACGCGCGAGGCCGCCGCGATCCTCAGGGACCTGGGCACGCCGCTCCTGATCCACCAGCCCTCGTACAACATGCTCAACCGCTGGATCGAGACGGACGGTCTGCTGGACGTCGCCCAGGAGGAGGGGTTCGGGGTCATCGGGTTCACCGCGCTCGCCCAGGGCCTGCTGACCGGCCGCTACCTCGACGGCGTACCCGAGGACTCGCGCGCCGCGGCGGGCACGTCGTTCGACACGTCCTGGCTGTCGGAGGACAACCTGCAGCGGTTGCGCGCGCTCAACGACATCGCGGCCCGGCGCGGCCAGACCCTGGCGCAGATGGCGCTGGCCTGGGCGCTGCGCGACGAACGGGTCACCTCGCTGGTGATCGGCGCCTCGCGCACCGAGCAGCTGGAGCAGAACGTCGCCGCGCTGGAGAACCTCGACTTCAGCGCCGACGAACTGGCCGAGATCGACAAGTACGCCACCGACGGCGGCGTCGACCTGTGGCAGGACGCCCGGACCGGCAGCCTCGGCTGACAGACCGGACCAGCTCGAAGGAGCACGGCTCCGCCCGGCACCGCGCCGCTCAGCACAGCACGCGCAGTGCTCCCGGCAGGACCCGCACGGTGACGGGGAGGACGGCCTCGACCTCCCCGTCCGCGCCGTAGGGCACCTCGCGGTCGGCCTCGATGCGGATCTCCCGGCCGCGCAGAATCGTCACCTCGGGCCGTCGGACGTGGGCGCCCGTCTTGAGCTCGTTCATCAGGGCGAAGAACAGCCGCCGGGGTGCCTCGCGGATCATGACGACGTCCAGGAAGCCGTCGTCCACGCGCGCGTCGGGGGCGATCAGCCGACCGGAGCCGTAGTAGCCGGAGTTGGCGGCGACCACCGTGTAGCCGGTGTGCGGGTGTTCCTCGCCGTCGACGGTGACGCGATACCGGGCCGGGCGCCAGGTGGTGACGGCGCGCAGTCCGCCGGCGTAGTAGGAGGCGGCTCCGCGCAGGAGTTTCGCGTGGTTCGCGTGCCGGTTGGCGAGCGCGTCGACGCCGGCGTACACGCTGCCGAGCACGACGGTGCGGTCGTGGACGGCCGACTCGACCTCGATGGTGTCCACCGGGCGCGGCTGGCCATGGAGCAGCACCTGCGCCAACTCCGCTGGTTCCGTGGGGAGCTCGAGCGCCCTGGCGAAGTCGTTGCCACGGCCCGCCGGTACGAGGCCGAGCACGGCGTCCGTTCCGCTGAGCGCGCCCCCGATACCGCCGGCGATGCCGTCCCCGCCGACGGCGAGCACCACGCGGCCTCGCCCGCCGGCATCCCGGGCGAGTTCCTTGGCGTGGTCCAGGCTGCGGCTGTACTCGGTCTCCAGCTCGGCCCCCGCCGCACGCAGCAGCCGGGCCACGTCGAGCAGCGCGGCGGCCGAGGCGGAGCCGCCCGCGGTGGGGTTGACGACGGCGGTGAACTGTCGCATCGGTGCGCCTCCGGGGCGGACGGGGTGTCGGTTCGGCGGTGGGCGGGTCGGCTCAGTCGAGGGGCAGCAGGACACCGGGACTGAGCACCCCGGCCGGGTCCACGCACCGTTTCACGGCGCCCAGCGCCCCGACGGCCAACGCGCCCGCCTCCCGCACGTACCAGTCGCGGTGGTCGGTGCCCACGCCGTGGTGGTGGGTGATGGTGCCGCCCGCGGCGAGGATCGCCTCGTTGGCCGCGTGCTTGGCCCGTGTCCAGATCGCCAGTGGATCCTCGCCCTGCGCCGAGACCACCGTGAAGTAGAGCGAGGCGCCGTTCTCGTAGACGTGGGAGATGTGGCACATGACCAGCGGCGGGGTGCCCGCCTCGGTGAGTGTGGTGGTGAGGGCGTCACGAACGGCCGCGTACAGGCCGGGGACGCGGGACCAGAAGGCGGCAGTCTCCAGCGTCTCGGCGAAGGCGCCCGCGTCGAGGAGCGAGTCGCGCAGATACGGGGCGGAGTAGCGGCCGTGCGCCCAGCGCTCGCCGGGTTCGGTGCCGAGGGGCGTGCCGCCGCTCTCGCGCAGGACGGCCGCCGCGTGCTCCCGGCGGTAGGCGGTGCCCTCCACCGTGCCCTCGTAGCCCGCGATCGCCACGCAGCCGCCGGCCGGTGGTGTCTCGGCGGAGCCGATCGCTTCGGGCTGGGCGAGCCCGGTCAGCGTCTCGGTCTCGTCGGACAGCCGCAGCACCGTGGGTCGCGGGCCATCCTGGGCGAGCCGGCGCAGGGCCGCGCCGCCCTCTTCGAAGGACGCGAAGCGCCAGCCTTCGTAGAAGCGGATCTGCGGGACCGGGCGGACCCGGACCGTGACGGAGGTGATGACGCCGAAGGCGCCCTCCGAGCCGAGGAAGAGCTGGCGCAGGTCGGGGCCGGCGGCGGAGCGCGGGGCGCGGCCGGTGTCGACGGTTCCCTCGGGGGTGGCGAGGGTGAGGCCCAGGACCATCTCGTCGAAGCGGCCGTAGCCGGCGGAGGCCTGGCCGCTGGAGCGGGTGGCGGCGAATCCGCCGATGGTCGCCCACTCGTAGGACTGCGGGAAGTGGCCGAGGGTGAAGCCGTGTTCGGCGAGCAGCGCCTCGGCCCGCGGTGCGCGCAGGCCCGCTTGCAGGGTGGCGGTGCGGGAGACCGGGTCGACGGTGAGCAGGCGGTCCATCCGGCGCAGGTCGAGGGCGACGAAGGCGCCCCCGCGGCCGGGGGCGAGGCCGCCGACGACGGACGTGCCACCGCCGAACGGCACGACCGCCAGGCCGAGTTGGGCACAGGCCCGCAGCACAGCGAGCACCTCGTCGTGGTCCGAGGGGAGCACCACGGCGGCCGGGATGTCGTCGACCTCGCCCTCCCGGATCCGCAGCAGGTCGGGCGTGGACTTGCCGCGCGTGTGCCGGATCCGGGTCTCCGCGTCGATACGGACGTGCCGCCCGCCGCCGACCGCGGCGCTCAGGGCGTTGAGGGCGGCAGGCTCCAACTCCGGCTCGGGGACGGCGATTTCGGCCAGGTCGACCGGCGCCGCCGCGCTCGGCTTCACGCCGAGCAGATCGCGCAGCAGCCCGATCACCGTGTCGGGCAAGGGAGTTGCCCGGTCCGGGTCGCCCCAGCCGCTCCACAGCATGTCCATCGCTGTCATCCTCACCGGTCGATGTCGAGCGCTCGCGCTCCGGTCCCGTTCCCCGAATTCCGTTCCTCCGCGGCCCCACCGGGCCCCGAGGCGTTACACTGTGACACATGACGCCTATTCGTCACAACCAGTCGGACGGCGACGCGGTGCTGGACGCGGTCCGCGACTGCGTCCTGGCCGTCGGGGTCCGCCGCACCACGCTCACGGACGTGGCCCGCCGCGCGGGCGTCTCCCGGATGACGCTGTACCGGCGCTGGCCCGACGTGCGCTCCCTGGTCGGCGACTTGATGACCCGCGAGTGGGTCGGCGTGGCCACCGGGGCCATTCCCGAGCACCGCCCGGACACGACCGCGCGCGAGCGGCTCGTGGCAGGACTCGTCGCCGGAGTCGAGTCCTTCCGCGCCCACCCGCTCTTCCGCAAGATCGTCGACGTCGATCCCGAACTGCTCCTGCCCTACGTTCTGGACCGCCGCGGAGCCAGCCAGAACGCCCTGTTGGAGCTGCTCGCCGACGGCCTCAAGGAAGGGCACGCCGACGGTTCGGTGCGTCACGCACACCTTGAACGACAGGCCCGGTCGCTGCTGTTGATCGTGCAGTCCTTCACCTTGTCCCTGCGGACCATGACCGACGAGGACGACGCCGACCTGTCCTCCGCCGCCTTCCTCACGGAGCTGCGGGACATCCTGGAGAGGACCCTCACGCCATGACCCCCAGCCCCGCCGCCGGTTCGTCCCTGTCCGCCGCCCGGCGCTCCCGCGACCTGGCCGACACGGTGGGCGGTCCCGTCGTCGACGTCCTCGTGGTGGGACTCGGCGCGACCGGCGCCGGGGTCGCCCTGGACGCGGCGGCCCGTGGTCTGACCGTCGCCGCGATCGACGCGCACGACCTGGCCTTCGGGACCTCCCGCTGGAGCAGCAAACTCATCCACGGTGGGCTGCGCTATCTCGCCTCAGGGCAGCTCGACGTGGCCCACGAGAGCGCGGTCGAGCGCGGGGTGCTGATGGAGCGCACGGCGCCCCACCTGGTCCGCGCCCAGCCGTTCGTGCTGCCGCTGACTCCCCTGGTCTCCCGCGGTCAGGCCGCCCTGGCCCGGGCCGGCTTCCGGGCCGGCGACACCCTGCGCGTGGCCGCCCGCACCTCCCGCGCCACCCTGCCCGCCCCGCGCCGGCTCTCCGCCCTGGAGACCCGCCACCTGGCGCCCGCCCTGCGCGCCGACGGCGTACGCGGCGGCCTGCTGTCCTGGGACGGCCGGCTCACCGACGACGCCCGACTGGTCACCGCCCTCGCCCGGACCGCCGCCGCGCACGGCGCCCGCGTCCTCACCCGCGTCCGGGCGCTGGAGCTGACCGGCTCCGGCGCCCGCGTACGCGACGAACTCAGCGGCGAGGAGGGCGAGATCAGGGCCCGCGCGGTCGTCAACGCGTCCGGCGTGTGGGCCGGCGGCCTGGTCGACGGCATTCGCATCCGCCCCTCCCGCGGCACCCATCTCGTCCTGCGCGCCGAGCGCCTCGGCCCGCTCCCGGCCGGGCTGCACATCCCCGTCCCCGGCGAGACCAACCGCTTCGTCCTCGTCCTGCCCCAGGGCGACGGCCGCGTCTACGTCGGGCTGACCGACGAACCCGTCGACGGGGACATCCCGGACGTGCCCGAGGTCCCCGAGGCGGACATCGGCTTCCTGCTCGATGTCCTCGGCTCGGTCCTCGACACCCCGGTCCACCGCGCCGACGTGGTGGGCGCGTTCGCCGGACTGCGCCCTCTGCTGGACACCACGGCCGACGCCCACTCCGGTACGGCGGCCAGGACCTCCGACATCTCCCGCCGGCACGCGGTGCTCACCTCGTCGGAGGGCGTCGTGACCGTGGTCGGCGGCAAGCTCACCACCTACCGGCGGATGGCGCAGGACGCCGTGGACGCCGCCGTCCGCACCCGCGGCCTCACGGCGGGTCCCTCCCCGACCGCCTCGCTTTCCCTGGTCGGCGCCGCCTCGCCGCGCACGCTGGACGCGCTACCGGCACCCGGGCGGCTGATCCGGCGGTACGGCACCGAGGCCCTCGCCGTCCAGGCACTCGCCGAGCGCGACCCCGGGCTCGGCGAGCGCGTGCTCCCCGACCATCCCGTCACCGCCGCCGAGGTCGTCTGGGCCGTACGCCACGAAGGGGCCCTCGACGAGGCCGATCTGCTCGACCGGCGTACCCGCATCGGCCTGGTGCCCGCCGACCGGGCCGCGGCGCTGGACGCGGTGCGCCGACTGCTGGGCGACATCGTGACCCGGCACGGCTGAGCGCTGGTCCGGACAGCCGCGTCCGTCGCGCGAAAGCGCGTATCGGTCCTTATCGTCTGATTCCGTGACACATACCTTCGACGAGCTGGTGGAGAAGCAGCGCGCCGCCGATCAGGCGCACGACCGGGTCGAGGAGCTGCGGGACTCCTACGGGCCGCCGACGCAGCCGGAGGGCTGGAGCGGGCAGCAGACCGATACGTACGAGACGGCCTGGCGGGCCTGGCGCGATCTGGCCCGCGAGGTCCAGGCCACCGTCACCGAGTACGCGAAGGACGAGGGACTGGCGCGCAACGACGTCGAGGCGGACGTCAAGTCGGCGGCGCGGCACCCGAAGCCGGAGGAATGACGGCGTACGAAGGCGCCCGGACCGCATGTCGTTCGTGCGGTCCGGGCGCCTTCGTGTGCGGCTATGCGCTCGGGTAGCGGCGCCTGGTACGGGTGAGCAGGACCAGGCCTCCGATCAGGAGGACCGTGCCACCCGCGGCGGGCCACAGGTTCGTGCCCGTCTCGGCGAGGTCACCGCCCCCGACCGCCTGCGACTGGCTGCCGCCTTCCGCGACCGGGTCGTTGCCGCCCACGTTCTGGGCGGGCGGGGTGGAGCTGTCCTGGCCCACCGCGGGTGCCTCGGCGCTCTTCGAGGCGGAGGCGAGGACCTGAGGCTCCTCGGTGCTGGAGATGGTGGGCTCGTCGTTGTTCTGGTCGTCGGAGCCGTTGCCGTTGCCGTTGTCGTCGCCGTTGTTGTTCCCGCTGCCGCGGGTCTCGCGCGGCGACTCCGACGGGTTCTCGCCCGGGTTGTCCGTCGGCCGGGCCGTCGTCGGCTCCTCGGTGGGCTGGTCGGTCGGCTTCTCGGTGGGCTTCTGCGTGGGCTCCTCGGACGGCTGCTGCGAGGGCTGCTGGCTCGGCTGCTCGGTCGCCGGCGGGTTCCCGCCGTTGTCGCCACCGTTGTCGCCGCCGTTGTCCCCGCCCGGGTCCTCACCGGTGCCGGCACCGCACTGGCGGCCGCCGTTGATGCAGTCGACGGCCTCGCCCATCAGCTTGTCGGAGAAGACGTTGATGAAGTCGCCGTGGTCGGTGACCGGCTTGTGCAGGTTCTCGGGGAAGGAGTCCAGCGCGAACAGCGGAGTCGTCTTCCCGCCGTCCTGGAGGCTCGGCGCGTCCACGTCGTAGACGATCCGCTGCACCAGCTGCGGGATGGCCTTGAAGCCGGCCGGGCAGTTGCCGGAGGAGTCCTCGAAGGCCACGTGGGTGCGGTGGTTGGCGCTGTCGATGTTGCGGCCGTCCCAGCAGCTCTGGAAGCGGAAGGTGCGGACCACGTCACTGCCCTGGGGGCACAGCGGGTACTTGTCCTTCAGCTGCCGGTCCTCGAAGCCGGTGCAGCTCCAGGAGGCGTTGGCGTTGGCCGTGCCGTTGACGAACGCCTTCGCGTCGCCGGTGATGATGCGCAGCAGGCGGGGCATCGCCGTGACCTCGCTGCGCTGGTTGCCGATGAACGTCAGCGTGACCTGCTTGGGCGTGACGATCTGGCCCGAGTTGCCCTCGGTGCCGCCGCCGGGCGCGCCCGCGTCCTTCTCCTGCGTGCCGTTCTGCAGGCGGATGACCGGCCAGTAGTACGTCGACTTGTCACCCGGGTTCTCGCAGGTGGTGTCGGCGTTGGCGAGGTCGTCGTCGCTCGCGAAGGCGGTGTTGGACTGGTTGCCGACGTAGTCGTGGAAGTGGTGGGCGCCGTTGGAGACACCCGGGGCCACGATCACGTTGTCCGAGTTGCGCAGGCCGTTCTCGTTGACACCGCAGCTGGTGGTGAAGGTGCCCTTGGAGACGAACGAGTTCAGGTCCGGCGCGGGCGAGTTGGGCTGGACGGAGTTGATGTCCGCGTAGTCCGCGGCGACCGGGCCGTTGCCGGCCGGCTGGCCGCCCTGATCCTGGCCGTCACCCTGGTCCTGGCCTTGGTCCTGACCCTGGCCCTGGTCCTGCCCTTGGTCCTGGGCCTGGTCCTGGCCGCTCTGGTCGTCGGACTTGCGCCAGGTGCACTCGGCGAGGTCGTCCAGGCCCTGCGGCCGCTCCCCCGCCTCGTCGATCGTGTTGGAGATGTCCTCGATCGTCGCCGACCGCTTCTCCTTCAGCGAGGCGAGGACGTCGTCGGAGCTTCCGTCCCGCATCCGCTGGTAGGCCTCGGCTATCTGGCCGTCCATCGCCGCGAGGTCCTCGTCGACCTTGGGCTGCGCCTCCTCGGGCACATCGGTCAACTGGTCACCCACATCGGGGCAGTCCACCGTGACGCCACCCGGGGCGCTGTCCGTGTGCTGCGACGAGTCCCCACCGCTCTCGGTGGCCGACGCGTACACGTTGGCCGCGACGAGGCCTCCTCCTCCCAACATCAGCGCCACTGCTGCAAAGGTTGCGCGGCGCGCGCCTGTTGGTCGTCTGCGCGTGTTGCGTCCCACGGAAGTTCTCCTGCGCCTCGGGTGCGGGTCGGGCATGGCTTCCCCCGGTCCCATACGCACGAGACGACAGGCGCGTTCAACCGCATCGGAAATTCTTCGGAATCTCTTAGGAAGCGTTCGACTCCAGTGACTCACAGACCACAGGAGAATCGAAAGCGGCCCTGGTCAGCCAGCTGATCACGAGGATCCGAAGGCTAAACCTCAAGCCAGAAACCCGTTCTGGTCAACCACAGGTCCAACAGGTCCGTTTCGCCCCGTACTTCCACACTGGGCGCGGGGCGTCGGTAGAGGAGCAGGAGCAGATCGGTCACGGAGCCGCGCAGGCTCACGGCGGCGTCGCCGTACCCGATGCGCCAGGTGGGCCGGTCGCCGTCGAGGTCGACGAACCACTGCCCCGCGCCGATGGCGTGGAAGCGCAGCGAGCGCCCGGCGCCGAGCAGTTCAGGGGTGTCCGGACGCGACTCGTAGGCCTCGGAGACGGTCGAGAACTCCAGCCACTCCTCGATCCCGTCGGCCGCGAGGTCGTCGTCGAGCCGGAACTCCGCGCCGGTCGCCAGCGCCGCGTCAGCCCGGTGCACGACGGTCTCGTGGGTCATGCGCCGGGCCCAGAACGCCGTGGTGTACCGGTCCTCGGCCGGCGTCCACACCCGGACCCGCGGGCCCGCCGCACGCAGGCTCGCGGCGAGTGCCGCGGCGCCGTCGGAGAGCCAAGGGCCAAGGGCCTCGCCGTCGATGTCGGCGTACACGGCAGGGTCGTTGACCCCCTCGTCGGGGACGGGCCCGGCGGCTCGCGTGCGGACCACCTCCTCCGCCCAGCGGTGGTCGCCGCCCACGTGGCGCAGCAGTCTGTCGAGGTCCCAGCCTGGGCAGGCGGCGATCGGAGCGGTCCCGTCCACGTCTTTCACATGCCCGGCGAGCAGATCGGTCTGATAGCCGATCTCATGGCAATAGCGGTCGAACGTCAGCGAACTCACCCGGACATCATGGGTCATCCGGGCCCGCCGCCACACCTCGGATACTGTGTCCCGGCCGAATCGACGAGGAGATGCAGAAAATGCTGGTGGGGGCGGGGAACACACGACGCGGGCTGGCCCATGTGGCGTTGCTGACCGCGGTGTTGACGGGGTGCGCGGAGGCGTCCGACGAGGCGCCGAGTGCGAGCACGAGCGCGTCGGCGACGGCGGACGCGGCCGGGGGAAGCGAAAAGGCCGCCGAGAGCGGCGGCACGATCGGCACGTCCGGCTCGGCCTGCGAACTCCCGGTCACCTTCGACATCGCGGCGAAGTGGAAGGCGAAGTCCATCGACGCCAAGTCGGCCGGGGACGGGAGCGATCTCGCCGACGAGATCGCCGACGCGCTGCTGCACCAGGGCCCGGTCACCGCTGCCTGCGAGGTGGACGCCAAGCCGGCGGGCCACATCGGCTTCCTGCGCGTCTGGACCGGCAAGCCGGGCAAGGACGACGCACGTACCGTGCTGGAGGCCTTCGTGAAGGCCGAGGACAACACGAGCAAGCCGAAGTACACGACGTTCAGGA
Source organism: Streptomyces sp. NPDC092369 (assembly GCF_044755245.1). Classification (NCBI taxonomy): domain Bacteria; kingdom Bacillati; phylum Actinomycetota; class Actinomycetes; order Kitasatosporales; family Streptomycetaceae; genus Streptomyces; species Streptomyces sp. NPDC092369. The sequence continues at coordinate 431,385 of NZ_JBIVQP010000001.1, forward strand.
GCGGCGGCCTCGACGGCGTCGAGGTGGAGTACCTGTTCACCAGCAAGCTCCTGGAGGAGACGAAGAAGGAGCGCGCGCTCGCCGTCACCACCGCGAGCGGACCGGTGGTCCTGCACCTGGGCGGTCTGGACTCCGAGGAGCACGAGGACATGCTCCCGGCGTTCGAACTGGCCAAGCAGACCCTGCGCACCGCCTGAGCCCGGCCGCGACCCCTTCCCTACGATGATCCGGTGACGAGTGACGCCCCGACGCGGGAACAGGTAGGCGGGCAGGCTTCGACGGAGGGCGAGTCGAGTGCCTGGGCGCGGCGGCTGCGCCGGTTCGGGTACGCGCCGCTCGACCGCCCCGTCGACACCCGCGAGCGACTGGTCCCGCCCTTCCCGGAGCCGCGCACCCGCCGCTGGGAGTCGGCCGGACTGAGCCCGCGCCTGGCCGTTCTCGCGGCCCGGTCCGTCGGTTGGGTGGGCCCGGTCCTCGTCGCCGTCGTCGCCGGGATCCTCAGGTTCTGGCGGCTGGGCTCGCCGCACGACCTCATCTTCGACGAGACGTACTACGCCAAGGACTCGTGGTCGATGCTCCGGCTCGGCTACGAGGGCACCTGGCCCGACCGCAAGGTCGCCGACCCGCAGATCCTGGCGCACCCCCAGGTCATCCCGCTCTCCGACGCGGGCAGCTTCGTCGCGCACCCGCCGATGGGCAAGTGGGTGATCGGCCTCGGGGAGTGGATGTTCGGCCTGGACCCGTTCGGCTGGCGGTTCATGACGGCCGTCCTGGGCACGCTGTCGGTGCTCATGCTGTGCCGAATAGGTCGCCGGCTGTTCCGCTCGACGGCCCTGGGCTGTCTGGCCGGCGCGCTGATGACGGTGGACGGCCTGCACCTGGTGATGAGCCGTACGGCCCTGCTGGACCTGGTCGTGATGTTCTTCGCGCTGGCCGCCTTCGGCTGTCTCCTCGTCGACCGCGACAAGGCACGGGCCCGGCTCGCCGCCGCCCTCCCGGTGGGCGCGGACGGTTTCGCCCGGCCGGACGCGCACACCGGCGAACACGCGGGCACAGGTCTGCGTCCGTGGCGGCTGGCGGCCGCCTTCTTCCTCGGCCTCGCCGCCGCGAGCAAGTGGAACGGCCTGTACTTCCTGGCCTTCTTCGTCGCCCTGACCGTGCTCTGGGACGTCGGTGCCCGCCGCGTGGCGGGCGCGCACCACCCTTACCGCGCGGTCCTGCGCAAGGACCTCGGCCGGTCGACGCTGTCCCTCGTGCCGGTCGCCGTACTGACGTACCTGGCGACCTGGACCGGCTGGTTCCTGTCCGACAAGGGCTACGACCGGCACTGGGCGGACGGCCGCGGCGGGGTGTGGTCGTGGATCCCGGCTCCCCTGCGCAGCCTGTGGCACTACGAGCACGCCGTCTACGAGTTCAACATCAACCTGCACGCCTGGCACCGCTACAAGTCGAACCCGTGGAGCTGGCTGGTCCAGGGCCGGCCCGTGTCCTTCTACTACGAGGCCCCGAAGGGCCAGGACGGCTGCCACGTCACGGCCGGCTGCTCTCAGGAGATCCTCGCGCTGGGCACTCCGCTGCTGTGGTGGGCGGGCTGCTTCGCGCTCCTCTACCTGCTCTTCCGCTGGGCCCTGCGCCGCGACTGGCGCGCGGGAGCCGTGCTGTGCGGGGTGGCGGGCGGCTATCTGCCGTGGTTCAACTACCAGGACCGTACGATCTTCTCCTTCTACGCCGTGGTGTTCGTGCCGTTCCTGTGTCTGGCCGTCGCGATGATGGTGGGCGCCGTACTGGGGCCGCCCGACGCGGACCAGCGCCGGCGGACCGTGGGCGCGGTCGGCGCGGGTGTGCTGGTGCTGCTGATCGTCTGGAACTTCATCTACTTCTTCCCGATCTACACGGGAGTGACGATCCCGTACCCGGACTGGCAGGCCCGGATGTGGCTGGACAGCTGGATCTGAGGGCCGGTCACGGCAGTTGGCCTGGCGCTCGGTCCACCTTGCCCGTCGTACGCCCGAGGTAGGTGACGGGGCCGGGATCCGGCACCGCGATCTCGTGGAAGCCGAGGCGGTCGTAGAAGGCCCTGGCCGGGGTGTTGGCGGTGACCATGCAGAGGTGGATGGCCGGGACACCCCGGTCCGCCAGGGCATCCAGCAAGGTCCACATCAGCTCGCGGCCGTGGCCCTGCCCCTGCCAGTCGGGGAGCAGGTCGATGTGCAAGTGGGCCGGATAGGCGGCGACTTCGGGGACGATCATCCGCTCGGGGTCGTGCAGCAGCGCGACCATCGCCGCGTCGGGGGTGGCCGGCGGGCCGGGGTGCGGCGGGTAGCGGTCGGCGACCAACGGCAGCCATTTGGTGCGGAATTCGGCGACGAACCGGGGGGTGTCGGCCGTTCCGACGATGTAGCCGACCGCGTTGCCCATGCCGTCGTCGAGGACGAAGGACAGACCGGGATCCAGCTGGGGGTACGGCGCGGCGAAGATGGTCGGGAAGATGCCGGGGTCCTCGTAGAAGGGCCGGCAGTCCTGGCCGAGGTGCGCGGTGCGCACGCAGATGTCGTCGAGGGCCGCGCGGTCCTCGGGCCGGTAGGGGCGAATCGCGGGGCGGGTGTCCGAAGTCGGGGTCATCGCAGCATCGTGGCCGATTTGGGAGCGCTCCCACAAGACTCGGGGGAGGCTACGGCGTGTCAACTCGGCCATGATTGCCCCTTCTTGAGCGGGACCGGCTCTGCCGAGTGAGGGCTTTCGGTCCGCCCGTGGAGCGGACCGCCGATCACTCCCCGCCCGGCTCGGCGGGGGCATCAGGGGTGGGTGGTGAACTTGCGGACAACGCGCGGGAAGGGGTTGGCCAAGCCATGACCCGGGGTATCGGCCGGTTGCCGGGCCGTTGCCGCCCGTTGGGAAAAGAGTGGCAGCTGCGTGGATCGGAGGGTCCGCCAAGTCCCTTCGGGAGAAAGGAAGTCGGACGGTGGCGGGGGTGTCGCTTTTCGGCCGCGCCCGCGGATTCCCTCGGATTTCGGGTCACGCCGGCCAGGGCCGGGCACCCGTCGAAGGCCGCCCCGTCGGCCTCCCGCACACTCGGCCCGCTCTCCTGGGCACTCCGCGCACCTCGCCGGAACCCTGCGTCACTCCCGCCGCGGGTCACGAATCCATACCGCCCAGGTGCGCCGCGCCCCCGTCGTGGCGCATTCTTGCTGTGTCGCCCGCTCGGCGGGCACGGACGAGGCAGGGCTGATGACTGGGAGCGCGGAGGACATACAAACGCCCGGGCAGCTTGCCGCGCTGCTGATCGACGCCTCGACGGAGGCGATCGGCGCGGCCGGCGGGCACTCGGGCGGCGTCTATCTGCGCTCCGGCACGCCCGGCCTGCTGCGCCTGGCCGTGCTCTCGGGGCTGCCCGGGCCGCTGTTCCGCGCCTGGTGGCGGATGCACGTGGACCGGGCCTTCCCCGTGGCCGACGCCTACCGGCTGGGCGTCCAGGTGGTTCTCCCGAACGCCACGGAGACGATGCGCCGCTACCCCCAGTTCGCGGCCAGCCTGCCCTTCCAGTTCGGCTCGCTGTACGTGCCCATCACGGCGGGCGCGACCACCTTCGGCGTACTGACCGTGCTGCGGCCCTCCGCCGCCGACGCCACCGAGCTGCTGCGCCACCGCGACCGCATGGTGGGCCTGGCGGAGGAACTGGGCGAGGAGCTGCGGGGCCTCGACGACGCGGGCGGCCCGGCGGTCGCCTGGGACGGTGAGCCGGTCTGCATCCGGCCGCCGGGCGCGAACCGGCCGGCGGGCCGGGCCGGAGCCTTCGCCTGGGACCCGGCGGCGGACATCGTGACCGTCGACGAGCGGCTTCCGGGGCTGCTGGGCGGCCCGAAGGACGAGATCTCGGCCTCCGCGGCGGCGCTCGCGGACGCGCTGGCCGGGTCCGACGCCGAGCGGATCATGGCCGCGCTCCAGGACACGGCCGCGGGCAGGCCTCCCGCCCTTCCCCTCTACACCCAGCCCAAGGCCGGCCCGCTCCGGCTGGTGGAGCTGTGGAACCCGTACTCCGCCGCCCCCGGCATCCCGTCCGGCCCCCGCCCGGTCCGGGGCCTGGTCGTCGAACCCGGGCCCGGCGCCGCCGCCGACGCGGCAGCCGACCTGCTGCCCGAGGGCGTGCTCGGACTGGACCGGCTCGGCATGGTCCACTACGCCAATCCGCGCGCCGGACAGCTGCTGCACCGCTCACAGGGCGAACTGCTGGGCCGCCCCCTGTGGGAGGCCGTGCCCTGGCTGAACCAGCCCGCCTGCGAGGACCATCTGCGCAGCGCCCTGCTCTCCCCGGACCCGGTCCGCTTCCACGTCGAGCGCCCCGCCGACGACAGGGCCGGCGAGGACACGGACGGCACCACCACCTCGTACGAAGGCGCCTGGCTCGACGTCTCCGTCCATGCCGGCGCATCCGTGCTGACCTGCACGTTCCGTCCGGCGAACCGGATGGCGAGCACCGCGGCCGACTTGGAGGTCCCGGCCGAGGGGTCCCGGTCGGGCATGCCGTCGCTGGCTCCGCTGTACCGGCCCATCGTCCTGGCCATCGCGCTCACCGAGGCGGTCACGGCACGGCAGGTGTCGGCCGTGGTCATGCGGGAGCTGCTGCCCGCGTTCGGCGGCGGCCGGCTCGCGCTCTACCTCCTTCAGGACCGGCACCTGTACCTGTCCTGGGAGACCGGATTCCCCAAGGGGTTCCTCGCCCCTTTCGAGGGGGTCGGGCTCGACGCCCGGCTGCCCGGGGTCGAGACGCTGACCAGCGGCCGGCCGCTCTTCTTCGACTCGATGCAGCAGCTGTCCGCCGCCTACCCCGGGATCGAGCTCGACGCGGCCGAGGGGGCCCGCGCCTTCCTGCCCCTGATCGCCTCCGGGCGCCCGGTCGGCTCCTGCATCCTCGGCTTCGACCGCCCGCGCAGCTTCAGCACCGAGGAACGCGCGGTCCTGACCGCGCTCGCCGGACTGATCGCCCACGCCATGGAGAAGGCCCAGCGCTACGAGAGCGAGGCCGCCCTCGCGCGCGGGCTGCAGCAGGCGCTCCTGCCGCGCAAGCTGTCGGTCCACCCGGACGTGGAGACCAGCGGACGCTATCTGCCCGGCACCCAGGGCATGGAGGTGGGCGGGGACTGGTACGACGTCGTGGAGGCCGGGGACGGGCTCGCGCTGGTCATCGGCGACGTGCAGGGGCACGGGGTGCAGGCGGCGGCCACGATGGGTCAACTGCGTACCGCGGTACGGGCGTTCGCACTCGGCGACCGACCGCCGGACGAGGTGCTGAGCGGCACGAACCACCTGCTCATCGACCTCGATCCCGGCCAGTTCGCGAGCTGCTGCTACATCCGGCTCGACCCGGCCTCCGGTCGGGCGCTGGCGGCCCGGGCGGGGCATCCGCCGCCGCTGCTGCGCCGCCCCGACGGTCACACCGAGGTGGTGGACCTGCCCGGCGGGGTCGTGCTCGGGGTCGACCCGCAGGCCCACTACCCGGTGGCGGAGCTGGAGGTCGAGCCCGGCGCCATCCTCGCGCTGTACACCGACGGCCTTGTCGAGCGGCCCGGCGTCGACATCGACGACGGCATCACGGCTCTGCGGGTGGCGCTGGCGAAGGCGGGCACCCCGGCCGCCCGCGCCGGCGGCCGCTCACTGGCCGGCGTCGCGGAACGCCTCACCGCCGCGGCCCGGCACACCGCCGACCGGCCCGACGACATCGCCCTCCTGCTCGCGACCCGTCGCGGCGACCGGCGTTGACGGACGTACCGGGCCCCACGGACCCCGCGGCGCACAGCGGACACACAGGAACCGGGGCGCGCCTTGTCACCCTCCGTGACGCCTCTCGCCTCGCGCGGCCCGGCAGTGTAGACATGAGCACATGGTCCGACTTCTGGGTCGTTCCCAGACCCGGTCGACCCGCCGGGCTGGCCCCACGCGCACCCGGCACACGCCTGCCCAAGTGGCGGCGCACGGGGACCGGGCCGCACAGGGGCGGCTCTCGGGACTGCGGTCGGCGGTGAACGGGCGCAGCGTCGCCGGACAGGTGTTCCTCCTCCAGGTCGCGATCGTGCTGCTGCTGGTGGTCGCCGCCGTGGTGGCGCTGGTGCTGCAGGTGCGGCACGACAGCACCCAGGAGGCCCGCAACCGCTCGGTGGCCGTCGCCGAGTCCTTCGCCAACGCGCCCGGCACGCGCGAGGCGCTCAGCACTCCCGACCCCACGGCGATCCTGCAGCCGCGCGCGGAGGCCGCCCGCAAGGCGACCGGCGTGGACTTCATCGTCGTCATGAACACCGACGGCATCCGCTACACGCACCCGAAGCCGGACCGCATCGGCAAGAAGTTCGTCGGGACGCTGGCGCCCGCGCTGGCCGGGCGGACCGTGACCGAGGAGGTCGACGGCACGATCGGCCGCCTCGTGCAGGCGGTGGTCCCGATCGAGGCGCCCGGCGGGAAGGTCGTCGGCCTGGTGTCGGCCGGCATCACCACCGATAACGTCGGCGGCGCCGCCGACCGCCAACTGCCCCTGGTCCTGCTCGCCGCCGCCGCGGCACTCGCCCTGGCCACGGGCGGCACCGCACTGGTGAGCAGACGGCTGCTGCGCCAGACGCACGGCCTGGGGCCGCACGAGATGACCCGGATGTACGAGCATCACGACGCGGTCCTGCACTCCGTGCGGGAGGGCGTGATCATCTTCAGCGGCGAGGGCCGGCTGCTGCTCGCCAACGACGAGGCGCACCGGCTGCTGGACCTGCCCGCGGACGCCGACGGCAAGTCGGCCCTCGATCTCGGCCTGCCTCCCGACACCGCCGACCTGCTGGCGTCCGGCCGGATGGCCACGGACGAGGTGCACCTGGTCAAGGACCGGCTGCTCGCCGTGAACCAGCGGACCACGGACGTCAAGGGCGGCCCGCCCGGCTGGGTCGCCACGCTCCGCGACTCGACGGAGCTGCGCGCCCTGTCCGGCCGGGCGGAGGCGGCACGCGAGCGCCTGAACATGCTGTACGACGCCGGGGTGGGCATCGGGACGAGCCTGGATGTCACCCGTACCGCCCAGGAGTTGGCGGAGCTGGCCGTCCCCCGGTTCGCGGACTTCGCGACCGTCGACCTCTTCGACGCCGTGCTCAGCGGCGGCCAGCCGGAGGCGGTGACCCCGGTGCGCAGGACCGCGCTGAGCGGGATCCAGAAGGACGCGCCGCTGTACCCCCTCCAGCAGGAGATCCGGTACGTCGCCACCGCGCCGCAGTCCCGCAGCCTGCGCTCCGGGCAGGCCGTGCTGGAGCCGGACCTGGCGCGGGCGGCGGGCTGGCACGAGCAGGATCTGGAGCGGGCCGCGCAGGTGGTGGAGTACGGCATCCACTCGCTGATCACCGTGCCGCTGCGGGCCGGGGCGATGGTGCTCGGCGTGGTGAGTTTCTGGCGCTCGCAGAAGGCCGAGCCCTTCGACGCGGACGAACTGGCCCTCGCCGAGGAGCTGGTGACCCGTGCGGCCGTCTCCATCGACAACGCCCGCCGCTACACCCGCGAGCACAGCATGGCCGTCACCCTCCAGCGCAGCCTGCTCCCCCGCACGCTGCCCGAGCAGACGGCCCTGGACATCGCCACCCGCTATCTGCCGGCCCAGGCGGGCGTCGGCGGCGACTGGTTCGACGTACTGCCCCTGTCCGGCGCCCGGGTCGCCCTCGTGGTGGGCGACGTCGTCGGACACGGACTGCACGCCGCGGCCACGATGGGACGGCTGCGTACGGCGGTCCACAACTTCTCCGCCCTCGACCTGCCACCTGACGAACTCCTGTCCCTGCTCGACGAGATGGTCGGCCGCATAGACCAGGACGAGACACCCGAGGACGGCAGCGCACCGGTGATCGGCGCGACCTGTCTGTACGCGATCTACGACCCGGTGTCCCGGAACTGCACGGTCGCCCGCGCCGGGCATCCGCCGCCCGCGCTGATCCGGCCCGACGGCAGCGTCGAGTTCCCCGAGGTGCCCGCCGGTCCGCCGCTGGGCCTGGGCGGGTTGCCGTTCGAGACGGCCGATCTCCGACTGCCGGAGGGCAGCCGTCTCGTGCTGTACACGGACGGGCTCGTCGAGGACCGGGAGCACGACATTGACGAGGGCCTCGACCAGCTGCGCGAGGCGCTGGAACAGGCCGGTCCCTCACCGGAGGACACCTGCCGGGCCGTGCTCGACGCCCGGCTGCCGTCCAAGCCCGGTGACGACATCGCCCTGCTGGTCGCTCGCACCCGCGCGCTGCCCGCCGACCGGATCGCCGACTGGGAGGTGCCGTCCGACCCGGCCGCGGTCGGCGAGGTGCGCGCCCGCGTCACCCGCCGGCTGGCCGAATGGGGCCTGGACGAGCTGGCGTTCACCACCGAGCTCATCCTGAGCGAACTGGTCACCAACGCGATCCGCTACGGCGGGGAGCCCATCCGGGTCCGGATGCTGTTCGACCGCACCCTGGTCTGCGAGGTCTGCGACAGCAGCAACACCTCGCCCCATCTGCGGTACGCGGCGATGACGGACGAGGGCGGGCGCGGCCTGTTCCTGGTGGCGCAGCTCTCCGAGCGCTGGGGCACCCGCTACACCCCGGCGGGCAAGATCATCTGGACCGAACAGCCGCTCCCCTGACCGAACGGGTTTTCGTTCTTCCCTACGAAGTTTTCACGCGGTGGGTGTCACACGCCTGTTTCTTCTGATAGGAAACCTTCCTATCAGTGTGACGCACGACCAACTCCCCACCCCCCACTCCCCTTTGGAGCCTTCGTGAGGAACACCCCGGACGACGCGACCCGTTCCACGCACACCTCGCGCCGCACCCTCCTCGCCGTGCTCGGCGCGTCGCTCGTCGCGGCACCGCTGCTCAAGCCCGCGCACGCGTCCGCCTCCGCATCCTTGGCGGCCGCCTGTACACCGCTCGACAACTCGGCGAAGAAGGAGATCGCCATGAAGCTCGTCTCCAGCGCCGAGAACTCCTCGCTCGACTGGAAGGCGCAGTACAAGTACATCGAGGACATCGGCGACGGCCGCGGCTACACGGCCGGCATCATCGGTTTCTGCTCGGGCACCGGCGACATGCTCGACCTCGTCGAGCTGTACGCCGCCCGCAAGCCGGGCAACGTGCTCGCCAAGTACCTCCCGGCGCTGCGCCAGGTCAACGGCACCGACTCGCACTCCGGCCTGGACCCGAACTTCACCAAGGACTGGCGCACGGCCGCGGCGGACAGCGTCTTCCAGCAGGCCCAGAACGACGAGCGCGACCGGGTGTACTTCAACCCGGCCGTCCAGCAGGGCAAGACGGACGGCCTCGGCACGCTCGGACAGTTCGCGTACTACGACGCCATCGTCATGCACGGCGACGGCACCGACTCCACCAGCTTCCGCAACATACGCAAGCGCGCCCTCACCAAGGCCAAGCCCCCGGCCCAGGGCGGCAACGAGGTCACGTACCTCAACGCCTTCCTGGACGCGCGGGTGTGGGCCATGAAGCAGGAGGAGGCGCACAGCGACACCACCCGCGTCGACACCGAGCAGCGGGTCTTCCTGCGCAACAACAACCTGTGCCTGAACACGCCCCTGGACTGGAAGGTCTACGGGGACAGCTTCCACATCAGCTGACCGCGCTCCGGATCGGCCAACGCCCCTCCTCACCTAGGGGTATTGGCCGATCCGATCCACGACGCCCATCTCCTCCAGGCCGCGCATCTCGCGATACCCGTTGGAGGCCTCGAAGTCTCCGTCCTCCCAGTCGCCGCCGCTCCCCTTCAGGCTCATACCCAGGTAGGCGTAGGTCTCCGGGTCGAAGATGAAGGCGAAATAGATCTTCGGGTACGAGACGGCGACGCCCTGGCGGCCGAGAGCGTCCACCGCCTGACGGTCGATCCGGATGCCGGGGATCTTCGCGACGGCCTCGAACGCGGCGGCCTCGAGGCCGGGCGGCATGACCCGCGGCACCCCGAAGAACTGGCAGACGTTCAGGAACGCCAGGCTGTCGTCGCCCTGGCTGGGCGCCCTGAGCCACTTCAGGAGCGTGTCCGGGTCCGTCGGCCATTTCGCCAACTCGGCGTACGCGGTCGGCGGCCACCTCACCTCGTGCCTGCCCAGCGGCGGATCGTTGTAGGTCTTGCCGTACTGCTCACGCCTGGAGGGCTTGGAACCGTCCACGGACGTCCAACTCTGGTCCGTCCAGGTCCTGTTGCGCCCGCTCTTCACATAGGTCCGGGTGATGTAGGTCTTGGTGTACACGTACTGGTCGTTGCGCGGAATCGGCATCCCGCTGCCGTCGGCCCGGGACTTGTCCGCGGCCTTGCGCAGCAGTTGCGCCGCGCTCAGGGTGGTCATGCGGGGGGCGTCACCGTCCGCGTCCCGTCTTGCGGCGACTACGACGCCTCCCGCGACCGCCGCCGCGGCCGTGCCGGCTACAGCGACCCTGAGCATCAGCCGGCGGGACAGGGCTGCCGGGCGGCTCTCCTGGAGAATGGCGCGCTGGAGGCGGACGCGAGCGGCCGAGCGGGCCTCGTCGGTCAACGCGGGTACGTCGGCGTGCAGTTCACGCACTGCGGCGATGTCATCCACGATCGCTCTCTCCGTTCTCCTCGGTCCCGCCCAATGCGTGGCGCAGTTTGGTCCGGGCCCGGTGCAGCCGTGAGCGCACGGTTCCGACCGGCATGCCGAGGGCCTCGGCGACCTCCGCGTAGTCGAGGTCGCCCCACGCGATCAGCAGCAGCACGTCCCGGTGGCGGGCGGGCAACTGCGCGAGAGCGCCCGCGAGTTCGGCGCGGGAGCTCTCGGCGCTGACCCTGGCGGCCACCCGGTCGGCGAGCGGCTCGCCCTCCGCCGGGGAGGCGGCGGCGACCCGCGAGAGGGCCTTGAGACGGCGGGCTTCGGCGCGCCGGTGCTGGCCGACGAGGTTGGTGACGATGCCGTACAGCCACGGGCGCGCCTGCGGGCGGGAGAGGTCGTAGCGGCGTCGCTGCTGGAAGGCGATCACGAAGGTCTCGGCCATCAGGTCGTCGGCGACCTCGATGCCCAGGCGCCTGGCCGCGTACCGGTGGATGTCGTCGGCGTAGCGGTTGAAGAGCTCCGCGAACGCATCGGGCTCGTCCCAGGACCGTTCGACGACCGCGGCATCGGAGACTTCGGACACAGGGTCGTCGTGCGGACCGAGGGCAGGCGGGGCCCCTGTCCTCGGCAAGGCGGTCACTGCTCGCCTTTCAGGTTCACGGGCTTTCTCCAGGTCGCCGGCACGGTCGACTGCTGTTGGCCGATGCCCACGTTCGAGTTCCCGATCCTGGCTCATAACTTTGACTTATGAGCCCATAGACCGGACCCGCATACTGACTAAGGCTTGCCTTAGTTTAGGCTTCCGTCGAGTCGATCTATCGCCACTCGAACTATCGCCACTCGAAGGGAACCTGATCATGCCGCGCCCCCTGCGGGTAGCCATCGTCGGAGCCGGCCCCGCCGGGATCTACGCCGCCGACGCCCTGCTCAAGTCCGAGGTGGCAGCCGAGCCCGGCGTGTCCATCGACCTCTTCGAGCGGATGCCCGCCCCGTTCGGCCTGATCCGTTACGGCGTCGCCCCCGACCACCCCCGCATCAAGGGCATCATCACGGCCCTGCACCAGGTGCTCGACAAGCCGCAGATCCGGCTCTTCGGCAACGTCGACTACCCCACCGACATCTGCCTGGACGACCTGCGCGCGTTCTACGACGCCGTGATCTTCTCCACGGGCGCGACGGCCGACCGCGAGCTGTCGATACCGGGTGTCGAGCTGGACGGTTCCTACGGCGCCGCCGACTTCGTCTCCTGGTACGACGGTCACCCCGACGTTCCGCGCACCTGGCCGCTGGAGGCTGAGAAGGTCGCCGTGCTGGGCGTCGGCAACGTCGCGCTGGACGTGGCCCGCATCCTCGCCAAGACGGCGGACGAGCTGCTGCCGACCGAGATCCCGCCGAACGTCCACGAGGGCCTCAAGGCGAACAAGGCCCTGGAGGTCCACGTCTTCGGCCGCCGCGGCCCGGCGCAGGCGAAGTTCTCCCCGATGGAGCTGCGGGAGCTGGACCACTCCCCCACCATCGAGGTCATCGTCGACCCCGAGGACATCGACTACGACGAGGGCTCGATCGAGACCCGGCGCGGCAACAAGCAGGCCGACATGGTCGCCAAGACCCTGGAGAACTGGGCGATCCGCGATGTCGGCGACCGCCCGCACAAGCTGTTCCTGCACTTCTTCGAGTCGCCCACCGAGATCCTCGGCGAGGACGGCAAGGTCGTCGGCCTGCGCACGGAGCGCACCGCCCTGGACGGCACCGGCAACGTCAAGGGCACCGGCGAGTTCAAGGACTGGGACACCACCGCGGTCTACCGCGCGGTCGGCTACCTGTCCGACAAACTCCCCAAGCTGCCCTGGGACATCGACTCCGGCACGGTGCCGGACGAGGGTGGCCGGGTCATCCAGGAGAGCGGCGAGCACCTCCAGTCGACGTACGTCACCGGCTGGATCCGCCGCGGTCCGGTGGGTCTGATCGGCCACACCAAGGGCGACGCCAACGAGACGGTGTCCAACCTGCTGGCCGACTACGCCGGCGGCCGTCTGCACGAGCCGGCCACGCCCGCTCCCGAGGCGGTGGAGGCCTTCCTCGCCGAGCGTAACGTCCGCTACACGACGTGGGACGGCTGGTACCGCCTGGACGCGGCGGAGAAGGCGCTGGGCGAGCCGCAGGGCCGCGAGCGCGTGAAGCTCGTCGAGCGCGAGGACATGCTCAGGGCGAGCGGGGCGTAGGCGCTGCCGCGCGGTGGGCCGGGACGACTCCGTCCGGGACGACACTGTCCGGGAGTTGAACCCCGAGAGGGGTGACCTCCCTGGCCCACCGCGGCTGTTCGTCAGGGGCCGGAGCCACCCCGTCCGGGATGGGGCTCCGAGACGGGTGAACTCCCCTTCCTGCCGTGACTGTTCGTCAGTGGACGGCGGCCGACTCGCCGTTCGGGACACGTCGTCGCAGCGGCCCTTCAGCGCCTGACGAGGTCTCGGCGGGCGACCGCTCCCAGTACCGCCACCAGCAGGGTGAGCGCGGCGACCTGACCCAGGGCGCCGCCCAGGTACACGGCGGGCAGCGGGACGCCGAGCCACGGGTACAGGGCGGCGACCCGGACGACCAGGAGCAGCAGGCCGAGCGCGGCGAGGGCGACGGCTCCGCCGGCCGGGCCTCGGTCCGCGCCGCGGCTGCGCAGCACCAGCCAGCCGACGGCGCCGACGAGGAAGCCGGTGGCCGGTGCCCAGGCGGTGTCCGGGGCGCCGGGCAGCAGGACGATCGACGCGCCCGTCACCACGGCGAACCCCGCGAAGACGAGGCCGGGAGAGCCGACCGGCAGCGCGGCGGTGGGGGCGTCGCGGTGGTAGGCCGCGCAGAGCGCGAGCGCCGACAGCCAGCCGAACAGGGCCGTGACGATGGCGAACCACGGTTCCGGCAGCACCGCGCTGTCGGTGACCAGCGGACCGACGAGCGGCCAGAGCGTGGGCAGCGCGGCCAGCAGCACGGCGGCGCGGGCGAGGCGTCGTCGGTCGTGCACGAGCGCGAAGTAGCCGACCGTCCAGAGCAGGGGCAGGGTCCAGGTGGCGGCCTCGACGACGCCGATCAGCGGCCCTTGGCCGGTGAACGCCGACACGAACAGGTCCCACTGGCCCGGGCCGTGGGTCGAGGCCCAGGTCAGTCCGAGAACCCGGTCGACGAGCGCGGCGGTCGCCTGCAGCAGGACGGCGAAGAGCGCGAAGTGCCGGGCGGTCGAGCCGAGCAGCGCGTAGCGCCGGGGCACTCCGGCGACGGCGAGGCGGCTGCGCACGGCGAGGGCGACGATGCTCGCCGTCTCGCCGAGGGTGGGCCGGCTCTGGTCCTGGGTGTCCCGGTCGAGGTCTCCCAGGTATGTCTCGACCATCTCCTCCTCCCGGGCCTGCCGGTAGTAGGCGGGGAGCAGGCGCAGTACGGCGCGGTAGCGCGTTTCGAGCAGCGTCGTCATGCGAGGCCTCCCGCGAGTCCGGGTCCGGTCGTGGGGTTCGCGGCGGTTCCGGGGGCCTTGCGCCCCTCGGCGATCCGCTGCTTGGCGGCGCTGGCGCCGGCGGCCATCCGCTCCGCCTCCGCGTCGAGGGCCCCCGTCCCTTCGTCGGTGAGGCGGTAATAGCGCCGGAGGCGGCCGTCGTGCACCTCCTCCCGGTCCAGGACGATCAGTCCGTCCGCGGTGAGCCGGTCGAGTACGCCGTAGAGGGTGCCGACGCGCAGTTGCACCGCGCCCTCGGAGAGTTCGTCGACCTCCCGCAGAATCCCGTAGCCATGCCGGGGCTGGTCGGCCAGTGCGGTCAGGACGAAGAAGGCGGCTGTGGTCATGCCCTTCGATGCCATGCGGCCATGATATATCGGCGACCGATATATATCGAGGCAATGAGGCCGGGCGGAGTGCCGCGGAGCCCCACGAGGCGCGAAGAGCCCCCGCACGGCACGAACAGGACCCGCCCCAAGCGGATGGTGGGCGGGCCCTGTTCGCGGAGGACATTGTCGCGGCCGGGACACGGCAGGGGCAGGAGTGAACCGCCGCGAACTGGAGTGCGCCGTACGCACCCCGAGTGCGCGGGTTCAGGTCCCGTGTGCACGACCCCGGATGATCCCCCGCGAGCGGCGCGGACGATACTGGGAGATCCATCTGCCCCCGCCCCGACAAGGACTCATGTCCAGCTCCGCCACAGACCGGCCCACGATTCCCACCACCCTCTGGCTCGCCCGCGGCCGTCGTCCCGGGCCCGAAGCGGAATCCGTCGTACGGCAGACCCTGCTGCGCCGCAAGGACGACGGACTCATCGACGACCATCTGGAGCCGCACGAGGCCCGGACGGCGACGGAACACGTCTTCGAGGCCCGTTGGCGGGTCGCCGGGGAGGTGACCGTACGGGCCCGGCTGAGCCTCTCCCGCCCCACCGAACAGGGCCAGGAATGGGTGCTCCTCGCGGAAGCGGAACGTCCATGGGACCTGGAGTGGCCCTCCCCCGCCACCATGTTCTGGCCCGAGGGGCCGGACACCGGCTGGGACCGTGAGCCCGCGAGGGGGCTCTCCCTCCGGGAGGTCAATCGCCTGCCGGAGGAGGACAAGGAGATACGGCGGCTGCTGCGCGACTGCGTGGACGGCGGCTGGGGCCTCAACCTCGTCGTCCATGAAGCGATGACGCCCGACGAGCACGGCCGGCAGCCGCTGAGCCGGTTGCTGCCGCCGAGCCTGCGGCACCGCGTGGTGGAGCACCGTGCCGCGCCGGAGCAACTGCGCGTCGTGAACCGGGCGTTGCGGGAGTTCGGCGTCGAGGTCCCACGCGGCGGGGCCGTCCTGCTGCACGGAAAGCAGCCCGGCGTGCGCGACGACGACTTCGCCGTACGCACCGTCTTCCTCGACGGCTCGCAGCCCACCGAGCTGATCGACGCCCTGGCCCGCTTCACCGCGCTGCCGCCTCCGCTGCCGGACGGCGCCGGGCAGTACCTCACCGCGCTGCGGGAGGACTGGCGCCTGATGACGCTGGAGGAGGAACTCGCCCGCGAGCGCAGGCTGGTGGCGATGTACAGCGAGGCGCTGGAGGCCATGACCCGGTCCCGGGACCTGTACCGCGAGGCCGCCGACCGCGCCCACGAGGCGCTGACCGCGTACCGCGAGTCCGACGCGGCGCCCGCCGCACCGGTGCCGCAACCACCCGAGCCGCCCGTCGCCTCCCCGTTCCAGCAGCTGACCCGCGGTCTGGAACGCTTCCGCACCACGGCGAAGTCCCGCCGCCCCAAGCCCGCCCCGGAGACCGGGACGGACGAGGAGAGCGGGACTGCGGACGGGGACGAGAAGGCCAACGGGCCGGATCCGTCGACGGATTGAGGAAGGGTCGTCAATCCGCCGGATGGCTCGCCGTGGCCATGGCTCGGCTCTCCAGCTGGATCGGCGGCGGTTGCCAGGCCAGGCGGACGACCAGGGCCGTGAGGGCGACCAGGGCCGCGCAGACGGCGACCAGGCCCGCTGCCCAGTTCGGGGCGAGGGTGAGGTCCAGGGCCTGGGACAGGCGGGCCGAGTGGAAGCGGCCCCCGTACAGCTGGGCGCCGGCGAGGACCGCCGGCACCACCACCGCGAGCGCCAGGAGGACCACGAACGGGCGCAGGGTCAGCAGTACGGCCAGGACGGCGCACAGCGCCGACAGGCCGAGCGCGAAGCCGTAGGCGCGCAGGGACGCGCCGTCGCGGTGGAGCGGGAACCACAGCAGCGCGCACAGAAGGAGCGCCGCGGCGGAGACCAGCCCCGGCCAGACCGGGTGGGTGGTACGGCGGGCCGCCCCGCGCGCGATACGGCGTGGTGCGCGACCGTCCGCCACGGCGGGTGGGGCGTCGGGGGCCGGCGGCACCATGAGCCCCTCGGGGACCAGGTACGGGCCGTCAGGCGCCCCCGGCGGCGCGGTGTACGGGATCGCGGCGACGGGTCGCGCGTCGCGTTCCTCGCTGAGCCGGCCGATCAGCTCCACCAGTTCCTCGACGGGCCGCGCGGTGGCGGCGGCACGGGCCGCCTCCTGCCCGACGTGCGGCTCCAGCGGTGACTGGTGCAGCAGCGCCATCAGCCGGGTCACGTCCTCCACGGGACGCGATTCGGCCGCGGCGCGGATCGCCTCGTCGGCGCTGTCGGGGTCGCGCGGCGGCTGCGTCAGCAGGACGACCAGACGGGTGACGTCCTCCACGGACCGGTCCACGCCGACCGCGCGCAGCGCGTCGACAGTGGCCCGCGCGTACTGGGGCGACTGCTCAAGCAGGGTGATCAGGCGCACGACCTCCTCAAGCGGGCGGTCGGCCACGGCCGCGTGCACCAGGGCACCGACCGGGTCGCTGTGCGCCTCGGATATGGAGTGTTCGTTCGGTTGGGGTGATGAAGAGCCACTGCTCATGCTCTGCTCCATGGGGAGGGTGTGGCGCCGCTCGCGCCTCGAACGCGCTGAACACGTCGTTACGGTGACCATTACTAGGTGCCGCCGCCGCACCGTGCCACTCGGGTGAGCCAGCGGTATGACGCGGCCCCGCTCCTGGCGTATCCGATCCACCGTCAAGTACGTACGAACGCCGGATGGGGGCATCCGGGAGAAGAGCGCGCCGAGCGGCCCGCCGACGAGGAGGACCAGTGAAATCGACCACAACGGTGATCGTCGTCGCCGTGGTGCTCGCGGCGCTCGTGCTGACCATGGCCGTCGTCCTGCTGGTGCGCCTGGTACGGACCCGACGAGACCTGCGGCGCGCCGGGCTGCCGACCGGTCCCCGCTGGGTTTTCTGGGGTGCCGTCCTCTATTTCGTCCTGCCGACCGACCTGTTGCCCGACCCCGTGTATCTGGACGACATCGGCGTTCTTCTGCTCGCTCTGCGCACCCTGCGCACCTCTCCCGGCAGGCCGAATGGTCATGAAACGTCCCTCTGATTACTCAGAGTAAGGAAACCAATCACTCGTTCGATTCGTATAAGTGACTGGAAGGGCAAGGCAGTCGGCGGACCGAGCGGTGCCGTGGGGATGAGACCGCTGGGTCGGCGCAGACCGACGAGGGAGAGACCATGCAACCGTTCGCGCTCAACTACGCACGTCCGGCGGTGGACTTGGAGGCCACAGCTCCATATGTCTACGACACCGGCCTGCAGTTGAACGTGCTCTTCGACGGGCGGGTCGCGGCCCGCGACTTCGCGCTCCTGAGAGAACTCGCGACGACAACCTCCACCGCGGGCTCCAAGACGCACTTCGACGACTGAACACGGAACCGCCGACGATGACCGTGCTGATCCTGACCTCTGAAGAGGATGTGACGGCCGACATGGTGGTCGTGCACCTCAACGCCTCAGGGGTCCCCGTGATCCGACTCGACCCCGCCGATCTCACCGGCGGTGTCTCGCTGTCCGGCGAGTATGTGCACGGGTCGTTCCGCGGCCACCTCCAGGCCGCGGACCGCCTCGTGAGCATCAGCGGGCTGCGGTCGATCTGGGTCCGCAGGCCGGGTACCGCCGCCATCAGGGCGGCGCAGCCGTCCAGTTGGCTCACCGAGGAGTCCGCGCAGGCCCTGTACGGCATGCTGCGCGGCTCGGAGGCGCGCTGGATGAACCACCCGGACGCGGCCCGCCGGGCCCGTCACAAGCCCTGGCAGCTCCGCCTCGCGCAGCGCTGCGGGCTGCCGGTGCCGGCCACGCTGATCACGACATTCCCGCAAGCCGCCCGGGAGTTCGCGGACCGCTACCCGGACCTGGTCGTCAAGCCGGTCTCCGGGGCGCACCCGCAGGACCCGCCCCGGGCGGTGCCGACCAGTCGGGTGGCACCGGACACCGACTTCGCCGCCGTCGCGTACGGGCCCACGCTGCTGCAGCGGCGCGTCGCCAAGCGTGCCGACATCCGGCTGACCGCGGTGGACGACCGGCTGCTCGCGGCCCGCAAGGCGACCGCGGCGGACGCCGATCCCGACGAGGTGGACGTCCGGTTCGCCTCGTCCGACCTGCCGTGGCAGGCCACCGACGTCCCGCCGCGGATCGCGGAGGCGGTCCTGTCGTACCTGCGGGAGGCCGGACTGTCCTACGGCGCCTTCGACTTCGCGGAGGACTCCGACGGGACCTGGTGGTTCCTGGAGTGCAACCAGTCGGGGCAGTTCGGGTTCGTGGAGGTGGAGACGGGCCAGCCGATCGCGCGGACGATAGCGGAGTGGCTGTCCCGCCCCGGGCCCGAGCCGCGTTCCCGGGTCAACGGCTCGAACACGAGGGTGTGTTGAGTGCGGGTCAGTTCGGCCGCGGGCCGGGCAGCAGGGCCGTCCGCTGCCAGCCGGCGCCCGGGGAGGCGGGTCGCTCGCCGGACGGTGTGGCGCCGAAGGACTGCAGCGGTCGCATGACGTACTCCAGTTCCCGGCTCACGCGCTCGGCCTCGCGACGGGTCTGAGCGGGGACGTCGCCGCGCTCGGCGACGAGTCGGTCGTAGATGGGGGACTCCTGGAACACCCGGCAACGCGCCTTTCCTGTGGGGGCCCACACGATTGGGCCCGGTCGCCGAGTGTATGCGGACCGGCACTGCGCGGTGTGAATTACCCCGGGGGACTTGACGATCGCACATGCGGTATGAGTAGCCCCGGCGCGCTGCCCTGACGAACGGTCAGGCCCCCGTGGTCGAGCCCGGGCGCACGATCATCAGGACGGTGACGGTCGCCCACAACAGGTTGAAGACCCCGGTGAACATGGCGAGTTGCGCCGTGCTCGACCGCTCCACCGGCTGCTCGGCGTCGAGTTGGCCGAGGAGTTCGTCCTGGCGGGGCAGGACGAAGGCGATCAGGACGCCGGCGGCGACGGTGGTCAGCGTGATGGACGCCACCAGCCAGGCGTTGCCGAGCACCCCCATGGCGGCGGCGGTCGCGAAGCCGAAGAGGGGCACGGCGAGGCCGAGGCCGGAGTAGACACGGCAGATGCGGTGCAGCAGCCGGACGGTGCCCACCCCGGCCGCGTCGGCGCCGGCTCGGCGCACCGCCGGCGGGAACATGCTGGCCGCGACGGTGACGGGGCCGATGGCGACGATGGCCGCCAGGACGTGCAGGGACAACAGGAACTTGGTCATCGGGGGGGCTCTCTCCATGGGCGTAGCCGTGCGCGGCTCAGGCTATGGAGCGTCGAGACGCTCCCACAGAGGCTGAAATGACAAGATCCAACGGATTATCGCCAACACCCCCAATAGGGGGTCCCGGTGGCACGGGTGTCGCATCTTCCCTGCTCCGACCCGGATTTGACGCAAATCCGCCGCTCCACCCGATTCCTCGTCCGTCCTGAGGCGTTGAACACGGCGCAACCAATCCTGCACGAACGGTGAACGCTCATGAGTCGCTCCGGCCGCCTCCTCTGCGCCCTGTATCTCGCCACCAGCGGCGGACTCGCCTGGACCATGGTCCTCGAATTCCGCTACGGACCCCTGTGGATCGCCTTCCTGTTCGCCGCCGCGAGCGTGGTCCTGGTCATCGCCGTCGTCCGCGAGACCCTGATCCACGACCTGCGCACGGCCTGTGCCGGGCCGCGCCGCCCGGCCCGCTCGGCCGCCGACGAGATCGTCCGCGAGGAGCTGGACGCGGCCTGCTGCGAGCGCTGGTGGACGAGTCTGGGCACCGACCACGACGCGGCCTGTCCGCACCTGTTCCCCCGGAGCAGCGCCGCCTGACGGCGCCGCCCCGGGCGGTCCGGTCAGGCGACCTGTCCGCCGTGCAGGGCGGTGTACGCCCCGCCGCCGCACAGGAGTTCCTCGTGCGTGCCGATCTCCAGGATCTCGCCGTCCCCCATCACCACGATCCGGTCGGCGCCCCGCACGGTGGACAGCCGGTGCGCCACCACGAAGGTGGTACGGCCGCGCAGCAGCCGGGCCAGCGCCTCCTGGACGAGGGCCTCCGAGCGGGTGTCGAGGGCCGAGGTCGCCTCGTCCAGGATCAGCACCTTGGGGTCCCGGATCAGGGCGCGGGCGATGGCCAGCCGCTGGCGCTGCCCACCGGACAGCCGGGCCCCGCGATCCCCCACCAGCGTGTCGAGCCCTCGGGGCAACCGGTCGACGAACTCCAGTGCGTTGGCGTCCCGCAGCGCCGCCCGCACGCTCTCCTCGTCGGCCTCGTCCATCCCGTAGGCGACGTTCTCCCGGATCGTGCCGTCGAAGAGGATCGACTCCTGCGGCACCACAGACACGAACCGCCGATACGTCCGCAGGTCGAGGGTGCTCATGTCGACGCCGTCGAGCAGCAGTCTGCCCGAGGTCGGCCGGACGAACCCGATGACGAGGTTGAGGACCGTGGACTTGCCCGCGCCCGAGGCGCCGACCAGGGCGACGGTCTCGCCCGGCGCGACGGACAGGGTGAAGTCCCGTACGGCGGGCCGGTCCCCGGCCTCGTAGACGTGTCCGACGCTCTCGAAGGCGATCGCCCCGCGCAGTGAAGTGACCTCGTCCTTGCCCTCGTTGTCCTCCAGCTCGGGCGCCTGGAGGACCTCGCCGACCGAACGCACCGACTCCAGGCCCTTGGTGATGACCGGGGCGAGGGCGGCCAGTGTGGTCGTCGAGTTGGTGAGGGTGGTCAGGAACGCGCTGAGCATGACGACGTCGCCCGCGGTGACGCCCCAGACGCCGTAGTACGAGACCAGGGCCGCGCCGGCCAGGACCAGGACGCCGACCACGTTGAGGACGACCCAGGCCAGCGAGCCGAACCGGCCGTTGACGAGGTCGAGGCGATTGCCGGAGGTCAGCAGCCGGCTCAGGGTGCCGTCCATGCGGCGCAGCGCCTTGCCCTCCAGGCCGTGGGCGCGGGTGACCGGGATCAGCCGGGTCATCTCCGTCACCTGCGTCGACAGGGTCTCGACCTCGTGCCTGAAGTGCTCGTTGTGGGTGCGCAGTCGGGCCCGCAGCCGGGCCACGACCAGGGCGGCGGCGGGCACCACGACCAGGAAGACGGGCACGAACTCCGGTGTGCGGACGGCGATGATGACCAGTCCGCCGGTGAGCACGGTGATCGCCCCGAGCCCGGTCTCCGCGGTCTGCTGGACCATCTGCTCGACCGTCTCGACGTCCCGCACGACCTTGGCCTGCAGGACGCCGGCGCTGACGCGCGAGTGGTAGCCGATGGAGAGTTGCTGCATCCGCGTGCACAGCGCCGACCGCAGGCTGGTGCCCATGCGGCGCACGCTGCCGTACAGGAGGCGCACGTACAGCACGTGCAGCGGGTAGTTGATCAGCAGGATGAACAGGATGATCCCCGTGTTCCACCACAGTCGGCCGATCGGCGCGTGCTGCACGACGGTGTCGATGATGGACGCGCTGATCAGCGGCAGCAGCCAGATGGGGCTGTGCTTGACCGTGAAGACGCCGACCGCCGCGGCGAGGCGGCGGCGGTCGGCGCGGAACAGGTAGCCGAGTGTGCGGATCGGGTGTTCGTCCCGGTAGCGGTGGTCGAGCGGTTTCTCGGATGACGACGCCATGCGTGGTGTCCTACCCCAGTGGCCGGACTGCGAGCAAGCGCTTTCCCCCCATGCCTGCGGGGATTGCACCGGCCGGCACCGGAAGGGCCAGGGTCAGACGCCGTCCAGTTCCGCGAGTTCGGCGGCGCTCAGTTCCAGCTCCGTCGCGGCCAGCGAGTCGAGGATCGTCTCGGGACGGCTCGAACCGGGAATCGGCACGACCAGCGGCGACTTGGCGAGCATCCAGGCCAGGCACACGCGCTGCGGGCTCACTCCGTGGTCCTCGGCGATCCGGGCGAACGGCCCGAACGTGGAGCCCAGTTCACTGGCCCTGGTGATGCCACCGAGGGGGCTCCAGGGCAGGAAGGCGATGCCCAGCTCGTCGCACAGCTCCAGTTCCGGCTCGCTGGAGCGGAAGGCCGGGGAGAACTGGTTCTGCACGGAGACCAGCCGGCCGCCGAGGATCTCGTTCGCCTGCCGGATCTGGTCGGGGTTCGCGTTCGAGATGCCCGCCATGCGGATCTTGCCCTCGTCGAGCAGGTCCCGGATCGCGCCGACCGACTCGGCGTACGGCACCTTCGGGTCGGGCCGGTGGAACTGGTAGAGCCCGATGGCCTCCACGCCGAGCCGGCGCAGGGACGCCTCGCAGGCCTCCTTGAGGTAAGCGGGGCTGCCGTTGAGGGTCCAACTGCCGTCGCCTGGACGCAGATGGCCGCCCTTGGTGGCGACCAGCACATCGCCGCCCCGGTCGTGGGAGGCGAGGGCCTTGGCGATCAGGGTCTCGTTGTGGCCGACCTCGTGGGCGTCCCGGTGGTAGGCGTCCGCGGTGTCGATCAGTGTGACGCCGGCGTCGAGCGCGGCGTGCAGGGTGGCGAGGGAGCGCGCCTCGTCCGGGCGGCCCTCGATCGACATGGGCATTCCGCCCAGTCCGATGGCACTGACTTCGACATCACCGATGCGGCGGCTCTGCATGGGTTCGTGACCTCTTTCGGCTGATCGCGCGTAAGCGGTGGCATCCGGCGCTCCGGTCGGGGGTGACGGCGTGCCGGACCGTCTTCCAGCCTCACCCCGCGGGTGGCCGGAGGTCCAATAGAGGAAAGAGAACGCATTCAGCAGCCGCGCCACTGAATCGCCGGCGCACGACCCGAGGGTCGGTGCGGCGCGTGCCGCGAGGTCGGCGCGGCACACGGCACATGATCGGCAAGTGGGTTGCGCGCCCGGCCGGGAGGTGTGCGACGCTCGCTCTCGAACAGGCGTCGTAACGTGCGGCGGAGTGGAGAGGCGACGGCATGCGCATCGGACTGCTCGGTACCGGCCCATGGGCGGGGATGGCTCACGCCCCCGCCCTCCAGGAACACCCCGACCTGGACTTCGTCGGAGTGTGGGGCCGCAGGCCGGAGGCCGCCAAGGAACTCGCCGACCGGCACGGCACCCGCGCCTACGACGACGTCGACGCGCTGTTCGCCGACGTGGACGCGGTGGCCGTGGCACTGCCGCCGGCCGTGCAGGCGGAACTGGCGGCGCGCGCGGCGCGGGCCGGGCTGCACCTGCTGCTGGACAAGCCCCTGGCCACGACGGTGGACCAGGGCCGGACGGTGGTCGAGGCGGTCAAGGAGTCGGGCGTCGCGTCGGTCGTGTTCTTCACGAGCCGCTTCGTCCCCGAGACGCAGGCGTGGATCGCCGAACAGGCGGGCACCGGCGGCTGGTTCACGGCCCGGGCGCAGTGGATCGGCGATGTGTTCACCGGCGACAGCCCGTTCGCGACACCGTGGCGGCGGGAGAAGGGCGCCCTGTGGGACGTCGGCCCGCACGCCCTGTCCGTGCTGCTGCCGATCCTGGGCGACACCCGGCGCGTGGCCGCTGCGGCGCCGGGCCCCGGGGACACCGTCCAGTTGGTCCTCGACCACGCGAGCGGCGCGTCGAGCACCCTCACCCTGAGTCTGACGGCGCCGCCCGCCGCCACGGGGACCGACGTCGAACTCCGCGGCGAGGCCGGCGTGGCCCACTTCCCGGACAGTTCCGTCGGCCCGGTCGAGGCCCTCGTCCGCGCCGCCGACGCCCTCATCGCGTCCGCCGCCGATGGCCAACCGCACCCGTGCG
The DNA here is from genome assembly GCF_044755245.1 of Streptomyces sp. NPDC092369. Classification (NCBI taxonomy): domain Bacteria; kingdom Bacillati; phylum Actinomycetota; class Actinomycetes; order Kitasatosporales; family Streptomycetaceae; genus Streptomyces; species Streptomyces sp. NPDC092369. The sequence continues at coordinate 455,464 of NZ_JBIVQP010000001.1, forward strand.
ACGCCGAGTTCGCCCTCCGGGTCACGGAGATCCTCACCGAGGCGGAGACCCTGCTGAACGCGAACGCCGGCTGACGACTCACCGACAACGGCGGGCGGGGCCGGCCCAGTTGGGCACCGGCCCCGCCCCCCCTCGTCCACCTACCCCTGGGCGACCTCGAAGTTGATCCGCTCCCTCACGACCGGATAGCCGGCCTTGGCGAAGTTCGCGGCCATCGGGAAGTTCCCCCGGTCCGTCGCCGCCGTGACGAACTCCGCGCCCCGCTCGACCAGGAAGTGCGTGCACTCCGCCAGCAGGTCGTAGGCGTAACCGTGACCGCGCTGGTCCGGCAGTACGCCGATGAAGCCGACGGTCGGACCGGACGGGTTGTGCGCCGGGATGTGGATGCCCGCCGGCTCGCCCTCCGGGGTGTGCGCCAGCTGCCACCACTCGCGCGGCGACGGGCACCAGTGGAAGAAGTCGAGCTCTTCCTGGGCGGCCCGGTCCAGACCGCCCTCCTCGATGGCCTTGAGGGCGTGCGCGTCGAGGGTGGCGGAGTGGATGCGGCGCAGCGCGTCGAAGAACACGGCGTCGTCCGGTTCGGCGCGGAAGACGAGCCGTCCGGGGCGCTCGGGGAGACCGTCCGCCGGCGTCCAGCGGTACAGGAAGCGTTCGACGAGGAGTTCGTACCCGGCCGCTCGTACGGCGGTGAAGCGGGCCTCGGCGGCGGCGCGCAGCCGCGGGTCCTCGCGCCAGGTGCCGGGCAGGTTCAGTTCGAGTCCGACCTGCCAGGGCGCCGTGCGCAGCAGTTCGGCGCCGGCCTCCTCCTCGCCTTCGGCCACGTCGAACCAGTTGACGTTGAGGGGTTCGGCGTCGTCGGGGCCGCCCCACCAGGCGGCGCGCGCGACGACCACGCCGTCGCGCAGGGCGACGCGCTTCCAGTCGGGACGGTGGACGGTCAGGCGGTGTGCCGCACGGTTGTCCAGCGGGTCGGGCAGGGTGTCGAAGAGATGGGCGTCGCGCTCGTCGAGCGCGCGGATGACCAGATCGGTCATGGATTCCTCCGGGATGCGTACTGCGTGGAGCGCTCCCGGGTCGGACTCAGCCGAAGCACGCCGGGGCTACGGGGAGGGAGCGCTGGATGGGTGTCATCTGCACGGCACTCGCCTCCTTCCGTCGGGCCTCCTGGCGTGGTGATCACACGCTAGGCACCGGTCGTGGACATGTCCACCCCTTTTCGCGGGCCCTCTTCCCGCGGCTCTCCTCCCGCGGGTTCTCTGCTCATCGGCCTCCGATTCACAGGTTCTCTTTTCGCGGGTCGGCATGCGGGAGGCGTCCCGGCGTAGGAGCGTGGTCGTGTGGGAAGAGTGCTCGTCCTGTCTCCGCGCCGGGGCCAGGACCGGCGGACCTGGTTGCGCGGCGCCCCGCCGCCGCGCTGGGTGCGGGTGCTGCCGGTCGCCCTGCTCGCGGGCGTGTGCACCGCCACGCTGGTGAGCGGCCACGCCCTCGACATCGGGTTCCTGCTCGGCGCGATCCCGCCACTGGCCGTGCTGTCGTACGGTCCGCTCGCGACGGCGGTGCTCGGTGTCGTGGTGATCGTGGTGCTCGACATCCCGGCCTTCCACCTCGACCACCCCGGCGAGACCGACCTGCTGACCATCTGTTTCGTCGCCGCGCTGAGCGTGTTCGTGTCCTATGTGCGCAGTCACCGCGACGCCCAGCTGGACCTCGAACGCACGGTCGCCGAGGCGGCGCAGCGTGCCGTGGTGCCGCCCCTGCCGGAACGGGTCGGCCGGGTCCGCTGCACGGGCCTGTACCGGGCCGCCGAGCGCGGCACCCTGGTGGGCGGCGACTTCTTCGACGTACGCGAAGGACCCCACGGCGTACGGGCGGTCATGGGCGACGTGCGCGGGCACGGTCTGTCGGCGATCTCGACCGTCGCCTCGCTGCTGGGGGCGTTCCGGGAGGCGGCGCTGGACCGGCCGGACCTGGAGTCGGTCGCCGCCCGGCTGGATCGGCGCCTGGTGGTGGACTCGGCGGAGGCCCGCTACTCCGAGCTGTTCGCGACCGCCGTGCTGCTGGAGTTCTCCCCCGACGCGTGCGAGGTGCGCATCGTGTCCTGCGGGCATCCGGCGCCCGTGCTGCTGCGGGGCGGGCGGGCCACCGAGATCGAGCTCGTGCCGTGGACGCCGCTCGGTCTCGGTCTGTCCGACGGCGCCCCGTCGGACGCGCTCACGCTCCAACTGCAGCCCGGCGACAGTCTCTTCCTGGCCTCCGACGGCGTCAGCGAGACCCGGGACACCTCGGGTGCCTTCTATCCCCTGACCGATCGCCTCGCCACCCTCGCCGACGGGGACCCGACCGTGCTGGCCGACCGGGTGTGGGCGGATCTCGTACGGTACGCGCCGGCCGTTCTCGATGACGTGACGATGCTGGTGCTCACGCCCGGGAAACCGGACGCTCGCTGACCTCCGGCTCGACGCCCTGCTCGTGATCGCCTTCGGCGTCGATGTGCGGCAGCATCCGGTCCAGCCACCGGGGTGTCCACCACGCGTGCCGGCCCAGCAGGGTCATCACGGCCGGGACCATGAGCAGCCGTACGACGGTGGCGTCGATGAGCACGCTGACGGCCAGGCCCAGACCGAGCATCTTGACGACGATGTTGTCACTGACGATGAACGCGGCGAACACGCTCACCATGATCAGTGCCGCGCAGGTGATGACCCGCGCGGTGATCTCCAGCGCGTGCGCGACCGAGGCCTTGGCGTCGCCGGTGCGCAGCCACGCCTCGTGGACTCGGGAGAGCAGGAAGATCTCGTAGTCCATGCTCAGCCCGAAGATGATCGCGAACATCATCATCGGGACATAGCTCTCGATGGGCACCTTGCCCGCGACACCCAGCGCGGGGCCGCCCCAGCCCCACTGGAAGACGGCCACGACGACGCCGTACGAGGCGGCGATGGACAGCACGTTGAGGACGGCCGCCTTGATCGCGACGAGCAGGCCGCGGAAGACGGCGAGGATGATCAGGAAGGCCAGGGCGACCACCACGCCGATGATCAGGGGCAGTCGGCTGGCGACGATGTCGCGGAAGTCGACCTGGGCGGCCGTGGTGCCGGTGACGTATCCCTTGGCGTCCGTGCCGGAGACCGCGGCGGGCAGGGTGGTGTCGACCAGTCGGTTCGTCAGGTCCGTGGTGGAGGCGCTCTGCGGGGACCGCTTCGAGTAGACCGTGCCGATCAGGACGTCGCCGTCCTTGGTGGCGGTGAGCGGGGTGACCGTGGCGGCGCCGGGCACCGCGCTCAGGGCCTTCTGCGCCTGTGAGGCGAGGTCGGAGCGCTGTGCGGACGGTACGGAGGTCTGGTCGATGACGACGGTGAGCGGGCCGTTGGAGCCGGGGCCGAACGCGTCGGTCATCAGGTCGTAGGCCCGCCGGTCCGTGAAGGAGGTGGGGTCGGCGCCGTCGCCGATGTGACCGAGCTGGATCGAGAACACGGGGATGGCGAGGACGACAACTGCGGCGACGCCGGCGGCCAGGAACTGCCAGGGCCGCCGCTCCACGCGCTGCGCGTAGCGGTGCCAGGTGCCCTGCGGCTGCGTACCCGCCCCGGCGTCGGTCTCGGCGACCGGACGGCGTACCCGGTAGCGGTCGATGCGTCTGCCGATCAACCCCAGCAGGGCCGGGACCAGGGTCAGCGCGCCGACGACCGCCGACACGACCGTGACGGCCGCGGCCAGGCCGAGTTTGCCGATGAAGCTCACCCCGGACGCGGACAGTCCCGCGAGGGCGATGATCACCGTGCAGCCGGAGACGAGCACGGCACGCCCGCTGGTCGCGGTGGCGTGCCCCGCCGAGTGCACCGGATCGGCGCCGTCGATGAGGTTCTGGCGGTGCCGGGTGATCAGGAAGAGGGCGTAGTCGATGCCGACGCCCAGTCCGATCATCGTGGCCAGGGTCGGCGAGACGGTGGCGAAGGTGAACGCGGCGGCCAGCAGACCGAGACAGGCGAGCCCGCCGATCGCGCTGATCAGCGCGGTCAGCAGCGGGATGCCGGCGGCGATCACGCTGCCGAAGCCGACCAGCAGGACGACGATCGCGACGGCGAAACCGATCAGCTCGCTGACCCGGTCGTCGGCGACGGGACGCGCCAACTCGCCGAGCGGTCCGCCGTACTCGACCTGCGCGCCCGCCGCGCGCAGCGGCTGTACGGCGTCGTCGACCCCGTGCAGATAGCCGTCGCCCAGGGTGGAGGGCTGTACGTCGAAGCGGACGGTGATGTAGGCGGTCCTCCCGTCGGTGGAGACCGGTCCGACCTTGGAGGACTGGGCGGAGAGCGGGTCCTGGACGGACAGCACGTGCGGAAGCTTCTGCAGGTCGCCGACCGTGGTGGACAGCTGCGAACTCAGTGCGGTCAGGGACTGCTTGCCGTCGTGCAGGACGATCTGGCTGCCGTAGCCGCCGGCCGCGGGATCGTGCTTTTTCAGGACGTCCAGGCCGTCCTGGGACTGCACGCCGGAGAGCGAGAAGTTGTCGGAGTAGTCCCCGCCGAAGGAGCGGTTGACGACCTGGAGCGCCACCAGGGCGACCAGCCAGGCCACGATGACGATCACGAAGTGGCGGGCGCACCATTCGCCCAGCCGCCGCAGGACCCCTCCTCCGGCGGAGTTCCCCCCTCCCGCCCCGGTGCTTGCGGTGGGTGTCATGGCCTCGGTCTTCTCTCCCGGCCGATCCGCTCGTCATCCCATTAGACGCCCGCCCGGTCGCGGCGGCATCCCGGACCGGCACGCCTCCCGATCACCCGGGATGCGGGGGATGTGCGAGCGTTGAAGGGTGAGAGACGGACCCGATGACACACACCGGGTCCGACGCAGCGATCCGGATCCACGAGGAGCACCGATCATGCCGACGTCACAGCCCGACCCCTCCGAGCCGCCCGAGGACCTTGTCACCCCGGACGACCTGCTCCACACCCGCACCGGCACCGAGGTGTCGCCGGAGGACCTCGTCCTCGCCGCCGGCAAGGACCTCACCCCGCACACCCTCGAATGGGCCCGGCGCAAGCTGGCGGCGGAGGGCCCGGCGGCCCTGGAGAAGCTACTGCCCTGAGGGGTGCGCCGGTTGTCCGGCCCGGTCCGTCCGGTCGTCCTCCAGACACAGCACCGGTACGCGCTGGACGAGGTTGACGGCGAAGCCGCCGCGGTTCCAGGGCTGCTCCAGCGGCTGGGTGCGGCCTTCGGAGTCGGTCGCCCGTGCGCTCAGCACATGCTCGCCGGGGCTCGCTTCCCAGGCGAAGTGCCAGCGCCGCCATGCCCAGCGCCGCCCGTCGGCGGGCTCCAACTCGGCCCGCTTCCAGGTGCGTCCGGCGTCCGAGCTGACCTCGACGCCGGTCACCGGCGCCCGTCCCGACCAGGCGCGGCCCTCCAACACCACCGTGCCCGGACGCACCACACGGGCCCGCGACATGAAGTCCGGGAATCCCGGTGGGACCAGCAGGGCACGGGGCGCGATCCGGGTGACCGGCTCGCCCTCGTCGCCGGCCTCCTGGCGCAGCCGGTAGGCGACCGTCTGCTGGAATCCGGTGAACGGCACGTCGGTGACGGCGATGTCGCGCAGCCACTTCACATGCGCCATGCCGTACCAGCCGGGCACGACCAGCCGCAGCGGGTGGCCGTGCTGCGGGGGCAGTGGGGCGCCGTTCATCGCGTACGCGACCAGCACCTCGGGCTCGGTGCCGGTGGCGACGTCGATGGGCAGGGACCGCTGGTAGTCCTGTTCGACCCCGCGCTCCACGCCGTGGTCCGCGCCGGTGAACACGATGTCGACGGCGTCGGGTGCCACGCCGGCCTCGGCCAGCAGGAGCCTGAGCGGTACGCCCGTCCACTCGGCGGTGCCGACCGCCTCGACGAGCCAGGGCTGGCTGACCGGGCGGGGCGTCAGCAGGGCCCGGCCGTTGCCCGCGCACTCCAGCGTCACGCGCGTGGTGACCTCGGGGAAGGCGCGCAGAGCGGCCAGGTCCAGCTCCAGTGGACGGCGGACGCGGCCCCCGACGGTCAGCTGCCAGGGCGGGTCCTCGGCGACGTAGGGGATGTCGTAGTGCGTCAGTACGTAGTGCAGGCCGGGCGGAGTGACGTCGTAGCGCAGCGCCTCCAGCGGCAGACCGTGGTTGCGGGTGGCGAGCGCCAGTTCGTCCCGGCCGATGCCCTCGTCGGGGGCGGCCAGCCGGGCGGGGGCACTCGCGTCGGCGAGTCGATGGCCCATGTCCGCATTATCACCCCTTGTCGCCGACCGAGACCGGTCGTGGGCGCGGAAGCGGTCACCGGCCGGAACTTCTCGCCACTCCCGGGGACTTCGGACGGGCTCACGACAGGGCCGCTGCCCGTTCACCCTTTCGAAGAGGGCCTTCGGGCTGACAGACTCGGGTAGGTGCGCGACTTCGACATGCTCGTCATCGGATCAGGACCGGGTGGCCAGAAGGCCGCCATCGCCGCGGCCAAGCTGGGCCGCCGGGTCGCCGTCATCGACCGCCCCGACATGGTCGGCGGGGTCTCCATCCACACCGGCACCATTCCCTCCAAGACCCTGCGCGAGGCGGTGCTGTACCTGACCGGTCTCACCCAGCGCGACCTCTACGGGCAGAACTACCGGCTCAAGGAGGACATCACCATCGCCGACCTCACCACGCGCACCCAGCACGTGGTCAGCCGCGAGGTCGAGGTCATCCGCAACCAGCTCTCCCGCAACCACGTGGCGCTGTACGCCGGCACCGGCCACTTCGTCGATCCCCACACCGTCGCCCTGAGCGAAGTCAACGGCCAGGAACGGCTGTTGAGCGCGGACAACATCATCATCGCCACCGGCACCCGGCCGGCCCGCCCGGACAGCGTCGAGTTCGACGGGCAGACCATCATGGACTCCGACAACGTCCTGTCGGTGGAACGCGTCCCGCGCTCCATGGTCATCGTCGGCGCCGGTGTGATCGGCATGGAGTACGCCTCGATGTTCGCGGCGCTCGGCAGCAAGGTGACGGTGGTCGAGAAGCGCGCCGGGATGCTCGACATGTGCGACGTCGAGGTCATCGAGTCGCTCAAGTACCACCTGCGGGACCTCGCCGTGACCTTCCGGTTCGGCGAGACCGTCGCGGCCGTGGAGCGGCACGCGCGGGGCACGTTGACCGTCCTGGAGAGCGGCAAGAGGATCCCGGCCGACACGGTGATGTACTCGGCGGGCCGGCAGGGTCTCACCGACGACCTCGACCTCGTCAAGGCGGGCCTGTCCGCGGACAAGCGCGGCCGGATCACCGTCGACGAGCACTACCGCACCGAGGTGCCGCACATCTACGCCGTCGGCGACGTCATCGGCTTCCCGGCACTGGCCGCCACGTCGATGGAGCAGGGCCGGGCGGCGGCCTACCACGCCTGCGGGGAACCGGTCGGGCAGATGCAGAACCTGCAGCCGATCGGCATCTACACCATCCCCGAGATCAGCTTCGTGGGCCGCACCGAGGACCAACTCACCGAGGAGCGCGTGCCGTTCGAGGTCGGCATCTCCCGCTACCGGGAGCTGGCCCGCGGACAGATCATCGGCGACTCGCACGGCATGCTGAAACTGCTGGTCTCCCCCGTGGACCGCACGCTGCTCGGAGTGCACTGCTTCGGCACCGGTGCCACCGAGCTCATCCACATCGGCCAGGCCGTGATGGGCTGCGGCGGCACGGTCGACTATCTGGTCGACGCCGTCTTCAACTACCCGACGCTGGCCGAGTCCTACAAGGTGGCGGCCCTCGACGCCACGAACAAACTCCGGCAGATCGACCACATCGGCGACTGACGCGCCCGGGGCGGGCCGCCTTCGGTCCGCCCCGCGCCAACTTCCCCCGCATCTACCCGCGTTGCGTCTCCGCGCTGCCACAGGTTACCGCTCGGTCGATCCTGAACGCCCGACGCGTAGGGCTATCATCGCTCGCACACACGGTGTGACCACCCTGCGACGCCACCGCCGAGCGGTACCCGCCACCCCACTTCACCGCCCCTGGCCCGAGGCCAACCCTCGCCGGTCCGGGGCGGTTTCTCCCCCCACCTCCGCTACGCCGTCGGGGCCGGTCGACCTCGCGTCGTGCAAGACGGAAAGCAGCGCAACGATGAACAACAACAGGGGCAGAGGGCTTCAGCCCAATGCCCTCGGTACGTTCGACACCGTGGTGATGGCCATCGCGGGCAGCGCTCCGGCCTACTCGGTCGCCGCGACCACCGCGGTCCTCGTCGGCGCGGTCGGACTGGCCAGTCCGGCCGCGCTGCTGTACTGCGCCTTACCGATGACGGGCATCGCCCTGGCGTTCAGCTGTCTCAGCCGTATCGACGTGAACGCGGGCGCCAGTTACTCCTGGGTGGGGCGCACGCTGCACCCTTTTCTCGGCTTCATCAGCGGCTGGGCTCTGGTGGTCTCGGCGACCATCTTCATGGTGGCCGGTTCGCTGCCCGCCGGTTCGATGACCCTCGCCCTGTTCGACCAGGACCTCGCCGACGACACCGCGCTGGCCACGGTGGTGGGGGCCGCCTGGTTCGTCGCCATGCTGCTGGTGGTCCTGGGGGGCGCCCGGCTCACCGTCCGCGCGCAGTTGGCCATGTCCGGTGTCGAACTCGCCGTCCTGGCGCTGTTCGCCGGGCTGGCCCTCTTCCACACGGACAACGCCCGCGCCTTCGACTGGTCCTGGTTCGGGTTCGGCCACTTCGACGGCATGGCCGGCTTCGCCTCGGGCGCGCTGGTCGCCGCCTTCTACTACTGGGGCTGGGACGTCACCAGCAACCTCAGCGAGGAGACCCGTGACAGCCGCCGTACGACGGGCCTCGCGGGCCTGATCGGCCTGGGCGTCGTCTTCCTGCTGTTCGAGGTGTTCACCATCGCGGTGAACGTCATCCTCTCCTCGAAGCAGATCGACGACAACGACGCGAACGTGCTGGGCGTGCTCGGCCAGGAGGTCTGGCCCGGCATCGGCGGCAAACTGCTCGTCGTGGCCGTGATGCTGTCCACCATCGCCACGCTGGAGACGACGCTCATCCAGGTCACGCGCTCGCTGTTCGCGATGGGCCGCGACCGTACGATGCCGGCCGCCCTGGGCCGGGTGCACCCCCGGTGGAACACCCCCTGGGTGGCCGTCACCGTGGTCGGCGCGGTGGCGCTCGCGATGTTCGTCGCGGCCAACGCCCTGGGTTCGGTGGGCGAGATCCTCTCCGACGCGATCTCGGCGATCGGTCTGCAGATCGCCGTCTACTACGGTCTCGCCGGGCTCGCCGCGGTCGTCGCCTACCGCAAGACGCTGCTGAGGTCGGCGGCCGACTTCGTGCTCGGCGGGGTGTGGCCGCTGTTCGGCGCCCTGTTCATGTTCTGGATCTTCGTCGAGTCGCTGGGCGAGCTGGACACCGCGGCGATCGCGATCGGCATCGGCGGGCTCGCCGTCGGCCTGGTCCCGATGCTCTGGTACTGGAGACGGGGCAGCGACTACTACCGGCCCGCCCGTCTCGACGCCACCCGCACCATCGAGGCCGAGTACGTGCCCATCGGCTCCGCCCCGTTGGGCACCCGTGTCCACGAGGGTCTCTCCACGGACTTCTGAGGAGATCCCGATGGCACGCAACCGATTCGCCCCCGACTTCGATCCCGACTGCGGGGACACCTCGCTCAGTTCGGCCCGCCACGACATCGTCATCGGCCGCTGGCAGGGCGTGCGGGACCTGCTGCGCGCCACCGGCCCGGACTGGCTCGCCCGCGGTCACCGGGTGCGGACGCTCGCGCAGGCCTGCATCGGGAGTTCGACGGCGGAGTCCTGGCTGGCCGCCGAACCCTACAGCGCCGACGCCCTGTTGCTGCGGGCCGCGACGGAGACCGCCCGGGCGTTCAATCTGGCCATCACCGCGGGGCGGGGCGTGCCGATCGACCAGGAGCGCGTCGACGGGGCGGTCACGGCGTGTCTGCAGGCGGCCGAGGCGTATCTGGACGATCCGACACCGTGGATCTCCCTCATCTCCGTGTCCCGGCTCTACGCGGCGGGGGTCCGCCGGCAGGAACTGGCGCGCTGGTGGGACGAGTTGCACCAGCGCGACCCGTACAACGTGGAGGGCCACCTGCAGATACTCCACTACTACTCGGCCCGCTGGCACGGCACGCACGGCCTCATGTACGACTTCGCCCGCGACGCCGCCGGCGTGGCACCGCCGGGCTGCGGCCTTCCGGTGCTCCTGCAGTACGCGCGCGTGGAGGAGTACCGCTACGCCCTCGACACGGCCCAGGGCAACCGGTCCTCGGTGAGCCTCGGGCAGCACTGGGACAACGACGGCGCGGTGAACGACGTACGCCGCACCTGGCAGCGCTGGATCATGGGCCGTCCGACGGGCGAGGAGATCGAGCCCGGCGAGCTGCGCGACCTCAACTACCTGGCGCACGGCGCCTGCCACGCTGGCATCGAGGACATCGCCGTCGCACTGCTGCGCATGGTGGGCTCGCGGGCGACCCGAACTCCCTGGTCGTACACGGGAGATCCGGAGCACCAACTGGTCAAGTGGCGCAAGGAGTTCCGACTGCGCTCCTGAGCCGTGCGCGCATGAGCCACTGCTCGACCGGGAGTCGCCCCTACTCGGCGGGCTGCTGCGCCGGCCGGGCCAGGCCCGCGGACCACTTCTCCTCGATGCGTCCGAACTTCCACACCAGCAGGGCGAGCACCCAGGTGGCGAAGAACAGGCCGACGATCACGAAGCCGATGATGTTCAGATCGAGGCCGGCCACCCAGTCCCAGAAGAAGCCGTGCAGGTCGAGCTTCTCGGCGAGCAGGCCGAGGAGTTCGACCGTGCCGATGACGAGGGCTACGGCGACCGAGAGGCCGGTGATGGTGAGGTTGTAGTAGACCTTGCGGACCGGCTTGGAGAACGCCCAGTCGTAGGCGAAGTTCATGAACGAGCCGTCGATGGTGTCGAGCAGCGACATGCCCGCCGCGAACAGCACCGGCAGGCACAGGATCGCGTACCAGGGCAGTCCGGAGGCGGCGCCCGAGCCGGCCAGCACGAGCAGGGCGATCTCGGTCGCGGTGTCGAAGCCGAGGCCGAACAGCAGGCCCAGCGGGTACATCTGCCAGGGCTTGGTGATCGACTTCATCACGCGGCCCAGCAGCCGGTTCATGAACCCGCGGTTGTTCAGCTGCTCTTCGAGGGCGGCCTCGTCGAAGTGGCCCGAGCGCATCCGGCGGAAGACCTTCCAGATGCCCGCCAGGATCACGAGGTTGATGATGGCGATGACGTAGAGGAAGACGCCGGAGACGGTCGTGCCGATCAGGCCGGTGACGTCGTGGAGTTGGGAGTCGTCGTCGCGGACCGGGCCGGCCACGGCCTTCACGCCCAGCGAGAGCAGGAGGGCCAGCGCGAAGACGACGCTGGAGTGGCCGAGCGAGAACCAGAAGCCGACCGACAGCGGCCGCTGCCCCTCGCCCATCAGCTTGCGGGTGGTGTTGTCGATCGCGGCGATGTGGTCGGCGTCGAAGGCGTGCCGCATGCCGAGCGTGTACGCGGTCACGCCGATGCCGATACCGAAGGACTTGGTGCCGATGCTGTAGTGCTCGGGGGCGACGATCGCGACCAGCGTGAACCAGCCGATGACGTGCAGCGCCAGCACGAAGGCGACCATCCCGCCGACCCTGATCCACTCCTGCCGCGTCATGGAGCCACGGACGCGGCGCCAGGCCGAGCGCTTGGCCTCCGCCTGGGCGGGGAGGGGCGGAGCGGAACCAGGGGCGGCCGTCATCGGGAGGGTCTTTCCGTCGGTGGAACACGAACGGCCGCACAAGGCAGCCTTGTGCCATGCTCCCGTACTTGCAACTCATGTGCAGTAAAGGCCGAGGCAGGCCTTTCCCATGCGCGGGGAAAATGGGAGGCGGTATCGGGTCCGGTCGGCGAACCGGGCCTGATCAGGACGTCGCGGTCAGGCCGTCGCGTTCGGTCCGTCCGGTCGGCTGCGCCGCTGCTCGACCATCTCGCGGCTGAGCTGCTCCGTCTCGGTCTCGGGCAGCCGCTCGAAGCCCTCCTCGGTGATCACCGACACCAGCGGGAAGATACGGCGGTTGACGTCGGGCCCGCCGGTCGCGGAGTCGTCGTCCGCGGCGTCGTACAGCGCCTGAAGTGCGGCCGAAGCAGCCTCGCGTCGGGACATCCGCGGGTGGAACAGCTTCTTCAGCGCGCCCTTGGCGAACGGCGAGCCGGAGCCCTCGGCGTGGAAGTCGGACTTCTCGTAGGGGCCGCCGGTGACGTCGAAGCTGAAGATGCGGCCGCGCCCGCCCTCGGGGGCCGAGGGGTCGTAGCCGACCAGGAGCGGGACGACGGCGAGGCCCTGCATGGCCTGGCCGAGGTTCTGCCGGATCATGCCGGCGAGCCGGGTCGCCTTCGCGTTGAGGGTCATCGGGATGCCCTCGATCTTCTCGAAGTGCGTGAGTTCGACCTGGTAGAGCTTGATCATGTCGAGGGCGAGTCCGACGGTGCCGGCGAAGGCGACGGCCGTGTGGTCGTCGGCGGGGTGCACCTTCTCCAGGTCGCGCTGAGCGATGAGGTTGCCCATCGTGGCCCGGCGGTCGCCGGCGATCATCACACCGTCGCGGTAGGCGAGGGCCAGCACGGTGGTGCCGTGCGGGAACCGGCCGGGCGCGGCCCGCACGCCGGGCGGCAACTGCGGGCTCATGGGCAGCAGTTCGGGCCGGTGCGCGGCCAGGAACTGAGCGAAGGACGAGGTCCCGGGAACGAAGAACTCCTCCCCTAAACGGCCTTCGGACTCGCTGCCTGTCATACAACTCCCCCTCCGCGCCGGGCCGATGGCCGACACCCCATGGCCAACAGTCGATAACGGAGTCCTACCTGAAGCGGGTCGGGGCAAAACGCGGAGCCGCTCACAGCGCCTTGCGGCGGACGAGCACTCCGAGCACCACGAGGCCCGGCAGCAGCGGCAGCCACACGGTCAGCAGCCGGTAGCCGAGCACGACGGACGCGGCGGCGGCGACCGGCGCCCCGGTCGCCGTGAGCGCGAAGGCGAGCGCGGCGTCGAGGGAGCCGAGCCCGCCGGGGGTGGGCAGCAGCGCCGCCGCACTGCTGGCGGCGAGGTAGAGCAACGCCACGCGCGCCGGGGCCAGGGGCAGTCCCACGGCCCGGGTGACGGCGATCAGGACGAGGGAGTGCAGCGCGGCGAACGCCAGCGAGCCGCCCCACAGGGCGGCGGCCCGGTGCGGCCGCGCGTGCACGGCCCGGATGTCCGCGACCACCGCCGCGAGGACCTTGCGGCAGCGCGGCCAGAGCGGGCAGCCGATCAGGACGACCGCCGCCGCGGCCAGGGCGGGTACGACGGCCACGAGCCGGCCCGAGACGGGCGGCAGCCGCAGTACTCCGGGGCAGGCCAGGGCCAGGACGGCGATCAGGGCGCAGCGGACGGCGCCCGCCGCGGTCGCCTTGACGGCCAGGGCGGTGGCGGAGCGGGCGGCGGACAGGCCGCAGCGCATGAGGAAGCGCAGGTTGACCGCGCCGGCGCCGAGTCCGGCGGGCAGCAGGTGGTTGGCGGCGGTGGCGGCGAACTGCGCGGCCACCAGCCGGCCACCGGGCAGCCGCTCCCGGACCGCACCCTGCTGGGCCAGCGCCGCGCACCCCCAGGTGGCCGCGGCGGCACCGGCCCCGACCAGCAGCCAGCCCTCGTCGGCGACGGCCAGCCGGCCCGCTCCGGTGACGACCGCGGCCCGGTGCGGCAGGGCGAGACAGGTGGCGCAGACCAGCAGTGCGAGGGCCACAGCCGACTGCCAGTACACCCGTCGGCGGGTGGGTGCGGCGAGGACGGCGTGCGTGCTGTCGGCCATGCGCCCCTCCCCGTCTCAAGAAACACGGACAAATTAACCCATATCTAACTCGGGGACCCCATGGGGTACCGCCGGCCGGATGACCGGTCAGTCGTGCGGGAACGAGTGGTGCTCGTGGGCGACCACCCAGCGGCCGTCGTCCTTGCGCAGACCCAGGGTGAGCCGCAGGCGCATCGTGGGGTGGTGCGCGAGTTCGTCGGGGGTGCCGCAGCGCAGCAGGGCATGGGCGTAGGCGACGCCACTGTCGGCCGTGACGTCAAGGGTGTCGATCTCGAAGCAGGCACCCTGCGCCTGCCAGTCGAAGAACGGCGGCCAGGCCGCGCTGTAGGCGGCCAGCCCGTGCACCCCCTCGTACGGCGGTGGCACGTCGTACATGACGAGGTCCTCCGCGTGATCGGCGAGTACGCCGGCCAGGTCGCCGCGGTGGACCGCGTCCGCCCACCGGATGATCAGGGCACGGATCCGCGCCTCGTCGTCGGGCATGGCGGGCGCTCCTTTCCTCTACGGGGGCGACTCCCCTGGCAGGGGCTCGTCACTCCCCGATCCGTTCGAGCATGTCGATCTCTTCGAGTGTCACACTCGGCCCTGTGCCGCTGACTTTCGACGATCTCCTCATCCGCGCCCGTGCCCTGCTCCCGGACGGCCGCCCCCGCGCGGTCCTGGGCATCGCCGGCAGTCCGGGCTCCGGCAAGACGACACTGGCAGAGCATCTGGTACGGGAACTCAACGGCACCGGCGAGCCCTGGTCCGCGCACGTCCCGATGGACGGCTTCCATCTGGCGGACGTCGAGTTGGACCGCCTGGGCCGGCGCGACCGCAAGGGCGCCCCCGACACCTTCGACGCGGCCGGGTACGCGGCGCTGCTGCGGCGGCTGCGCGAGGAGACCGACGAGATCGTGTACGCGCCCGGCTTCGAGCGGGTGCTGGAGCAGCCGGTCGCGGGGACGATCCCGGTGGAGCCGGGCATCCGGCTGGTCGTCACGGAGGGCAACTACCTGCTGCTCGGCACCGGTTCGTGGACACGGGTGCGCGCGGCGCTGGACGAGGTGTGGTTCTGCGAACTGGACGAGGAGGAGCGGATCCGCCGACTGGTCGCCCGGCACGAGGAGTTCGGCAAGGACCACGAGACGGCTCTGGCCTGGGTGCGGGGCACCGACCAGCGCAACGCCGACCTGGTGGCGACGACCCGGGACCGGGCCGAGCTGATCGTGCCGGTCGGTGCGCTGCCCGCGCCGGAGACCGACTCGGCGGCGCGGGCAGGCAGTTGAGGGCGCTCAGGCGTGCAGCGTCAGCTCCGGCTCGGCGTCGGCGTCGCCCGCCGGGTCGCCGATCACCGCGGTGAAGGCCTCGGTACGGACGGTCAGGCCGCTGTCGCCGAGTTCGAAGGTGGGCGCGAGGGGGCCGTCGCCGCCGTAGCGCACCGCGAACACGTGCAGGTCCCCCGGTGCACCGGGAGCGGGTTCCGCCTCCACGGCACTGGAGGACACCAGGTGCCGCCAGCCCTCGTCCGGGTTCCCGTAGCCGCGCGGGTCGGCGGCCAGCGCGAAGGCCGCTAGCTCCTGGGTCAGTTCCGCACGGGCGTCGAAGTGGTCGACACCCTCCGACTCCGGGTGGGTCAGGCGCAGTTCACCGGCCGACGTCACCTTCGCGTCCGCGGTCCTGCGCACCCGGTCGCCGTCGTCCGTGGCGTAGGGCAGGCCGGCCAACAGGTACGGGGTGCCGGGGAGTCGTTCCACGGCGACCGTCGTCCACAGGGCCCGGCCGTCGGTGACGTACAGGGAGCGGACGTGCCGCAGGACGTGGTCGCGGCCGACGACGGGCTTGGTGACCAGCTTGGCGGTCAGTCCGTCGGCGCGCACGTCCCGGACCCGCACCTCGCCCATGGGGCGGCAGAACAGGAAGCCGTCGAGCACCGGACCGAAGCCGTGCTGGCGGTTCACGGCAGCGGCCAGGTAGTACGTGCCGTCGGCCTCGACCACCGAAGGCGTCATCCTGCTGTCGAAGGCCACCGACACGGTGCCGGCGCGGAGTTGATGGCGGGCCGGTGTCGTCGACGGTGTGCGGTGCCAGCGCGTGGTGTCCTGGATCTGCCAGACCAGCATCCAGGCGAAGTGCCCGTCCACTCCCCCGTCCGGCCTGACCGCGTGCCGGCCCCAGCGGGTGTCGCCCCGGTAGCGGCCGATGTCGGAGCCGATGCGGCTGCCGAAGTAGCGCAGCCCGAGGACGGACTCGAAGCCGGAGTGCTGTTCGCTGTAGCGAGGACCGCCGTTGTCGAAGCCGCCGTTGGTGAGGCGTGCGTCGATGTAGCGGGCCAGTGCGTCGCCGTCCTGCGCGAAGACGTCCTCGCCGCTGACGATGTGGGCCTGCGCGAGGAAGGAGAGGGAGATCGGGCCGTAGTTGTTGTCGTAGGCGCCGCCGTGCTCGGGGGGCAGCAGGTGGCCGCGGTCGCTGACGCGGTGGGGACGGATCTCGTCGTGATAGAGGCTCAACGCGCGCTCGCGGACCTCCTTCCCCCCTTCGTCGCCGTGCAGTTGGCCGGCCAGCATCAGACCGCCGACCACGCAGCCGATCGCCTGATTGCCGGCCTCCTGCGGGTTGAAGAAGGTGGCCTCCGTGAGCCAACGCCAGTAGCCGAGCGCCAACTGGCCCAGTTCATGTCGGAGTTCGTCGTGGATGAAGCGGTCACCCAACGCGACGACATTGACCACCTGGAGCAGTGCCCACACCGTGCTCGGCCAGTCGCCGATCGGATGCGCTCCCGGCTCCAGTACGTACCGGGCGTACGGGAGGCCGGAGTTGCGCACCTTCAGGTTCGGGTAGCCGGGATTGTCCTCCGTGAACACCCGCTCACGGAGGTGGAAATACAGGCTGCGCAGGGCTGCTTCCGGGAGGCGCGAGTCGTCAAGGCGCTGGTTGGCCAGGGCCAGCAGCGACGTGATCCCGAGCGAGGTGTCCCCGATGTCGTCGAGCGCGTCGGGGTGTTCGAGGCTGCCCTCCGGCGTGATGCGCCGCAGGGCCTGCTCGACGACGTCGGCGAGGACGGCGTCGTAGGCCTGCGGGGTGTCGGGGAGGTCGTGCAACGGGCCGCGCTGGTGGAGGAGGTGCACGGGTGGATCAGCCCTTCATGCCGGAGGTGGCCATGGCGTGGGTCACCGGGTTCACAAGACGGGTGCGGGGCGGCGGGCGCGCAGTGCGACGCCCAGTGTCTGCGGGCCGTTTCCACCGATGTAGACGCGGTTCCCGGTCGTCGCGTCGGTGCCGCCCACCACGGTGTAGTCCTGGCCCGGGTCGTACCGCAGTACGTCGCCGCGGTCCGGCCCGGCGAGGGGCTCGCCCGCCTCGACCTCGGCCTCGACGCGGATCTCGTCGTCACCGGCCCGGTAGGTCATCGGGCCGGTCGCCAGGCACCAGCGTCCGTCGCCGATCGGCGCGCCGCCCTCCACAACTCCCCCTGGCCGGAAGGTCAGTTCGAGGGCCCAGGGCACCCGTGGTCCGCTGATGTCGATCCGCAGGTCGGCGCCGTCCTCTCGCAGATCCACCTCGACGCGGGTCGTCTGGGAGACCTCGTCCCTGGGCCGGTCCGAGAAGGCCATCGCGGCCGAGAAGCGTCCCTCGTCCGCCAGGCGGTAGGCGCCGTCCTCGCATCGCCAGTCCGGCGGGAGCGGTTGGTAGTAGGCGGCCGAGAGGGTTTCGGTGAGCCGGTACCGGTTGTCGGCGAGCTGGTGCATGCCGGCGGCGCGGAACGGTCCGAGGTCGAAGAAGCCCCGGGAGAGGCGGACCGCGTCGAGGACGGCGTCGCCCGCGAACAGCCGCAGGAAGGTGGGATTGCAGGCCAGACCCGAGCGGATGCGCCGCTGCTCGGGCACGTCGGAGCCGCCGTACAGGACGGTGTGCGCGGTGGTGGACACGCGTGAGGCGAGGCGCGCCGAGGTGAAGTACCGGTCGCGGGGCAGGAGTTCGGGCTCCGGTGTCGGCAGCGGGCGGCACAGGTCGGGGGTGAGGATGGTCTCGGCGAGCAGGTTGGGGTCGTCGATGCCGTCGGCTGCGGCCAAGCGCGCCGCCCGGCTGAAGTCGCCCCGGCCGGTGCGGATCGCGAGCAGCCGGTAGTACGGCAGGTAGTGCGCCAGCGGGAACGAGTGCTTCTGGTCCTGCCGCCGCGAATGGACGGTCTCCACCGTGCCGTCCGGTCTGATGAGGTCCAGGGTCGCGGTGAGGTTGCGTGCGACGGCGTCCCGCAGGTCGGTGCGGTCGAGGACGTCGGCCAGGAGCAGCAGCGACGGGTTGGACACGTGGGAGGCGTAGACCGCGCTGCGCTCCGAGTACAGGCCCTCCGGGTCGATGTCGACGCCCTCCGCGAGCCACTGCTCGACGCGGTCGAGCAGCCGGTCGTCCGGGAACGAGCGGTGCAGCCGGGCCAGCGCGGCGCTCAGTTCCCAGCGGTGGTTGGGCGTGTGCACCCCGCCCGCCAGGAGGCCTTCGGACGCCGCGCCGGCGATCTCGGCGAGCGCGGCGGCGACCTTGCGCAGTTCCGGACCCGCGCCCGCGGCGAGGACGTGCGCGTCGCACACGTCGTTGACGGTGAACGCCGAGTCCGGCGGCGACTGCACGTTGTCTCCGCCGGCGAAGAGACCGGTCAAGGTCTGCGCGGCACGGAGGGCGCCGAGGTGGGTCATCGCCGCGGCGAGGGCCCGCCCGCTGCCGTGCAGTGCCGAGTCCCGGGAACGGTAGGCCGCGACCAGGGTCTTCACCCGGCGCGCCAGCACGCGGTGGGTCACACCGGCGGGTTCCTCGTCCGGGCCGGCCGCCAGCGGGGCGGCCGACCGGTCGGCGGCGCCGGCCGTCGCGCGGACGAACTCGTGGTCGAGCGGGGTGGGCACGGTCAGTCCTTCAGTCCGGCGTTGATGTCGGCGCTCATGACGTACCGCTGGAACACCAGGAAGACGAGGATCAGCGGGATCATGGAGATGACCGAACCGCCGAGCAGCACCGACCAGTTGATGTTCTGCGCGCCGACGAGGCTCTGGATGCCGATCTGCACGGTGAACTTGTTGGGGTCGTTGAGCATCAGCAGCGGCCAGATGTAGTCGTTCCAGCGCCACTGGAAGGACAGGATGGCGAGGGTCAGCATGATGGGCCGGGAGATCGGCACCATGATCCGCAGGAAGATCGACAGTTCACGCGCGCCGTCGATGCGGGCGGCCTCGACGAGTTCGTCGGGGACCGTCAGGAAGAACTGGCGGAACATGAAGCATCCGGTCGCGGTGAGCACGGCCGGGAGGATGATGCCGCCGAACGAGTTGTAGAGGCCGAGGTCGCGGACGACCAGGAACTCCGGGGCGAGCATGACCTCGGACGGCAGCATCGTGGTGGCCAGGATGCAGATGAAGAAGAACTTCAGCCACTTGTTGTCGTACTTGGCCAGCGCGTACCCGGTGCAGCAGCTGACTCCCACCGTGAGGATCGTCGTGATCACGCACACGATGGCCGTGTTGATGAAGTACTGGGAGAAGTTGGCGCTGTCCCAGGCCGCCTTGTAGCCCGACAGGGTGGGGTTGTGCGGAAGCACGGTCAGCGGGAGGGAGAACAGGTCGCCGGCCGGCTTGAAGGAGCTGAGGACGAACCACAGCACCGGCAGTCCGTACAGGGCCGCCAGGATCCACAGCAGTGTCGTCGCGGGTACGGCCTGCCGGAGCCCACCACTGCGCGCGCCCCGGGACCGCTTCTTGGCGACGGGCCGTCGGGGACCGGCGTCGACCGGACGCGGCGTGTCTGTGGTTGTCATCGGTTCTCCATCCGCCGGTTGGCGATCAGCTGGATGATCGCGACGGCCATCAGGATGAGCATGAGCACGAAGGACGCGGCGCTCGCGTAGCCGATCTGGCCCCGGTTGAATCCGGTCTGATAGATGTACTGGACCAGCAGGTTGTTCGACGTGCCGGGTCCGCCGTTGTTGAGGGAGACGAACAGCGGGTATTCCTTCATCGCGTTGATCGTGTTGAGCAGGATGACGATGAACGAGGTGGGCGCGATGCTCGGCAGCGTGATGCTGATGAACTGGCGCCAGGGACCGGCGCCGTCGAGCGAGGCCGCCTCGTAGTACGAGGTGGGCACGTTCTTGATCGCCGCGATGAACAGCAGCATCGAAAAGGCCGTTCCCCACCAGGCACCCGCCATCACGACCACGCCCAGCGACAGGTCGGCGTTCGACTGCCAGGCGATCGCGTTCCCGCCGAACTTCTCGATCACGTAGTTGATCAGTCCGAAGTTCTCTCCGAACAGCCACCGCCACAGGACACCCACGACGATGGGCGAGATGAGCCACGGGATGAAGAAGACGACGCGTGCTATCGACGCGCCCTTGGCCTGCTTGCTCACCACCAGGTTGGCGATGAGGAGCGAGAGCACGAAGTTCAGCGGGACGACGAGCACGGTGTACAGCAGCGTCCGGAACAGCGCGTCGTAGAAGGTGGAGTCCCCGAACAGGTTCTGGTAGTTGTCCAGTCCGATGAACTGGAACGCCCCCACGCCTGTGTAGTTGGTGAAGGAGTAGACGAGCCCGATCACCGCCGGCCACACGAAGAACAGTGCGAAGAGCACGACGTTGGCCGCGATGAGGACGAGCGGCGCGACGGTGTAGGTGTTGCGTCGCCTGGGCGGGCTCCCGGACACGTCCGAGGCGCGTTTTGTCATCTTCCTGACTCCGTGCTGGTGGATTGGATTGCGGTGGGCTCACGCCATGAGCCCGGCATCGTGCGGTCGCCCGGGGCCGGGCGGCGGTCTCTGGATCCCGCCGCCCGGCTCCGGCCCACGATCAGCCGCCGACCGCCGTGTTGTAGCCGTCCACGATGTTCTGCAGGGCCTTGTCGGCCGACTGCTGGCCGTTGATCGCCTTGCCGAGCTCCGTCTTGGTCGGGTCCTCGGTGAGGCTCTTGCCCTTCAGCACCCAGTTCGTCTGCGCGCTGTTGAAGTAGCCCGAGATCGGGGCGTAGAGCGGGATCTCCTCGTTGTAGAGCTTGAACGCCGCCTGCGCCGCCTCGGAGGTGAAGGGGTACTTCGGGTTCAGCCCGCTCTCGACCGGGAGGAACCCGGACGCCTCGACCAGCTCGGTGTAGTTCTTCGGCTCGTAGACCCAGGACATGAACTTCTGCGCGGCGGTGGCCGCGGCACCGTTGTTGTTGAAGCCCACCATCAGGCCGCCGCTGTTGACGTCGCTGGCCTGTACCGGCTGGGCGGGGGTCGGGACGCTCGCCCAGTCGAACTTCTTGATGCTCTCCGCGAAGGCGGCCACCTGCCACACGCCGGACCAGTAGGCGACCACGTCACCGCTCTGGAACATGGCCGACGGGTCGGCACCGCTGGTCCACACCGACTTCGGCATGGTCTTGTCGTCGTTCCATCCGACGAAGGTGTTCACGGCCTTCTTGGTCGCCGCGTCCACCGAGAACTTGCCGGAGGAATCGGCGTGGACGTACTTCCCGCCCATCTCGTAGACCATGGCGCGCAGCCGGGACGGCGACTGGTCGAACGTCAGGGAGTACTTGGCACCGGTCTTCTCGCGGACCTTGTTGGCCGCCGCGATGAACTCGGTCCAGGTCCAGGTCTTCTCGGGCGAGGCCGGGACGGCGACGCCGGCCTTCTTGAACAGCGTCTTGTTGATGAACAGGCCGGACGCGGTGATGTCCGAGGGGATGGCCAGCACCTTGCCGGACGAGTCCTTGGCGATGAAGTTCTTGTTGATCTTGAAGGTCTTGTTGTTGGCGATGGAGCCGAGGTCGATCAGCTTGTTCGACCAGATCGGGTCCAGCGCCGGCACGGCGGCCACGTCGGGCAGGGAGTTGGCCTGCGCGGCGTTGTGCAGCTTCGTCGTGTAGCCGTCGTAGGGGACGTTGACGAGCTTGACGCTGACGTCCTGCTCCTTCTTGTACTGCGCCACCAGCTTCTTCCAGCCCGCGTCCTGCCCCGGAACCGTGGAGATCCAGAACGTCAGCGACTTGGAGGTCCCGCCGGAGCCGGAGCCCGACCCGCAGGCGGAGAGCAACAGGGCTCCTGCCGTGGCTACGGCAGCGAGAGGAACCAGGCGGCGCATGCCGCCGCGGCCGAGTCGGCGGGAGCGCCGCACACCCACAGTGGTCATCTTGGATCCCATTTCGTCGTAAGGGACGGAGCACGGCGCCGACCGACGCGGCACGGGTGCATTTTGCTGGAAAAGTCGCATTCCGGGGGCGCGGCCTCGCCCGGCCGCATCATCCACGCGGGGCAGAGATCCCCGGCCGTCCTGGCCGTCACCGCACGGGCTCGCCCTCGTGCGGTTGCCGTACGTCGTGTACGGGCTGGGATGCTCACCCCAAGTCGGTGTCCCGACCGACTTAGAAAGCGCTTGTCCGGACATTGGCAGACCAAGTCGGAGGCCGTCAATCCTTCACCCCCGCGGCTTCGGTCACGGTTTGGACTCCTCTGGCCACCGCGAGCCGGGCCGCGCCGACCACCGTGCCGCGGTCCCCGACCGTGCTGCTGACCACCTCGGTGGGCCAGCTCAGCCGGGCCAGCTCGGCCCGCACACCGGGCAGGAGCTGCGGATACGCGCCGGTGCTGCCGCCCAGCACGATCAGTCCCGGGTCCAGTACGGCGGTCACGGCGGCGGCGAGCCGGCCCACGTCGGCGGCGTGCCGGTCGACGAGGGCGCGGGCCGTCCCCCGGCCCTGCGAGGCGAGGGCGAAGAGCTGTTCGGCGCTGCCCGGAACCGGACCCTCGGACTCACGCCAGGCCGCCGCGGCCCGTCTCAGCAGGGAGTGCGCGCCGACGTACTCCTCCAGGGCCTCCTGGCGCGGCTCACGGTCGTCGTCCCACGGGTAGGGCAGCCGCGCGAGCTCACCGGCCGCGCCGTTGGCCCCGCGCAGCACCTGGCCGCCGATGACGATGCCGAGACCGACACCCACGCCGATCCGCAGGTAGCCGAAGGTGCGGCGGCCGACGGCAGCGCCCTCGTGCAGCTCGGCGAGGGCCGCGCAGTTGACGTTGTTCTCCAGGTGGACCGGCACTCCGGGCGGCAGCGCGACCGACACCGCGTCGAAGACGGGCCCCGCCTTGGCGGTCGCGGGCCGCATGCGGCCGTCGGTGCCGTCCGGGGCGGTGACGTCGCCGACCGCGACGACGATCGTGCGCAGCGGGGCGCCGGCGGGCAGCGCGGCCAGCGCCTCGCGCACAGCGTCGACGGCCCGCTCCCTGCTGGCGGTCGCCTCGGCGAGCAGGGTGCCGTCCAGGGCGCAGCCCCGCACCAGGGTCCGGGCGGGACCGAGGTCGACGGCGAGCACGGCGCCGGAGGCGGGCCCGAGGCCGTACACGGCGGCGGAGCGGCCGGTGCCGCCCGAGGCGGTGCCGGAGTGGGTGGCCAGCTGGGCCGCCTCCAGTTCGGCGACGGCGGAGGACACCGTCGGCTTGGACAGCCCCGCCAGACTCGCCAGCTGGGGCCGGGTCGCACTGCCGGCCTGCGCCAGCACCGCGAAGACCGCGCTCGCGCTCTCGGTCAGGCGGGGGGTCTCCGCCACGACGTGTTCCACAGTTCCCCCATGGGTCAGGGGCCGCGCTCCCCGGGTGTCGCGGGATGCGGCGTTCAATTGCCCTTGCGTCGCACGTCCCCGCCACCCAGCGGCCGGAAGGCCGGTCCAGTGATCGAGTTCGCGCGGACTCTTGACGCACTGTACTTCGTTAGTTAACTTCCTAACGAAGTACACGGTACTCGCCTGCCGTGATCCGCACGAGGCCCGTCCCGGGGCTTCCCTACTTCTCCAATTCCTCTTCGGCCAGGCACGGTTCGTCCACCGTTCACGGGCCGGCGGAACGATGAAAGAGGAGTCCGTGCAGGACGCACCCCCCTCGAACCCTCTTGTGGTCGGTATCGACGTGGGCGGCACCAAGACGCACCTCCGCGCCTTCGCGGGGGACGCCGAGGTCGCCGATCACGTCCGGACGAGCGGCGGCTGGCGGCCGCATGATCCGGTCGCCGCCGCCGCCTGGCTCGCCGCCCTGGTCGCGGACGCCCTGCCCACCGGCGCGCGTCCGTCCGCCCTGGCCCTGGGCGGACACGCCTGCGAGACCCCGCGCCAGTGCGCGCAGATCCGTACCGCCCTGCAACTCCACTTCGACGCGCCCGCGCTGGTCGTGGGCGACGCCGAACTCCTCGTGCCCGCCGCGGGCTTGGACAAGGGGGTCGGCCTGGTCGCCGGCACCGGTTCCGTGGCCGTGGGCCGACTGCCCGACGGCAGCTCCGTTCAGGTCGGCGGCTGGGGCGCGGTGCTCGGTGACGAGGGCGGCGCCGCCGGTCTCGTCCGGGAGGCCGCGCGCGCCGTGTGGGCGGCCCACGACCGGGGCGAGGCACCGGACGCGCTCGCCCTCGGCCTCGTCGAGGCCTTCGGCGTCGCCGAAGTCCCGGCGCTGGGCGACGCGTTGGAGAGCGCCTCCGACGTCTCCGCCGAGTGGGGCAGGCGCGCACCCTTCGTGTTCGCCGCGGCCGACGCGGGCTCCGCACTCGCCCGTGGCGTGATCGCCGCGGCGGGCCGCTCGCTCGCCGCGCTCGTCTCCCGGCTCGCCGTGCGCGGGGTCCCGGTGGACGACGTGGTGGTCGCGGGCAGCACCGTCCTCGCCCAGCCCTCGCTGTACGGGGCGTTCACCGCCGCACTCGCCGAATCCGTGCCCGGAGCACGCCCGCAGCCGCTGCGGGTGTCCCCGGTCGAGGGGGCCGTGCGGCTGGCGCGTTCGATCCTCTGAACCCGTCGGTCCGCGTTCACGCAGCCGCCATGTCGCGGTCGCCGGTCCACCTCTGGCGGGACAGGGCCCGGCCTTGGATCTTCGCTCAGGCACCAACAGGACGCGCCGAACGCACAGTTCCCACGCGTCCCTGGCACCACACCTCCGCGCACGATCTCCCTTCCGGCCGCAGGGCCGAAGAACTCAAGAGAGGCACACGCATGCCGTCACCAGCCGGGCACCGCTCCCCCACCATCGGCCAACTCGCCGTCGACCGGCGGGGGTTCCTCAAGAGCTCGCTGGGCGCCTCGGCCGGTGTACTGGCCGCACCGACCCTCGTCACCTGGCTGGCCGCCGCCGACGCCAAGGCCGCGACCGCGCCCCTCCCGTTCGTCGACGACTACAAGACCAACGTCATCGCGAACCTGACGCCCGAGACCAACGCGGTCGTGCGGATCCTCGGCGGCTTCGCGAAGGTGTGGAAGACCGGCGGCGCCTGGAACACCGGCACACCGCTGCGGCCCGAGGTGCTGCGCGCCAACATGCGCTACTGCGCGAGGATCACCCGCACCCGCACCGACGCGCAGGCGAAGGAAGCCTTCATCTACGACCGCCAGCACCAGAGTTACGCGATGATCGCGGCGCTGGGCCCGCTGGCCGACCTGTACAAGTCCGGTGCCCTGGCGGTCACTTCGATCACCAGCGCCCCCGACGGCACACCCGCCACGAAGATCGACGACGCCGTCCCGGCCGGCGCGCCCGCCGGTTCCGCGCTCGGCGCCGGCTCGCACGACTCCGCGCTCGGCAAGGTCGCCGAACTGGTCGACACCGTGCGCGGCCCGTACGCCTCCGGCAACCCCGGCAAGTACGCCTACCAGTACCCGCGTCCGTGGCGCATGAACGAGGACAGCGAGGTCGTCGACACCGGGAAGACCGACGCGCTCGGCTTCCCGGTCTACGACTCCGACGTGGTCGTCGCCCCGCAGCTGCTGCGCCAGCGCAGCACCTCCCCGACGGACGACGGCGGCTTCCCCAGCGGCCACACCAACGCCTTCCACCTGGCGGGCCTGGCCTACGCGTACGCCGTGCCCGAGCGGTTCCAGGAGCTGGTGACCCGGACCCTGGAGCTGAGCCACACCCGGATCGTGGCCGGCATGCACAACACGGTCGACGTCATCGGCGGCCGCGTCATGGCCACCGCCCTCGCCGCCGCCACCCTCGCCGACCCGGCGAACGCGGCCCTCAAGACCGCGGCCCGCGCCCAGGCCCTGGCCTACTTCGCGGCGGAGACGGGCACCACGGCCGACACCCTGTACGCCTACGTCCACTCCGCAGGCACCGACACCGACAAGTACGCCGACCGCGAGGCCAACGCCCGTGTCGTGGAGCCCAAGTTCACGTACGCGCTGACCCGCAAGGGCCGCAGCACCCCCCTGACCGTGCCGAAGGGCGCGGAGGTGCTCCTGGAGACCCGGCTGCCCTACCTCGACGCGGCCCAGCGGCGCGAGGTGCTGCGCACGACGGCCCTGCCCTCGGGCTACGTGCTGCTGGACGGCTTCGAGCAGTGGGGCCGGCTCAACCTGTTCGCCGCGGCGGACGGGTACGGCGCCTTCGACTGCGACGTCACCGTCACCCTGGACGCGGCGGCCGGGGGCTTCGGCGCGGCGGACAGCTGGCGCAACGACATCGACGGGGACGGCGGCCTGACCAAGCGCGGCACCGGCACGCTGACGCTGACGGGCCACAACAGGTACACGGGCGGCACCGTGGTGACCGCGGGCGTCCTGGCGACCGCCTCCTCCCACGCCCTGGGCCACGGCGACGTACGCGTGACGGGCGGCACCCTGCGCCTGGGCGAGCCCGTCCAGGTGCACGGCCTGTACACGCAGGAGTCGGCCACCCTGGAGCTCCCCCTGCGCTCGGGCCACTCGCCCGCCCTGGAGATCACCCGGCGCGCGACCCTCGGCCGGGGCAGCGTGCTGTCGCTGCGGCTCGACGCGCACAGGCCGCCGGTCGCGGGCAGCACGGTCCGTGTCCTGTCCGCGTCGGCCCTGCGCGGACAATTCGACCGCGTCGAGCTGAACTCCGACCGGCTGCGGGCCGTACCCGTCTACACGACGGACGGTCTGTCGGTACGACTCCTGAAGCGGTAACGCCCTCGGTGGCGGGAGCTGATGCGAAGGTAGGGCCCATGAGAAGGGTCCGGATCACTCCCGCCGCCTCGCGGTCGGTGTCACCGCGGGGCGGATGATGGCGCAGGAACAGCACTCGGTGCTCGAACCCGGGACCCTCGACGACGCGGCCACCCCGCCCCGGCCCACGGCCGCGGGGCCGGCCCGCCCCGCGCGTCGGCGCTGGCTGGTGCCCCTCCTCGTGGTCCTGCTGCTCGGCCAGCTGGCCGCCGCGATGGCGACCACGGCGGTCCAGCAGACACCGACCATCGACGAGCCGGTGTACGTCGGCACGGCCGCCGACTACCTCCACGAGCACCGCATCCGCTTCAACCCCGAACACCCGCCGCTCGGCAAGCTGGTGATCGCGCTCGGCGTGGCGGTCGCCGACCCGCACGTCGACACCAACTACCGGGGCGACCAAGGGGAGTTCGGGCGGCACCTGCTGTACGAGTCCGGCAACGACCCCTGGCGGTTGATGTTCTGGGCGCGTCTTCCGGTGATGGTGCTGACCCTGCTCTTCGGGCTCGTCGTGTTCTCGTTCGCCCGTGAACTCGCGGGCGCCGCCGCCGGATTGGCCGCCCTCGCCCTGTACTCCTTCTCCCCCGACATCGTCGCCCACGGCTCGCTGGCCACGCTCGACGTGCCGGCCGCCGGGTTCGTGCTGACGTCCGCGTGGCTGGC
The DNA here is from genome assembly GCF_044755245.1 of Streptomyces sp. NPDC092369. Lineage (NCBI taxonomy): Bacteria > Bacillati > Actinomycetota > Actinomycetes > Kitasatosporales > Streptomycetaceae > Streptomyces > Streptomyces sp. NPDC092369. The sequence continues at coordinate 482,909 of NZ_JBIVQP010000001.1, forward strand.
GTGGCGGGCACGTCAACGGCCGCGCCGGTACGTGCCGTTGGCGGGGATCGCGCTCGGCGCGGGCCTGGCCACGAAGATGAGCGTGCTGCCGGTCGTGCCGGTGCTGTGTGCACTGGCCGCGTGGTCGGTGTGGCACGGCGGTTCGGCGGACCGGCGCAGGGCGGTGCTGCGGGCGCTCGCGGGCGCGGCCGTCGTGGCGGGGGCCGCCGTGACCGTCGTATGGGCGTCGTATCTGGTGGTGGACCCGCGGTTGCGCGCCTCCTCCATGGACCCGGTCCCGGCCGTGCACGGGCTGAAGGGGCTGGTGGTGGATCTGCTGCCGCTGCCCGGGTCCTACAAGGACGGCATGCGGCTCCAGTTCGGCATGGAGGCCTATCCGTGGCAGGGGTTCCTCTTCGGGCATGTGTACACCGGTTCGCTCTGGTACTACCTGCCGGTCGCGCTGCTGGTGAAGACGCCGCTGGGCATGCTCGCGCTGTGGGCCGCCGGGGCGGTCGTGCTGGTCGCGGTACCGCGGCTGCGGCCCGCGGCGCCTTACGTGCTCGTGCCCGCCGCGGTGCTCCTGGCCGCGGCCATGACCGGGTCGCGGGACTTCGGGACGCGGTACGCCGTGTTCGTGCCGATGTTCCTGGCGGTGGCGGCGGGGTGTGTGCTCGCCGTGCGGTGGCGGTGGGCGCCGCTGGTGACGGGGGTGCTGGTGGCGTTCGTCGCGGTCAGTTCGGTGCGGACGTACCCCTACTATCTGCCGTACTCCAACGAGGCGTTCGGCGGACCGGCGAAGACGCATCTGCGGCTGCACGACTCCAATGTGGACTGGGGCCAGGACCTGGGGCGGCTCGCCGACCGGCTGCGCGAGCGGTACGCGGGCGAGCGGGTGTGGCTGGTGTACAAGGGCAGCGGGGTGCCGTCCTTCTACGGCATCGACGCGGCCGACCCGCGTGACGTGCCCGAATCCGAGGTGCACGGGCTGCTCGTGGTCTCGGACTCGTCGGTGGCCAAGGCGCGCGGACGGCTGGCCGCACTGATCGCCGGCAGCCGCGCGATCGACGAGGTCGGTCATTCGATCACCGTCTACCGGCGGTGACACCCCGTCCGGCGGCGCGACCTGAGCTTCCGTCCGCCGTACGGCATATGCCTTCTCGCAGACCCCTGTGGTGACAGCGTGTGAGCTATGTTGAGGCACTGTGGGAGACAAAGGAGGCGCACCGGTGCCATCGCCGCAGCAGGCACGCGCACAGGCATCCGCCATCACCTCGGGCAAGACCGCACCGGAGGTCGAGGCCGCCCCGGCCTCCCAGCTCAGGACCCTCTTCGACCGGCCCCGGCTCTCCCCGGGCCAGCGCCGCATCGCCCAGTACCTGATCGAGCACATCACCGAGGCCGCGTTCCTCTCCATCACCGACCTCGCCGAACGCGTCGGCGTGAGCCAGCCCTCCGTGACGCGCTTCGCCGCCGCGGTGGGCTTCAGCGGCTACCCGGCGCTGCGCGAGAAGCTCCAGTCCATCGCGCTCGGCACGCTGGCCGGCGGGCCCGCGGCGACCGAGGAGAACGGCAGCAACGAACTGCAGTCGGCGGTCGACGCCGAGATCGAGAACCTGGAGAACCTGCGGCGCGACTTCGCCGACCCCGACCAGCTCATCGAGATGGGCCGCAAGCTGTCGGAGTCGACGCCGCTGACCATCCTCGGGCTGCGCATCTCGGCCTCGCTCGCCGAGTACTTCGCCTACGCCGCCCGCCGTATCCACCCGGACGTGCGGCTGGTGACGCGGGGCGGCAGCGTCGCCTACGACGCGCTGCTGCAGTCGCGCGAGGCGGGCGGCACCTGGGTGCTGGCGTTCTCGATGCCACGGCACGCCCATGAGACCCTCACCGCGGTCCGGGTCGCGCGCAGCGCCGGGCTGCTGGTCGCCCTCGTCACGGACCTGGCGCTGGGTCCGGTCGCCGACGAGGCCGACGTCACCTTCGCCACCGCGACCGGCTCCCGCCTGGTCTTCGACTCCTATGCCGCGCCCGGCGTGATGGCCGCCGCGCTGCTGCAGGCCATGACCGACGCGGATCCCGAGCGCACCCAGGCGCGCCTGGAGGAGTACGAGCAGATCTCCGACCAGCACCAGTTCTTCCTCAGGGACTGAACACCGGGGTCCTGCGACCGCCCGGGGCGTACCCCGCGACCATGTCGGCCACTTCGGTCATTTCGTGGCACAGACGGATCATCCGCCATATATCACGCATGAATGTTTTCATGCGCCTTGCAAAGCGGACGGCATATATAAATACTGCTCACGGATCGCGCTCCGGCTCACTCCGGTGCACGTCCGCGCCCCCGTCCCCGCCGCCCCATCCGCCCGCAGAAAGCCGACGGTCCGCCCCATGCGCACGCCGCACCACTCGCCGCGCCGGCACCGCACGCACTCTCGGGCACCTGTACGAACATCCGGGGCCGCCGTCTCCTACCCGCGTCGGCGCCCAGGGTGTTCGGTAGGGCCTCGCCCGTGCGAGGGCCCGTGGCGGCCCCGGTCATCCCCTAGACCGGGGCCGCCCGTCACCGTCGGACCACCCTCCACGACGCCGCACATCCTGGAGCGATGACCATGCAGATGACGACCACCCGCGTCAGCCCGGACTGGCCGTGCCAGGTCAAGTCGCCCGGCAGCTACGACTGGGAGCGCTCGGCGACCAAGTGGCTGCGCGAGCTGGTGCCCGCGCGGTACGCGAGCTACCCGGCCCTGATCCGCCACCCCGTCCTGCTCGCCCGGCACGCGCAGATCCAGGTCCAGAACGAGATCCGGGTCGCGCGCACCGCACTGCAGACCGCCCGTGCGGACCTGCCCGCCCTGGGACTGCCCGAGTCGGTCATCGAGCACACGATCAAGCTGTACGCGGCGGAGGTGCTGCAGCTCCAGCACATCGCGCGCAGCGTCCGGACGGTCACTCAGGCGCTGGTGGAATCGGCACGCTGACGTCGGGCGCGTCGGTTCGCGGGCGCCAACCTCCGCAGCGCGGCCCGTCGTTCACTCGTCGCCCCGGTGCCGCCAGTACCAGAACAGGCCCACGACGAGGGCCAGCAGGAAGACCGCGGGCAGGATCAGGCCCGGGATGCGGGTGCCGTTCATGGGTGGTGCCTTCGGCTCGGGACGGGCCGGGCGTCTCGCACGCCGGCCCCGATCCCATGGTGCCGGGCACGCCGTACTCGTCCACCCGCACTTTCCTCACCGATTGCCCGGCGTTCGAGACCGCGCGGGACAACACCCCTGCCGGGTCAGCCGGTTCCGGACGCGGTGCGCGATTCGAGGGCCTGGCGGGTGTCGTTGCCGTAGACGCCGTTCTCGTCGCCCCGGATGCCGTACCAGAGCTGGAAGCGGGCCACCGCCTCGGTGAGGGTGGTGTCGTAACTGCCGTTGGTGGAGCCGTCCTTGTAGACGTCCGGTATGTGCCGCAGCCGCTCCTGGAGGTCGGTCACCGCCGGGCCGCTGTCTCCCTCGCGGAGGGTGCCCGGACCGTCGGGGTCGCCCGTGGCCGGAGCCGCCGGGGTGGGGTCGGCGGACGCGGTCGCCGGTGGCGCTGCCGTCGCCGCGTCGGTGCGGCCGGGGAGCAGGAGGGCGCAGCCGAAGCCGACGACGGCCGCAGCGCCGACCCCGATCACCACGGCGGCACGGCGGTGTCCCGGACCGAAGCCGAGGCGGCCGACGGGACGCGACGGGCGAGGGGGCCCGGCGGCCGGCCTGGTGGCGGGTCTTGCGGCCGGCCTTGCGGCTGATTTTGCGGCTGGTCCGGTCGTGAACTCGTCGACGACGGGCGGGAGTTCCTCGGTCTCCTCGTCGGTCCACGCGTGCGGGTCCCGCACGGCCACGGCCTCACGGTCGCGGTAGTCCTTGTCCTGGCGTATGTCCCTCAGTAACTGCGCCAGCGCGTCGGTGCGGCGCGGGCGCAGTACGCGAACGGGCTCCAGCGGTGGGCGGTCCTGCGGTGACCCGGCTCCGGGCGGTGTCGGCACAGCGCTCTCCTTCCGTCCCTGACAGGGACCTCCGCCGTCCCTCGGGGAGTGATACGCGCCGCCCGCCCCCTGAGTTCAGCGAGCGAGGAACCCGCGGAGGGACTCCTTGAAGGCCGATACGAAGGCGTCCCGGCGTGTCTCGTCGAGGACGTCCAGGGAGAGATAGGGGTTGAGGTCCTCCAACTCGACCAGCAGCAGCTCGCCGCCCGGGGCGCGGCAGGCGTCGACCCGTTGGATGCCGTGCTCGACGGTGTTCCAGTCGATGAAGCCGCGGGCGAACTCCAGGTCCGCGTCGGTGGGTTCGTACGGTTCCAGGTCCCAGCGCCGGTCGGTGTGCGGGGCGTGCAGGGCGTACTGGAAGTCGTGGTCGACGAAGTAGAAGGAGACCTCGTAGGTGAAGTCGATGCGCGGCTGGACAAGGACGCTGCCGTCGACCAGGGCGGGCAGGCGGTCGGCGGGCACGACGGACAGGCCGACCGAGTCGGCGCCGAGCTTGGGCTTGACCACGTACTCGGCCGTCTCGGGCAGCCGGTGCAGGTCCGCCACGCGGTCGACGGTGGGGATGACCGGGTGACCGGCGGCGCTCAGGTCGAGCAGGTACTGCTTGCCGGCCATGTCGGCGCGGCCCGTGAGCTGGTTGTAGACCCGCGCCCCGCTCGCGGTCGCCTTCGCGCGGAAGGCGTCGTACTCCGCCTGGTAGCCGAGGACCGGACCGCTGTTGCGGACGACGACGGCGTCGAAGGCGCCCATCAGCGCGGCGGCGTCCCGCGGGTGGCACAGCGCGAGGTCGAAGTCCTCGCGCAGGCGCGAGGTCAGGAATATGTCCTCGTCGCAGTAGCGGCGCCCGCGCGCCGGGTACGCCAGGTCGCTGACGTAGAGGAGGCGGGATCTGAGGGAAGGCATACAAGGAGGCTAAGCCAGGGATGCGGGACGGCTCGGGCACGGGGTGAAGCACTCAGTTCCCCGAAAGGGGCGCACTGAGTGCCATGCGTGCCGCCCGGGTGTTACGTTCCCGTCCATGAGCTCCAGCGGTGCGGCGACGGGTCGTGATGAGAAGGCGCGGCCGGGTGTCCGGCCACCCATGCGGGACGCCCTGGTCGCGGCGGCCTTCCAACTGTTCCTGGAGCGTGGGTACGAGCAGACGACCGTCGACGACATCGTGGCGCTCGCGGGTGTCGGACGGCGCTCGTTCTTCCGGTACTTCCCCTCCAAGGAGGACGTGGTCTTCCCCGACCACGAGCGGTGCCTGGCGGACATGACGACGTATCTCGCCGACAGCGCGGACGACGACGAGCCGGTGCGGCGGGTGTGCGACGCGGCCCGGCTGGTGCTGAGGATGTACGCCGAGAACCCGACCTTCTCCGTGCAGCGCTACCGCCTCACCAAGAAGGTGCCAGGGCTGCGGGCCTACGAGCTGTCCGTGGTGTGGCGCTACGAGCGGGCCCTCGCCGAGTACCTGCGCGAGCGTTTCGCCGGCCGGCCCGACGGGACGCTGCAGGCCGACGTGATCGCGGCCGCCGTGGTGGCGGCGCACAACAACGCCCTGCGCTCCTGGCTGCGTTCGGACGGACAGGGCGACGCGAGCGCCACGGTCGACCACGCGCTGGGGTACGTCCAGTCCGCCTTCGGCGTCGGCGCCGCGCCCCTCCGGCCCGTCGGGGAGCAGCCGGAGGACGTGGTGGTCGTCGTCTCCCGACGCGGGGCTCCGCTGTGGCGGGTCGTGCGGGAGATCGAGACGGCGCTCGACCGGGACTGACCGGCTCCCGCCCGAATCCAGTGCGGAATCCGTATGCATTGAGGGAACCGAGTGCCTTTACCGCTGACACTCAGTGCCATACGCTGATTCCGTGCACGGTCGCACCGCGAACCGCGCACGTCGGAATCCGGCCGAGCGCAGGGGGTTGACCCGCGTGTACCACCACTCAGCGAGCGTCGTTCGTCAGACAGCCGGCTCCTCGGCGGGCGTACTCGATCCCACCGCGGCACCGGCCTCGGACGCCGTTTTCTTCCAGCGCTGCACCTGGTGCGCGACCGCCATGTACCACCGTCTGTTGTGCCCGGTCTGCCAGGGCAGCGACCTCAGGACGGAACGCAGCGAGGGCACCGGCACGGTCCGCCACTCCACGACCGTGCACCGCAACACCCCGGCCGCGCGCAATGTGTCGCTGGTGGAGATGGCCGAGGGGTTCGTCGTGCGCGGCCGGGTCATGGGCCCGCCGATCGGCATCCACAGCGGGGACCGGGTGCGGCTGTCCACGGCGAAGGACCCGGTGCGCGGCGAGCCGGTCTTCCAGCTCGTCGACGAGCCCTACCGCGCCTGGACCTGATCCTCCCTACGCCGGGTGCCCATACCCGTCGGCCAATTCCTCGATCACAGGCAACCCACAGGCGCCTGTGCCCGTCCTCCGGTACGCGAGAGGCCCCCGCTGACCAACGGGGTGCCTGAGCTGTGAACTTGAGGAGGGCAACCTTGATCCGTGCCCGGCGAATATGGGTGACCGCCGCGACGGTGCTCGCGGTGGCGGGGGGATCGCCAGGCCTGGCGCAGGCGGCTCAGCCGTCCGACGCCAGAGCGATCACGACGGCGGCCGACAGTGACGGCGGACTACCGCCGGGCTGGCGGATCGCCGGTGGGGGTGACGACCGGCAACTGGTGTGGCGTTCCACCAAGCCGGTACCGATGGGGGACGCACGCGTCGACTTCTACGCAGGAGGCCGGCTGCTCGGTCACCCCGCACCCGGGAAGGACGGCCGCACGTTCCGTCTCGACCTCCGGAAGGCCGATCGGAAAGCCGACTTGACGGACCTTCAGGTCCGGTCCGGCGGACGGGAGTTGAACGCGGCGGGACGCGTCGACACCCCGAGCGGCAAGCGGTCCGCGGCGGCCACGCCACCCGCCCCGCTCCCCGCCAACTCCGTGGACCCGGGCAAGCCGGGCAACTACCGCACGAGCACCGGCGAGTACGACCTCGACCCGGTCAAGCTCCCCGGCTTCGCCGCACCCGTCGAGATGCAGGCTGTGGTGGTCGCGCCGAAGGGCGCCACCGGCAAGCGCCCGCTCGCCCTGTTCCTGCACGGCCGTCACCCCACCTGCTACGCCGGTGACGACATCGAGGGCGACTGGCCCTGCCCGCAGGGCACCAAGCCGATCCCGAGCTATCGGGGTTACCTGCGCGACCAGCAACTCCTCGCCTCCCAGGGCTATGTGACGGTGTCGATCTCCGCGAACGGCATCAACGGCCAGGACTGGGCGGCCGAGGACGGCGGCGCCCAGGCCCGCTCCTCACTGGTGCGCCAGCACCTGGCCCGCTGGGCCGACTGGGCCGCCGACCCGGCCTCGGCACCCGCGGTCGTACGCGCCGCGCCCAAGGCCGACCTCGCGCGCGTGCTGCTCGTGGGCCACTCGCGCGGCGGCGAGGGCGTCAACCGCGCGGCGATGGACAGCCTCTACCCGCCGCCCGCCGCACAGGACGGCTACCACGGCCGGGTGCGCTGGCACATCCGCGGCACCGTCCTCATCGGACCGACGATCTTCGGCCAGAACCCGGTCGCGGACGTGCCCTCGGCGACGATCCTGCCTGGCTGCGACGGTGACGTCTCCGACCTCCAGGGCGAGGTCTACGTCGACGGCACCCGCGGAGTCAGCCGCGGCGCCGCCCTGCACAGCGCGGTGTACGTGGTCGGCGCCGACCACAACTTCTTCAACTCGGAGTGGACGCCCGGACAGTCCGAGGCGCCCGCCTGGGACGATTTCTTCGAGGACCCGGACCAGCGGGACGCGGTGTGCTCGCCGGGCACCGCGACCCGGCTGACCGCCGACCAGCAGCACAAGGCGGGCAGCGTCTACATCGCGGCGGCGGCCCGCCTGTTCGTCGCAGGTGACGACCGCGTACGGCCGCTGCTCGACGGCTCGGGCAAGCGGGCCCCGTCGGCCGACCCCGCGCGGGTGCTCACGCACGCGGTTGGCGCCAAGCGGGCCGGCGGTTTCCTGCCGGACGGCAAGATGTCGGTGACCGGCGGCAAACTGTGCGCGGTCGTGGACCCGTCCCCCGCCAAAGCGTGCCTGGGCGCGGACACCAACGGGAGTTCGCCGCACTTCGCCCAGTGGGAGACCACCCATGAGGTCGGCCGCCGCGCGGTCGCGCTGAAGTGGTCCGCGGCCGGATCGGCCGTGAAGGTGCGCCCCGGCACGCCGGTCTCGCTCGGCGGGGCCAAGGACCTGTCGCTGCGCGTCATCGTGCCGCCCAACTCGACCGGCACCCGCCTCGACGTCGCCCTCACCGACACCCACGGCAAGCGCGCCACCCTCGGCGGCGTCAAGGTCGACGGGCTGCCGGGCACCGAACGGACCAGCTCCTACTGGGCCCGCGAGATACGCGTCCCGCTGACCGCCGCCACCCGCGCCGGTCTCGACCTCAAGCACATCAAGTCCCTTGACCTGACCCCGCGTTCACGCTCCGGGCAGGCCTGGCTGATGGACGCCTGGGGCTGGCGCACCGGCACGCCCGCGGTCACCGCGCCCGCACTGCCGCGCGTCGACATCGGCCGCCTGACCGTCAAGGAGGGCAACTCGGGCGTACGGACCTACAAGGTGCCGGTCCAGGTGTCCGGGCACGGCTCGGGCCAGGTGCGCCTCTACGTCCTCGACCCGGTCACCGGAGGGGAGAAGGAGCACCTGGTGACGGTCCACCCCGGCGGCAACGACATCAACGTGTCGGTCAAGGTGAAAGGCAACACGCGCTTCTCGTACGGCACTCAGGACGACCTGGTCGTCAAGGCCGTACGGGGTGCGGTCATCGGCGCCCACCGAGGCGGCGTCCTGGTCGAGAACGACGATCCCATGCCGTCGGTGAGTGTGACGCCGGTGGCGGACCGGGTGACCGAGGGGCAGCCGTTGCGCTGGAAGGTGACGCTGTCCGAGCCGGCGGACGTGGACCTCGGGGTGTCGTTCGGCATCCTGCCGGTCACCGACGGCACGGAGCTGTCGACGAAGGACGTGGACCCGCAGTGGCTCGCGGAGAACACGGGCGAGGAGCCCGATCCGGAGCGTCCTCTGTCCTCGCTGCAGTACCTCTCCCTGTTCGGCTATGTACCCGTGGGTGAGCTGAGCACGGAGGTGTCCCTGCCCACGATCACCGACCGGGTGACGGAGCCGACCGAGTCCGTCCGGTTCCAGCAGCTCAACGACAACGGTGAACCACAGGAAGGCGGCGCGATCCTCAACGGCACGGTGCTCGACACGCCGTAGCCGATCCTCCCGCCCACCACGAGCCGCGCGGCACTCCCCCGGAAACCGGGACCCGGAGTGCCGCGCGGTTCGTCATTCGGCGGCGGCGCTGGGCTCCGGTCCGACGAGGCGCACCCGGATGCCCACCGTCCCGTCAAGGCCGCGCCGCAGCCTGCTGCCGAGGAGCGTGAACCGGCCCATGAGGCCGTACTTGCGGGTGATGAGCTTGCGGTAGTGGGCGACGGTCGCCGCGTCGGTGATCTCGGCGGTGGCCGGCACGGAGGCGCCCGTCGGATTGCCGCGCACGTCGCAGGGACCGACGAGGACATCGCCCCGGGCCCTGATCCGCTTGACCTTCCAGGAGTCGGCCACCGTCCATACGCCGAGCGTGTCCCCGTCGCGCACCACCCACACCGGGGTGGCGACCGGAGTGCCGTTCTTGCGATAGCTGGTGACCAGCAGGTACTTGCCCGAGGCGAGCCGGTCCAGCGTGGTGTCGTCCATGGCGCGCAGTCTATGCACCGGCGGTGGCGTCCAGGAGTCCGAGATAGCGGCGGGCGAACAGGTAAGCGTCGCCGGGCCAGCGCGCCGACAGATAGGTGCCGTCCTGGACGACGAAGGCGTGCGTGTCGTCGCTCGCCGTCCCGCGCCGCGTCAGTTCCCGGGGACCACGTTCGAACTGCGCGCCCGGGTCGCCGAGCGCGGCCCGCACCTCGTCCTCGACGTACGCCGAATAGGTGCGGTAGTAGCGGCCCAACCGCCAGGCGGTGCTCAAGTAGGCCGCGCGTTCCATGTACTTGGGAAGACACGTCGTCCGACGGTCCGTCAGGACGCTGCGTCCGGTGGCCGGGTCCTCGGTGCGGGCCAGCACCAGGACGCCGTGGCAGATCGCGCCGACGGGTCGGCCCAGCGCCCACAACCGCGCGACCTGACGCCGCAGTTCGGCCGAGCCGAGGTACTGCCGCATGCCGGGCGCGTGCCCGCCGGGGAGCAACAGCCCGTCGAACGCCGTCACGTCCACGTCCGCCCAGGCCACGGTGGAGCCGAACTCCGGTGCCCGGGTGAGCTGTTCGTAGAACCGCTTGGGTTCGTCGGCCGCACCGAGCCGCCCGAGGATCACGCCGGTCAGCAGGCGCGGGTCGGCGGCGGGCCGGGTGCCGGCGCGCTCGGTGGCGAAGACGACCTCGTGCCCCGCGTCGGTGAGCACCCGCCAGGGCACGGCCACTTCGGTGACGTCGAAGTCATGGTCGGGAAGCGGCATCAGCACGCGCATGGGCTCATCTTCGCAGCCGTCGTCACGTGGGCACGACACCCCCGGCGTCCGTTCAGCCGAGCGCCGCCGCCATCCGTCGTACGCCCTCCTCGATCACCTCCGGCGAGGTCGCCAGATTCAGGCGTACGTGTCCCGCCCCGCCGGTGCCGAAGCGGTCCCCGGCGCTCAGTGCCACCCGCCCGCGTTCCAGGAAGACGTCGGCCGGGTCGTCGCCGAGGCCGAGTGCGCCGCAGTCGAGCCAGGCGAGGTAAGTGGCCTCGCCAGGACGGCAGTCGACGGACGGGAGGTGCGCGGCCAGCAGGTCGGTGAGCAGCCGCCGGTTCTCGTCGAGCCCGGCGCGCAGCGCGTCGAGCCAGGCGGTGCCGTCCCGCAGGGCCGCGGTGTGGGCGATGGCTCCGAGGTGGCTGGGCCCGTGGCCGACCTCTTCGGGCAGCCGGACGAGGTCAGCCCCGGCCGCCGGACCCGCCACGGCGAGCGCGGCCTTCAGCCCGGCCAGGTTCCAGCCCTTGGACGCGGACATGAGCGACAGGCCGCTCTCGGCACCGGGCACGCTCAGGTAGGGCACGAAGTCCACGCCCGAGGCGGTCAGCGGGGCGTGGATCTCGTCGACGACCACGCGCACCCCGTACCGGTCGGCGAGAGCGGCGACGGCGGTCAGTTCGTCGGCGGTGTGCACGGTGCCGGTCGGATTCTGCGGGCTGCACAGCAGATAGGCGGCCCGGCCGCTGCCCGCGACCGCCTGCCGGAAGGCCGCCTCCAGCACGTCGAGGTCGAGACGCAGGTCGGGGCCGAGCGGTGCCTCGACCACGCGTCGGTCCATGTGCTCGACGAACTGGAAGAACGGCGGGTAGACGGGCGGATTGACCACCACGGGGTCCCCGTTGCCGGTGACCAGTTTCAGCATCTCGACGATGCCCATCATCACGTCGGGCACGATCGCGGTGCGCTCCACCGCGCACCCGTCCCACCCCCACCGCTTCTCGGCGAACCCGGCCAGCGCCTCGGCGTAGGCGGTGCCGGCCGGGTATCCGGTGTCGCCGAGCGCGAGCGCGTCGGTGAGGGCGCGCAGGACGGGTTCGGCGAGCGGGACGTCCATCTCGGCCACCCACAGCGGCAGGACGTCCGGCGGGTAGGTGCGCCACTTCATGCTCGTACGACATCGGAGGCGGTCGAGGGTGAGGGCGCACAAAGGGTTTGCCTCACCTGTGGTGTCGTGCGCGATCCTGGTCATGCGCACAAGATAGGGGGCTGCGGTGTGACCTGGAACGACGCGTTCGGGTCGGGGGTGGTGGAGATCGCCTGCGACGAGTCGGGGTCGGACGGCGAGAATCTCACCGGCGGGAACACGGACGTGTTCGCGCACGCCGGTGTGCGGCTGCCGATGGACTCCGCCGCCGCGTACGTGCAGGAGATCCGGGACCGCATCCGCTCGCCCGCCGAGGAGTACAAGGCCAACCACCTGCTGCGGGAGAAGCACCGGGCGGTGCTGGAGTGGCTGCTCGCGCCCGGCGGGCCGATCCACTGGGACGCCAAAGTGCATCTCACCGAGAAGACCTTCTTCGTCGTGGACCGGGTCGCCGATCTGCTGCTCGGTGGCGGTCGGGAAGGGCTCGCCCTGTTCCGCGAAGGCCGGCGCGTGCTCGGCGAGGAGCGGTGGCGGGATTTCCTCCAGGCGGCCAACCGACTGCTGCGGATCAGGAACGACGGGGAAGCCGGCGAGCCCGTCGACGGCTTCTTCCGGACGGTGGAGGCGCTGCGGCGCGCGTATCCCGGCACCGACCTCGCGGGGATCCTGGAGCGGCTCGCGGCGGCCCGCCCGCGCGCCGACGCGTACCGGGCCCGGGTCCTGTCCGGGCCGGTTCTGGTCCCCGTCCTCAATCCCCTGCTGCCGGCGATCGTGGGCACGGCCGCGTACTGGAGCGCGGGCGGTCGCACCGTGGAGTTGACACACGACCGGCAGAACATGCTGACGCCGGAACGGATCGCCTGGATCCAGGAGACGGCGCGCCGGGCCGGCGTCGGGCTCGGCGAGGTGCGCCTGGTGCACTCACGCCTGGACGCGCGCGTGCAGGTCGCCGACTACCTCGCCGGGATCGCCCGCAAGATCGCCTCGGACGTGCTGAACCGGCGGGCGGACCCGGAGTTGACGGCTCTGCTGCGTCCGTACGTCGACCCCGCGTCGGCGTGGGGGGACGAGAGCAGCTGGGCGCTGCTGGCGGGTGACGGGTCGGGGAACGCCGGGGGCGGGCCCGGGGCGGAAGGTGCCGGGAAAACAACCCGCGCGGTTCCCTCCTCAGACATCAACTCGGCAGTCTAGATTGCCACTTGCCACATCCGCTCCCCCCACCAGGCCCTCCAGGAGCTGCCCCCGTGACGGAGCACATCCCAGCCACGGACGACCCCGCCGCGGCGCTGCGCAGACGCATCGACACATTGCGCCCGCACGCGGCCCGGATCTGGAACTACTGGCTCGGCGGCGGCGACTACTACGAGGTCGACCGGGTGGCCGGCGACCGGATCCGTGAACTGCATCCGGCCATCCACGAGTACGCCCGCGCCGACCGGCAGTTCCTGGGACGCGCCGTCAGTCATCTCGTCACCGAGGCGGGCATCCGCCAGTTCCTCGACATCGGCACCGGTCTGCCCACGGCCGACAACACCCACGAGATCGCCCAGCGGCACGCCCCGGAGAGCCGGATCGTCTACGTCGACAACGACCCGCTGGTCATGGCGCACGCCCGCGCCCTGCTCACGAGTTCCCCGGAGGGCCGCACGGATCACATCGACGCCGACCTGCGCGACGTGGACACCGTCCTGGAACGGGCGGCCAGGACACTGGACTTCAGCCGGCCGGTGGCTCTGATGCTGCTGGGGGTGGTCATCTTCCTGCCCGACGAGGAGGATCCGTACGCCGTCGTCCGCCGCTACCTGGACGCCCTCCCGTCCGGCAGCCATCTCGTCCTGTCGCACACCATCAGCAGCCCGGCGATCCCGGACATGGACGAGGCGGTCAGGTTCTGGAACGAGCACGGCATACCGCCCCTCACGCAGCGCACCCCGCGGGACGTGGCCCGCTTCTTCGACGGCCTGGAGCTGCTGGAGCCGGGGGTGGTGTCGTGCTCGCGCTGGCGGCCGGAGGGGGCACCGGGGGCCGTACCGCGGGAGGTGGCGATGTACGGCGGGGTGGGCCGCAAACGGTGAGCCGTGCGGGGCGTGTGCGTTGCGCGGGCCGGCCCCGCGCGACGGCGAGAAGATCACGCGCGTTCTGAACGCCCCGGCCTCCGCACCCGTTATGGAGGGAGGGCACTCAACGACCGGAGGGCCCCGCGGTGTTGAGGCCGCGCGTTCGGGGTTCGGGAGCCATTGATGAGGCACGCACGACGACGGATCGTCCGGCGGGTTACACGGCTGGCGGCAGTCGGCGGACTCCTCCTGGGAGGAGCGATGGTGACGCAGGCCGCCATGGCGAGTGAATCCTCCGGCACGTCCGCCGTCCCGTTCAGCTCGAAGGACACCACCACGGACGAAGGTGCAGAGCTCGCCGCCCGGCTCGGCGCCTCCCGTACGGCGGGCAACTGGATCGGTGCCGACGGGAAGCCGGTCGTCGCGGTGACCGACGAGAAGACGGCCGCCGAGGTGGAGCGGGCCGGGGTCGTGGCGAAGGTGGTCAGCCACAGCATGAACGAGCTCAAGTCGGCCGCCTCGACGCTGCGTTCGGCGCCGCGCGTGCCCGGCACGGCATGGGTGATGGACTACCGCAACAACCAGGTGGTGGTGCAGGGCGACAGCACGGTCTCCTCCTCCGCCTGGTCGAAGATGACCCAGGTCGCGGGCGCCATCGGCCCCTTCGTGCGGATGGAGCGCACCCAGGGCACCTTCACGACCCGGATCAACGGCGCGCAGCCGATCCTGTCGACCGGCGGCCGCTGTTCGGCGGGCTTCAACGTGACCAACGGGCAGAGCGACTTCATTCTCACCGCCGGGCACTGCGGGCCCACCGGCTCGCTCTGGTTCGCGGACAACCAGGGCACCCGGCAGGTGGGCAGGACGGTCCAGCAGAACTTCCCCGGCAGCGACTTCTCGCTGGTCCAGTACGCGAGCGGCACGGCGGGCGCGGGGGCCGACGTCGTCTCCATCGGCAACGGCAACGGCGTGCGGATCACGGGCGTGGGCGATCCGTCGGTCGGCGAGCGGGTGTTCCGCAGCGGCAGCACCAGTGGTCTGCGCGACGGGCAGGTGACGGGGCTGAACGCGACGGTGAACTACCCCGAGGGCACGGTGACCGGCCTGATCGAGACCAATGTGTGCGCCGAACCGGGGGACAGCGGCGGCCCGATGTTCTCCGAGGGCATCGCGCTGGGCATCACCTCGGGCGGCAGCGGCGACTGCACCTCGGGGGGTACGACGTTCTTCCAGCCGGTGACCAAGGCGATGACCGCGCTCAACGTCCAGATGATCGTGTCGAAGCAGGCGGCCGGGCAGAACGCCTCGCAGGCACCGACGCCGGCCGCCTCGGCGACGCACAGCGCGATCGCCCCGGGTTCGACGTCTCCGGGCTCCTCGGCTCCCTCCTCGGGCATCGAGAACGGCGCGACGCTGCTGGCCCGCATCACGGACCCGCAGAACGTCGGTCCCGGTCTGCTGGTGATCGCGGGCAGCATCGTCGCGCTGGTGGCCACCCGCTTCATCCGCGCCGAGCAGGACCGCAAGGCGTACCAGCGCCAGTACCGGGCGATGTGGGGATGAGGCAAGGGAAAGGAAAGGGCACCCGTCCGGTCGGATCGGGTGCCCGCGCAGCTCTGGGAGAGGTCGTCGAGGATCGAGGTCGGTCGAGGATCGAGGAGCTCCGGTCGGCGTGCGGGTCAGGCCGCGTGCGCCGGCTGCGGGGCCGCGGCGGCCCACTCCAGCACGAGCCGCTGGTACTCCTCGCGCTGCTCGACGCTCAGTGTCCCGCCCGACCGGTGCCACAGGGCCCGGATCTCCTCGTTGACCTCGTCTGCCGAGCGATCGGAGGCGGGTTCAACACTGGTGGACATGGTGTGAAGCATACGGCCCGACGGGTGAAGGCGTTGTGAGTAATGGGGGGATAAACCGGCAATTCGGACCGTGTTACTGATCACGTGTATCAGCCACCGTCCGGTCCGGAATTCACGCCTGCGCAGGTCCGAGGACCAGGACCTGGATGGCCAGCACGGCGGCGCCGCGGGCCCAGTCGTGGAAGTCGGACACCTTCGTCTCCAGGGCGACCCGGGGCGCCAGCGGGTGCCGATGGGCGCGGACGGTCTCCTCGACGGTGTGCCCGGCCACCTCCATCAGGCCGACGCCCTCCCCGGCCAGCAGGATCTTCTGCGGCATCGCGAAGTTGGCGATGTGGGCGACCAGGATGCCGAGTGCGCGGGCCGCCTCACCGATCACGCGGGCCGGTCCGGGGGTGCCGGCGGCGGCCAGGGCGAGGATCTCCTCGTAGCTGTGGTCGCGGCCGGTGGCCGCGTTGATCTGGTAGCGGATGTTGCCGATGGTCAGCAGGGAGACGGCGCTGCCGCGCTCCCCGTCGGGGGTGAGCGGCCCGTCGGGAGCCAGGATCCAGTGCCGGCCGAAGCCGCGGTCCTCCTCGGCGTTGGACACCCGCCTGCCGCCCTGGACGAGGCCGTAGCCGATCCCCGCGCCGATGGTCAGGACGACGAAGCGGTCCAGGCCGCGGCCGGCGCCGAACCAGGTCTCGGCCTCGACCAGCGCGGCGACGTCGTTCTCGACCACCACGGGCAACCCCGTGCGCTCCCGCACCAGTTCGGCCAGCGGGACGTCCCGCCACCGCAGGAACGGCGACTCGCGCACCACGGCACGGTCCTCGACCAGGCCGCCCACCCCGATGCCGATGCCCGCGAGATCGGGGTGCGCACGGGTGAGCTCTTTGGTCATCTCCGCGAGCAGGTCGGCGACCCGGTCCGGTTCGAGGGAGTCCAGCGGGCGGTCGTGGCGGGCGACGATGTCACTTCTGAGGGTGGTGACGACGCCGTAGACCATGTCGGCGGTGATCTTGAAGCCGATGAAGAAGCGGGACTCGGCGACCACGTCCAGCGGCTGCGAGGGGCGGCCCTGGCGCACCTCCGCCGAGCCGGAGCCGGCACCGGAACCGACGCCGGACTCGGCGACCTCTACCAGCAGACCCGACTCGATCAGCGGCTTGGTCAGCCGGGTGAGGCTGCCCGCGGAGAGGCAGAGCCGGCGGGCGAGCTCGGTGCGCGACAGCGGTCCGTGGACGAGCACCTCGATCGCCACCGAGCGCTCACCCGAGCTGAGCGGGAGCCAGCTGGCGGCATGTGTGGTCATGGACGTCGTTCTCCCCATGAATTAGTTTCACCGTAGAAGCAACAGCCACACCCTAGGGCCGTGGGATGCGCAGGCAAAGATGTCAGCCCATTCCCGCAGACATCTTGACGAGATGATTCTTTCGCAACAAAAGTAAGTGGCGCGAGGATTCTCGACCAGCGAAGGACACGCCTCACATGACGTTCTCGATCGGCATCGTCGGCGCCGGGCAGTTCTCCGGCCAGTTCGCCACCCTCTTCCATGCCCATCCCGGCGTCAGCGACGTCTACGTCACCGACCTGCTGCCCGAGCGCGCCCAGCAGCTCGTCGACGCCCAGGGGCTGGCCGGCACCTTCCCGTCGTACGAGGCGATGCTGGAGTCGGAGGCCGTCGACGCGGTCGCCATCTTCACGCAGCGCTGGACGCACGGCCCCCTCGTGCTGCAGGGCCTCGACGCCGGCAAGCACGTGTACTCCGCGGTCCCCATGGCGATCACCACCGACGAGATCGCCGCGATCATCGACAAGGTCCGCACCACCGGACTGACGTACATGATGGGCGAGACCAGCCAGTACAACCCGGCGACCGTGCACGCGCGCAACCAGATCGCCGAGGGCGCGTTCGGGCGGATCTTCTACGCCGAGGGCGACTACGTCCACGACATGGACCTGGGGTTCTACGAGGCGTACCAGTACAGCGGCGGCGAGAACTGGAAGGCGACCGCCAGCTATCCCCCGCTGCTGTACCCGACCCACTCGGTGGGCGGGGTGCTCGGCGCCTGGCAGACACATGCGGTGAGCGTGTCGGCGATCGGGGTGGTCGACGAGCGCGGGGACGGGGTGTTCGACAAGGAGGTCAGCCAGTTCGGCAACGACTTCTCCAACGCCACCGCGCTGTTCGAGGTGGCCGGCGGCGGCTCGTTCCGCACGAACGAGTTCCGGCGGGTGGGCTATCCCTCGCAGATCAGGGAGTCGCGTTTCCGGTTCTTCGGGACCGACGCGAGCATGGAGCAGCTGGCGACGGTGGCCTTCTGGCAGGACAAGAAGGGGGTGCAGGACATCAGCGAACTGCTGGAGCCCAAGCCCACCATGTCCCCTGACGATCCGTCACTCCAGCACATCGCGCCGGATCTTCGGGCCGCCTTCACCTCCGGCTCGGCGCCGGTGCACGACCGGTCGCGGCTGCCTCGGGAGTTCGACCACCTGCACAACGGCCACGAGGGCAGCCACCACTTCCTGGCGGACGACTTCGTGACCGCGGTCAACACCGGCACGCTGCCCTCGGTGAACGCGTGGGTCGCCGCCCGTTACACCCTGCCGGGCATCATCGCGCACGACTCGGCGCGGCAGGGTGGGGCAAGGCTCGACATCCCGGACTTCGGGGACGCGCCCGAGGCGTGACGACGTCCCGTGCGCCGGGTGCCTTTCCGGACGGGCCGGATCAGGTCCGACCAAGTCCGATCAGGTGCCCGGCTTGCGGCCGTAGACGAAGACGTCGTCGCCCTTCTTCAGCAGCGACCAGTACTTCTTGGCGGTCGTCTTGGTCATGTTGACGCAGCCGTGCGAGCCCGGCGGGTTCCACATGCTCAGGTTGACCGAGTGGAAGGCCTGGCCGCCGTCGAAGAACTGGCTGTAGGGCATGGGCACGTCGTAGATGTTCGAGACGTGGTCGATGTCGCGCCAGTAGATCTTCTTCAGGCCGGTGCGGGTCTCGTAGCCGTTGCGGCCCGTGCGGACCGGGACCGGGCCGTAGACCAGCCTGCTGCCGTCCTGGATCCAGCTGAGCTGGAGCGTGAGGTTGACGCAGGCGATGCGGCCCTTGTTGGTGGGGCACTTGCCGTCCCTGTTCGGGTTGTTCCCGACCGCCTTCTGCTTGTTCATCAGGTTCATCACGCCCCAGGTGACGGACCCCGCGTAGCCGATGTTCGGCGTGATGCCGTGCTTGGTCTGGAAGGCCTTGATCGCCTTGCAGTCGGCGGTGGACTGCTTGCCGTCGACCGGCCGGCCGAGGAACTTCTCCACCTGCTTCTGATAGGGCCCGGCCTGCGTGGTGCAGTTCGTGGCCGCCTGCGCGGGCGCGGTGCCGAGCGCGAGTCCGAGCGGTACGACGAGTCCGGTGATCCCCAGTGCGACGGCGCCCCGTCTGCGTATGTCCCCCATGGTGGGCCCATTCCCCTTCTTGCGGTCCTGCGACCACTTCTCACGGTCCTGCGACCGAGTACGGTCCTGCGATCTCATCCACCTAGACCGGTGCCCCGTCCGGTTCGTTGTACGGCTGGGCGCGCTGCGACGAAACGGTGACAATCGGCGATCGCCCGATGTCACGGCCGGGGCCGGAGTCGCGCGGTGAATCCGGCGCTGACCGCTGTGATGCCGCCGTCGACCACGAGCGAGGTGCCGGTGATCCAGGACGCGTCGCGGGAGGCCAGGAAGGCGACGGCGGAGGCGATGTCGTCGGGTTCGCCGATCCGGCCCAGCGGGTAGAGGGGGCGGATCTCTTCCAGCTCGTCCTCCCGTCCCTCCCAGGCCGAGGTGCGGATCGTCCCCGGCACCACGAGGTTGACGCGCACTCCTCGCGGAGCCGCGTGCCCGGCGAGGGTACGGGTCAGCGAGCCGAGGCCCGCCTTGCCGGCGCTGTAGCCCTGGTTCCCGAAGTCCAGCAGGCCGTTCACCGAACCGATGGAGACGATGGCGCCGCGCCCGGAGGCGGCCAGGTGCGGGAGGGCGGCGCGGCAGCAGCGGTAGGTGCCGGTCAGGGTGATGTCGAGATCACTGGCCCACGCCTCGTCCGTGCCGTCCTCCAGGAGCGGCGGGTCGGGCGTGCAGTGAGCCGCGCAGTTGACCAGGACGTCCAGCGCGCCGAAGGCCCCGACGGCATGCGCGACGGCCGCCTCCACGGAAGCGCGGTCGGCCACGTCGCACTCCAACGCCTCGACGGCGAGCCCCTGTTCGCGCAGGACGTCCGCGGTCTTCGCCGCCTCGGGCCCGTCGACGTCGGTCATCAGGACCCGCGCCCCCTCCCCCGCGAGCCGCCGCGAGATGGCGGCACCGATGCCTCGGGCCGCGCCGGTGACCAGAACTCCGTACCCCTCGAAGCGCTTCGTGTCAGCCATGGGCCGAACCTACTCCCGAAACGATCAACTGGGCAGATACCGTGCGCGCATGTCAGCGTTCATGCAGCAACTGCCCGCGCTCATAGGTGTGGTGATCGGCGCGCTCGGCTCGTATCTGGCCGTCGTACGGGGTGATCAGGCCCGCTACCGCCGGGAGCGGGAGGCTCGTTGGGAGGAGCGGCGGCTGGCGGTGTACAGCGACTACGCGCGCGTGCTGAAGAAGACGGTCACGCTCACCTATCGGGTGGCCTCCCACCTCGGCAACGACCCGCATCCGCACCCGCTGTCGCCCGAGGAGGCGGCGCCGTTGATCGCCGAGGCCGGGCTCGCCCGGGATCCGGCCGGGGAGACGCTGCTCCTGCTGGGCAGCCCGGAGGTGGTGGACAAGGCCCGGGCCTGGGTCGCCACGGTCCTGGCGATGGAGCGGTTCCTGCGCGAGGGCACACGGGATCCCGAGGCGTGGCAGGCGCTGCTGGAGCGGCAGCGGGCCGGACGTCAGGGCTACTACGCGGCCGTGCGCGAGGAGTTGGACCTCGGGCCGGGCCACTCGGCGCGCTGGCCGCTGCCACAGGTCCCGGCCTCCTGAGGTCAGCGGTAGCCGGTCACGTCGGCCGGTTTGCCCGCGTCCTGCACCTCGACGAGGTAGCGCCACGCGTCCGGGCGGCTGCCGTCGAGGTCGGTGAAGCCGTACTCCTGGGCGAGGCCGCCGCTGGAGAAGGACCGGCCGTTGCGGCGGGCCACCTCGGGGTCGGTGGCCAGGGCGGTGACGGCGCGGCCGACGTAGCGCGGGGTCTCGGAGATCGCGAAGTGGGGGGTGGTTTCGAGGGCGTCGCGCCAGTTGTCCTCGCCGACGCCGTAGTGGCCGAGCATGATCTCCGAGCGCAGCCAGCCCGGCGTGAGGGCGACGGCGGTGGCGCCGCGCGGGCCGAGTTCGTGGCCGAGGGCGAAGGCCATGCGCAGCACGGACGTCTTGGCGAGGTCGTAGAAGAAGGAGACGCGGTAGGTGTCGCGGTTGTACTCCGCGGTGCCGTCGGTCATCTCGACGACGAGTCCGCCGGGGTTGCGCAGGAGCAGGGGCAGGGCGTGGTGGCTGGTGATCGCGTGCGTCTCGACCGCGAGCCGGAGCAGCTTGAGCCCCTTGTCGAGGTCGTGCTCCCAGACGGGGCTCTCCCACTCGAAGAGGTTCTCGGCGCCCCAGATGTCGTTGACGAGGACGTCGAGCCGGCCCTGCTCGTCCGCGATGCGGTCGACGAGGGTGCGGACCTGGGCCGGGTCGAGGTGGTCGGTGGGTACGGCGATGCCCTGGCCGCCGGCTTCGGTGACGAGGTCGGCGGTGTCCTCGATGGTCTCGGGGCGGTCGTACTCGGAGCGGCGCTCGCGGGTGCTGCGGCCGGTGACGTAGACCGTGGCACCGGCGGCGCCGAGTTCCACCGCGATCCCGCGTCCCGCGCCTCGCGTCGCCCCGGCGACCAGGGCGACCTTGCCCTTCAGCGGTGTGTTTTCCTTGATCGGCGCGGACATGTCCGACCTCCCGTTTCCCGTCGCGTGTGTGTCTCCGCTTCGAGGATCTCGGGAAAGCCGGACATCTTCTGTCACCTATTCGCGCGCGTTCGCCTGTTGGCGGGCGTTCACGTGGGCGGGCGCAGCCTCGCGTCGAGCGCGTCCTCGTCGGCGAGGAACCACACCTGTCCGCCCTGGTTGGTCTCGCGCACGAAGTCGCGCAGGGCGGTGCTCTCGGAGACGTGCCGGGACACGTCTCCGACGATCACGAGGCGCTGGCGGTAGTTCACGAACTTCTGCGTGACCGCGCCCGCCACCCCGGACCGCAGCCGGAAGAACTCGTCCGCGACCCGCTCCACGGGCACCGCCACGAGTTCGGCTTCCTGCCCCATCGCATCGCCGATCAGGTCGAGCGCGGCCTGTTCGCCGTCGAGCGGCGGGCCTTCGGCGGCGACACGCAGGACGCGTACTCCGTGCAGGGTGACGAGCGTGTTGGTGGTCATGTCAGGTGATCGTAATGGCCCACCTGGTCAGTGCCCGCGCGCGATCCACTCCTCCAGGTGCGAGGCCTCGGCGCCGATGGTGGTGCCGTCGCCGTGGCCGGTGAGGACCTTCGTCTCGGGCGGCAGGGTGAGCAGACGGTCACGGATGGAGTCGATGATCGTCGGGAAGTGCGAGTAGGAGCGGCCGGTCGCGCCCGGGCCGCCCTGGAAGAGGGTGTCGCCGGTGAAGACGGTGGCCAGCGCGGGGTCGTAGAGGCAGACCGCGCCCGGTGCGTGCCCGGGGGTGTGGATCACCGTCAGATCGGCGCCGGCGGCCTCGATGACCTGGCCGTCGGCCAGGTGCGCGTCGGGGTCCCGGTCGGGGTGCGTCTGCTTCCACAGCGGGAGGTCGTCGGGGTGCAGCCAGATACGGGCGCCGGTGCGGTCGGCCAGGGCGGGCGCCGCGTCGATGTGGTCGTTGTGGGCGTGCGTGCACACGATGGCCACGAGCCGCCGGTCGCCGACGGCTTCGAGGATCGCGTCGGCGTCGTGCGCGGCGTCGATGACGATCGCCTCGTGGTCGTCACCGACGATCCACACGTTGTTGTCGACGTCCCAGGTGCCGCCGTCGAGCGTGAACTGCCCTGAGGTGACGAGGTGTTCGATGCGCGCGGCCATCACAGCACCACCACCGAACGCAGGACGTCGCCCTGGTGCATCCGCTCGAAGGCCTTCTCCACGTCGGTCAGTTCGATCGTCTCGGTCACGAACGCGCCGAGATCCAGGCGGCCTTGGAGGTGGAGGTCGATCAGCAGGGGGAAGTCGCGGGAGGGCAGGCAGTCGCCGTACCACGAGGACTTCAGCGCGCCGCCGCGTCCGAAGACGTCCAGCAGCGGCAGTTCGAGCTTCATCTCCGGGGTGGGCACACCGACCAGCACCACGGTCCCGGCGAGGTCGCGGGCGTAGAACGCCTGCTTGTACGTCTCCGGGCGGCCGACCGCCTCGATGACGACGTCGGCGCCGAAGCCGCCGGTCAGCTCGCGGATCGCCTCGATCGGGTCCGTCTCCTTGGAGTTGACCGTGTGGGTGGCGCCCATGGCGCGGGCGGTCTCCAGTTTGCGGTCGTCGATGTCCACGGCGATGATCCGCGCGGCCCCGGCCAGGTTCGACCCGGCGATCGCCGCGTCGCCCACGCCGCCGCAGCCGATGACGGCGACCGTGTCGCCCCGGCCGACGTTCCCGGTGTTGATCGCGGCGCCGATGCCGGCCATCACGCCGCAGCCGAGCAGTCCGGCCACCTGCGGGGCGACGGACGGGTCGACCTTGGTGCACTGACCCGCCGCGACGAGCGTCTTGTCGGCGAAGGCGCCGATGCCGAGAGCCGGGGAGAGTTCGGTGCCGTCGGTGAGGGTCATCCTCTGCTTCGCGTTGTGCGTGTTGAAGCAGTACCAGGGGCGTCCGCGCAGACAGGCCCGGCAGTTCCCGCACACCGCACGCCAGTTGAGGATCACGAAGTCGCCGGGCGCGACGTCGGTGACGCCTTCGCCGACGGACTCCACGATGCCGGAGGCCTCGTGGCCGAGCAGGAACGGGAAGTCGTCGTTGATTCCGCCCTGTTTGTAGTGCAGGTCGGTGTGACAGACCCCGCAGGCCTGGATCTGTACGACCGCTTCACCGGGGCCCGGATCGGGCACGACGATCGTCTCCACCCGTACCGGTTCGTCCTTGCCCGGTGCGATCACACCACGTACTTCCTGCGCCATGGTGGGGACCCCTTTCGTCGACCGACATCCGTCCTTTCGACCCTACGTGCAATTGATCAGGAGCGGCACGGTAAGGAACGGCCTCCTTGGGCGGGCTTTTCATGATGGCGGCAAGAATTCGCTGTGAATCGTCCCTGCTCGCACCGGGTCTGCGCAGGTTGACGAGCGGAATTCCAGCACGGCTCTCCCCTCGGGAGCCGAACAGCCACTCCCGCAGGAGGGCGGCATGAACAGCACGCCCGGAATCATCCCCGCGACGCCCGCCGAGGACGAGGACCTGCGCCGCGTCTCCACCGACTTCGGCCATATCGTGGGCTCCCGCCCTCGCGGCGTCCTCAGCGCCCGGTCCGCCGGCGCCGTCCGCGAGCTCGTCGCCTTCGCCGGACCGCGGGGCCTCGCGGTGTCCGCCCGCGGCGGCGGCGCCGGCCGCCCACTGAACTCCTGTGCCTGCTCTCGCTGATGCGCATGGCACCCCCCGAACGCCCGCACGTGGTGGACCAGTTGGTCGCCGCGAACCGAGACGTCCGCGACCGGGCCAGGGCCGTCGGCGGGGTCCTGCACCCGGTCAGCGCGCTGCCGATGACGCCCGGGGACTGGCGATCCCACTTCGGCCCGGTCTGGGAGGACTTGGTCCGCGCCAAGGCCCTGTACGACACGAACCGCGTCCTGGCCAGGGGGTACGGCCTGTGGCCCTGACCGCACGCCGGGCGGGGCGACGGCCGAGGTGTACGCCGACGTAGCCTGAATGCTCACCGCCTGTCGAAGGAGCGCAGTGAGCATCGCAGAGACCCGGCCCGACCCACCCGCCTGGCGGCTGCTCCTCGCCTATGTCCGCCCGCACCGGTGGACGCTGCTCGCCGGTGCCCTGCTCTCGCTGCTCACCGGTGCGACCGGGCTGCTGCTGCCGCTGGTGGCCAAGGGGTTGATCGACGACCTCTCGCACGACCGGACCATCACCCGTGCCCTGCTGGCCATGTCGGCGCTCGTGGTGGCCAACGCGGCGCTGGGCGCGCTGGGTTCGTACGTGCTGCGGCGCACCGCCGAGTCGGTGGTGCTCGGCGCGCGGCGCGCCCTGTCGTCGTATCTGCTGCGGCTGCGCATCGCGGCCGTCGACCGCAGCGAGCCGGGCGACCTGATGGCCCGGATCACCTCCGACACCACCCTGTTGCGCGAGGTCACCACCGACTCGCTCGTGGGCCTGGGCACGGGCGGGCTCACGCTGGTGGCGACGATCGTGATGATGGGCCTGGTCGATCCGGTGCTGCTCGGGGTCACCCTGGCGGTGGTCGTGTGCGCGGGGACGGTGCTGGGCGTGATCGTCCCGCGCATCAACCGGGCGAGCAGGCAGGCGCAGGACGCGGTCGGCGTGATGGGCGCCTCGCTGGAGCGGATCCTGGGCGCGCTGCGCACGATCAAGGCGTCCGGCGCCGAGGACCGTGAGGAGCGCACCCTGCACGAGGCCGCCGAGGAGTCGTGGCGGCAGAGCGTGCGGGCCGCCAAGTGGACGGCGGCGGCGGGCAACACGGCGGGCCTGGCGATGCAGATCGCCTTCATCACGGTGCTCGCGGTGGGCGGGGCCCGGGTGGCGACCGGAGCCATCGACGTCGGCACACTGGTCGCGTTCCTGCTCTACGTCTTCTATCTGATGCAGCCGATCCAGCAGGTGGTCGGCGCGGTCACCCAGTACCAGACGGGTGCCGCGGCCCTCGCCCGCATCCAGGAGGCGCTGAGCCTGCCCGCCGAACCGGCGGCCGAGCCCGCCCCGTTGCCCTCCCCCGCCGCCGAACCGGCCGCGCTCGCCTTCACCGACGTCCGCTTCCGGTACGCCGACG
The DNA here is from genome assembly GCF_044755245.1 of Streptomyces sp. NPDC092369. Lineage (NCBI taxonomy): Bacteria > Bacillati > Actinomycetota > Actinomycetes > Kitasatosporales > Streptomycetaceae > Streptomyces > Streptomyces sp. NPDC092369. Next base: position 508,401 of record NZ_JBIVQP010000001.1, read on the forward strand.
ACCTGCCCTACGTGCACCACGGCGTGACGTTCGCCGTCCCCGCCCAGGGCCTGACGGCGTTCGTCGGCCCGTCCGGCGCGGGCAAGACGACGGTGTTCTCCCTCATCGAGCGGTTCTACGACCCCGAGTCGGGCACGATCACCCTCGACGGACTCCCCCTCGACGACTGGGAGTTGCCCAGGCTCCGGTCCGCGATCGGGTACGTCGAGCAGGACGCGCCGGTACTGTCGGGCTCGCTGCGGGACAACCTGCTGCTGGGCAACCCGGATGCGGACGGCGACGCGCTCACCAAGGTCCTCAGGACGACCCGCCTGGACGGCCTGATCGCCAAGCTGCCCAAGGGAGTCGACACCCTGGTCGGCCACCGGGGCACCAAGCTCTCGGGCGGCGAGCGGCAGCGCGTGGCCATCGCCCGCGCCCTGCTGCGCCGCCCCCGCCTCCTGCTGCTCGATGAGGCCACCTCGCAACTGGACGCGGTGAACGAGGCCGCGCTGCGCGACACGGTCGCCGATGTGGCCCGTACGACCACGGTGCTGGTCGTCGCGCACCGGCTGTCGACGGTGACGACGGCCGACCGGATCGTGGTGATGGACGCGGGCCGGGTACGGGCCGTGGGCACCCACCGCGAACTGGTCGCCGCCGACCCGCTCTACGCGGAGCTGGCCGCCACGCAGTTCCTGGCGACGGCCGGCTGATTCCTGGGCGTCGAGCCCTAGAAGGGATAGTGCGCCTGCTGGGTGGCGATGGTCACCCAACGGGTGTTGGAGAACGCCTCGATGCCCCAGCGACCGCCGAACCGTCCGTACCCGGTGGCCTTCACACCGCCGAAGGGGGCCTGCGGTTCGTCGGCCACCGACTGGTCGTTGATGTGCACGATGCCGGTGCGGATCCGGCGCGCGACGGCGAGCCCGTGCGTGGCGTTCTCGGTGATGATGCCGCAGGTCAGTCCGTTGTCGGTGTCGTTGGCGGCGGCCACCGCGGTGGCGTCGTCGGCGAAGGTGTCGAGCACGCAGACCGGCCCGAACGCCTCCGCGTAGTACAGCTCGGCGTCCTTGGGCACCTCGCTCAGTACGGTCGCCGGGTGCACGGCCTCCGCGGGTTCGCCCCCGCCGACGACGACCTTCGCGCCCTTGGCCACGGCGTCCCCGACCAGGCCAGCCACCCGTCGCGCCGCCGACGTGCTCACCAGCGGGCCCACCACGGTGCGCGGATCCGACGGGTCACCGGCCTGCAGCGAGGCCACCTTGGCGGCGAACTTCGCGGTGAACTCCTCGGCCAGCGACTCGTGCACGAGGATCCGGTCGCCGGACATGCAGATCTGGCCGGCGTTCATGAACACGCTGAAGGTGACGGCGTCGACCGCGTAGTCCACGTCCGCGTCGTCGAGGACGAGCACGGCGTTCTTGCCGCCCAACTCAAGGACGGCGGGCTTGAGATGACGGGCCGCGTGCTCACCGATGATGCGGCCGACGTTGGTGGAGCCGGTGAAGTTGACGGCCCGGACCCGCTCGTCGGCGATGAGCGTCTCGGCGATCTCGGCCGCGTCCTCGCGGGCGTTGGTGACCACGTTGAGCACGCCGTCGGGCAGCCCGGCCTCACGCAGTACGTCGGCGACGAGGAGTCCGCAGGCGAGCGGCGCGTCCTCGCTGGGCTTGACGACGACCGTGTTGCCTGCCGCGAGGGGCGCCGCGACGGCCCGTACCCCGAGGATCACCGGCGCGTTCCACGGCGCGAACGCGGCCACGACGCCGAGGGGTTCCCGCACGGCGAGTCCCAGCGCGCCCTGCTCCTGGGCGCTGAGCACCTCGCCGCGCGGTGCGGTGATCGCGGCGGCGGCCTCGCGCAGGATGTTCGCGGCCAGGGCCACGTTGAAGTACGCCCAGGGCCGGGTGCCACCCGCCTCGTGGGCCATCAGCTCGGCGACCTGTTCACCGCGGGCGTCCAGCAGGTCCGCCGCCTTGAGGAAGATCGCCCGCCGCGCGAAGGGCGCCAGCGCCGCCCACTCCTCGAAGGCGGCGTCGGCCGCGTCCACGGCCCGCCGTACGTCCTCCGGGCCCGCGGCGGCCACGGTCGCGTACACCTCGCCGGTGTACGGATTCACGTCCTCGGCGGTCCGGCCGGAGGTGGCGGGCACGTCCTTGCCGCCGATGAACAGGTCACGGGTGATGGGCATCGTACGCACCTTTGCGTTCGCCTGGTGAAACTGTATTCACATTCCTGACGAAAGACTGCGATTCGACTCGGGCAATGTCAAGGGCCGCCCGGTGTTCCGGGCGGCCCTTGACGAGGACGTACGACGTGCGGCCGACTACTCCAGGCCGCCGAGCAGCCCGGTCACGGGGGCCGCCAGGTCGGTGACCTGGTGCAGCTGGTTGAGGTCGTTGAGCTTGTTCAACTGCTGCAGCTGGCCGGACGGCCGCGGGATCACCGACTTGTGCTGCTCGGGGATGTCGCTCACGGTGAGCGAGTCGAGCGTGGCGATCGGGTTGATTTTCCCGGCGTCCGGAGCGGCCGCCTCGGCCGCGCCCGCCATCGGCGCGGCGAGACCGGTGATACCGGCGGCGAGACCAACGGCGGCGGCGATACGTCGTGTTGAGATCATGCTTTCAGCAACGCCGCCCGGCGCCCGGCGGTCACGGCCGGCGCACGCCGCTCACCCGTCAGGCCCAGCGCGCGGTTGCGCTTGCCGAGCGTGCCGGGGCGGAGGAGGCTCGAAGGTGAGGTCCTACGCGGCCCGTTCCCCTCCCGGGCCGCGGCCCTTCAGGGAGGTCATCATGGGCACGGCGGCACACCCGGCGTTCGACACCGACACACTGCGCCGGGGCATCGAAGGACACACTCCGGAGACGCTTCTGTCTCTCTACGCGGACGACGCCGAACTGCGCGTCGTGAACCGCAACAGTCAGCCCAGCAACCCCACGGTCCTGCACGGCCGCGACGCCATCGGCCGGATGCTGAGCGACGTCTACAGCCGCGACATGACGCACAAGCTGGAGAGGTGCGTGGTCCAGGGCGACAGCGCGGCCTACAGCGAGTCCTGCCGGTACCCGGACGGGATGCGCGTCCTGTCCGAGTCGATGATCACGTTGCGCGACGGCAGGATCTCCGAACAGACCATGATCGAGGCATGGGACGAGTAGGCGGGCGAACCGGGCGGATCCGGATCAGCTCCCGGCTGACCTGGTCCTTCTCCGTACGGACCGGGCTGGGTAGGACGCGGCGCCGAAGCCCGGCCTCCACGGCGGGCCGGCACGTGTCCGCCGTGGTTCTCCGCTCGCTACTGAGGGCTGCCCGGCCCCGCCCACTCCACCCACTCCCAACTGCACGGCGTGCCACCCACAGACGTTAGGCTCGTACCGGGCCGTGACTGGCGCTGAGGTGGAGCACCACCGGGGAGCGGCCTCGCAGAGCAACTGCCGTGCGCCTGGGCGATCTTGTCATCCAGCCCAGGAGTGGATCATGTCTCAGGCCCGGCTCATGGAGGGCGCCTCCCTCGCCCGGCGCATCGTCGAGGACACCGCCAAGAAGGCCGCCGACGTCACCGACCGCACCGGCAGCGCACCCTGCCTCGCCACGGTCCTGGTCGGCGAGGACCCCGCCTCCGTCACCTACGTCCGGATGAAGCAGAACCGCTGTCGCAAGGCCGGCATCGAGTCCCGCCACGTGGCCCTGCCCGCCGCCACGACCACCGACGAACTCGTCGCCACCCTGCGCGGGCTGTCGGACGACCCCGGCGTGCACGGCATCCTGTTGCAGCACCCGATGGGCGAACACATCGACGAGCGGGCCGCGTTCGAGGCGATCGCGCCCGAGAAGGACGTCGACGGCGTCACCTTCGCCTCCTTCGCGACGATGAGCTTCGGCCTGCCGGGCTTCGTGTCCTGCACGCCCGGCGGCATCATCCGGCTGCTCGACGAGTACGAGGTCGACCCGTCCGGCAAGCGGGCCGTGGTCGTGGGCCGCAGCGCGATCCTCGGCAAGCCGGTGGGCATGCTGCTCCTCGTTCGCGACGCGACGGTGACGTACTGCCACTCCCGTACGAAGGAGCTGTCGGACGTGGTCCGGGAGGCGGACATCGTGGTCGCCGCCGTGGGCCGGCCCCGGCTGATCCGCGGGGCGGACATCAAGCCCGGCGCCGTCGTGATCGACGCCGGCTACAACCCCGGCAACGTGGGCGACGTGGACTTCGACTCGGCCGTGGAGCGAGCGGGACTCATCACTCCGGTGCCGGGCGGTGTCGGTCCGATGACGATCGCCACGCTCCTCGAACAGACCGTGGTGGCCGCCGCCCGGCAGCTCGGGGTGTGATCAGCGCATCCACGCGCTGTAGTCCGCGACCGCGCCCGCCTTCACGCCGTACTCCGGCACGGCCTTGGTGTAGACGGCCTCCAGGCCGAGGACGGCTCCGGTGGCCGGGTCCATGATCAACATACGGCGGTAGCCGGCTCCGTCGTACACGTAGGCCTGTCCGCGGCGGCCGAGCCGATCGGTCACCTGGCCGGCGGGGCGCAGCCCCTGGGCGTCGGCCAGCAGTTCGGCGAGCGCCGCTGACTCGGCCGCGCCGAGCGTCCAGTTGTCGAGCAACACCCCGACCGCGTCGAGGAGTTGGGGGGTGGTCATGGTGCCGTGCGTGTACGTGGCCTCCGTCAGGTAGGCGCGCAGCTTCGCGGGGTCGTGCGGGGGCGGCGACTCGGGCGGGGCGTCGCTCCAACTGGGCGGATAGGTCTGACGGTTGATGACGTGGCCGTCCTCGACCAGGTGCGGATCGCCGTTCGCGTCACTGAGGACGGGGCGGCCGGGGTGGCGCGGGTCGGTGGCGACCACGAGTTCGGTGTGGCTGCCGTCCGCCTTCCAGCGCACGACGCGCTCCTGCGGGAGCGTGATCGGGGGCTTGTCGTCGCTCATGCCCAGACTCCAGGACTGGGCGTGCGTGCCCTTGCGCAGCCGGGGCGAAGCGCCGGTCGCGATCGCCTCGGCCAACTCGGCCAGTTGTCGCAGGGATACGGGGGTGGAGCCCGCCTGCACGACCAGCGGGCGCGGGGCGGCGACCGCGGGGGCGGTGCTCGGGCCGCTGAGCAGCAGGGTCAGCGCCGTCGTGGCGACTACGGCGGCTGCCGCGAGGCTCCAGAGGAGGCGGGTGCGGCGGCGCGCGGCGGGGCGTTCGTGCAGCAGCCGGTTGAGGCGGCGTTCGGCGTGGTGGTCGAGGGGGCCGTCGCCGTAGTGGGGGCCGTCGACCGGCACGGGGTTGGCGCGGCGCAGGAGGTCGAGGTCGTGGTCGTCAGCCATGGCCGTGTTCCTTGGTCAGGGTGGCGTCGGGGCGGGTGGCGTCGGGGCGGATGCGGTCGATCTCGGCTCTGAGCCGGCGCCGCGCCCGGTGCAACCGCATCGCCGCGGCCCGGCTGCCGCAGCCGAGAACGACGGCGACCTCGTCGACGGCCAGTTCCTCCCAGGCCGTCAGACGCAGCACCTCCCGGTCGCCCTCGGAGAGCCGGGCCAGCGCCTCGTGCACCCAGGCGCCCGGAGCTTCGGTGTCGGGGCCGGCCACGACCTGCCGCCCGTGCGCGGTCTCGTCGTTGCCCAGCCGGGCCACCAGCCGGCGCCGGCGTCCGTAGCCGCGTACCGCGTTCGCGAGGCAGTTCCGTGCCACCCCGTACAGCCACGGCAGCGGGGACCCCGGCAGGTCGGCCCGGCGTCGCCAGGCGACCGTGAACACCTCCGCCACCACTTCCTCCACCTCGCTGGTACGCCCGTCCAGTCGCCGCGCGACGTAGCGGCTGACCGCCCAGTAGTGCTCGCGATAGGCAGCGGCGAAGAACTCGTCGTTGCTCATGACCCGTACGTGTCCGGCACCGGCCGGAACGTCACACCCCGATTCCGTGATTCACCTCGCGTTCCCCGAGTGTGACCGGTGGGGCGGGAGCGGACACAGGCGGGGCGTGAAGAACCTCAATCGCCAGGACCCCGATCGCCGGATCCTCGATCGCCAGGTCATCAAGTGGCTGACCACCACGGACCACAAGACCATCGGAACGCTGTACCTCGTCACGTCGTTCGCGTTCTTCCTGATCGGCGGCGTGATGGCGCTGCTGATGCGCGCCGAGCTCGCCCGGCCCGGTCTGCAGATCATGTCGAACGAGCAGTTCAACCAGGCGTTCACGATGCACGGCACGATCATGCTGCTGATGTTCGCGACGCCGCTGTTCGCCGGCTTCACGAACTGGATCATGCCGCTCCAGATCGGCGCCCCCGACGTCGCCTTCCCGCGGCTGAACATGTTCGCCTACTGGCTGTACCTGTTCGGCTCGACCATCGCCGTGGGCGGCTTCCTCACCCCGCAGGGCGCGGCCGACTTCGGCTGGTTCGCCTACTCCCCGCTGTCGGACGCGGTCCGCTCGCCGGGCATCGGCGCCGACCTGTGGATCATGGGCCTGGCCTTCTCCGGCTTCGGCACCATCCTGGGTGCGGTCAACTTCATCACCACCATCATCTGCATGCGCGCCCCGGGCATGACCATGTTCCGCATGCCGATCTTCGTGTGGAACGTGCTGCTGACCGCCGTGCTCGTGCTGCTGGCCTTCCCCGTGCTCGCCGCCGCGCTGTTCGCGCTGGAGGCGGATCGGAAATTCGGAGCACACGTCTTCGACGCCGCCAACGGCGGGGCGTTGCTGTGGCAGCACCTCTTCTGGTTCTTCGGCCATCCAGAGGTGTACATCATCGCGCTGCCGTTCTTCGGCATCATCTCCGAGGTCATCCCGGTCTTCTCCCGCAAGCCGATGTTCGGCTACATGGGCCTGATCGGCGCCACCATCGCCATCGCCGGCCTCTCGGTGACGGTGTGGGCCCACCACATGTACGTCACCGGCGGAGTCCTGCTGCCGTTCTTCTCCTTCATGACGTTCCTCATCGCCGTGCCGACCGGCGTGAAGTTCTTCAACTGGATCGGAACGATGTGGAAGGGGTCCTTGAGTTTCGAGACCCCGATGCTCTGGGTCATGGGCTTTCTCGTGACGTTCGTCTTCGGCGGCCTGACCGGCGTGATGCTCGCCTCCCCGCCCATCGACTTCCACGTCTCCGACAGCTACTTCGTCGTCGCCCACTTCCACTACGTCGTCTTCGGCACGGTCGTCTTCGCGATGTTCGCCGGCTTCCACTTCTGGTGGCCGAAGATGACCGGCAAGATGCTCGACGAGCGGCTCGGCAAGATCACCTTCTGGACGCTGTTCATCGGCTTCCACGGCACCTTCCTCGTCCAGCACTGGCTGGGCGCGAACGGAATGCAGCGCCGGATCCCCGACTACCTGGCCGCGGAGGGGCTCACCACCCTCAACACCGTCTCGACCATCTCCTCGTTCCTCCTCGGCTCGTCCCTCCTCCCCTTCTTCTACAACGTCTGGAAGACCGCGAAGTACGGCAAGCCGGTCGGGACAGACGATCCCTGGGGTTACGGCCGCTCCCTGGAGTGGGCGACCTCCTGCCCGCCCCCACGCCACAACTTCGTCTCCCTCCCCCGCATCCGGAGCGAGTCACCGGCGTTCGACCTACACCACCCCGAACGCCCAGCAGCCGAACGGGAGTTGACGACACAGTGACGGCGATGGACGAACACCCGGTGGACACAAGGGAGTTCCTCAACGAGATCGAGGGCCATCTGCTCCTCGCCGCCGAGCGCGAACAGGGGCACGCTGCCGCCATGCGCTTCACCGCTTCGCTGGTCTGGCTGACGGAGCATCAACGAACCGAGGTGGAGCGGCGGTTCGAGGCCGAGTACCTCGCGCTCGCCCGCGCCTCCTGGCAGCGCACCGCAGAGCGCGCCCGGGAGGTGCGGGGCGAGTACGAGGAGGCGTACCGCGACCTGCGGCGCCGCCTGCTGGCCTGCTGGCTGCTGACGTGCGCCGCGGTCACGGCCGTTCTGCTGCTCGTGTGCGCCTAGGGGCTGTCCTACGACAGCGACCACTGCTGATTGGTACCGCCGTTGCAGGTCCACAGCACGAGTTGGCTGCCGTTGGCGGTGCCGCCGTTGTAGGCGTCCAGGCACAGGCCCGCGTTGATGTTGGTGAGGGTGCCGTCGGAGTTGACGTTCCACTTCTGGTTGTTCTGGCCGTTGCAGTCCCAGATCACGACCTTGGTGCCGTTGGTGGTGCCGAGGTTGTAGGCGTCCAGGCACTTGTTGCCGTACACCACGAGTTCCTTGCGGGAGGTGTACGTCCAGGACTGGTTCTGGCCGCCGTTGCAGTCCCAGAGTTCGGACTGGGTGCCGTTGGTGATGGTGTTGTTGTAGATGTCCAGGCAGCGGCCGGACTGGGCGCCGATGACCTGGGTGCCGTTGGCTCCCGGTAGTGGGCGGACGGTGATGTCGGCCAGGGTCGGGGCGCCGGTGAAGGTCAACGTGTTGGCGGAGCCCTTCGCCAGGCCGACCTGGACGGAGATGGTGCCCTGCGCGGAGCCGGTGGGCGGGAAGGAGACCGCCGTCGTGCCCTGGCCGTTGACCTTGAGGGTCGCGGCGCGGGCGGTGGACGTGTTGTTGGTGTAGGCGACGTCCACGGTCTTCACGCCGGTGCTGCCGGCGACCACGCCCGAGAAGCTGGAGGTGCCGGTGTAGGTGCTGCTCGACGCCTCGGTGCCGCCGGTGACGGTCAGCAGCACCGAGCCGCCCGCCGGGACGCCGGTGGTGTAACTCGTGCCGTGGGTACCGACGTTGGCGCGCGCCCACAGGTCGCGGACGGTCGCGCCGGCGTTGGTCAGACCGAGGTCGGACCAGCGAACGGTGATGTTCTGGGCGGAGGAGGTGCGGTTGAGGAGGACGACGGCACGGTTGCCGGAACCGCTGAGCACCTTGCCGTAGACCTGGAGTCCGGTCGTGTCCTCGGCGACCTTGACGCCCTGGAGCCCGCGCGCGTCCTGGTCGACACCGATGACCTCGGGGTTGGTCAGGATCCCGGCGGTCTCGGAGGTCATCGTGGTCAGGTCGTTGCCCGCCAGGAGGGGTGCGCCGGAGATCGCCCAGAGGTTCATGTGGGTGCGGTTCTGGGCCGCGGTGAAGCCGGTCATGCCGACCATCAGCATGTCCGGGTCGTTGTAGTAGCCGGTGTGCTGCGCGGTCGGATGCAGGGTCTGGTCGAAGTTGGACAGCAGGTTCGTCATCGACGGTGAGTTGCCGTAGTAGACGATGTCGGTGCTGGTCCGCCACATGGGTGCCAGGCCCGGCGCCCAGTTCCAGGGGTTCTGGTAGCCCCAGTTGCAGATGGAGAGGGTGAGCGGGCGGCCGGTCGCGGCCGTCGCCTTCGTCACCGCGGAGCTGATCGACGTGTACGTCGTCGCCGCGTCGAGGCCTTCCGCGTCGCCGCCGCACCAGTCGACCTTCACGAAGTCGAAGCCCCACTGGGAGAACTGCAGCATGTCCTGGTCGTAGTGGCCCTCGCTGCCGCTGCCCGGAGCGGCGGGGCGGCCCGTCGGGTAGTAGTAGCCGCAGCCGTCCTTGCCGGCGTCGGTGTAGATGCCGGCCTTGAGGCCCTTGCTGTGGATGTAGTCGGCGATGGCGCTCATGCCGCCGGGCCACTCGCCGGTGTCGACGGTGATGTTGCCCGCACTGTCGCGGGTGCCCTGCCACCAGCCTTCGTCGATGTTGATGTACTTGTACCCGGCCGCGGGCAGCCCGGCGGCGACGAACGCGTCGACCTGCCGCTTGATGACGTTGTAGTCGATCTTCGCGGCGAAGCTGTTCCAGGAGGCCCAGCCCATGGGGGCGGTGGGCACGGCAATCTGACGGCTCGTCGCCGCCTGCGCCGGGGCGGGACCGGCGAACAGCAGCGCGGCGGCCGCGCTCAGGGCGAGGACGAGGAGTCGGACGGCGGCGGCTCTGCAGCGTCGGACGAGACCTCGGTGGATGGTGAGCGTCGGGGGGTTCATGCGGCTCCTTCGGCGTGGGTCCCGAAGACGGTCGTGGATGGGGAAGGGCGGTCACGGTGATCGAGAGGGCCAATGTGGTCGGTATCTCGAACGTGGATCGGTTAACCGAACGCGTTGCGCGCCGAAAGTAGAGCCAGGGGGAGACGGAAGTCAACGGATGTGACAGGCGTGAAGTGGCCGTTGTTGCCGGGGCGTTGTCGCCCTGCGACGCGTCGCGGGCCCATACTTGACCATCGTGCGGGTAGCGATCATGACGGCGGGCTCCCGGGGCGACGTGGCCCCCTACACCGGGCTCGGGCACGGGCTCTCCCGGGCCGGGCACGAGGTCACCCTGGTCACGCACGCCCGGTTCGAGCCGCTGGTGGCGGGGTCCGGAGTCCGCTTCCATCCCCTGCCGGTGGACCCGCGGGCGGAGTTGGAGTCCTCACGCGGGCGAGGGTTGCACGACAGCGCGACCGGCATGGGCAAACTCGTGCGTCTCGTCTCGATGGCGCGGGATGTCGTCGGGCGGATGGCCGACGACCTCGTGGTGGCGGCCCGATCGAGCGACCTGCTGCTCCTGGCCCCGTCCGTGGCTCCGCTCGGGCACACGATCGCCGAGGGTCTGTCCCTCCCGAGCCTGGACGTCCCCCTCCAACCCCTCAGCCCCACACAGGAGTTCGCGCCACCGATGCTCAGCGCCCGGTCCTTGGGGGCCACCGGCAACCGCATCGCCGGTCAGGTCGTGAACCTGGCCGTGCAGCAGGTCTTCGCCGGGACCCTGCCCGCCGTACGGGACCGGCTGGGACTGCCACGCATGGGCGCCGTCACGGCCTGGCGGGCCCGCGAGCGACTGGCGCCGCCGGTCCTGCACGGCTTCAGCCCACTGGTGGTGCCGCGACCCGCCGACTGGCGGGCGGGACTCGACATCGCGGGCTACTGGTGGCCGTACGACGTCGAAACCCAACTGCCCACCCCGGTACGGGACTTCCTCGACGCCGGTCCGCCACCGGTGTACGTCGGCCTGGGCAGCGCGACCGTGCCCGATCCCGGGCGGCTCAGCGCCGACGTCGTGCGCGCCCTGCGTCGGGCCGGACTGCGCGGGGTGATCCAGCGGGGCTGGGGCGGTCTGGAGGCGTCCGGCGACGACATGCTGACCGTGGACGAGATCCCGCACTCCGCCCTGTTCCCGCGCATGGCCGCCGTGGTCCACCACGCGGGCGCGGGCACGACCGGCGCGGGCCTGCGGGCCGGGGTCCCCGCGGTGCCGGTGCCGATCCAGTTCGACGAGGCCTTCTGGTCGGCACGCCTGGTCCGCCTCGGAGTCGCTCCGTGTGCGGTTCCACTGCGTCGCCTCACCACCGACACGCTGGCTACGGCGCTCGAACGGGCCACGCGGGACGCGGAGTTGGGGCGCCGGGCGGCGGAGTGGGGTGCGCGGATCCGTGCCGAGGACGGCGTGGCGCCGGTGGTGAAGGCGGTGGAAAGGCTGGGCGCTTGAGGGAGCGGGCGTGCAGGTGCGACGGTCGGCCGAGGGGGTGAGCCGGCAGGTCGGGCGGTGGGCTCACTCGACCTCCGGGGACCAGCCCTCCGGCCGCAGAATCCCGAGCAGCTGCCGGACCAGTTCGTCGACGACCTCGTCCAGGGTCGCCTCCAGCCATCCGGCGCTCCAGTCGTGGAGCAGGCCGTTCACGCTGCCGATGAAGGCGGTCGCGGCGATGCGGTAGTCGCGCTGGGCCGCCTGGCCCCGGGCGGCGGACGCGTCGCATTCGGCGCAGATCAGGTCGACCCAGCGGGAGCGGCGGGCCAGGCGCTGCTCCTCCAGGCGTGGGCTGACGCCGATGATCTCCACGAAGGTGATGCGGATCCGGCGCGGATCGGCGCTGACGTTCGCGGCGTAGGCCTTGAACATCGCGGTGACACGCTCGGCGAGCGGGAGGTCGCGGGCCTCGGCGAACGCGGCCAGGACTGCGTCCTCGGCCCATCCGTTGACCTGGAGATGGAGCGCGGCGAGCACGTCTTCGAGGGTGCGGAACTCCTCGTAGAACTGTCGCGTCGAGAGTCCCGCGGCCTCGCTCAGCGCCGCGACCGTGGTGGCGCGGTAGCCGGGTCTGTCGCCGAACAGGTCTAAGGCGGCGTCGAGGAATCTCCTGCGCCGTTCGGCCTGCCGTTCCGTGGCCGACTTGCCGCCGTAGCGTCCGGTCGGGGCCCTGAGCCTGCCCGCCACTGATTCCTCCCTCGCCGCCTGATACGACAGTTTGTCGTGTCATCGGCGTCGGCGAGAAGGGCGCCCCCTTCCTCAGCGGCGCGGAAGGACGCTCGGCGCGGCGGGCAGTTCCACCGCGATGCGGAGCCCGCCGGCCTGCCTCGGGGCGAGGGTGAGGGTTCCGTCGTGCGCGAGGACGATGGTCTTGACGATCGCCAGGCCCAGGCCGACGCCCGCGTGGTCGGCGTGAATGCGCTTGGTGCCGCGCTGGAACGGCTCGGTGAGGGTCGAGACCAGCTGGGGGGCGAGGATCTCGCCGGTGTTCTCGACGGTGACCACCACGGTCTCGGGGCGAACCTCGGTGGTCACCCACACGGTGCCGTCCTTCGCCAGGTTGTGCACGATCGCGTTCTGCACGAGGTTCGTGATCAGCTGCAGCAGGAGCGCCTGCGATCCGATCGTGGGGGCGATGTCGCCGCAGGTCTCGATGGTGACGCCCTGCTTCTCCGCGAGCGGCAGGAGGGTTTCGGCGGCCTCCTCCGCCACGAGGGAGAGGTCGACGGGCTCTCGGGTGAAGGACCGCTGGTTGGCGCGGGTGAGCAGGAGCAGGGCCTCGGTGAGATCGATCGCTCGGGTGTTGACGGCGTGGAGACGTTCGATGATCTGGCCGCTGTCGTGATGCGGGTCGGTGCGGGCCAGATCGATCAGTGACTTCGAGACGGCCAGCGGTGTGCGCAGTTCGTGGGAGGCGTTGGCGGCGAATCTCTGCTGTTCGGCGACGTGCGCTTCGAGCCGGGCGAGCATCGTGTCGAAGGCGTCGGCGAGTTCGCGGAACTCGTCCTTGCGGCCCGGCAGCCGGATCCGATGGGAGAGCGATCCGCTCGTGGCCGTGCGGGTGGCCTCCGTGATCCGGGTCAGGGGGGCGAGCATACGGCCGGCGAGGATCCAGCCTCCCAGGAGCCCGAAGACCAGCAGGAACGCCAGGACCGCAGCCGCCCTCGGAGCGAAGACGCCCAGGAGGGCGGACCGGATGGGGAAGACGCCGTGCGTCCTGTCGTCGGGGTTGATGAGCATCGCGCGATTGGGGACGTACCGCAGGAGGAACATCCACACAGCGGTGAGCAGCAGGACGCCGGCGAGCATGAGGAATCCGGCGTAGCTGAGGGTGAGCTTGAGACGAGCGCTCATCCCGGGAGCCCTGTCCACGATCTCCTGCCTTTCGCGCATGCCTTCAATGCTAGGAGCCGGCGCATATCGTCGCCGTACCGAAAACCGCATACGCACCGGCAACACCGCGCTGCCTTGGCTGAAGACATGTCCTACAGCGAAACGGTACGAACCCCCGCGGGCGTGAACCTGACCGTCAGGCCGATCAGCGCCGCCGACCACTTGGCGTTCGTGCGGGCGCAGCGGTCGGTCAGCTTTCTGCAGACCCCGGCCTGGGGTCACGTCAAGACCGAGTGGCGCAGCGAGTCCCTCGGCTGGCACGACCGCGGGCGGCTGGTCGGTGCCGGGCTCGTCCTGCACCGCCCGGTGCCGCGGCTCGACCGCTACACACTGGCCTATCTGCCCGAGGGCCCGGTCATCGACTGGACCGGCGAGATCGACGCGTGGCTCGACCCGCTGGCCGCGTATCTCAAGGCGCACGGCGCGTTCGCGATCCGGCTCGGGCCGCCGGTGCGCACGAACACCTGGGGCGCCGCCCAGGTCAAGGAGGGTATGACCGACCCGGGCATCAGGCGGTTGACCGAGATGTCCGGCGACTGGTCCGACCCGGTCGGCGCGCGCGTGGCGGACCGGCTCAGGGGCGCGGGCTGGCTGCCGCAGAACCCGGAGGACGGCTTCGGGGTCGGGCATCCGCAGTTCAAGTACGAGATCCCGCTTGCGGGCAGGTCCGAGGACGACCTGCTCAAGGGGATGAACCAGCAATGGCGCCGCAACATCAAGAAGGCGGCCAAGGAGGGCGTCGAGGTCACGGTCGGGAGCACGCCCGGTCGGGACCTGAAGGCGTTCCACGACCTCTACGTCCACACCGCCGAGCGGGACCGCTTCACACCCCGCCCGCTGCGCTACTTCGAGACCATGTTCGCGGCGCTGAGCACAGAGGATCCCGATCGGATCAGGCTCTACCTCGCCCACCACGAGGGCGACCTGGTCGCCGCCACCGTCCTGGTCCGCGTCGGCGCGCACGCGTGGTACTCCTACGGCGCCTCCTCCACCCAGAAGCGCGAGGTGCGTGGCTCCAACGCCTGCCAGTGGGCGATGATCCGCGACTCACTGGCGGCCGGCTGCGATGTCTACGACCTGCGCGGCATCACCCCCACCCTCGACGCCGACGACCCGCACGTCGGGCTGATCCGGTTCAAGGTCGGCACCGGCGGCCGGGCGGTGCGGTACGTCGGCGAGTGGGACCTGCCCCTGCGGCCGATGGTCTACCGGGCGTTCGACCTCTACATGAGGCGGCGCGGACGCTGAGCTACGTGAGGCGGCGCAAACCCTGAGCGTGGAACTCCGGCCCGGCTGTCATGCGGGCCGAGCCGGAGTGGCGCACCTCGATACGCCCAACCTCGACCAGCGTCACGTCACCCCGCCCAACTACCGCAGCGCGGCGGCCACTTCGTCGAGGCGCGCCCCGCGCGAGGCCTTGACGAGCACCACATCGCCGGCGACGAGATGGCCGCGCAGCCAGTCGACGGCCGCGTCGTTGTCGGCCAGCAGCACCGCGCGCTCCCCCGCGCCGTCGGCGAGCGGCCGGGCGGTCTCGCCGATCACGGCCACCACATCGGCCCGGGAGGCGGCGTACGCCCCGACGGCGTGGTGTTCGGCCTCGCTGTCGGCGCCGAGTTCGAGCATCGCGCCGAGTACGGCGATACGACGGCCGCCGTGGATCGCCGCCAACGCGTCCAGGGCGGCGCGGGTCGAGTCGGGGTTGGCGTTGTAGGAGTCGTTGAGCAGCGTCGCGCCACCGGCGAGGTCCCGCCGCTCCATACGCCACTTCGAGAGCGAGGCGGTGGCGAGTGCGTCCGCGGCCACATCGAGGGGTATGCCGGCCGCCTGCCCCGCCGCGGCGGCGGCCGACGCGTTCAGTGCCTGGTGGGCGCCGGTCAACGGCAGCGTCACGTGGGCCGAGGCGTCGGCGGTCCGCAGCGTGAAGGACGGACGGCCGAGCCGGTCAAGGGTCAGGTCGAGCACCCGCACATCGGCGTGTTCCGCCCGGCCGAAGGTCAGCACCGGACCGTCGGTGAGCGTACGCATCGCGGCCACGCGCGGGTCGTCGGCGTTGAGGACGGCGGTGCCGCCGGGCGCCAGCCCCCGCACCAACTCGCCCTTGGTCCTGGCGATGGCCGCGCGCGACCCGAACTCGCCGAGGTGGGCCTGACCGACGTTGAGGACCACGGCGATGTCGGGCGCGACCAGGTCCGTGAGCCGGGCGATGTCGCCGACGTGACGCGCGCCCATCTCCAGGGCGAGGAACCGGGTGGCTGTGCTTGCCCGCAGCATGGTGAGCGGCACGCCGAGTTCGTTGTTGAGCGAGCCGACGGTGGCGGTCGTCGGCGCGGTGCTCGACAGCACGGCCGCCAGCAGATCCTTGGTACCGGTCTTGCCCTGGGAACCGGTCACCGCGACGACGGTCAGTCCGTCGCGCAGCCGGGCCACGACGTGGGCCGCGAGCACCTGCAGCGCGGCCCGGACGTCCTCGACCACGACGGTCGGGAGCGGTGTGGGCCGGGAGCCGAGCACGGCCACCGCGCCGGCCCGGCTCGCCTGGCCGACGTAGTCGTGGCCGTCGACGTGCTCGCCGGTGAAGGCCACGAAGAGGCCGCCCGGCTCGGCCTGCCGGCCGTCGAGCACCGCCGGCGCGGTGACCTTCACCGCGTCGTCGCCCTCGATGACCCCGCCGACGACCGCGGCGATCTCGCCAAGGCCGAGCGGGATCATGACCGGGCTCTCATGGAGGCTGTTTCTTGGAAAGGCATGTCTCCAGTCAAGGCAGCACCGCGTATCGCAGGCATATCGAAAACCACATACGTCCGGGCAACACCACGCCCCCTTGACTGTGGGCATGACCGACAGCGACAGCGAACCGCTCCGTATCACCATGTACGGGTGCGGCCCAGATGAAGCCGTCTTGTTCCGAGAGCTGACGCCTCGATTCGGCGTAACGCCGATCATTACCGAGGCGCCGGTGTCCACGACAACCATTGAGCTGGCCTCCGGCAGCAGATGCATCAGCGTCGGCCACAAGACGCACATAACCAATGTCACTCTCCGTGCACTTGCCCGAGCCGGCGTGACGTACATCTCCACGAGGAGCATCGGCTACAACCACATCGATGTGGACTACGCGAACAGTGTCGGCATTTCCGTCGAGAACGTCAGCTACTCGCCGGACAGCGTGGCGGACTACACCTTGATGCTGATGTTGATGGCGGTGCGCGACGCGAAATCCATCATCCGTCGCACGGACACGCATGATTACCGACTGAGTGAACTGCGCGGGAAGGAACTCCGTGATCTGACCGTCGGAGTCATCGGCACGGGCCGCATCGGCTCGGCGGTCATGGACAGGCTCCGAGGTTTCGGCTGCCGAATCCTGGCCCATGACAATCGCCCCGGATCCACCGCCGATTACGTACCGCTCGACGAATTGCTGAAGCTGAGCGACATGGTCACGCTCCACGCACCGCTCAACGCGGAGACACGCCATCTGCTGGATCGGCGGCGCATGGAGCAGATGAAACATGGCGCGCTGATCGTCAATACCGGACGTGGCGCGCTCATCGACACCGAGGCCCTCGTGGAGGCATTGGAGAGCGGCAGGCTGGGCGGCGCGGCGCTGGACGTCCTCGAAGGAGAGGAAGGCATTTTCTACGCCGACCACAGGGACGAACCCATCGACAGCAAGCCGTTGCTGCGGCTGCAGAGTCTGCCGAATGTGCTGATCAGTCCGCACACCGCCTATTACACGGACCACGCCCTCAGCGACATGGTCGAGAACTCCCTCTCCAACTGCCTGAAATTCGAAAGCAGGAGTCAGCATGGCTAGGTTGAAGGTCGGCGTCATATTCGGCGGCTCCTCCGAGGAGCACCCCGTCTCCGTCAAGTCCGCGCAGGAGGTCGCCCGAAACCTCGACCTCGAGAAGTACGAACCGTTCTATGTCGGGATCACGATGAGCGGTGCCTGGCAGCTCTGCGACGGGCCCGGCCCGGACTGGGAGGCCGGCAGGTGCAGGCCGGCCCTGCTGTCCCCGGACAGGAGCGCCCGCGGTCTGCTCGTCCTGGACCAGGGACGGTACGAGACGATCGGCCTGGACCTCGTACTGCCCGTCCTGCACGGCAAGCTCGGCGAGGACGGTGCGGTGCAGGGCTTGCTGGAGCTCTCCGGCATCCCCTACGTCGGCTGCGATGTGCAGAGTTCCGCGCTGTGCATGGACAAGTCTCTCGCCTACCTCGTCGCCAGGAGCGCGGGCATCGCCACGCCGACCTTCTGGACCGTCATGGCGCACGAGAAGATCGACCCCGACCGACTCACCTATCCGGTCTTCGTGAAACCGGCCCGTTCGGGGTCGTCCTTCGGCGTCAGCAAGGTGTCCCGAAAAGAGGAGCTGCTGAGCGCCCTGGAGAACGCACGGCGGTACGACTCGAAGGTGCTGATCGAAGAGGCCGTCGTCGGCAGCGAGATCGGGTGCGCCATTCTCGGGAACGAGCTGGAACTGTTCGCCGGCGAGGTGGACCACATTTCCCTCTCGCACGGGTTCTTCCGCATCCACCAGGAGGACGAGCCCGAAAGCGGTTCCGAGAACTCCACACCGATCGTTCCGGCCGACATTCCGGCGGAGTCGCGTTCGCTCGTCCAGGAGACCGCGAAGGCGGTGTACCGCGCGTTGGGTTGCACGGGACTTTCGCGGGTGGACATGTTCCTCAGGGAGGACGGAGAAGTCGTCCTCAATGAGGTCAACACCCTGCCCGGCCTGACCTCGTACAGCCGCTATCCGAGGATGATGGCGGCCGCCGGCCTGCCGCTTTCCGAGGTGATCGACCGGGTGGTGTCGTTGGCACTGACGGGGAAGATGCGATGAACGAGGATTTCGTCTTCGTGGACGAGGTGGTGTCCGGAATACGCTGGGACGCCAAGTACGCCACCTGGGACAACTTCACCGGCAAGCCGGTGGACGGGTATCTGGCCAACCGAATCGTCGGTACGCGGGATGTGTGCGCGGCTCTGGAGAAGGCTCAGGAGAAGGCCGAGTCCCTCGGCTTCGGCCTGCTTCTCTGGGACGGTTATCGCCCGCAACGTGCCGTGGACCGCTTTCTCCGATGGTCACAACAGCCGGAGGACGGCCGGACGAAGCTTCGCCACTATCCGAACATCGACAGAGCCGGGATGTTCGACCTGGGTTATGTGGCCGCCCGGTCGGGTCACAGCCGCGGAAGCACCGTCGACCTGACGCTGTTTCACCTGGAGACGGATGAACTGGCACTCATGGGAGGCGGCCATGACCTGATGGATCCGATCTCCCATCACGGGGCGAAAGGCGTCACGGAAGCCGAGGCGGCGAACCGCCAGTATCTCCGCTCCATCATGGAGACCTGCGGCTTTCGCTCCTATGCCTGCGAGTGGTGGCACTACACACTCGAAGCCGAACCGTTCCCGGACACCTATTTCGACTTTCCCATCACCTAGAGGAGAACCGGCCGACCCTCACCGGAGTCGACCGGTGCAGGGCCTGGCCGGACCTTTCCTTAATCAGAGCCTCTTCCCAGTCACCCTTCTCAGAACCTCGCAGCCGCCCAGGCCGCCAGCTCGGACTTCGCCGCGCTCAGCAGCGCGGCGGACGGCGAGGTGGCTCCGTTGGTCACCAGCGCGTAGTGCAGTACGCCGGAGTCGGAGTCCGTCAGCAGCAGCCGGCGGCTGCCGGTGCCGCCCGGTTCCAAGGCCACGCCGACCGGGGTCGACGAGGTGTAGGCGGGCGGCGCGTACACCGTGCCCAGGTCGGAGACGACCGTGGTCGTGGCGGTCGGGAAGGACGCCGGGAGGTGCAGTTCGGTGGGTGCCGTGGCGCTGCCCGAGCGCCACACCAGCAGGCTGTACTGGCCGGAGCCCACCAGCGAGGTCACGTTCGGGAGCGAACTCGGTACGGGGTTCCAGGTCAGGGTCGTCGACCCGTCCCGGGAGCGGTCCTCGTAGGTGAACGCGGCCGTGGAGCCGGAGGTCGCGCTCGGGTAGATCCGGTCAAGGAGCCGGGCGTCCTGGCGGAGGGCCACCGTGCCGGCGTCGTTCATGCTGACGGCGGAGAGATCCTCGTCGTTCCAGGCGTCACCGGACGTCAGCACCTTGTCGGGGTTGTCGTTCATCAGCTCGTGGTGACGGCCGTTGTAGATGTCCCACTGCCACTGGGAACCGGACAGGACTGGACCGGAGTTCGCCGGGCTGGCCCACCAACTCGCCCCGGGGACACGGGAGTCCAGTGCCTGGTACATCGCCTTCAGGACCGTCGGCGCCTTGCCCGCGACCGTCCCGTTCAGGGGGTGCCCGAACTCACTGACGATCGCCGTGGTCCCGGCGGCCGAGGCCCGGTCGCGGATCCTGCCGAAGTCGGTCGCGTACTGGCCGTCGGACGCGTTGCCCCACATGAGGATGCCGGAGATGGCCTTCTGATCGTAGAAGTGGGTGTTGAAGACGTAGCGCGAGCCGAGCGCGCCCGCGTCCAGCAGGCCGCCCTCCTGCTTCTGGGAGTCGATGTTGGAGTTCCAGAAGAGGTTCGGCTCGACGAGGGCAGGCTTGCTCTGCCAGCCTGCCGCGTCCATCCGGGCCCGGAACTTCTGGTAGAAGGGCCACAGCAGGTTCGCCTCCCAGGTCCGGGAGGCCTGGCCGGAGTCGTAGGTGCCGGCGAACGGCTCGTTGTACGGGTCGAAGCCGACGACACCCGCGAACTCGGCGGTGGTGAGGTGCTGCGCGAGGTAGGTCATGGTGGACTGCGCCGTCGCGAGGAAGGCGTCCTGCAAGCCGTAGTTGTTGTGCCAGAAGTCGTACTGCCCCTTGGTCACGGCCGCGTTGCCGGTGATGTTCTGTCCCCAGAAGAAGCAGATCCCGCAGTACTCCTGGGGGTAACTCCCCAGGTCCACCGCCCACTTGGGGGCTCCGTCACCCGTGTACCAGCTGCCGGAGTTGAACAGGTACCGGGAGTAGAGGTCCTGGTGGAAGTCGGGGTAGACGCGGATGCCGGCGTCGAGGAAGGCCTGCATCTGCGCGGTCGCGGCGGCCAGGTAGCCCGTGTCCACCTGGCCGCGCACGGGTTCGGCGTAGGCCCAGGACAGCAGGAAGCGGACCGCGTTGCCGCCGCCGAGGGCGCGCAGCGCGGTCGCCGACTTCTTGGCGTCGGCCACCGAGGCGAAGGGCAGGCCGCTGTTCTCGTCGAGCTTGGTCTCGCCGGAGACGTTGTAGCCGCGCAGGACGACCTCGCGGCCGGTGGCGTCGACGAAGCGGCCGTTCGACACGGTGAGAGTCGTGCCGTCGAACGAGAGGGAGTCGGGGACGGTGGCGGCGGTGGCGGGCGAGGCACCCGCCACCGTCAGGAATCCGCAGAGGACAACCAGAACCACGAGCAGACGAGCCCGGATATTCGGCATGTCCACTACAGTCCGGGGATTTCCCGATACCGTCAATACTTCTGACTCTTGAGTAAGTTTCAGGATTTTCGGACCTGTTTCGCCCCAGTCACCTCAACTGCCCACTCGTCGGCTCATGTTCAACAGGTACTCCCGGCGGTCGAGAGGGTTGTGGTCGGTGCGCGGCCGGGCCGGCACCGTGCCGTGCGTGATCGGCGCGTAGTGGTCGAAGACGCTCTCCAACTCGCCCTCGCCGCGCGTGAGTCCGGGGATCCGACGGCCCAGTTCGTGCACGCGGCCGGCCGGTACCGCGCCCGACAGCACACACACGCTTCCGTGCGTCTCGGTGCTCTCCGGCACCGCCCGCAGTGAGGTCAGCACCGGCAGCAGCGCGCCCAGGGTGTCGGCCGGGGCCTCGACACGGAACGCGTGCATCGGCTCGTACACGCGCGTCCCCGCCCGTTTCAGCGCCTCGACCAGGACGAGCGGGGTCAGGCCCCGGAAGTCGTAGCCGGTGCTGGACATGCTCTTGTCGAAGCCCTGGTGGGCGTGGCTCTGCCGGGGCGAGTAGCCGCAGTGGGTCATGGTCACCGTGCAGTCCGGGACCCGCCAGCCGCACAGGCCCTGTCCGAGGGTCTCGCGGACCGTGTCCTCGACGGCCTTGAAGAAGGCGTACGGCATGGAGCCCAGCTCCACCTCAAGGCGGAAGGCGACGCCGGAGCCGGTCGGGGCGGGGTCGACGCGCAGACCGACCGTCGCGAGGAACGGGTTGTCGTCCTTCTTGTTGTACTCGACCGCCGCGCCGGAGCCGGCCGGTCGCTCGACGCAGATGGTGGTCGTCTCCCGGAAGGTGACGTCGAGTCCGTACTCGTCGGCGAGCGTCGCCTGGATGACCTCCTTCTGCACCTCGCCGTACAGCGACACGGAGAGTTCACGGCGTAGTTCGTCGTGGCGCAGGTCGATCAGCGGGTCCTGCTCGGCGAGTTGACCGAGGGCGAGGTGGAGTTCCCCGCGGTCGGTGTCCGGGCCCGGGACGACGACCGTCTCCAGGGTCGGTGGGGCGAAGAAGTGCCCCTGGGTGTCGCGGGGTTCGCCGATCGTGTCGCCGATCCGTACGTCGGTCAGACCCCACAGCCGGGCGATGCGGCCGGCGGGGACGGCGTCGTGACGGACATCGGTGCCGTGGTCGAAGACGGTGATCGCGGTGACCCTGCCCTCTGGGCGGGCCCCGTCCCGCGTCCCTGTCGCGCCGAAGGGGACGCGGTCGCGGGTGCGCAGGGTGCCGTCGAAGATCCGGGCGTACGCCACCTTCTCCCCCGCCGGACCCCGCTCCACCTTGAACACCGTGCCGGAGACCGGCCCTTCGCAGTCCCCGTCGGCCGGCGGCAGCAACTCCCCGATCCCGGCGACCAGTTCGCGGACGCCCGCGCCGGTGATCGCGGAGCCGAAGTACACCGGATGGACCTGGGCCCGGCGGGTGCGGGTGACCAGCGCCGCGCGGAGACGGTCGGGCGAGAGGGTGCCCTCGACGTACGCGGACAGCACCTCGTCGTCCTGGGAGGCCAGGACGTCCAGCGCGCTCGGGGCGAGTCCCCCGGTGAAGCGGGCATCGGACGTGCCGAGTCCCTCGGCGGTGCCCATGGGCACGATCGCCGGTGTGAGCCGGTCGGCGATCTCGCGCAGCACACCGTCCTGACGGGCACCGCGGCGGTCGATCTTGTTCACGAACAGCAGGGTCGGGATGCGCAGCCGGCGCAGTGTCCGCATCAGGACGCGCGTCTGCGCCTGGACGCCCTCGACGGCCGAGACCACGAGCACGGCGCCGTCGAGCACACCGAGCACACGCTCCACCTCGGCGATGAAGTCCGGGTGGCCGGGGGTGTCGATGAGGTTGACCGTCACGTCGTCGACCTGGAAGGAGACGACGGCGGACTTGATGGTGATCCCGCGCCGGCGCTCCAGCGCGAGGGTGTCGGTACGGGTGTTCCCGTCGTCGACGCTGCCGATCTCGTCGATCACACCGACGGTGTGCAGCAGCCGCTCGGTCAGGCTGGTCTTACCTGCGTCGACGTGGGCGAGGATGCCGAGGTTGAGCAAGTGCACGAAGCGTCATGTCCTTTGGGTGAGGGGTCATACCTTCCTGGGTGGACATGAACGGTGCGCGCATCTCAGCTCCTCGGGTCCTTCGGTACGGGTGCCTGAGCAGTGCAGCAGACGGACGCCCTCGATGCCAACGGATTAACCGGGAGGGTGATGATGGAAGGCGTGGTGATCCGGAATCGCTCGCGGCCCGGATGCGACCCTTGACCCGGCCGTCGGCACACCGGCTGACCTGGCCTGACCGAAGGAGCGGCGCGTGCGTGACATCCTCCCGCGGCTGAGCGAGTGGTATGCGGACCGCGTGCCGTTCGGCCTCGCGACCGTCGTCGCCGTCAGCCGCAGCGCGCCGCGCGATCCCGGCGCGGCCATGGCGGTCGGGCCCGGCGACGAGGCCGTGGGGAGCGTGTCCGGCGGCTGTGTCGAGGGAGCCGTCTTCGAACTAGCCCAGGAGGTGGTGGCGAGCGGCGAGGCACGCCTTGAGACCTTCGGGTACAGCGACGAGGACGCGTTCGCGGTCGGGCTCACCTGCGGCGGCGAGATCACGCTGCTGGTCCGCCCCGTCACCCCGGCGACCGATCCGACGTTCCCGGTGATCGCGGAGGCGGTCGCCGCGGGCCGTCCGGTGACCGTCGCGACGGTGATCGACGGTCCCGCGCCGCGCGGGGCCACCCTCGCGGTCGGCCCCGACGAGGTCTCGGGCACGCTCGGCTCGGCGGGTCTGGACTTCGCCGTCACCGCCGACGCCCGCGGCGAACTCGCCCTGGGAGCAACGGGGTTGCGGCACTACGGGCCGCACGGCGAGCGCCGCGAGGACACGGTCGCCGTCTTCCTCCACTCCTTCGCCCCGCCGCCCCGCATGCTGGTCTTCGGCGCGATCGACTACGCGGCCGCCGTCGCCCGCATCGGCGGCTTCCTCGGCTACCGCGTCACCGTGTGCGACGCCCGCCCGGTCTTCGCCACGCCGAAACGCTTCCCGGCGGGCGTCGAGGTGGTCGTCGACTGGCCGCACCGCTACCTCCACGGCACCGACACCGACGCGCGCACGGTGATCTGCGTGCTGACCCACGACCCCAAGTTCGACGTGCCGCTGCTGACGGAGGCGCTGCGCCGCCCGGCCGCCTACATCGGGGCGATGGGCAGCCGCCGTACCCACGACGACCGCATGCGGCACCTGGTCGACGCCGGCCTCACCGAGCCCGAACTGTCCCGCCTCCGCTCCCCCGTCGGACTCGATCTCGGAGCACGCACCCCCGAGGAAGTCGCCGTGTCCGTCGCGGCCGAGATCATCGCCCTGCGCTGGGGCGGCAGCGGTACGCCGCTCTCGGCCACGGCGGGGAAGATCCATCCGTCCCCGTAGACGGGGCGCAGCTGCTGCCCACCACGCTGGGGCGGCGGCGAGCCTGGCAGCCTGACCTGGTCGGACGCCGTCAGGCCCCGGTCTCCCGGTAGTCCGCCAGGATTCGCTCCAGGTGGTTGAGCGCTGCCTTGATCCGGGCCGGGTGGTCGCGGAAGAAGGGATCGTCCGGTACCGGGAGCGAGCCCGCGAGCGCCCAGCCGCGGCCGCGCGCCCAGGTGGCGTCGTCGGCGCCGACCGCCTCGCGGAAGACGTCCCGTGCCTGGGCCGGCAGGAACTTCCAGGCGGGCTGCAGATCCACCGCGGGGTCGGCCACGGCCAGCGTGCCGAAGTCGATGACGGCACTGAGCCGGCCGTCCCTGGCCAGGAGGTTGCCCGTGTCGAGGTCGCCGTGGATCCACACCGGGGGCCGGTCCCAGGCGGGCGCGGCGAGGGCGGCCTCCCAGACCTCCGTCAGGGCGTCGGTGTCGACCAGGCCGCTCCTCCTCAGCTTCTCGATCTTGGGCCGGACGCGTGCCTCGACAGCGATGGAGTCGCGCGGGTCGCCCATCGGGACACCGCGGAAGGCGTTGCTGGCCTCGGGACCGGGTCCGCCAGTGGCGTCGGCGGCCTGCAGCGCGCGCAGGAATCCGGCCAGGTCGAGGGCCGTACGCACGGGATCGGCGAGGTTCTCGGTGGTCGCCGTCTCGCCCTCCAGCCAGCGGTAGACGGACCACGGGTAGGGGTAGCCCTCGCCGGGCTCGCCCATCGCGACCGGTTCGGAGACGGCCAGGGGCAATTGCGGGGCGAGGCGGGGCAGCCAGCGGTGCTCGCGTTCGACCTGGCCGACCCAGTGGGCGTAGCGCGGCAGCCGCACGGACAGGTCGTCGCCGAGCCGGAAGGTCGCGTTGTCCATGCCGGACAGCGGAACCGGGGCGACGGGCAGCGCCGCCCACCGCGGGAACTGGGCGGCGAGCAGACGGCGTACGAGCGGGGCGTCGATCAGCATGCCGTCCATCTCAGCCGGGCGGTGGCCGCGGATCCAGCGAATTACCCGACACCGGTGGGCTACCTCGGGGGCAGCCGGTGCAGTTCCAGCTCGGTGAGCCGGCCGTCCGCGACCGTGGCGGTCATGTACGTGCAGTGCGGCTGGCGTCGGCGGTCCGTCGGAGAGCCCGGGTTGAGCAGGCGCAGGCCGGTGGCGGCCGTGGTGTCCCAGGGGATGTGGCTGTGCCCGAAGACCAGCACGTCGAGGTCAGGGAACCGTGCGGCGCAGCGCGCCTCCCGCCCCTGGGCGGCCCCCGTCTCGTGCACGACACCGAAGCGCAGGCCGCCGAGTTCGGCGTACGCCACCTCGGGCAGCCGGGCGCGCAGGGGCGGCCCGTCGTTGTTGCCGTACACGCCGACGACCCGATGGGAACGGTCCTCCAACAGGTCGAGGGTGGCGGTGTCGACCCAGTCACCGGCATGCAACACGACGTCCGCGCGCGGGAGTTCGGCGAGCAGCGGCGCGGGCAGTTCCCTGGCGCGCTTGGGGAGGTGGGTGTCGGACATCAGGAGGAGGCGCACGGGATCAGCCTAGGGAGGATGCCCAGAGTCCGCTCGACCGGCTCGACCGTCGACCGGCTCGACCGGCTCGCAAAGATCTACAGGTGAAACTGTTCAGTCTGGACTGGACAGTTTCGGGATCACGGTTCTACGGTGGCCCCATGGACGCATCGGCCACCGAACCGCCCGCCGGCATCTCCGACTCGGCCGCCCGGGCCGCCCGTGACCTGCGGGTGGTGTTCAGTCGGCTGCGCCGCCGGATCCGGGTGGTCGCGGAGAACGAGGAACTCACGCCGCCGCAGGTCTCCGCGCTCACCCTGGTCGCCAAGCTGGGCGCCGCCACGGCCAGTGCGCTGGCCACGGCCGAGGGGGTACGTCCGCAGTCGATGGCCACCACGCTCGCCGCGCTCGACCGGCAGGGGATGATCCGGCGCAGCCAGGATCCCGACGACGGCCGCCGCCAGCTCGTCACCCTGACCGACGCCGGGCGCCGACGCGTCGACGGTGACCAGCAGGCACGCGAGGAGTGGCTGGCCCGCGCCCTCCAGGACCGGTTCACCGAGGACGAGCGGAGAAAGCTCCTGGAGGGGCTAGCGCTGCTGGAACGGCTGACGCAGGAGTGACGGCCCCTGGAATTCGCCGGGTGACAGGCCCCACCTGAAAAGCCCCCTCCCCGGCAGTCGGCACAGCCGGGAACCGCCCTCCGCCCATCCCCCCTCCCCCAGCACCACCGCACCCTCCCGAAAGGCACGTCCATGACCGTCACCGCTCTCGACCCGCGCACCGCTCTCGTCGTGATCGACCTCCAGGCCGGCATAGTCGGCGCGCCCACCCAGCCCTACTCCGGCGAGGAGGTCGTCGCCCGCACGGCCCGGCTCGCCGACGCGTTCCGTGACCGGGGTCTGCCCGTGATCCTGGTCCGGGTCTCGTTCGCCGCCGACGGGGCGGACGCCCTTTCCGGTCGTACCGAGGCCGCCGGTCGGACCGGGACCCCGCCCGAGGGCTGGGACCGGATCGTCGGTGAACTCGCGGGCCACGAGGGCGACATCACCGTCACCAAGCGCAACTGGGGCGCCTTCCACGGCACCGACCTCGACGTCCAGCTGCGCCGGCGCGGTGTCACGCAGATCGTGCTGACGGGCATCGCGACCAGCATCGGCGTCGAGTCCACCGCCCGCGCCGCCTACGAGCACGGCTACCACGTCACGCTGGCCACCGACGCGATGAGCGACCTGAGCGCCGAGGCGCACGACAACAGCGTCGAGCGGATCTTCCCGCGTCTGGGCGAGCGGGGCACCACGGCGGAGATCCTCGAACTCCTCGCCAAGACACACGACTGACGCCGCATGGTCATCCTCTCGTCAGAGAGGTGCGCGTGGGGCAAAGCCCCCTCCCGGGTTAGCATCTGGCCACCCGCACCACCCATTCGGCGAGCGACCCGAGGGGGCTCGGAAGCCCGATGCCGGTCAAGGTCAGCGTCATCGTCCCCGTCCACAACCCGGGCGCCCGCATCGGCGATTGCATCGCCTCCCTGCTCAAGCAGTCCCTGCCGACCGACGCCTACGAAGTGATCTTCGTCGACGACGGCTCCACCGACGCCACCCCGGCCCGCCTCGACGCGCTCGCCGCCGAGGACCCCCGGGTCCGGGTCGTCCACCAGGACAACTCCGGCTGGTCCGGCAAGCCCCGCAACGTCGGCATCGCCGCCGCCCGCGGGCAGTACGTGATGTTCGTCGACCAGGACGACCTCCTCGGCGACGAGGCCCTGGAGCGCATGTACGGGTACGGGGTGGCCAACCGCGCCGACGTGGTCGTCGGCAAGATGGCCGCGCGGGGCCGGCCGGTGCCGGTGGAACTGTTCCGCCGCAACCGGCCGCGGGCCACCGTCGAGGACGCCCCGCTCATCGACAGCCTCACCCCGCACAAGATGTACCGCAAGGCGTTCCTCGACGGCATCGGCCTGCGGTTCCCGGAGGGCCGACGCCGCCTGGACGACCACGTCTTCGTGACCGAGGCCTATCTGCGCGCGGCCAGCGTCTCCGTGATCGGCGACTACGTCTGCTACTACCACGGCCGGCGCGACGACCGGTCGAAAGCGGGCATCCAGCCCTTCGACCCGGCCGCCTACTACAAGAACCTTCGCGAGGCGCTGGACGTCGTCGAGCGGTACACCGAACCGGGCCCGGTGCGGGACACGTTGTACCGGCGCTGGCTGCGGGTGGAGATGGTGGACCGCCTGCGCGGCAGGCGCCTGCTCGCCCTGCCGGACGACCACCGCAGGAAGCTCTTCGAGGAGATCCGCCAGGTCGTCGTGGAGCGCTTCGGACCCGGTGTCGCCGCCGGCCTGCAGCCGACCCAGCAGGTGGTCGCCGCGCTGGTCGCCGCGGACCGGCTCACCGACGTGACGGCCTTCGCGGAGTGGGAGGCGGGTGTCGAACTGACTGCGGCGCCCGATCTCGTCGAGTGGCGGGACGGTCTGCTGCGGTTCGACTTCGCCGCCGAACTCACCGCGGACGGTGGGCCGTTGACGTATCCCGGCGGCAGTGTGCGCACTCGTCCGGACGAGCCGCCCCGCGATGTGGCCGACGCGATCGCCAGGGTGGGGGCCGGGGCGGTGAGCCGGTTCGGCCGGGCGACCGCGGACCTGCTCCTGCGTGAACGGGCCACGGGCGCCCAGTACTTCCAGCCGATCGAGGTCACCCGCGAGATCGTGCCGGTGGAGGACAGCGGCCAGGTCCGGCTGGTGCTGCGCGGCGTGGTCACCGTCGACGCGGCCACCGCGGCCGGCGGTGCCCCGCTGCGCGGCGGACTGTGGGACACCTACGCCCGGATCAGGCTGGGCGGTTGGACCAAGGAGAGCCGGGTCGGTCCGGGTCCGCGCAAGGCCCGGGCGGCGACGTCGGCCGGGGTGGTGGCCGGCCGGGTGGTGCTGCCGTACTGGACGGACCGGCACGGCACCCTCTCGCTCGACGTCGACCGGGCGGTCAAGCGGCTCGGCCTGAACGGGTTGAGTCCGGACGACACCGACGCCTCGGCGGGCCGACTGCGCGCGCCGCTACCGCTGTACACCCCTGCCGCGACCCGCGTCCTGCTGAAGCTCACGTCCTCCGACGCCTCGGTGGAGACCCCGGGCACGCTCTCCCCCGCCGATGACTCGGCCCTCCTGGAAGCCGCCCTGCCGGTCGACCGACTCGACGGCGCCACCTGGCGCTCCGCGCTCTGCCTGGCCCCCGACGCCGACGAGCCGCGCTTCCTGCCGCTGCCGCTCGCCCTGCGCGCCGCGGCCGGCACGGTCGAGGTGGTACGGCCTCCCCGGCCCGGCTTCATACGCCAACTCGCCCGCCGGGTAAGGCGCTTGCTCGCCGCGACCCTCGGCCGCAGGGCAGCCGTGGGCGCGGAGCACGGGATCTGACCGCGCCCCGCGCAGGTCGACCGCTCTCCTGAGGAGGCGTCCTGCGCGGGGCGAGGGGTTCAGCGACCGCCGGTGATCTGGCCCAGGGCGGTGCTCAGCGGCTTCCAGCCGCGGGAGCGGCCGAGGCCGAGGTTGCGGGCCCGTACCAGCGGGCGCCAGAAGTCCGCGCGGGTCAGCGTCTCGGGCTTGACGGCCTGGACGCGCTCCAGAATCGCCTCGGGCACCTTCTGCGGGTCGGGCACCTCGAACTCGGCGATGATCTCGTCGTACTTGTCGCTGAGCACGGTGTTGGTGTGGTCCGCGCCGAAGACGACCAGCTGGCCAGTGGGCTGGGTGTCGACGAGGACGGTCACCAGGTCGGGACGGTAGCGGTTGAGGATCTCGACGACCTTGTAGACGTCACCGGTCCAGTACTTGGTGTGCCGGTCCCGGGCCGCCTCGTCGACGCTGCGCGGCAGCATATCGTCGAAGACGATGACGCTGGCCCAGTCGGAGTGCTTCTCGACGTTGATGAAGTCGCGCAGCGCGTACTCGAAGAGGTGCATGCCGTCGATGAAGGACAGGTCGAGGGTGGTGCGCCGCCAGTAGCCGAAGGGTTTGCGGCCCCGGCGCAGGTTGCGCAGGGGGTGGCGGCCGCTGCGCAGGTGGGCCAGCGGGTTGTTGCGCTTGAAGAAGTCGTCACTGGTGGCCTTCACCAGGTGGACGTCGTTCCGCACCTCCGTGACCACCTTGAACGCGGGGTCGATCGCGATGCTCGGGACGCGCGACAGGGCGAGGCTGCGCCCGTCGTTGACCCCGATCTCCAGGTAGTTGCGGTTGGCGCTGGCCTTGTGCAGTTCCCGGAGGAACTCATGGCGATTCACGAAGGGACTCCTAGCGGATGTGTGGCATTGCTCCGTGCAGGGTGGCGGCGCGGGCCGTCGGCGACAACGGTCATGAATGGATCTGCACCTTGCTGTGGTCGCCGAGGACGAACCGGTGGGCGCTCGGCACGCTGGGGGCCGGAGTGACCTCCACGTGCCGGCCGATCAGGGAGTTCTCGATCCGGCCCACGCCGCGGATCGAGGAGTCGCGCAGCACGATGGAGAACTCGATCTCGCTGTCGGTGACGGCGCAGTTCTCGGCGACCGAGGTGAACGGGCCGACGTAGGAGTCCTCGACGACCGTGCCCGCGCCGATCAGGACGGGGCCGACGATCCGGGAGCGCAGGATCCGCGCGCCCTCCTCGACGACCACGCGTCCGATGAGTTCGGACTCCTCGTCGACCTCGCCGTCGGTGCGCGGTTCGAGTGTCTCCAGGACGGTCCGGTTGACCTCCAGCATGTCGGTGACATTGCCGGTGTCCTTCCAGTAGCCCTGGATGACCGTGCTGCGTACGTCGGCGTCCGTGTCGATCAGGTGCTGGAGGGCGTGGGTGATCTCCAACTCCCCGCGCCAGGACGGGCGGATGGCGCGCACCGCGTCGTGGACGGCCGGGGTGAACAGATAGACGCCGACGAGGGCGAAGTCGCTCTTGGGGTGCTCGGGCTTCTCCTCCAGGCCGACGACCTGGCCCGTGGCGTCGAGTTCGGCGACGCCGAAGGCGCGGGCGTCCGCGACCTGGGTGAGCAGGATCTGGGCGTCGGGGCGGTTGTGCCGGAACTCGTCGACGAGGGCGCTGATGCCGCCGACGATGAAGTTGTCGCCCAGATACATCACGAAGTCGTCGTCGCCGAGCCAGTCCCGCGCGATCAGCACCGCGTGGGCCAGCCCGAGCGGGCGTTCCTGCGGGATGTAGGTGATCCGCAGCCCGAACTTGGAGCCGTCGCCGACGGCCTCCTGGATCTCGGCGGCGGTGTCCCCGACGATGACGCCGACCTCGGTGATGCCGGCCGCGGCGATCGATTCCAGTCCGTAGAAGAGCACGGCCTTGTTGGCCACGGGCACGAGCTGCTTCGCCGAAGTGTGCGTGATCGGCCGCAGGCGTGTACCGGCTCCGCCGGACAGCACAAGAGCCTTCATCTGCTTCACCTTAGCCTCGATCGTCCGGGTGTGACGCGGGACGGTGAGGCTCGATGGTCACGAATCAGGCATGGCGGGCCGGTGGACTCCAGGTGACGCTCAGTCCTCGCCGCGCACGATGTTCCACTCCGGCCCCGCGGGCTCCGAGTGGGGTCCGATCCGCTCCTCGACGGCCGGCAGGCAGGTGCGGACCGCGCCGCGCGGGCTGCGGGCCTTGGACCAGCCGGTCCTGGGTCGGCGTACGACGGGTTTGTCACTGGTGGGCGAGGTCACCGCGGTTCATCTTCTCTCTGCATCCGTTGACTGCTGCGGGACGGGTCCCCGGCGGCGCCGGGGACAAACGCCCCTTCGGTCAGACGGCGCCCAGAACGGTACGCAGCGTGGCGACGGCCTGTGCGATGGCCGCACCGGCGGCGTGGGTCTCGCGCAGGGCGTTGAGCATCACGAAGTCGTGGATGATCCCCTGGTAGCGGACCGCGACGACCGGCACGCCCGCCTCGCGCAGCTTGGCCGCGTAGGCCTCGCCCTCGTCGCGCAGGACGTCGGCCTCGCCGGTGATGACCAGGGCGGGCGGCAGGCCGGTGAGCTGCTCGGTGGTGGCCCGCAGCGGGGACGCGGTGATCCGGGCGCGCTCGCTCTCGTCGGTCGTGTACTGGTCCCAGAACCACTGCATGCCGTCGCGGCGCAGGAAGTAGCCGGTGGCGAACTGGTGGTAGGAGGCGGTGTCGAAGCTCGCGTCGGTGACCGGGTAGAACAGCACCTGCTGGACCAGCGGGACGTCGCCGCGCTCCTTGGCCATCAGGGTCAGCACGGCGGCCATGTTCCCGCCGACGGAGTCGCCGGCGACGGCCAGCCGGGAGGCGTCCAGGCCCTTGCCCGCGCCCTGCTCGACGATCCAGCGGGCGACGGCGTAGTTCTGCTCGATCGCCACCGGGTAGCGGGCCTCGGGCGAGAGGTCGTACTCGGGGAAGACGACGGCCGCACCGGCGCCGACGGCGAGTTCGCGCACCAGGCGGTCGTGGGTGTGGGCGTTGCCGAAGACCCAGCCCGCGCCGTGGATGTAGAGGATCACCGGAAGGGTGGCTGCAGTGCCCGCCGGCTTGACGATGCGGGCGCGGACCTGCCCGGTGGGGCCGCCCTCGACGGTGATCCACTCCTCGTCGACGTCCGGCTTCGCGATGTCGCCGGACTGGACCTCGTCGACCGCCTTGCGGCCCTCTGCGGGCGCCAGGTCGAACAGGTACGGCGGATTCGCCGTGGCCTCGGCGAAGGCCTGGGCGGCGGGTTCGAGGACGGGGCGGGGTGCGGTGCTGTCGGTCATGACTGCCTCCTCGGTCTGGGTGCCGCGACGGCTCCGGCGGAGGTGCGGGAGCCGGTGGTGCGGCACGCCATGGACAGTAGCCCTCGATTTAGTCGTGCGCAACTAATTAGGGCACGATAGAATCGGACGAACCTGACCGTTAGGGTGGTGACTAGGGTGGTGACCGTCGTGAACAGGACAGCAACCGGGAGCCGTGCCGTGAGCCAAGCCTCAGCGGAGCCGAGCGTGCAGCCGAGCCAGGGATCGCTGCTCCTGGACGACCAGCTCTGCTTCGCCCTGTACGCCGCCTCCCGCGCCGTCACCGCGCGCTACCGCCCGCTCCTGGACGAACTCGGCCTGACCTACCCGCAGTACCTGGTCATGCTGGTGCTCTGGGAACAGGACTCGATCTCCGTACGGGACCTCGGGGCCTCGCTCCAGCTGGAGTCCAGCACCCTGTCGCCGCTGCTGAAACGGCTGGAGGCGAGCGGACTTGTGCGCCGGGAGCGCCGGGCCGAGGACGAGCGCTCGGTCGCCATCCGGCTCACCGAGTCGGGCGCCGCCCTGCGGGAGCGGGCGGCGACGGTACCGCTCGCCATCGGCGACGCCATGGGTCTCACGCCCGAACAGGACGCCCTGGCCAAGCAGTTGCTGCGGCTGATCACGGCCAACGTCACGAACGGCTGACCGCGAGTTCGGCCCACACCTGCTTGCCGCCGCTGACGGGGACGGTCCCCCAGGTCCCCGACATGGCCTCGACGAGGAGGATGCCACGCCCGCCCGTGGCCTCCCAGCCGATGCTGGTCGGCTTGACCGGGGTGCGGGGCGAGGAGTCGGCGACCGCCACGCGCAGCCGGTCGCCGAGCAGGGTCAGGTCGAGGCGGACCTGGCCGTCGGTGTGCACGAGGGCGTTGGTGACCAGCTCCGAGACGACGAGCAGGACGGCGTCCATGTCATCCCGCGGCACGCCCCAGCCGCGCAGCGCGCGCCGGGTGAAGCGGCGCGCGTGGCCGACGGCCTCGGGCACCCGCCACACCGTCCAGGTCTCGCGCAGCGGGCGCAGTGTCATGCCGTCGTAGCGCAGCAGGAGCAGGGCCACGTCGTCGCTGCGGCGGGCGCCCACGAGCAAGGCGTCGGCGACCAGATCGAGGTGGGCGGGGTCGGCGGCGGAGAGATCGCGGGCCATCCGGTCCAGGCCCTCGTCGATGTCGGCGTCGGCGGACTCGACGAGGCCGTCCGTGGTCAGCGCGATGACGGTGCCGGGCTGGAGCCGCAGCGGGCTCATCGGGAAGTCGGCCTGCGCGACCACGCCCAGCGGCGGCCCGCCCTCGACATCGGGGATCTCGATACCGCCGTCCGGGTGACGCAGCACCGGCGGGAGGTGTCCGGCACGGACGTACCACGCGAAGCCCTCCTCCATGTCGACGTCGACATAGCAGCAGGTGGCGAAGAGGTCCGTCTCCAGGTCCATCAGGAGGCGGTTGGCGTGGGAGACCACGACGTCCGGCGGATGCCCCTCGACGGCGTAGGCGCGCAGGGCGGTGCGCATCTGGCTCATCAGGGTGGCGGCGCCCGCGTTGTGCCCCTGGACGTCGCCGATGACCAGGGCGACATGGTTGTCGGGCAGCGGGATCACGTCGTACCAGTCGCCGCCGACCTCCAGACCGGCCGTGGTGGGCAGGTAGCGGGCGACGGCGGCCGCGCCGGGCAGGGTGGGCAGGCGGCGCGGGAGCAGCTGGCGCTGGAGCATGCCGACGAGTTCGTGCTCGGCGTCGAAGGCGTGGGCGCGCAGCAGGGCCTGACCCGCGAGGCCCGCGGAGGCGGTGAGCAGGGCGCGTTCGTCGGTGCCGAAGTCGTGCGGGGCGTCCCAGCCGATGAGGCAGGCGCCGGCCATGCGGCCCCCGGCGGGCAGCGGCAGGACGGCCAGGCCGCCCGGGCCGACCTCGGCGAGCGCGGGTTCCAGGTCGGAGCCGGCCGGCCAGATCCGGGCGCGGCCCTCACGCAGCGCGGCGGCGAGGGTGGGCATGGCCCGCACGGGCGCGTCCGGCCACTCCGAGCGCCACTCCAGGCGCCACAGCTCGGGCCAGGACTCCGGCTCGGGCGGGTCCAGGACGATCACGACGAGCCGCTCGTTCTCCAGCTCGGCGAGCGCGATCCGGTCGGCGTGCAGCGGCTTGCGCAGCGCGGTGACCACGGCCTGGCTGACGTCCCGGACGGTGCCCGCGGTGGCCAGGGCGGCGGCAAGGCGCTGGACGCGGGCCACGTCGGTGACGTCGGAGCGCAGCTTGGAGGCGTCGGCGACGGTCCCCACGAGCCGGGCGGGCCGCCCTTCGCCGCCGGGCACCAGACGTCCGCTCAGTCTGAGCCACTTGGGCGGTCCGGAGGGCTGGAGCACCCGGAACTCCAGCTCGCGGTCGCCGATGGACATGTGGTCGGCCTCGACCACCGACATCAGCGAGGGCAGGTCCTCGGGGACCGCGAGACCGAGCAGGGTCTCGACCTTGCCGTCGAAGTCGTCCCGGGTGAGGCCGAACAGATCGAGGATCTCGTCGCCGATCTCGACACGCCCGGTGTCCATGGCGAGGCCGAACGCGTTGGCGGGAAGCTCCCCGCCCTCCGCGGCCCGGTCCGCGGCGGGGCAGGTCACGGCGTCGGCGATCAGCTCAAGGGACTTGCGGTCGTCGGTGTCGAATCCCTCGGGGCGTTCACTCACCGCCACCAGGCAGCCGCCTCCTGCGTCCCCGCGCGCGGGCAGTACGGCCAGGAAGAAGTCCCGCGCGGACGTCCGCCGTGACTCCGCGCTCCCCGACAGCTCCTTCGGCCCCAGCCACACGGCGGTCCCGGTGCGGTGTGCGTCGGCCACCGGGGAACCGCCCGTCAGGGGGTAGCCGTCGCGCAGTCCGAACAGCGTCCGCGGTACGCCGGCCGACTCGACCAGGCACAGTACGTCGCCGTCCTGCGCGGGGGTGTACACGGCGGCGAGCGAGGCGCCCGCGAAGACCAGCGCCTGTTCCAGGACGCGGCGCACCCGATCGGGCGATGCGGGTTCGGAGGTGAGCGCTTTCAGGGCGCTTTCGGCACGCACCGTTCTCGTTCCGCGTCCCGCAGCGCCCTCACTGACCACGTCCGTCATTACAGCGCGTATGCGGCGCCTGCGCAGCCCCTGTGGACGTTCCGTGGAGGCCGAAGGGCCGGTCCGCCCGATACGTACCGAACCTGCCGTGCCTCTCCGAGCCGTTCCGCTCGCCGTGCGCGTCCGGCCCGGGGGAGGCAGATTTGTCCCTGGGACCCGTCGCGCGTCCGTGCGAGGAGGTGGTCGGCGTGTCCGACGGGCATACGTCCGCACAGCCGCCGGCGACCGCGAGGACGCGGGTGGGCCGCCCGCTGCTGTCCCTGGCGCTGGCGTCGATGATGGACGAGGTCCACGCGCACTCGGGCGCGGTGTATCTGCTGGCCGCCGACGAGCCCGTACTGGAGATGTCGGTGATGGCGGGGCTGCCCCGGGCGTTCGCGGCGCCGTGGGAGCGGGTCGGGCTGAGCGCGCCGATCCCGGTCGCGCAGGCGGTGCGCGAGCGGCGGCTGATCTGGGTGGGCGGCGAGGAGGACATGGCGCGCAGCTATCCGCGCATCGCCGTGGTGCTGCCCTACCCCTTCGCGCTGGCCGCGCTGCCGGTGGCGACGCGGTCGACCGCGTACGGCGCGGTGTTCGTGACCTGGCCCGGTTCCCACCCGCCGGAGCTCTCCGACCGGGAGCGGGACCATCTGACCGCGGCCTGTGACCGGCTCGCGGTGCGGCTTGAGCGGGCCGTCGAGGAGAACCGGCCGGTGTTCCCGGAGCACGATCTGCTGGCCGCTCCCCCGTCGGCGGGCGCGGCGGGCACGCTCGGCACGCTGGAGGCGGCACGGATGGTGGCCCGGCTGCCGTACGGGCTGTGCTCGCTGGATCTGCACGGCCGGATCAGCTTCGCCAACGCGGCCGCCGCCGAACTCATCGGCATCCCGGTCAGCACGCTGCTGGGCACCCAGCTGTGGGCGTCGGTGCCCTGGCTCAACGACCCGGTGTACGAGGACCGTTACCGGGCCGCGCTGCTCAGCCAGCACACCACCTCGTTCATGGCGCTGCGCCCGCCGGGCGACTGGCTGTCGTTCCGCCTCCATCCCAGTACGACGGGGCTGAGCGTACGGATCACCAGGGCGCGGCCGGTGGCGGAGATGAACCGGGCCGGGCCGCGGCCCGGCGACGCCTCGCCCCGGCTGGTCACCATCTCCCAGGTGCTCAGCCTGGCGGGCGCGCTCACCGAGGCGGTGGGGGTGCAGGACGTGGTGCAGCTGGTCGCGGACGAGATCGCGCCGGCCGTGGGCAGCCAGGCCCTGGTCGTGCTCGGTACGCGGGCGGGGCGGCTGCATGTGCTGGGGCACCACGGCTATCCGGACGCGCACGTCGTGGAGCGGTTCGACGGCCTGCCGCTGGCCGAGCGGACGCCGGGCACGCACGCGCTCACCACCGGGGTGCCGGCGTTCTTCGACTCACGCGGAGAACTGGAACGCCTCTATCCGGACCGCCACGACACACCCGACGGCTTCGCGGCCTGGGCGTACCTGCCGCTGATCGCCTCAGGGCGGCCGGTGGGCACCTGTGTGCTCGCCTACACCGAGCGGCACCCGTTTCCCGCCGACGAGCGGGCCGTGCTGACGAGTCTGGGCGGCCTCATCGCCCAGGCCCTGGAGCGCGCCCAGCTCTACGACGCCAAGCACCGGCTCGCGCACGGGCTGCAGGAGGCGCTGCTGCCCAGCACCCTGCCGTCGCTGCCCGGCATCGAAGCCGCAGCGCGCTATCTGCCCGCGACCCAGGGCATGGAGATCGGCGGCGACTTCTACGACCTGGTGCCCTCGCACGGTGTGGCGGCGGCCGTCATCGGTGACGTCCAGGGCCACAACGTGACGGCGGCGGGCCTCATGGGCCAGATCCGTACCGCCGTACGGGCGTACACCACGGTCGGCCAGGCGCCCGCGGACGTCATGCGCAGCACCAACCGGCTGCTGATCGACCTGGGCGCGGACCTCTTCGCCAGCTGCCTCTATCTGCGGCTGGACCCGGCACGCGGACGTGCGGTGATGGCACGCGCGGGGCACCCACCGCCGCTGCTGCGCCGACCGGACGGGCGGGTACGGGTCCTGGACCTGGCCGGCGGTCCGCTGCTCGGCATCGACGAGGCGGCCACCTACCCGACGACGGAGGTCGACCTGGCTCCCGGCTCCGTGCTCGCCCTCTACACGGACGGCCTGATCGAGTCCCCGGGCGTCGACATCGAGGACGCGCTGGCCGACCTCGGCGAAGTCCTCACGGCCTCGGGCGACCTGCCGCTGGAGCAACTGGCCGACCATCTCGTGCGGCACAGCACGGCGGCGCGGGAGCGGGTGGACGACGTGGCGTTGCTGTTGTTGCGGGCGACTCCGACGGGCGCGTGAAGGACGGGCACATGAATGCGGTCCGGCCCTCCCGCCGGAGAGCCGGACCGTCCACCGCCGCCCGGGACGATGAGCCGACCGGCAGTGGGTCTGTGTGGGGGGAACCCG
Source organism: Streptomyces sp. NPDC092369 (assembly GCF_044755245.1). Lineage (NCBI taxonomy): Bacteria > Bacillati > Actinomycetota > Actinomycetes > Kitasatosporales > Streptomycetaceae > Streptomyces > Streptomyces sp. NPDC092369. The sequence goes on from NZ_JBIVQP010000001.1 coordinate 546,373, forward strand.
CGCCGAGGACCGAACGGGGTGGGGCCCGATGTGCGGTCCTCGGCACGAGGCGGTCAAGCCACGCCCTCACGGGGCGCGGGACGGTGTCCGCGTGCGGCTCCGCCGCGTGGGCGCGACCAGCCACGACGGCGCCGCAGACGATCTACAACCGATCACCGCGCCTGCCGCGGATCGTTCAGTGAGACCCGGTGAGCTGCGAGCCGTCGTCCACACCACTCCCGCTCTGGTCTTCACCGGTCCCGTTCAGGTCCTCGCCCGTCCCGGTCTGGTCGTCCCCCGCCGTCGCGGAGGGGTCGACCGCGGCGCCCGACTCCTCGCCGCCGATCTGGTCGCCGGCCGCACCCTCGTCACCGGCACTCGCACTCGGGTCGACGGCACCTTCGTCACCGGCGCCCGCGTCACCCGCACCGGCGTCACCCGCACCCGCGTCGCCGAGCGTCGCGCCCGTCGCCGCGAGGGCGGTGGTCACCGGCTGGAAGAAGGTCTCGCCGCCGACGGTGCAGTCGCCGCTGCCGCCGGAGGTGAGGCCCACCGCGCCGCCGTCCTGCGTGAACAGGGAGCCGCCGCTGTCGCCCGCCTCGGCGCAGACGTCGGTCTGGATGAGCCCGGTGACGGTGTCGACACCGCTCGGGTCCGTCTCGCTCTGGAAGTTGACCGTGGCGTCCAGACCGGTGATCGTGCCGTCCTTCAGACCGGTGGTGCTGCCCATCCGGAAGACCTGCGTGCCGACCGTGGCCTCCTCGGCCTGGACGATCTGCACGGTCTGGCCGCCGCCGACGTTGACCTCGCTCGGCGCCACGGTGGCCGGGTCGTCGTACTTCACCAGGGAGAAGTCACCCTCGCCGGGGAAGGTCGCCTGGTCGACGGTGGCGATGGGGTCGCCGGTCTCGGAGTCGGACCACTGCTTGGCCGCCACACCGCAGTGACCGGCCGTCAGGAAGGCGGGGGCGCCGTCGCTCGCGGTGACGTTGAAGCCGAGGGAGCAGCGGACGGTGCCGCCTTCGACCTGGGAGAAGATCGCGTCGCCGCCCGAGACGAGGGGCTTGAAGGTGCCGGCCGACTTCTTGAGCGTCGCCATGTCCGCGCCGAGGCCCTGCACGGTGGACTCCACCTGGTTCCACTTGGAGCCGGTGACCGTGCTGTCGGCGGTGACGACGATCTTGTTGGTGCGCGGGTCGACGGCCCAGGCGGTGCCCGGCACGGTGGCATCGGCCTTGAGGGTCCGCGCTCCGGCCTGGAGCTCGGCGAGGCTGTTGTCGACCTCGCGGACCTTGGCGCCCGCTTTCTCGGCCTGGACCACCACGTTGTTGTTGTCGCCGGATATGACGTTGACGACCAACTGCTGGCTGCCGGAGTCGTAGTACGAACCGGCGAAGGACTGACCGAGCAGATCCTGGAGCTGTGAGGCGAGATCCGAGGCGTCGGTCGCCTTCAGGGTCTTGGGGGCCGCGTCGGACGAATTGCCCTGCGACGCATTGGCGTTCGGCAGCAGAATCGCGGCCGCGCCGAGCGCCACGACGCTGCCTGCCGCGATCGCGACCTTGCGCTTCGGAATTCGCTTGTGACTCAAACTACTCGACCTCCTGGGGGACCGGAGTGGGGGTGCCGCCGTTCGGCAGCTGTTCTGTTCGGGGCGCCTGGTTGGCTCTTGGTACGCACGTGCCACCGGGTGCGTTCAATTCCGTTTGCCAACTCGCTTTGCCCTACGACGAATCGGCCATGACCCGCGCCTGACTCGCCGGCGCGACGGGCAAGCGCTTCCCCTCGCCACCACGCCCTGTCCATGCCGTGTCCACACCATGTCCACGCTGGGGCGACCGACGCGGATGTCCTGAACGAAGCGGTGCGCACCGACGGCTCACCCACCGCGCGCCGACACGATCCGCGACCGGTCGACAACGGTCCGTTCCGATCGCGTACCGGAATCATGGCTTCAGCGAATCTGCACATCGACTACCCAACCAAGTCACCGTGGGCGGAGGTTCTCCACACGGAAACGGTCGCCGCCATGTCATTGGGCGGGACTGTCGCATTCGCCGCGAGGCCCGCAAGCCCTCCTGTGAACCGATGCCGTGAGGCATGTGAAGAACTCGCCCGCGAGGCGTGCGCACACCTGCACGGAATGTTGCCCATGGGGCTCAAGTGGCCTGGTGAGACGTTTGGTTGATTGGAAGCCCGTACCCGGCGCGTGCTTTGATCCATCGCACCGCAGGGTCCGCCGACGGCTCCCGGAAACGGGTTCCCGGCGTCCGCGGTCGCGGCGTCATCTGTCCCCCAGAGGGGCCGCTCCCCCTTGCTGAATATCCATACGAAGGGAAGTTCCATCATGAACTCCACCCCCCAGGTTCAGACCGTCGAGATCTCCGACGCCGAGCTCGACAACGTCTCCGGCGGCCTTTCCGTGAACGCCGTCAGCAACGTCACCGGCCTGGTGGACGGCATCGTCCCCGTTTCCGGCCTGGTGGACACCGTCGTCGGCACCGTCGAGGGCGTGACCGGTCTGAACACCGCCCCGGTCACCAACCTGGTCGCCGGTCTCTGATCGCACCTTCTGTGCCGTCGAGCCCCGGAGCCGATACCGGCTTCGGGGCTCTCGGACGCCCTGAAGCAGATGCCCTGAATCAGCAGTCGCCCTGAATCAAGGGAAGCTCCCGTGCAGTTCCGCCAGCAGGCCCTCACCAAGCTCCAGTCACCGGAGGATCTCGACCTCCCGGTGCGCTTCGCCCGCCCCCAGGGCTGGCTCGTGCTGTCCGTGACGGTGGTCGCGATGGCCGCCGCCTCCGTGTGGGCGGTGACCGGCTCGGTGGCCTCCACGGTCGGCGCGCCCGCCGTCCTCACGCACGGGGAGGGCAGTTACATCCTGCAGAGCCCGGTCGCGGGCCAGGTCACGGCGGTGCTCGCGAAGGAGGGCGTACGACTGCCGGCCGACTCCCCCGTCCTCAAAGTCCGTACGAGCGAAGGCAATGCGGTCGTCCGCACGGCCGCCGCGGGCCGGATCACCGCACTCGCCGCCACCATCGGCCAGATCATCCAGACCGGCGCCAATGTCGCCGCCGTCGAGAAGGTCGCCCACGCCGGCGACCCGCTCTACGCGACGGTGTACGTGCCCGCCGAGAACGCTGCCTCCATTCCGGCGGACGCCGCCGTCGACCTGACCGTCTCCTCCGTGCCGACCCAGGAGTACGGCGTCCTGCGCGGCCATGTGAAGTCGGTGGACCGCTCGGCCCAGTCCGCCCAGCAGATCGGCGCGTTCCTCGGGGACAGCCAACTGGGCGAGCAGCTCACCAAGAAGGGCAGGCCGGTGGCCGTGCTGGTCCGGCTCGACAAGTCCTCGGCCACCAAGAGCGGTTACAAGTGGTCGTCCGCCGACGGACCACCCTTCGCCCTCACCTCCATGACCATGGCCTCGGGTTCGATCCGGCTGGCCGACCAGCGTCCCGTCGATTGGCTGCTGCCGTGAGCACCGCACAGGAGACGCGGAGCAGACGCCGCGCCACTGCGCCCAAACGCCCTGTGCCCAAGGGCAGGTCGAAGACCGTCCGCACACCGACCGTGCTCCAGATGGAGGCGGTCGAGTGCGGTGCCGCCTCCCTCGCGATGGTCCTCGGCCACTACGGCAGGCACGTCCCGCTGGAGGAGCTCCGCATCGCCTGCGGTGTCTCGCGGGACGGCTCCCGCGCGAGCAATCTCCTGAAGGCGGCGCGCAGTTACGGCCTCACGGCCAAGGGCATGCAGATGGACACGGCCGCTCTGGCCGAGGTGCGGACCCCGGCCGTCCTGTTCTGGGAGTTCAACCACTACGTCGTCTACGACGGCATGGGCCGCCGCTTCGGCCGCCGCGGTGTCTTCATCAACGACCCGGGCAAGGGCCGCCGTTTCGTTCCCATGGAGGACTTCGACGGCAGCTTCACCGGTGTCGTGCTGGTCATGGAGCCCGGCGACGACTTCACCAAGGGCGGCCGCAGACAGGGCGTACTGGGCGCGATGCCGGCCCGGCTGCGCGGCACGGCGGGCACGATGCCGGCCGCGGTCCTCGCGAGCCTGCTGCTCGTGCTGGTCGGCGCGGCGGTGCCCGCGCTGAGCCGCACCTACATCGACACGTTCCTGATCGGGGGTCAGACCTCGCTGCTCGGGGTGCTGTTCGCGTCCATGGGCGCGAGCGTGCTGCTCACGATCGTGCTGACCTGGCTGCAGCAGGCGAACCTGCTGCGCGGCCGCATCATCTCCTCGACCCTCTCCAGCGCCCGCTTCCTGCGCCATCTGCTGCGCCTGCCGGTGACCTTCTTCTCCCAGCGCAGCCCGGCCGACCTGGTCCAGCGCCTGCAGTCCAACGACCAGGTGGCCGAGACGCTGGCCCGCGATCTCGCCGCGGCGGGCGTGGACGCGGTGGTCGTCGTCCTCTATGCCGTGCTGCTCTACACGTACGACCCGAAGTTGACGTATCTCGGGATCGGCGTCGCGCTGCTGAACATCGTCGCGATGCGGGTGGTCATCCGGCTGCGGGCCACCCGGACGGCGAAGCTGCGGGCCGACAGCGCGCGGCTCACCAACACGGCCTACTCCGGGCTGCAGTTGATCGAGACGATGAAGGCGACCGGCGGTGAGGACGGCTACTTCCGCAAGTGGGCCGGGCAGCACGCCACCACGCTGGAGGAGCAGCAGCGGCTCGGCGTGCCGAGCGCCTGGCTCGGGGTGGTCGCGCCGACGCTGGCCTCGCTGAACAGCGCGCTGATCCTGTGGATCGGAGGCATGCGGGCCGTGGAGGGCGGCATCTCGGTCGGCCTGCTGGTCGCCTTCCAGTCCCTGGTCACCCGCTTCACCGCGCCGATCACGCGCCTGAACGGCGTCGCGGGCCGCATCCAGGACTTCGCCGCCGACGTGGCCCGGCTCAAGGACGTCGAGAACTTCCAGGCCGACCCGCTCTACGACCGCCCGGGCGCCGGTGACTCCACGCGCCGCCTCCAGGGGCACGTCGAGCTGCAGAACATCACCTTCGGCTACAACCCGCTCGACAAGCCCCTGCTCACCGGCTTCGACCTGACCGTCGGCCCCGGGCAGCAGGTCGCCCTCGTCGGCGGCTCGGGCAGCGGCAAGTCCACGGTCTCCCGGCTGATCTCGGGTCTCTACACGCCGTGGGAGGGGGTGATCCGCATCGACGACCAGCGCCTGGACGACATCCCACGCGGGGCGCTCGCGGCCTCGGTCTCCTTCGTCGACCAGGAGGTCTTCCTGTTCGAGGGCACGGTCCGCGACAACGTGGCGTTGTGGGACCCGTCGATCCCGGACGACGCGGTGGTGGACGCGCTGCGGGACGCTGCGCTCCTGGACGTGGTGACGCGCCGGCCCGGCGGCATCCACAGCCGGGTCGAGCAGGACGGGCGCAACTTCTCCGGCGGGCAGCGCCAACGCCTGGAGATCGCCCGGGCGTTGGTGCGCAGGCCCAGCATCCTGGTCCTCGACGAGGTGACGAGCGCGCTGGACGCCGAGACCGAGCTGGTCGTGATGGACAACCTGCGCAGGCGCGGCTGTGCCTGTGTGGTGATCGCCCACCGGCTCAGCACGGTGCGCGACAGCGACGAGATCGTCGTGCTCCAGCACGGCACGATCGTGGAACGCGGGCGCCACGAGGACCTGGTGGCGCACGGCGGCGCCTACGCGGCGCTGGTCAGGGAGCGTTGAGATGACGACGGCACACGAAGGCGACCTCGTTCTCGGCGCGCTCGGCTCCATGGGCACCCTGGTCGACAGCGCGGGCCTGACCCGGCTCGACCTGGAGGGCCCGCAGGTGCTGTGGCTGATCGCGGCGGGCAGCCTGGACCTGTTCGCGGTGGACGCCGTGCAGCAGGGCCACTGGCACCACCTCGGCCGCCTGGAGGCGGGCTCGCTCCTCCTGGGACCGGTGGCCGGACCCCAACACACCCTGGTCGCCCGCCCGTTGCGCGACTGCGTGGTCCACCGCATCGGCCTGCGCGAGCTCTACCAGACGGCCGACACCCAGACCTGGTCCTACGACGAGTACGGCAACGCGCAGTACGTCCCGCCGACGACGAGCCCGCTGGAGTACGCCCTGGCCCTCGGCGTCGGCCGCAGCCTGTCCGTCCTCTTCCAGGCGCCGATGGCCACCGAGCGAGCCGCCGCCCTGACCGACGACGACGTCTTCTGGATGCAAGTACCGCCGGGCAGCGTGCAGTACGGCTCGCTCTACGGCGCCGAAGCCGCCGCGGATCTGCTGATGGACCCGGGGGTCTGGCAGAGCATGGTCGATCAGCAGTACCGGCTGCTGACCACCCTGGACCGCTGGATCGAGCAGCTTGAGCGCACCCACGAGACCCGAACCGCCGCCGGTATCAAGGCCGGTGAGGCCGTTCGCGCCCAGGCCGACCGGACCCTGCTCGCCTCCATCGGCAAGTCCTCCAAGCGCACCACGGCCGCGGACGCCGACGCCTCGTACGCGGCCTGCGAGTTGGTGGCCCAGGCCGCCGGGATCACGCTGTCCGAGCCCGCGCGCGGCGGTACGGAGAGCGACCGGCTCGACCCCGTGGAGCAGGTGGCGATCGCCTCCCGGGTGCGGACCAGGGCCGTACGCCTGGACGGCCGTTGGTGGCGGGACAACGTCGGTCCGCTGGTGGGCCGCCGGGCCCTGTCCGGTGCGCCGGTCGCGCTGCTGTGGCGGCGCGGCGGCTATGTGGCCGTGCATCCGGCGACGGGCCGCGAGACGCCGATCGAGAAGGCGAACGCGGAGGAGTTCGAGCCGCGCGCGGTGATGTTCTACCGCCCGCTGCCCGATCACGGCCTCAGCCCCCTGAAGCTGCTGCGGTTCAGCATGCGGGGCACCGGCAACGACCTCACCAGCCTGCTCCTCGGCGGTCTGGTGACCGTCGCGATCGGCGCGCTGGTGCCGATCGCGACCGGCAAGGTGCTGGGCGAGTTCGTGCCGAAGGCGCAGACGCATCTGATCACGCAGGTCTGTCTGGCCGTGATGATGACCAGCGTGGTGGCGGCGGCCTTCATGCTGCTGGAGAACCTCACCATCCTGCGTCTGGAGGGCCGGATCGAGGCCACGCTCCAACCGGCGGTCTGGGACCGGCTGTTGCGGCTGCCGACGAAGTTCTTCACGGAGCGCTCGACCGGCGAACTGGCCAGCGCGGCCATGGGCATCAGCGCGATCCGCCGCATGATGGCGGGCATCGGGCCCGTCGTCGCCCAGTCGCTGACCATCGGCGCGATGAACCTGGGGCTGCTGTTCTGGTACAGCCCGTCGATGGCGCTGGCGGCGATCGGCATGCTCGTCGTCATCGCGGGGGCGTTCCTGGGTCTCGGCCTGTGGCAGGTGCGCTGGCAGCGCCGGTTGGTCGTCCTCAACAACAAGCTGAACAACCAGGCCTTCCAGACCCTGCGCGGCCTGCCGAAGCTGCGGGTGGCCGCCGCCGAGAACTACGCCTACGCGGCCTGGGCCTCGGAGTTCGCGCGCAGCCGGGAGCTCCAGCAGCGGGTCGGCCGGATCAAGAACCTCACGACGGTGATGGGCGCGGTCTATCTCCCCGTATGCACCCTGCTGATGTTCATGCTCCTCGCCGGTCCGGCGCGCGGGTCGATGTCGGCGGCGGCGTTCCTCACCTTCAACACCTCGGTGACCATGCTGCTGACCTCGGTCACCCAACTCACCGGCGCGTTCGTCTCGGTGGTGTCCGCGCTGCCGCTGTTCGAGGAGATCAAGCCGGTCCTCGACGCGACCCCGGAGGTGCGCACGGGGAGCACCCGCCCCGGTCCGCTGACGGGCGCGATCGAGACGCGCGGACTCTCCTTCCGGTACGCGGACGACGCGCCGCTGGTGCTGGACGACGTGTCCTTCGCGATCCGTCCGGGCGAGTTCGTGGCGATCGTCGGCCCCAGCGGCTGCGGCAAGTCGACGCTGCTGCGGCTGCTGATCGGCTTCGACAAGCCGGTGGCGGGCAATGTGCTCTACGACGGCCAGGATCTGGCGGCGCTCGACCAGTCGGCGGTGCGCCGGCAGTGCGGTGTGGTGCTCCAGCACGCGCAGCCGTTCACCGGCTCGATCATGGACGTCATCTGCGGCACCGAGCCGTACACGCCGGAGGAGGCCATGGCGGCGGCCGAGATGGCAGGGCTCGCCGAGGACATCAAACGGATGCCGATGGGACTGCACACGATCGTCTCGGGCAGCGGCTCGGTCTCCGGCGGCCAGCGCCAACGCCTCATGATCGCCCAGGCGTTGATCCGCCGGCCCCGGATCCTCTTCTTCGACGAGGCGACCAGCGCTCTCGACAACGAGACCCAACGGACGGTCATCGAGTCCACCAAGGCACTCAACGCCACCCGTGTCGTCATCGCCCACCGTCTGTCGACCGTGCTCGACGCCGACCGCGTCATCGTGATGGAGGACGGAAAGGTCGCCCAGCAGGGCCCGCCCGACCGGTTGCTCGCGGACACGGGCGGCCGGCTGCACGAGCTGGTGCGCCGGCAGCTGGCGTGAGGGCTCAGTCCAGGCCGGGCACGGGGGCTCCGGAGGGCACGCCGGCTTCGACGTATCCCGCGTAGAACTCCTTCCAGGAAGCGGTCGTCCGGGCGTGCGGCCCCTCGGACCGCTCGCCCCGCGCGGCCGCGTCGAGGGCGGCCAGGCAGACCTCCCAGCCGGCGGCGTTGCGGGCCGCGGTGTCGGCGGCTTCCAGGACGTCGGTGAGGGTGAAGCGGGTGCGCCTGTCGTCCAACGCCTCCAGATCGAAGCGCAGTTCGTCGCCGCCCCACGCGAAGGACAGGTGCCGGGGCGCGTCGACGGCGAGCACCCGGCCGGCGGACTCCGGCATGTTCGGATCGCCGCTGAAGGTGATGGTGCCACCGGGACGCAGCTCGATCTCCGCGCGGGAGGGGAACCACCGGGCAAGGTCGCCCGCGTCGGTCACGAGTTGCCAGACGTGTTCGACGGGGTGATCGTGAATGCGGCTGAAGCGGACGGCCGGACGGCCGTCGTCCAGCGTCAGATAGGTGCCGGTGAGCTCTGTGGCCATGGCGCGTTCCTTCCTCGACTGCCCTCTCGGGCAACTCCCGAAGCGAAACGTTGCCGTTTCGCAGAAAGTGGTCTAGCCTCGACGTGTACGAAACCGTTTCGTTTACGAGCTCTTTGCCCACACCTCCGAACGACTTTCCCTGGAGTGGTTCTCCATGTCCGAGAAGACCCTTACCGAGGGCTCCCACAAGGGAGCCGAGACGCAGGCGGGGACCGCCGCGTCGAACAACCACCGGTGGCGGATCCTCGCGGTCGTCGCCCTCGCACAGCTCATGGTGGTCCTCGACACCACCATCGTGAACATCGCCCTGCCGTCGGCCCAGGCCGACCTCGGCTTCAGCGACGGCAACCGGCAGTGGGTCGTCACCGCCTACGCTCTCGCGTTCGCGTCCTTGCTGCTGCTGGGTGGACGTATCGCCGACCTCTTCGGCCGCAAGACCGCGTTCCTGATCGGCATCGTCGGCTTCGCCGTCGCCTCCGCCCTGGGCGGCGCCGCCCAGGGCTTCGGCATGCTGGTCTTCGCCCGCGCCCTGCAGGGTGCCTTCGGCGCGCTGCTCGCACCGGCCGCGCTGTCGATCCTCAACACGACCTTCACCGACGCTCGCGAGCGAGCCAGGGCGTTCAGCGTCTACGGCGCCATCGCGGGTGCCGGTGGCGCGGTGGGCCTGCTGCTCGGCGGTCTGCTGACCGACGCGCTCGACTGGCGCTGGACGCTGTACGTGAACGTGGGGATCGCCTTCATCGCCTTCGCGGCCGGCTGGATGCTGCTGAGCAACCACCGCGACGCCGGAGGCTCCAAGCTCGACGTTCCGGGCACGGTCCTGGTGGCCGGCGGTCTGTTCTCGGTGGTCTACGGCTTCTCCAACGCCGAGACGCACGACTGGGGTTCGCCGCTCACCTGGGGCTTCCTGATCGCCGGCGGTGCGTTCCTGGCGGCCTTCGCCTGGTGGCAGACCCGGGCCGCGCACCCGCTGCTGCCGCTGCGCATCCTGCTCGACCGTGACCGCGGGGCCTCGTTCCTGGCCGTGCTGATCTCCGGCGGCGGCATGTTCGGTGTCTTCCTGTTCCTCACCTACTACCTCCAGCTCAACCTCGGTTTCAGCCCGACGAAGACCGGTGTGGCGTTCCTGCCGATGGTCGCGGCGCTGATGGTGGCGGCCCAGGTCGGCACCACGGTCCTGGTGCCGCGGATCGGCCCGAAGGTGATCGTCCCGCTGGGCTTCGTGATCGCCGCGATCGGCATGTCCTGGCTGGCCGGGATCGACACCGGGTCGACCTACGCCGGCGCGGTGGTGACGCCGCTGATCATCATCGGCTTCGGCCTCGGCCTGGTCATGCCGCCCACCATGCAGCTGGCCACCGGCGGCGTGGCGGCCGAGGACGCGGGTGTCGCCTCCGCCTCGGTCAACGCCATGCAGCAGGTGGGTGGTTCGGTCGGTACGGCGCTGCTGAACACACTCGCCGCGAGCGCCGCGAGCTCCTTCCTGGTCGGCAAGGACGCGACCAGCAAGCTGGTCCAGGCCGAAGCGACGATCGAGAGCTACACCACCGCGTTCTGGTGGTCGGCGGGCATGTTCGCGGTGGGTGCCGTGATCACCTTCCTGCTCTTCCGCCGCGGGGTGCCGCAGCAGGACGAGAACGCCGCCCCGGTCGTCCACATGTGATCACCCGCATCTGAGCCGCACGAGAACGAGGGGCCACCCGTCCGCAGGGAGACGAGTGGCCCCTCTTCGCGGTCAACCGTCAAGCGATTACCCCGCAATTCACCGGGTCGAGTGAACCGGGTCTTGCGGACCGCCGCCCAGGGATGGTCGGCGCGCTGCCGGGGTAACTACCGAGATCGAATGCGCCTGCCAGGTGGAGCGGACATGACGCCGGATGCCTACGACCGCGTCCCCGAACCCTCCGAGGGCACGGCCGCGGACCTCCTCGGTTCCGGGCCGCCCGCGGCGAACACGCACGCCCGGACCCGAACGGACGGTTCCTTCACCGTGGTCGAGGCGCTCGGCGAGATCGACCTGGCGACCGCCGAGGCCCTCGGCGAACATCTGGACGCGGCGACCTCGGGAGCCCGGCCGGACGTGCTGGTCGATCTGCGCGCCGTGGAGTTCTTCGACTGTTCCGGGCTGCGCGTCCTGTGCCGGGCCGAGGCCCGGGCCAGGGAGCGCGAGGGCCGGCTGCGGATCGTCTCCGACGCCGCGCGCCTGCACCGGCTGCTGGCCGGGGCCGGACTGCTGCGCCGCTTTCCACCGCTCCCCGGCCTGCCGGAAGGGCCCGAGGAGCGGACGTGAAAAAACCAGGGGCCGGCGGGCAGCCCCACACCGCCCGCCGACCCCTGGCGCGAGATCGCCGGGGTCCCCGCGTCCGGAGCTCGCACTCCCCATCCCGCGAGCCGCGTCACGTGAACGCGGAGACCACGCGACCCCGGTCTCAGAAGCTGAAGACGCTGCTCCCGTAGGAGGTCTTCACGCAGTCGTTGGCGAAGGTGCGCTCATAGGAGACGCGCCTGCCCTGCCAGACGCCGTCGACGGTGACGACGACGGGGTCGTACTCCCTGGTGCACAGCACGTCGTCTCTCGCCGCCAGCGCGTCGAGGTCCCCACCGACTCCGCGCAGTTCGGAGCAGGCCAGGGCAGCGGCCGGGTGCGTGCCCGACGCCGTCGGGGCGCAGGTCAGGGTGACCGCGCGCTGCGGGGCGGCGGTGGCGGAGCTGTCGCCGTGGGCGATGGTCAGCACCAGGGCCGAGGGGGCGTAGAGCGAGGCGGGGGCGGTGGTGGCCGGGGCGGCGAGCGCGGCTCCGGTGAGGGGGCCGCAGACGGCGGTGGCCGTGAGAGCGATGGTCGTTGCCCAGCGCGCGGTGTTCCGCATCGTGTGCATCCTTCCGCTGGTTTCGAGGGTGAGCCGGACCTCATCGGGTTGGTGCCGGACCGGCGAGCGCGAGTCTGCCGAGTCCGCCGCGGAAACACACCTCGACCCCATGCGTTTCAGTAACCTTGCGTGTTGAATCAGTGGCGCGAAGTTACGGTGTTCGAACTCATGAACCCCACAACCGCACGGTTCTTGATCGCCGGAAACAGTCAACTGGCCGATTTACCTGGCCTCGTTAATAGGCCTGAAACATTCCGATTGAGCTGTCGGCTGACTCCGCCGCGACCCCTTGTGTTCATGAAGGGGTGGAGTAATCGTCATTACATGATTACGACAGAGCAGCACGAGAAGGTGCGCGGTTGGTTCGCCGGCCGCATCCCCGACGACCTCTTCGAAGGACCGGTCGAGCTCACGGTCGACCGCGAGGAGATCACCGTCATCGGCCGCGTCCCCGAACCCGCGCTCGCCGAGGGCGCCTCGGCGGCCGAGCGGGAGGCGGCGATACAGGGCCGCGTCCAGGAATTCCGCGAGCGCACGCGCGAGACGCGGATCGAGGTGGCCCGCGAGGCCGAGCACCGGTTCCGCCGGAAGGTCTCCTGGGGCGTGGAGTGCGGCGGCGAGCGCGCGCTGTTCACGCACATCGCCGCGCCCGTCATGACCCGGCTGCGCCAGCCCGAGCGCCAGGTCCTCGACACCCTGATCGCGGGCGGGGTCGCCCGCAGCCGCAGCGAGGCCCTCGCCTGGTGCGTACGCCTGGTCGAGCGCCACACCGACGACTGGCTCGCCGAACTGCGGGACTCCCTCGAACACGTCCAGCGGGTCCGGGCCCAGGGCCCGGACGTCGAGGAGGTGAACGATTCGTCCACCAAGGACCCCGAAGATGGATGAAACGTCCACTGGTACGGGTGGCGCCCCCGGCCTTAACGTCGGCAGACGCCCGCCGGACGCCACCCGTCGACCCGCCCACCCCCAGCTCGTCGCCACGGCCGTCCGCCCCGCCCACCGCGCCGACCCCCGCGCTCCACGCCCTTAGGGCCTGTCGGGCGGATCATGTCGGCGTCGCGGGCCCTGGCACGCCCTCCCCCACTGCCTTAAAGGCGTGGGGGGACCCCCAGCCGCGTTGTCGTCACTCGCCGACTCCCCCACGCTCGGCTGCGCTCGCGCGGGGGGACCCCCATCGCGTCGACTCCCTCCTCCGCCTTGCAGCTGCACGCACCAGACCCCGCTCGACTCGGCCATGAGGCACCGCGCCTCACAGCCGGCCTGATCCGCCCGACAGGCCCTAGCCACGCCGGAGCCCACCTTGTCGTCCCCGCCCGCGAACTCCCCCTCCTCGCCGCCCCCTTCCCTCACCGAGGTGGAGACGCACGGCGTCGAGCGCATCCCCGACGCGGACCGCACCGCGACCCCGCTCGACCTCTTCCGGCTCGCGTTCGGCGGTGCCAACACCTTCTCCACCTGTGTGCTGGGCGCCTTCCCGATCCTGTTCGGGCTCTCCTTCTGGCAGGGCCTCGCGGCCACCCTCCTCGGGGTCGTCGCGGGCGCGCTGATCCTGTGCCCGATGGCCGTGTTCGGCCCGGTCAACGGCACCAACAACGCCGTCTCCTCCTCCGCCCACCTCGGCGTGCACGGGCGCGTGGTGGGCTCCTTCCTGTCCCTCCTGACAGCGATCGCCTTCTTCTCCATCTCGGTGTGGAGCTCGGGCGACGCCCTGGTGGGCGGCGCGCACCGGCTGTTCGGCCTGGCCCGCAGCGACCTCTCCTACGTCGTCGCGTACGCGCTGTTCGCCGTACTGGTCCTCGCGGTGTGCGTGTACGGCTTCCGGTTCATGCTGTTCGTCAACAAGGTCGCGGTCACCTCGGCGACGGTGCTGTTCCTGGTCGGCGCGTTCGCGTTCGCCGGCGACTTCGACCCGTCGTACGCCGGTGTCTTCACGGACTCGGCGGACGCGGCGACCCAGTCGTTGTTCTGGCCGTCGTTCATCGGCGCGGCCCTGATCGTGCTGTCGAACCCGGTGTCGTTCGGGGCGTTCCTCGGTGACTGGTCGCGTTACATCCCGGCGAGCACCCCGCGCCGCCGGGTGGTCGGCGCCGCGTTCCTGTCGCAGATCGCGACGCTGGTGCCGTTCCTCTTCGGCCTGACGACCGCGAGCATCATCGCGGCCAAGGCCCCGAAGTACGTCGACCCGGCGGCCCCCGACTTCGTGGGCGGACTGCTCGCGATCTCGCCGACCTGGTACTTCCTGCCGGTGTGTCTGCTCGCCCTGATCGGCGGCATGTCGACAGGGACGACCGCGCTGTACGGGACCGGCCTGGACTTCTCGTCGGTGTTCCCGCGCCTCTCGCGCGTGCAGGCGACCGTGCTGGTGGGCGTGTTGTCGATCGCGTTCATCTTCATCGGCCGGTTCGGCTTCAACCTGGTCCAGTCGATCTCGACCTTCGCCACGATGATCATCACCTGCACCACGCCGTGGATGGTCGTGATGATGCTGGGCTTCTTCACCCGGCGCGGCTGGTACGACCCGGACGCGCTCCAGGTCTTCAACCGCCGTCAGCGCGGCGGCCGTTACTGGTTCGCGCACGGCTGGAACTGGCGGGGCATGACCGCCTGGTGGGTCTCCGCCGTCATCGGCGTGCTCTTCACCAACATCCCGGGCCAGTTCGTGGGACCGCTCGGCGATCTGGCCGACGGCGTCGACATCAGCCTGCCGCTGTCCCTGGTGGTGGCCGCGGTGCTGTTCCTGTCGCTGCTGCGCCTCTTCCCCGAACCCCGGGCGGTCTACGGGCCCGAGGGCGCGCGGCTGGCGCGGACCGTCGAGGTGCCGGTGCCGCCGATCACCGGTCCCGGCGCGCAAGCCGACGAGGGGGCGTTGTCAGACCCCTCCGCTACGTTGCGGGCATGACTCGATTCGTGTTGGTGGCGGGCGCCTGGCTGGGTGCGTGGGCATGGGACGAGGTCGCGGACGAGCTGCGCGCGGCCGGTGACGAGGTCCATCCCCTGACCCTGACGGGACTGGCCGAGAAGCAGGGGATTCCGGCGGGGCAGCAGACACACGTCCAGGACATCGTGGACGCGGTCGAGCGGCTCGACCTGCGCGAGGTGGTCCTGGTCGGACACAGCTACGCGGGTGTGCCCGTCGGCCAGGCCGCCGAACGGATCGCGGACCGGCTGCGCAGAGTCGTGTACGTGGACGCGAACATCCCCACCGACGGGGAGTCCTTCCTGGACGACTGGCCCAGCGACCACGTCCGCAAGTCGATCGACGAGCACGACGGCTTCTGGCCACCGCTCGACGCCGACGACTACGCCGGGCAGGGCCTCACGGACGAGCAGATCGCCCGGATCCTCGCCGACGGCACCCCGCACCCCGGCGCCACGCTCACCGAGCCGGCCGTGCTGACCGGCTCTCCCGGTGACCTGCCCTCCACGTACGTGAAGTGCCTTCTGGACGGTGAGGAACCGCCGCCGTCCGTGGCCGAGTTGCTGCGCGGTGAGCGGTGGGAACTGGTGAACGTGGACACCGGTCACTGGCCGATGTTCTCCCGGCCGGCCGAACTGGCCCGGATCCTGCACGAGTCGGGCGCCGCGCGCTGACGCCCGCCAACCGCTGACGCCCGCCCCGGGTCTCGGACCTGCGCCTACCCGCCAGTATCGTTCGGGTGCAGCGCGTTCTCAGCGACGAGAGGCGGGATGGACCCATGGGCAAGCACTGGGCGGACTTCCAGTACGAGATCTATCTCAACGGGATGTCGGGGGCCGTGCCGCGGCTGCCCACCGACCTCACCCGCCTGGAGGAGATCACCGAGCAGCGGCTCGGCCCCGGCCCGGTCGGCTATGTGGCGGGCAGCGCCGGTGACGGCAGCACCGCGCGGGCGAACCGGGCCGCGCTGGAGCGGCGCCGGATCCTGCCGCGCATGCTGCGGGACGTGCACGAGCGGGACCTGTCGGTCGAGGTGCTCGGCCGCGCCCTGCCCGCGCCACTGGCCCTGGCGCCGGTCGGCGTGCTGTCGATCATGCACCCCGACGCCGAGTCGGCGGCCGCCCGGGCCGCCGCCGCGCAGGGCGTGCCGTTCATCCTGTCCTCCGCGTCCAGCACGCCCATGGAGCAGGTCGCCGAGGCGATGGGGGACGCCGAGCGCTGGTTCCAGCTGTACTGGCCGAGGGACCCGGAGGTGGCCCGGAGTTTCCTGAGCCGGGCGAAGGCGGCCGGGTTCACCGCGCTGGTCGTCACGCTGGACACCCCGCTGCTGGCCTGGCGCCCGCGCGATCTCGACCAGGCCTACCTGCCGTTCCTGCACGGCGTGGGCACCGCCAACTACTTCTCCGACCCGGCGTTCCAGGCAGGCCTCGCCAAGCCGGTCGCCGAGGACCCGAACGCGGCGGTGATGCACTTCGTCGGCATGTTCTCCGACCCCGGAAAGACCTGGCCCGACTTGGCGTTCCTGCGCGAGAACTGGGAGGGCCCGATCGTCCTCAAGGGCATCCTGCACCCCGACGACGCCCGGCACGCCGCCGATGCCGGAATGGACGGCGTGATCGTCTCCAACCACGGGGGCCGGCAGGTGGCCGGGTCCGTGGCGGCGGCCGACGCCCTGCCCCGGGTGGTCGAGGCGGTCGGCGACCGGCTGACCGTCCTCTTCGACAGCGGCGTCCGCACCGGCGACGACGTCTTCAAGGCCCTCGCGCTCGGGGCACGGGCGGTGCTCGTGGGGCGGCCCTACGTCTACGGGCTCGGCCTCGACGGACAGGCGGGCGTCGAGCACGTGATCCGCTGCCTGCTCGCCGAGTTGGACCTCACCCTCGCCCTCACCGGGCATGCCACGCCCGGCACGATCGGCGCCGCCGACCTGGTCGAGGGACCCGCCTGAGCCACCCCACTCCCCCCTACGCCCTCCGGCGGTTCAGCTCCGCCGGCTGCTGCGCGGGCGGTTCCTCGGTCCTCGTGACCGCGAGCGAGCTGGGGCTCGCCGTGGTCGGCGCGTCGCTCACCCAGCGCTGCCCCGCGGAGCGGTCCCGCACCTTGAGGACGATGTCGGCGCCCGGGTCGTCGGTGGTGGCGGCAAGGGCGAGCTGGTCGTCCCAGCGGGGCACCACCTCCCCCTGCACGGTGAAGTCGTAGCGGACGTCATCACCGCGCTTGGCCTTCTCGTCGGCGCAGGTGCCGAGGACGACCACTCCGGCGTCCACGTGCGAGTCCAGGCACAGATCGGGTTCGGCCGCGCTGCGCACGAGCCCGTCCTCGTCGTACGACCACTGCTGGGTCCGGACGTCGGAACAGGCCGCCAGTTCGGCCCCGGCGCCGGCCCGTACCGTGCCCTTGATGTCGAGGCAGAGGTCGGCCGCCACGTTGCGCAGCCTGGACCGGCCGCCGGCCGTGGGGAGTTTGGCGGTACCCGGGGACGACTGGGTCCCGGCGCTCGGTGACGTGCCGTCGCTCGCGCTGGTGGAGGCGGCCGGGTCGACGCCGCTGTCATGGGACCACATTCCGGCGGCGACCAGCGCCACGATCACCCCGGCCGAGACGACCCCCACGCCGGTCATGAGGGTGCGCGAGGACCGCGGTGATCCCGGCGGGCGGCGCAGCGGCAGGGAGATGCGGGGCAGGACCCGGTGGCGTCCGCCACCGTGCCGGCCGACGCTGCGCGCGCCGCGGGACTCCCCCGGCGTACGCCCGGGGCGCGACTCCACGTAGCGGCGGGCACCCCAGCCCAGTACCGCCTCGGCCAGGAGCACCCCCAACCCGCCCTCGAATTGGCCCAGTTGTTCGGCTGCGAAACGGCAGTAGCGGCACACCGACAGATGCTGCTGGACATCCGGCAGCAGTGTGCCGCCCCGGCGCAGCGAAACATCCAGGAGGCGACTGTAGTAGCTGCATTCCTTGGACGGGGCGAGTTCCCGATGGGCATGTACACAACCCTCGCGGAGTTTTTCCCGCGCCTGTTCGAGTGCCGCCGACGCGCTGTCGGTATCCATGCCGAGCAGTCCGGCGGGAACGGAAATCGGCTCCGCCTCGACCTCGGTGTGCCACAGCAAACAGCGGGCGAGTCCGGGAAGAGCGTGAAATGAACGCTCCGCCAGCTTGCGGTTATCGGGCGTCAGTGACTTGGCGTCACGCATACCGCGCCCGCCGGCGGGTTTCTGCAACTGCGGCAGAACCGCGGATATTCGGTCCTCGGCGGACCACACCCGGGCCGTGTCCCGCACGGCCAGCAGAATCCGGGGACGCAGCGCGACGCCGGGCTCGCCCAGCGCCAGCCGGTCGAGCACCTGGTGGAAGGCGGCCGAGGTCACCATGGAGACGACATCACCCGAGGACGCGAGGCAGATCGACCCGTAGTCGTGGGCCGCCGGCCAGTGCCGCGCCATGAGCAGCGCGACGGAATGGGTGACCTCACCGTCGGGACGGCCGCCGAGCATGGCGGCGAGGTTCTCGTCGGATTCTCCGGGAACCCCGCCGGGCGGCGGGTAAGGGGGCTGAGGGGGGTGGGGGGTGGACACGGAGCGGATTCCTTCCCACACATGGGGCACGTGAGCGGTGACCGCCGAAAGGCCCCCTGTGGTGCATACCTTCTGGACGGCGAGCACGAGGAGCGTGAAATTCAGCTACGTCCGTCCGACCCGGATCCCCATAGGTCGAACGAAGCCCGGCCAATACCCCCCGCACAGGTGGTTCACCCTCGCACAACACACTCATCACCAACAAGGCACTTGGGCAACATCGGCCTCATTGATCGGAAGTCTGATACGGCGGCAACTCGGTTCGTGTTCGCCACCATTCCGCATTCCATGCGCCCCGTGTGAAACACATGCACGCGCCGGAGCGCCACGCGCGCTCCCCGCGCGGTGCGCCCGCGTAGTCAGATGGGACCCGGCCCTTCTCGGAGGCCCGGCGCGGAACGGCGGCTCTCCCGCGCCCGTCCGGGCCGCCGACCTTGTTCCTCCCGCCCTCGGTCGGCGGCCCCGGGACCGAACACCTCGGAGCCACGCCTCGGATCTTCGCGGCCCGCTCTCCGCGTCCCGGTCTCCGCGGCTCGGACCCGGGCTCAGATCTGCCAGGAGCGCAGCCGGTCGGCCGCGCCGTAGACGTCGGTCTTGCCGGAGATCAGATCGCGGGCCAGATCGACGAGCGCGCCGTAGGGCGGGTCGATACCGACGTCGCTGACGAACATGTAGGCCACGGCCGTCGCGCACGCGAAGCGGGCGTTGGCCGACGGCAAGGGCTTGAGCAGGGCCAGCGTGTGCAGCAGTGCGGCGGCCCGCCAGGCGGGGTCGGAGTCCGTGCCGAGGCGGGGCGGATCGACCCGGTGGCGGGCGACGGCGGCGACCAGGGCGGAGAAGTCGTTGATCGTGGGCTGCTCGGGCAGAACCTCTTCGTGCCGCTGGAGCAGCCAGGGCACGTCGATGTGGATGACGGATGCCATCGCTCAGGCGACCCGCCCCTCGCCGGCCGAGGGTGGTTCGTCGTCGGGGAAGGCGGCGGCGAACTCGTCGGCGTGCGTGGCGAAGAACCGCCGGAACGCCTCCGCGCCCTCCTGCAGTGCGCGGTGCCTGGCGATGTCGGCCGCGGCCGCCTCGCGCACGAGCGCCTTCATCGACGTACCGCGTTCCTTGGCGATCTGCCTCAGATCCTCTAGTTCACGATCGCTGAACTCCACATTCAGAGCTGGCATGCGCATACGGTACCGCCGGGGTACTCGATCGTAAATATGACCAGCTCACAGAGCCTGCGGCAAGGTACCGTCAAGAGCTGTCCCGGTGTGAGGACCACGTCCGAATCCCGCCGGTAACGGGCCGCTCGGCGCAGCAGACTTGAGCCATGGAAACGACGTACAGGACCATCGACAGCCCGCTCGGGGAACTGCTGCTCGTGGGCGACGGCTCGCGGCTCACCTCGCTGTCCATGCCGGGGCAGCGGAACGCGCCCGCCGTCCGCGCGGAGTGGCGCGGGGACGACACCGCGTTCGGCGAGGCCGCCCGGCAGCTCGCCGACTACTTCGCCGGCCGCCGCACCCGCTTCGCGCTCGAACTCGCCCCCACGGGAACGGAGTTCCAGCAGCGGGTGTGGCAGGCCCTGGACGACATCCCGTACGGCGACACGACGACGTACGGGCGGCTCGCCGAGCGGCTCGGTGTGCCGCGCGCCGAGATCCGGGCCGTGGGTGCGGCGGTGGGCGCCAACCCGCTGCTGCTCGTCCGCCCCTGCCACCGCGTGATCGGCGCGGACGGCACGATGCGCGGTTACGCGGGCGGGGTCGAGCGCAAGGTGCGGCTGCTCACGCACGAGGGCGCGCTGCAGCCGACCCTGCTGTGACGGGAGGAGACGCCATGCCCCTCACCCCTGCTCGGGCCCGCGACCGCGTGGCCGACACCGACTGGGCCGCACTCACCGCCGAGTTGGACGTGTACGGCAGCGCGCCGACCGGGCCCCTGCTGACGCCCGCCGAGTGCGGTGACCTGGCCGCGCTGTACGAGAAGCCGGAGTTGTTCCGGACCACCGTCGACATGGCACGGCACCGGTTCGGCTCCGGCGAGTACCGGTACTTCACCCACGAACTGCCGCCTCCGGTGGCCGCCTTGCGCGCCGCTCTCTACCCGCGGTTGCTGCCGGTCGCCCGTGACTGGGCGGCCCGGCTCGGTCGTCCGGCACCCTGGCCGGACGACCTGGAGGAGTGGCTGGAGGTGTGCCACGCGGCCGGTCAGGACCGGTCGGCGCAGATCCTGCTGCACTACACGGAGGGCGACTGGAACGCCCTCCACCGGGACGTGTTCGGCGACCTGGTCTTCCCGCTCCAGGTCGTCGTCGGCCTGGACGCGTACGGCTCCGACTACACCGGCGGCGAGTTCCTGATGGTGGAGCAACGAGCACGGGCCCAGTCCCGAGGCACGGCGACCGCGCTGCGGCAGGGCCACGGGTTGGTGTTCACCACGCGGGATCGGCCGGTGCGCGGTAGCCGTGGCTGGTCGGCCGGAGCGATGCGGCACGGAGTCAGCACCGTTCGCTCCGGACGTCGGCGGGCGTTGGGCATCGTCTTCCACGACGCGGCCTGAACCACGCTGCCGAAAGTGCCGCGTCACGTGGGCCTACACGGTCCACAAACCCTTCCTGCGGTAACCCCCCTCCCAGAACAACCGGTTGAGGACGCGGACCGGGGGCGGCATGGCGTTCAGGAACGCCGCTCGGTCGGATTCCGGGGCGCCGTCGACCACCCAGGGCACGAACACCGCGGCACCGCGCAGGCCTTGGGTCTCTCGGATGCGGCCGGTGAAGGCGGCCCAGTCGGCGGTGGTCAGCACGTCCTGCATCAGCGGGAGCGCGCTGTCCTCCTCGTGCTTGAGGTGGTCGTCGAGCGTGGCCGTCAACGCCCGCACCAGGTCAGGCAGTTCAGGTGCCTGGTCCCGCAGTGCCGTGTCCACGGCGGCGAGCAGCGGGTCGATGCGGGAGTGCTCGGCCTCCATGTCGTCGAGCAGGGTCAGATCGCGCGGGCGCCCGGCCACACGGTCCCGCACGCGCGGCCACAGGCCGCTGTCCTCGGCTGTGTGGTGGACGTGCAGTTGATGGGTGAAGTTGTCCCAACCCGCGCGCACTCCGGGAGTGTTCGCCCGGCCGTCGGCCACGGCCTGTCCCAGGCGCTCCAGGTCACGCCGGAAGGCGTCGTGGGAGGCGTACATGGCGGTGAAATCGATCTTTTCCGTACGGGTCTCGGTCATCAGGCGGCCTCTTCCAGTTCGGGTTCGGTGACGGGCAGGGCATGCGGGTTGGCGGACGGGCCGCGGTAGCGGTGCACGGCGAGACAGGCGAGCGCTCCGGCCAGCAGGACGGCGGCGGACACGTACACGGCCGGGCCCATCGCGTCGACGAAGCCGTGGCCGAAGACCTGGCCACCGAGGGCGCGCATCCGCTCGGCGACGTCCTGCGGGACCCCCTGTGGAGTGCCCGCCTGCTGCTGGGCGCTCACGTCCGCCTCGGCCCGCGAGAAGGCGCCGACGAAGGAGTCGCGGTAGGCGGCAGGCAGCCCGCCGGCGCTCTCGCGGGCCCGGTCGGTCAGTGCGGAGGAGAGCTGGGCCTGGAGCACGGCGCCTACGACCGCGCCCGCGAGCACCGAACCGACCTGGCGCAGCGCGTTGGTCACGCCGGATGCCGCTCCGGCCAGGGCGGCCGGGACGCCGCGCATGACCTCGGCGGCCATGGGGGCGAAGGTGCAGCCGACGCCGAGGCCGGTGAGCAGGAGCGGGAAGGCGATGCTCGGCCAGTTCGAGCCGACGTCCGCGACGGACACCACCCACACCAGTCCCCCGGCCCAGGCGAGCAACCCGCCCATCAGGATGAACTTGCCGCCGATCCGGTCCGCGAGCGCCCCGGCAGGACCCGCCGTCACGAACGAGCCGAGGGCCACGGGCAGCAGGACCAGGCCGGACTTGAGGGCGCTGTAGCCGAGAACGGACTGCAGGTAGATCGTCAGCGGCAGGAACATGCCGACCACGCCGAACGACACCGTGACGCCGACGAAGTTGATCAGGGTGAAGTTGCGGTCGCGGAAGAGCGAGAACGGGACCAGGGGTTCCTCGGTCTGCTGGCCGCGCTCGTGCAGCAGGAACGCGGCGAAGAAGACTCCGGCCAGCACGAACAGGCCCCAGATCCAGCGGTTCCAGTCGTAGCGCTGACCTTCCGTGAGACCGAAGGCCAGGCAGAACAGGGCCGTCGAGGCGAGCGCCACACCGAGACCGTCGAGGCGGTGGCGGACCGTGCGCCGGCCGGCCGGGATGATCGTGGCCGTCAGCAGCAGGACGAGAGCGCCCAGCGGCAGGTTGACGAAGAAGATCCACCGCCAGCTGAGGTGGGTGATCAGGGCGCCCCCGAGAATGGGCCCGAGGGCGCCGGAGACCCCGGCGACCGTGCCCCAGATGCCCATCGCCACACCGCGCCGCTCGGCCGGGAACACCTCGGCGATGATCGACAGGGTCTGGGGCATCAACAGCGCCGCGCCCAGGCCCTGTACGGCACGGAAGGCGACGAGCTGGGTCGGGTCCTGGGCCAGGCCGCAGGCGAGG
Organism: Streptomyces sp. NPDC092369; assembly: GCF_044755245.1. Taxonomy (NCBI): domain Bacteria; kingdom Bacillati; phylum Actinomycetota; class Actinomycetes; order Kitasatosporales; family Streptomycetaceae; genus Streptomyces; species Streptomyces sp. NPDC092369. The sequence continues at coordinate 569,315 of NZ_JBIVQP010000001.1, forward strand.
CTCGCCAGGGTGAACACGGCGACTCCGGCGGCGAACAGGTTGCGTTTGCCGCGCAGGTCGCCGAGGCGACCGCCGGTGATCAGCAGGACGGCCAGCGCCAGGGTGTAGGCGTTGACGACCCAGAGGATCTCGTCGAGGGACGCGTCCAGATCCGCGCCCAGGTCGGGGATCGCGATGTTCACGATCGTCAGGTCGAGGAGGGTCATGAAGAACCCGAGAGAGAGGGTGATCAGGATCGCCCATGGGTTGCCGTGCCACTTCTTGAACACGATGTCGACTCCCTTGCGTCAGACTCGCGTTCAAGAGGGCGGGCCGGTCGCCGAGTGTGACGCGCCGCCCTTTCCGTGAGGCATAGGTCACATTCGGGCCGTCCGCTGTCACATTCCGACCCCCTGCGCCCCTCGCAGTAGTGAGCGCGTCAGCGGGGAGGCCCATCTATGTCCGAAACCCATGTCACCGACGAGGCGACCGATGCCTTCATGGACCATCGGGAGCTGCTGTTCGGCCTCGTCTACAACATGCTCGGCAGCGTCGCGGACACCGAGGACGTCCTGCAGGAGACCTGGCTGTCGTGGTCGGGCCGGGGCGCCGACGGGATCACCAACCCCCGCGCCTACCTGGTCCGCATCGCCGTCAACCACGCCCTGCAGCGCCGGACCACGATCACCCGCCGCCGGGAGACGTACGTCGGCCCGTGGCTGCCGGAGCCGCTGGTCGGGGACGACGCGGGCGCCGACGACCCGGCCCTGCGCACCGAGTCCGTGTCGCTGGCGATGCTGGTGGTTTTGGAGTCCCTGACCCCGCTGGAACGCGCGGTGTTCGTGCTCAACGAGGTGTTCGGCTACCCGCACACCGAGATCGCGGACATCATCGACCGGACCCCGGCGGCCGTACGGCAGTTGGCGCACCGCGCGCGGGCCCATGTGCATGCCCGGCGACCGCTGTACCGGGCGCATCCGCGGGTACGGCGGGAGGCGACCGAACGATTCGTGCGGGCCGCGCTCGGCGGGGATCTCGCCGCGTTGATGGAGATCCTCGCGCCCGACGTCACGGTCTGGACGGACGGCGGCGGCAACCGCAAGCCCGCGGGGCTGCGGCCGGTGCACGGCCGGGACAAGGCGGCCCGCCTCATCACGAAGTTCGGGTCCCGGCGCGATCCGCGGGGCCTGGACCTGCGCTACCGCCGCGTCAACGGCGACGACGCCGTCGTGCTGTTCGAGGGCGACGCCGCGTACGCGGTGATGGTCATGGACCTCACCGACGAGGGCGACCGGATCAACGGGGTCTACATCGTCACCAATCCCGACAAGCTCACGCACGTGATCAAGGACGAGAAGAACGACGGGGACGCGAAGGACGGGGAGGAAGCGTGACCACGACTCGGGAGGCGTCGAACACCCAGGAGGCGTCGAAGGGCGAGCGGGTCGCCGACTGGCTGGACGGCCGCCTCGGCATCCACACCCTGGGCCGGAAGTACCTGCGCAAGGTGTTTCCGGACCACTGGTCGTTCCTGCTCGGCGAGATCTGCCTGTACAGCTTCGTCGTGCTGATCCTGACCGGCGTCTACCTCACCCTCTTCTTCCACCCCTCCATGAACGAGGTGACGTACCACGGCAGTTACGTCCCACTCAACGGCGTCCGCATGTCCGAGGCCTACGCCTCCACGCTCGACATCAGCTTCGACGTGCGCGGCGGTCTGCTGATCCGGCAACTGCACCACTGGGCGGCGCTGATCTTCGTCGCGGCGATGCTCACGCACATGATGCGGCACTTCTTCACCGGCTCGTTCCGCAAGCCGCGCGAGCTCAACTGGGTCTTCGGCTGGACCCTGTTGTTCCTCGGCCTGTTCGAGGGCCTGATGGGCTACTCGCTGCCGGACGACCTGCTGTCGGGCACGGGCCTCAGGTTCGTCAACGGCGCGCTGCTGTCGGTCCCGATCGTCGGGACGTATCTGTCGATGTTCCTGTTCGGCGGCGAGTTCCCCGGCCACGACATCGTGCCGCGCTTCTACTCGCTGCACGTCCTGCTGATCCCCGGGGTCATGGCCGCGCTGGTGGTGGTGCACATCCTGCTGGTCGTCTACCACAAGCACACCCAGTTCGCGGGCCCGGGCAAGACCGAACGCAACGTCGTCGGCACGCCGTTCATGCCGGTCTACCTGGCCAAGGCGGGCGGCTTCTTCTTCCTGGTCTTCGGCGGCCTCACCCTCATCGCGGCCGTGGCGGCCATCAACCCGGTCTGGGTGTACGGCCCCTTCCGCCCCGACCAGGTCTCCACGGGCGCCCAGCCCGACTGGTATCTGGGCTTCGCGGAGGGCCTGGTACGGGTGATGCCTGGCTGGGAGATCACGCTGTGGGGGCACACCCTGGTGCTCGGCGTACTGATCCCCGTCGTGGTCTTCCCGCTCCTCCTCGTCTTCATCGGCGTCTATCCGTTCCTGGAGTCCCGGCTCACCGGCGACAAGCGGGAGCACCACCTCCTGGACCGGCCGCGCAACCGCCCCACCCGCACGGCGATCGGCGCGGCCTGGATCAGCGTCTACCTGATCCTGCTGGCGGGCGGCGGCAACGACATCGTCGCCACCCGCCTCCATCTGTCGATCAACACGGTCACCTGGACCGTGCGCATCGCGGTGTTCGTCCTGCCGGCCGTCGTCTTCGTCGCCACCCGCCGGATCTGCCTGGGGCTCCAACTCCGGGACCGGGAGCTGGTGTTGCACGGCCGGGAGACGGGTCTGATCAAGCGGCTGCCGCACGGTGAGTACGTCGAGGTGCACCAGCCGCTGGACCAGGCCCGCCTGCACACTCTCACCGCCCATGAGCGCCCGGGGGAGCTCGTGGGCGGTGAGGCCCACCCGGATCGGGCGGGCACGGATCACGTCGGCCCGGATCAGCTCAGCCTTGATCGGCGACGAAGGACGCCATCCGGACGAGGGCCGCGTTCCAGTTGATCGCGGTCTCGTTGGTGGACCAGGACTGGATGTCGTCGATGTAGCAGAACTGGCCGACACAGCCCTGGAGTCTGCTCTGTGCGTAGGGGTCCTGGATGGAGGAGTTCGGGCCGCCGGCGAGGGTGCCCCGCGGCGGGTTCGGGAGGTTCGGGTCCAGCTCGTGGGCGTACCAACGGCTGTGCTGATTGTGGGAGTTGGCCTCGCCGTAGCCGGTGACGTACGACATGTTCAGCGCGTTGCGGCCGAGGATGTAGTCCATGCTCTGCACCGCGCCGTCGCGGTACTTCGAGGCGCCGGTGAGGTCGTAGGCGGTGCCGAGGACGACCGCGTTGTTGAGGATCTGGTGGCTTGAGCCCCAGTCGTAGAGGTTGTCGGGCGGGGCGTACGGCATGCCGTAGGGCTGGGACTTGAGCGTGGACAGATAGCCGTCGGCGCCCTTGACGACCGACGCGCGCACCTTGTCCCGGCCGGGCAGCCGACTCGGCACGGTCGCGAGGTCGAGGCGTCCGGCGGCGGCCGTGCGGCCCCAGTCGAAACCGAGGCTGCCGAAGATGTCGGCCGTGTGGACCGGGGAGTTGAGGACGTAGTCCCTGAACTCCCTGTCCCCGGTGGTGAGATACAGCTCCGCCGCCGCCCAGTAGAACTCGTCGGTCGCGTTCGTGTCGGGGTAGGCGCCGCCGCCGGTGCCGTCGCTCTCGGAGGCGTACATGGCGGGATGGGCCAGGGCCGCCGACCACGCCGTGCGGGCCGCCGCGAGAGCCTTCGCCGCGAACGCGCGGTCGTAGGGGCGGTACAGCCGGGCCGCCTGGGCCGCCGTCGCCGCCAGGTTCAGGGTCGCCTGGGTGGACGGCGGATGCAGCTCGCGCTTCTGCGGGTCCTCGCTCGGCAGCAGGGGCAGGCCCGTCCACTGTTCGTCATGGATCTTGTGATGGGCCATGCCGGCCAGCGGCTGCCCCTCCGGCACCTGCATCTTCAGCAGGAACTCCAGCTCCCAGCGCGCCTCGTCGAGCACGTCCGGCACCTTGTTGCCACTCTCCGGGAGAGCGAGGGTGCCGTCACCGAGCCGGCCGGGATGCCCGGTGCGGGCCAGCAGCGAGCGCTCGTACGTGCTCAGCAACTCCCAGGTGGCGATGCCGCCGTTGACCACGTACTTGCCGTGGTCGCCCGCGTCGTACCAGCCGCCGGTGACGTCGAGGGTGTAGTCGCAGACGCCGGGTTGGCAGGGGACGTTGTAATCCCCCTGGTTCGGCGCCGAGTTGAGATGCCCGGCGGCGCGTCCGTACCCCGGGCGCAGATCGTCGCGGATCGCGGTGCCGCTGCGCTGCGTGTAGTAGTACTTCACCGCGTCGACCCGCAGTTGCTCGTAGGCGCTCGTGCCGATGTCGAACGGCCGGCTCGTCTCCCCGTCGGCGACGAGCGTGAAGCCCGTGCCCGGCCTGCGGTAGGTGCCGAAGTCGATCGAGTGGACGTTCTGCCCGGAGGAGACGTCGACCCCGCGGGGCACACTCCAGCCCTTGGCGACCGTGGTCCCAACGGCGTTCTTCAGCTGCCACGGCACCTTCGCCGTCGCGTCGGTCACCAGCGTGGCGTTCTTCGGACCCGAGGGCAGATAGGCGACCTGGTTGACGCGCACCCGCGGTCCGGTGTCCGGCTCGTACACCTCGGGCGGGACACCGCCGAGCAACGACACGTCGTCCATGCAGAACTTCCAGGCGTCGGCACTCCCCCCGGCCTGGAAGGCGACCTGCCCCTGAGTGGTGTCGACGGGCGAGGTGAAGGTGTACGCGTAGGTGTCACCGGAGACGCTCAGCTCCGGGCTCACCTCGAAGTACGTGTCGTACGGCGCCGCTTGGAGCCCTACGATCGCCCGCACCACGTGTCCGGTGGGCGAACCGCTCGCGGTGAAGGCGAACTTGTACGACTCGCCCTTGACGAGGGTGAGGTCGTTCTGGCCGACGGCGGCGTCCCAGCGGTTGGTGGTGCCGCCGGGTACGTCCGCGCAGAGCTGTCCGCCGGACAGGCCCGCGGTGACGTTGCTCGTCGTCCACCAGGGCTCGGTGGTGGTGTCGAAGGTGCCGTTCTTGAGCTGCTCGACCTCGTCGGCGGCGGCCGGACCGGCCGGCACCGCGGTGAGCAGGGCTCCCAGTAGGGCCGTCAGGGTCAGCAGGGCGGTTCTGCGTCGTTTCACGTCTGGGCTCCTCGGGCGGAGGTGCGGGTGACGCTCGCCATCGCTCGGAATGGGAGCGCTCCCAGATGCGGACGCGGTTCATGTTGTTCGCGTCATGACACATCGTCAACGGTCCGGACGGGACGGGACCGGATTCGCACCGTTTCCCGCCCGAACCGTTCGAACCAGGCGGCCCGCCCGAACCGTCCGAGCCATGCGGCCCCCGAACCGTACGGCCGCCTCAGCCCGCCGGCACCTCCAGCTTGCTGATCCGCACCGCGCCGACCGCCTCGCCCGGCCGCGCGCTGGTCAGCGTGAACCTCAGCCGGGAGCCGCGTACGGTGTCGAAGGTGACCACGGTCGGAGCGTCCGAGGCGGTGGCCCACTCGACCGACGCCCCCGTGACCGGCGCATACCGATGACCGTCCCACACCTCCACCGCCACGGCCTTGGGCAGGCTGTGGGTCGCGTCCACGGTGAAGGAGAGCTCCGCCCGGTCGAGGTGCCTTGCCCGCCCCAGGTCGACGGAGACCCAGTCCTCGGGGCGGGCGCCGTTGAAGGCGGGCAGCAGGGCTGTCGCCGACTTCGCGAAGCCGTTGGACCAGCCGGTGGCCGGGTCGCCGTCGAGCATCGCGGCGGGGAGGGTGTCCGGGCGGCCCGAGTAACTGGCGTCCGCGTGCGGGTAGTTCACTGCGGCGGGCGCCTCGGGCTCGAACCTCGCCGGCGCGGTGAGAGCGACCGATCCCGCATGCGTCGTACGCACGGTCGTCGTGCCCGTCCGCAGCCCCTCCGCCCGTGCGGCCACCTTCAGGGAGCCCGACCTGGTTCCGGCGCGGACGATCGCAAGTGCCTTGCCGTGGAAGGCGGTTCGGGTGGTCGCCTGGTAGCGCTCGGCGCTCTCCTCGCGGCCGTTGTCGAGTCCGGCCAGCGAGCCGCCCTGCACGTCGAAGGTGATCAGGTGCTCGGCGTCGGGCACCACCACACCGTGTGCGTCGACGACGTCCGCGGTCACGAACAGCAGCGAACGCCCGTCCGCGGCAAGGGACTTGCGGTCGGCGGTGAGCCGTACGGCATGCGGCGGGCCTGCCGTGCGCAGTACATCGGTGGCGACCGCTCTTCCCCCGCTGCGGGCCACCGCCTTCAACTCCCCCGGCCGGTACGGCACTTTCCACGCCAGGTGGAGCTTGCCCGCGCTGCCGTTGGGGCTCGTGTAGCTACCCGGGTAGGGGCCGTCGGTGTAGGTCTTGTCGTCGCCCGTGGGCTCGGTGGTCTCCAGATAGGTGCGGCCGTCCGTGGTCTTCTTCGTGTCGAACGTCCGCGTGCCGAGGGACTGTCCGTTCAGGAACAGCTCGACCGCCTCGACGTTGGCGTAGGCCCAGACCTCGACCGTGGCGCCCTTGTCGTGGTTCCAGCTCATGGGCAGCAGATGGACCATGGGCTCGGCGACCCACTGGCTCCGGAAGAGGTGGTACATGTCCTTGGGGAAGCCGGCCGTGTCGACGGCGCCGAAGAAGGACGCCTTGACCGGGAAGACGTTGTAGGGCGTCGGCTCGCCGATGTAGTCGATGCCGGACCACAGGAACTGCCCAGCGAACCACTTCCGGTCCCGGTCCTTCTTGTGCCCGTACTCGCCGCTCATGGTCCAGGAGGCGAGGTTGTTGTCGTACGAGGAGGTCGCTCTCTTCCCAGGTGTGTGGTTCTCCCCCGTGTTCAGGTGCTCGGGCTCCTGGTAGGTGCCTCGGGTCGAGGTCTCCGAGGAGGACTCGGACTCGAAGAGGAACAGGCCGGGGTAGGCGGCGTGCAGGGCGTCGACCGACTTGGCGGTGTTGTAGTTGAGGCCGAGGCCGTCCAGCTTGGCGAGCATCAGGTCGGCGGCCGAGCCCTTGCGCGGCACGCCGCGGTACTTGTCGGAGCCGATGACGAGCGGGCGTGTGTCGTCGACGGCCCTGATGGCGGCGATGATCCGGTCGGCCATGGCGAGACCGGCGGTGGAGGTGGAGTCGGGGATCTCGTTGCCGATCGACCACAGCACCACGGCGGGCGAGTTGCGGGCCGCGAGGACCATCTCGGTGGCGTCCTTCTCGCACCACTCGTCGAAGAAGCGGCCGTAGTCGTACTTCGTCTTGCCGGTGCGCCAGCAGTCGAAGGCCTCCACCATCATCACGATGCCCAGCTCCTCGCAGACCTCGACGATCTGCGGCGAGGGCGGGTTGTGCGAGGTGCGGAAGGCGTTGACGCCCATCGACTTCATGATGGTCAGCTGTCTGCGGACGGCATCGACGTTGATCGCGGCGCCGAGGGCGCCCTGGTCGTGGTGGAGGTCGACGCCCTTGATCTTGGCGTGGGCGCCGTTGAGGAAGAAGCCCTCGGCCGGGTCGAAGCGGTAGGTGCGGATGCCGAAGGGGGTGCGGTAGGTGTCGACCACCTCGCCGCCGACGCGCAGCTCGGTCTCCAGGGTGTAGCGATGCGGGGTCGCGAAGTCCCACACCTTCGGTTCGGCCACGGTGAGTTCATGGGTCTGGACGGTCCGGTCGGTGACGGCGGCCGTGCTCGCGGCGCGGGCCACCGTGCGGCCGCGCGGATCCTTCACCTTCGACCTGATCTCGACCTGGCTCGCGGCTCCGGACTCGTTCAGCACGGTGGTGGCGACCCGCACGACGGCCCGTTCCGCGGTGATCTCGGGCGTGGTGACGTACGTACCCCAGCGCTCCACGTGCACCGGTTCGGTGACGACCAGGCGGGCGTCGCGGTAGATGCCGCTGCCCGAGTACCAGCGGCTGCTGGGGAGCTGGTTCTGCACCTTGACGGCGATGACGTTCTCGGTGGTGCCGTCGGTGTGCAGGAGGTCGGTGAGGTCGAGGGCGAAGCCGGTGTAGCCGTAGGGATGGCGGCCGACCTCGGTGCCGTTGCAGTGGACGTACGAGTCCATGTAGACACCGTCGAACTCGACCGAGATCCGGCGGCCGGCGAGGGCGGGCGGCAGCGTGAAGGCGATCCGGTACCAGCCGAGGCCGCCGGGGAAGAAGCCGGTGCCGCTGGTGGTGCCGTGCTCGGTGGTGGGGGCCTGCTCGATGCTCCAGTCGTGCGGGACCGCGACCTCGCGCCACGCCGAGTCGTCGTAGGCGGGGTCGGCGGCCTGTTCGTAGGCGCCGCTCGGATCGGTGAGGCCGCCCGGATCGACCAGCGCGAAGCGCCAGCCGTCGCGCAGCGCGACCGTGAGGCGGCCGGATCCGCTGCTGGCGGCGGTCTCGGCGGCCCGGGCGACCGGGGTCGCGAGGAGTGCTCCGGCCGCGGGCGCGGCGGCGGAGGCGAGCAAAAGCGATCTGCGAGTGACCGTCATGGCGGCTCTCCCTCATCAGGGCCCAGAAGTACTCACAAGTGATCGTGCAACTGATCGTGAACAAACAGATTCTGACGACCTGCCACACCGCCACGTCAAGGGTGCGGAAAGCGCCTTCTGTCTCAGCGGCCCCGCCCGGCGGCGGGGACGTCCGGTCCGCGCCGCCGCCCGACCGCCGCAGGATCGCCGCGCGGTCCGGCTCCCGCCCGGTCACCCGCCCGCCGTGCGCCCCCGCCGCATGGTCGGTGTTTGTCGTTCACGCGGGAGCGGGACGCACTAGGCTGGAACACGAGTTACGCACCTGATCACTGTGCGTAGGCGCGATGGAGTGGCGACGATGAGCCCGGTGGATCCGTTCGACGATGCCTCGACCGCGCGGGCCGTCATCGACGCCCACGGCGCTGTCGTCCGGTGGAGCACCGGCGCCCGACGGCTGCTCGGGTACGCGGAGGCCGACGTGGTCGGCCGTCCCGCCGACGCCCTCCTGGCCGATCCCGCCGAAGCCCCGCCCGCCGCACCGGCCGACCACGGGTGGAGCGGCTCCCTCGCCCTGCGTCACCGGGACGGGCACACGGTCTCCGTTCAGCTGCTCGCCCTGCGCGCCTCGACGCCGGACGCCCCGGACACCTGGCACGCCGTCGTCCCGCCCGACATCACGGACCTCGACCCGCCGCACGAGACCCTGACCGCGGCCGCGCTGGCCCAGTCCCCGTGCCCGATGCTGGTCTGCGACCGGCAGCTGCGCCTGCGCTGGCTCAACGACCGCATGACCGAGACCATCGACCTGCCCGCCGGCCAGGTGATCGGCCTGCGGGTCACGGACATCGGCGTCCGCGCGGAGAACGCGGAGCTGGAACAGCACCTGGCCGACGTGCTCGCCTCGGGCCTGCCCCGGGACGTCCCCACCTACGTCCGGCCGAGCGGCCTCAGCAAGGCCACCGCGCAGCTGACCCGGCTCGCCCCGCTCATCGACGCCGGCGGACGGGTCCAGGGCGTCTGTCTGACCGGTCACGACTTCACCGAGCACTATCTGGCCCGCGAGCGGCTCCAGCTGGTCAACGAGGCGAGCGTCCGGATCGGCAGCACCCTCGACGTCACCCGTACGGCCCAGGAGCTGGCGGACGTCTGCGTGCCCGCGCTCGCCGACTTCGTCAGCGTCGATCTGCTGGACCCGCGGGAGCACGAGCCACCGCTGCGCCTCATCGCCCCGATCGGTCTGCGCCGGGCCGCGCACGGGTCGGTGAACCCGGGCAGCCCGGAGGCCGTGATCAAGGCCGGCCAGTTGGAGATCTACCCCACCGGCTCGCCCCAGGCCGACTCCCTGGTCGCGGGCAGGACCGTGGTCGCCTCGGTGTCGGGAGGCGACCTGGACGAGTGGCTCGCGCACAACGAACCGCGCGGCGAGCGGGTCAGGGAGTACGGCATCCACTCGTCCATGTCCGTGCCGATCCAGGCGCGCGGCACCACCCTGGGGGTCGCGGTCTTCCGCCGCTACCGCAGACCGGACCCCTTCACATCCGACGACGTGCTGCTGGCCGAGGAGATCACCGCCCGGGCCGGCGTCTGCATCGACAACGCCCGCCGCTACTCCCGCGAGCGCGACACCGCCATCGCCCTGCAGCGCAGTCTGCTGCCCCGCACGCTCCCGCGCACGGCCGCCGTGGAGGCGGCCTCGCGCTATCTGCCGGCGGCCAGGGCCGGGGTGGGCGGCGACTGGTTCGACGTGATCCCGCTGTCCGGGATGCGGGTCGCGATGGTCGTCGGCGACGTCGTCGGACACGGCATCCAGGCCTCGGCCACCATGGGCCGGCTGCGCACCGCCGTGCGCACCCTCGCCGACATCGACCTGGCCCCCGACGAGCTGCTCACCCACCTCGACGACCTGGTGGTACGGCTGTCCGCGGAGGCCGGTGGCGAGGGCAGCCCGGGCGAGGTCGGCGCGACCTGTCTGTACGCGGTGTACGACCCGGTGTCCCGCAGCTGCACCCTGGCGCGGGCCGGTCATCCACCGCCGGTCCTGGTCACGCCCGGCGGTGCGGCCCGGCAGATCGACCTGCCGGCCGGGCCGCCGCTGGGTCTGGGCGGGCTGCCGTTCGAGTCCGCCGAGCTGGATGTGCGCGAGGGCAGCGTCCTCGCGTTCTACACGGACGGACTGATCAAGTCCCGCGAACGGGACGTCGACTCCGGCCACCGGCTGCTGCGCGAGGCGCTGGCCGCGTACGCCGACTCCCTCGACGAGGCCTGCGACCAGGTGCTGAACACACTGCTGCCGGCGGGCGGTGTCGCCGACGACGTGGCCCTGCTGCTGGCGCGCACCCGGGGGCTGCCCGCGTCCCAGGTCTCGACCTGGCACATCCCCGCCGACCCGGCGCTCGTCTCGCCCATCCGCAAGCAGGTCGTCGAGCAGCTCGACGTCTGGGAACTCCAGGAGGCCGCGTTCACCGCCGAGCTGGTGGTGAGCGAGCTCGTCACCAACGCCATCCGGTACGGCGCCCACCCCATCCGGCTGCGGCTGATCCACGACACGGCGACGCTGATCTGCGAGGTGTCCGACACCAGCCACACGGCTCCGCACCTGCGCCGCGCCAAGACCTGGGACGAGGGGGGCCGCGGTCTGCTCCTGGTCGCCCAGCTCACCGAGCGCTGGGGCAGCCGGCACACGGCGGACGGCAAGACGATCTGGGCGGAGATCACGCTTCTGCCGGAGGAATGAACCCTCCCGGAGACAGGCCCCTCGTGAAGCCCTCAGCCCTCTTGGCGGAACCTCTACTGCGCGGTGCCCAGCCAGGGCCTGATCTGCCTGCGCGCCTCGTGCAGCCGGGACTTGAAGGTGCCCAGCGGGATGCCGGCCCGCTCGGCGGCCTCCGCGTAGTCCAGTTGGCACAGGTCCCGGTACACCAACGGCTCGACCAGGCGCGGGTGTTCGCGCTCCAGCCGGTCCAGCGCCTCCAGCAGGTCGATCCGGGAGCCGACGATGACGCTCGTCGTGCGCGGGTCGGCGTGCGCGTCGTACTCGATCGGGGTGGGCGACTCGGCGGCCCGACGCTTGAGCTCGCGGTACTTCTGCCGGCAGCAGTTGGCCACCACCGTGTACAGCCAGGTGCTGAAGCGGCTGCGCCCCTCGAAGGTGCCGATCTTCCGGGAGACCTGCAGCAGGACGTCCTGCGCGGCCTCCTCGGCGTCCTCGCGGCAGGGCAGGAACCGGCCGCAGCGCCGGACCACTTCGGGCCACATCTGGGTGAGCAGGGAGTCCAGCGCCGCCGGGTCGCCCGCGGCCGCTGCGCGGGCGAGGTCCTCGGTGGGCGGTACCAGGTGCTGTGCTCGGGGTCGGTCCACGACCAGGCATGATAGTCGCATGCATTCCGTCGAGCGGATCGGCCGCTACCGCCTTGAGCGGCGCCTGGGCACGGGCGCCTTCGGCACCGTCTGGCTCGCCTGGGACGACGAGCTCGAAGCGCCGGTAGCGGTCAAGGTCCTCGCCGACAACTGGAGCCACCGGCTCGACGTCCGCGAGCGGTTCCTGGACGAGGCCCGGATGCTGCGCCGAGCCGGTTCCGACCGGGTGGTCCAGGTCTACGACATCGGTGAACTGCCGGACGGCAGGCCGTACTTCGTCATGGAGTACGCCGACGGCGGCACCCTCGAGGACCTGCTCACCGGCGGCCCGCTGCCGGTGTCCGAGGCGCTGCGGCTGACGGCGCTGGCCGCCCGGGGCGCCGCGGCACTGCACGAGGCGGGGATCGTGCACCGGGACATCAAGCCGAGCAACGTACTGCTGCGCTCCTCCCCCGGCGGCAGCCCCCGGGTGCTGCTGGCCGACCTCGGACTCGCCAAGAGCCTGGCGCAGGCGTCCGGGCTCACGCTGGCCGCCGGGTCCGCCGGCTATCGGCCGCCCGAGCAGGCCCAGCCCGGTATGGGCATCGACACCCGGGCCGACGTGTACAGCCTGGGCGCGGTCGGCTACCACCTGATCACCGGCACGGTGCCGGGCGAACCCGGGTACGTCGTACGCCCCGACCGGCTGCGCCCGGACCTCGCCCCGGACGTCCAGCGGGCCCTGCTGCGCGCCCTGGAGCCGGACCGGGAGCGGCGGTGGCCACAGGCCCTGGCCTTCGCGGAGGAGCTGGAGCGGCTCGCCACGCCCGTCCGCCGGACCCGCCCGCGCCGCAGGACGGTCCTGACGCTCGTCGTGGCCGTCGCCGTGCTCGCGGCCACGGGCACCGCTCTGGCGCTGGTCGACCGGGGCGAGGGGACCTCGGCTTCCCAGGACGTCCGGGTCGCCGACACGACCGGCCGGGTCACGGCGGAGGTGCCGCGCTTCTGGGACCGCCAGCTGCGCGACTCCGGGTGGGATCCGAAGGCACTCGGCCTGCCCACCGGGCACGAGCCGGGCTTCGCGGTCGCCGACGACCTGGCCAAGTGGCCGGACCTGAAGGCAGGGGTCGACGGCGTGTTCGTCGGCCTGAGCGAGCGGGGCGACCTCCCGAAGGCGGTGGCCGCGCTCACCCACACGGGTTGCTCCTACGACGGCTCCCGGACCTACGAGGGCGCGCGCTGGCACGGCACGGTCCGCGCCTGGAGCGGCTGCCCGGGCAGCCGGGGCTCGCTCACGGAAGCCGCGCTCGCTCCGGTCTCGGGCGCGGCCCGGCCGCAGGTCTATGTACAGATCCGGCAAAAGAGCGCGGCCCCGTCCGTCGACCACGTCCTGGCGTCCGTACGTATCGGGGACTGACACGGATCACGTGGCGGGGACGTCCACGGATCTCGCCGGAACTCGTGCGAACTTTTTCGTCCGGTCCCGCATCGGACATACATGACGGGGCATACAGCGCCGTACGCACACGCCTGTTCGTGTGCGAGGAGACACCAGGAGTGTTGAGGACGATGGCGAAGAACTCTCCCGCCCGCCGGCGGGCCGCCCTGCTCGCGAGTGCGGTCGCCGTACTGGGCCTGCTGACCGCGTGCGGCAACGACGACGGCAACGCGAGTTCGCCGAGCACCCTGTCGGGCACGGCGGGACCGGCCACCGACGGCTCCGGCTCCGACTCCCCCGCCCAGTCGCCGAACGCCACGCAGTCCGGTTCCTCCTCGGACACCGGCTCCTCCTCCGGTACCGGCACCACCCCCTCGGAAGGCGTGTCGGCGTCCGGCAGCGTCAGCACCCGTTGCCACACCTCCCAGCTGCGCGCGACCGTGGGGTCCAACAACCCCGGGGCCGGTCAGGAGAACTTCCCGATCGTGCTGACCAACACCGCCTCCCACACCTGCACGGTGCGCGGCTATCCGGGCGCCGCGTTCGCCGACTCCGCGGGCAAGCAGCTGGGGTCGGACCCCAAGCGCTCCTCGGGCACGCCGGAGACGGTGACGCTGGACCCGGGTCAGAGCGCGTGGGCCGGGCTGACCTTCTCGAACCCGGAGGTCAGCGGTGCCAAGTCGGCGACTCCGACGACGCTCATCGTGACCCCGCCCGACGAGAAGGACCCGCTGAAGGTGAAGTGGACCGGCGGCCCGGTGCCCGTGTCCGGGAACTCGTCCTCGGCCTTCCTGACGGTGTTCAGCCCGGGCTCGGGCGCGTGAGCGACGGGGGGTGGCGTGCGGGCTTCTTACTCACGGCTGTTTTCATGGACGTCCCCGCTCCGCCCCACCGCTAGGACCTCGCTCTGAACACCCCGCTGGCCGAATCCCTGTCCGTCGCGCTGCTCGCCGCCGTGCTCGCCTTCGCCGTGTTGCGGCCCAAAGGGCTGCCCGAGGCCGTGGTGGCGGTACCCGCGGCGGGGCTGGTGGTCGTCGCCGGGGCGATCTCCCCGGCCCACGCCCTGGACGAGATCCAGCGGCTCGGGCCGGTGGTGGGGTTTCTCGCGGCGGTGCTGGTGCTGGCCCATCTGTGCGATGTCGAGGGGCTGTTCCAGGCGTGCGGGGCGTGGATGGCCCGCCGCTCCGCGGGCTCGCCCGGGCGGCTGCTGGCCGCGGTGTTCCTGCTGGCCTCGGTGATCACGGCCGTGCTGAGCCTGGACGCCACCGTGGTGCTGCTGACGCCGGTGGTGTTCGCCACCGCCGCCAGGGCGGGTGTCCGCGCCAAGCCGCATCTCTACGCGTGCGCCCATCTGTCGAACACGGCCTCCCTGCTGCTGCCGGTGTCCAACCTCACCAACCTGCTGGCGTTCGAGACCAGCGGGCTGAGCTTCACCCGGTTCGCGGCGCTGATGGCGCTGCCGTGGGTGGCCGCGATCGGCGCCGAGTATCTGATCTTCCGGCGCTTCTTCGCCGAGGAGCTGGCCCTGTCCGAGCTGCCCTCCGAGCCCGGCGAGGAGCCTGAGCTGCCGCTGTTCGCGCTGATCACGGTGGGCTGCACGCTCGCCGGGTTCGTCGTGACCTCGGCGATCGGCATCGAGCCCGCCTGGGCCGCGTTCGCGGGGGCGCTGGTGCTGGCCGTCCGGGCGCTGCTACGGCGGCGGGAGACTCCGTCGGCGGTGCTGCGGGCCTCGTCGCCGGCCTTCCTGGCCTTCGTACTGGCCCTCGGCGTCGTGGTGCGCGCGGTCGTCGACAACGGCCTGGCCGACGCCCTGGACCATGTACTGCCCAAGGGCTCCGGTCTGTTGGCGCTGCTGGGCATCGCCGTGCTGGCCGCCGTGCTGGCGAACCTCATCAACAACCTGCCCGCGGTCCTGGTCCTGCTGCCGCTGACCGCCGCGGCCGGCCCCGGAGCGGTCCTCGCGGTGCTGCTCGGGGTGAACATCGGCCCGAACCTGACCTACGCGGGATCGCTGGCGACCCTGTTGTGGCGGCGCATCGTGCACCGTCACGACGAGGACGTGGCCCTCGGGGAGTTCACCCGGCTCGGGCTGCTCGCCGTGCCGGCGTCGCTCCTGTCGGCCGTGGCGGCGCTGTGGCTGTCGCTCCAGGTCGTCGGGGGCTGAGCCGCGAACCGGTCAGTGGTGGCCGCCGCCACCACCGCCACCACCGTTGCCACCACCGCCGTAGCCACCGCCTCCGCCGCCGTAGCAGGCGTACGGGTTGTAGTAGCAGTACTGGTCCACGGGGTTCGTGGTCGTCTGCGAGGGCGTCGGCGTCGGCTGGGCGGTCGTCGCGCTCGCGGACGGCGTCGGCGTGGGGGACGGCTTCCTGTCGGACTTGGGGGTGGGCGAGGCCGTGGGCGTCGGTGTGGGGTCGCTCGCCGCGTCCCAGTTGACGACCTGCATCTGGAGGTCGGCCTTCGAGGTGTCGAACACCCAGCGCTGGGTGGTGCTGTCGTCGCGGGTCTTCAGGACCAGGGCGCCGGAGCCGTCGGTGGCGGCGGCGGTCAGCGCCAGGTCCTGGTCCCAGCGCGGCACCAGGGTGCCCTGCAGGGTGAAGTCGTAGCGGATGTCCTTGGCTTCCTTCGCGTCCACGCCGGTGCAGGGGGCCAGCTGCACCTCGTAGCCGAGGTGGGAGTCCAGGCACAGGCCCGGGTCGTCGCCGCTGCGCAGCCGTCCGTCGGTCTCGTACGACCACTGCTGGACCGCCGCCGTGGAGCAGGGCGCGAGTTCGGCCTCGGCACCCTCGACCGCCTTCTTGCCGACGACGGTGACGCAGAGCCCGGAGTCGACGTTGTGGAGCCGTCCCTGCATGGCTCCGCCCGCGTTCGCACCCGTGCCGACCCAGGACGGGTCGCCCTCGGTGCTCTTGCCGGTGCCGGGTGTCTCGTCGGACCGGCTCGCCTCCGAGGTGGTGTGCCCGTCGTTGGAGTCGAGCGAGGACCACACGACCAGCGGGAGGGCGATCAGCCCGCTCACCGTCAGGACGGCGGCCGTCAGGTTGCGTCTGCGGGCGGCGGCCCGGCGGGCGGCCTTGTGGGCGGAGCGGCGCGTGGCCCTGCGGGGGCCGGTGCGCATCCCGGCACCGGTCGCGGTCGGGACGGTGACGAAGGGCTCGCCGGCCATCGCCGGGCGCTCGCCCTCCGCCTCGGCGGCCGTGCCGTCGTCGTGGACGGACCGCGACTCCACGTACTCGCGGGCGCCCCAGCCGAGCACCGACTGGGCGAGTGCGAGGCCGAGGCCCTCGTTGAACCGGCCCAGCTGGTCCGCGGTGTACCGGCAGTGCTTGCACCCGGCGAGGTGGGCGGCGAGGTCGGGGTCGACGTCCATCCCGCCGCGCCGGTAGGTGACGTCGAGCATCCGCTGGTAGCGACGGCACTCCTGCTCGGGCGCGAGTTCGCGGTGGACCTGGAGGCACTCCTCGCGCAGCCGCTCGCGGGCCCGGCGCAGTTCGACGCGGGCGTCCTCCTCGTCGAATCCCAGCAGCGCGGCGGGTATCGCCACCGGCTCCGACTCGACGTCCGCGTGCCACAGCAGGCAGCGGGCCGACTGGGGCAGCCGCTGGAACGCGCCCGACAGCAGCCGCCTGTTCGCGGGCGGCAGCAGCCGGGCGGCCACCCGGTCGCCCTCGCCGGGCCGGGAACGCAGGTCGGGGTGGAGGAGTTCGCGGCCGCGCTCGGTGTCCCATTCCGCGGCGATCCGCCGCATGGTGACCAGCAGTTGGGGCCGCCATGCCGCGGAGGGTCCGGTCTGGCGCAGGGTCTCGCCGAACAGCCGGGTGAAGGCCGCGGTGGTGAGCATGCCCGCGGCGCGGGCGTCGTAGGTGCACAGCCTGGCGTACGCGAAGGCCGCCTCCCAGTGCCGGTCGAGGAGTTCACCGACGGGCTGCAGCGCGGGTGTCGCCCCGGTCCACTTCTTCAGTTCGGCACTCAGTTGCTCGTCCGTGACCTCGAACTGGCTGACCGATGTGGGGGAATTCGACAGACCGGCGTCATTCACGGCTGCATTCCTCTCGGGGCTTGCGACTTCAGGTCCATACCGGGCGGTATGGTGATTCGTCGACAAAGCGACGAGATCCACTCGTACGGGATTCGGTACCCCCGACCCTCCCGACAACAGACCTGATGAAGCCTGGGAGCGAACGGGAGAGACCTCGTGCACACAGCGGAATGTTTATTGTCCGTGCGCCGACAGGGCACACCTTTACACAGGTCAGCGAGCTGGAACAAGGGATCTCGCGGATTCGTGATTTACGTCCTCGGAGCCGGGTTTTGACGAATCGTCATGCAGGGTCCCTGAGAGATGTCGGATGAATCCCGTCGCCAATTGGCAATGGTATTCACTTACCGCCGCCCCACACTCTCCGCGAACCATTGACCGGGGGTTCCACCACCCACACCTCGGTTACCTTTGAGTAACTCCCGTCACTCGCCAACCATTGAACCGCTCGCTCGGTAAGCGCCCGGCGGCAGTCCAAAACGTGCGCGGAACACCCGGTTGAAGTGGAACGCGCTGACGAACCCCGAAGCGGCCGCCACCCGGTCCACCGACAGGTCCGTGCTTTCCAACAGCCGGGCGGCATGCCTCAGTCGCGCCTCCCGCAGCGCCCGCATCGGGGACCGTCCGGTCTGAGCGGTGAACAGGTGGGCGAACCGGGAGGGCGAGAGAGACGCGGTCCCCGCGAGCGAACCGACGGTGTGCGGGGCGCCCGGATCCGCGTCGATCAACTCCTGCGCCCGGCGCACCCGGGGGTCGACACCCGACGCGGGCGCCGTCGGCCGGGCGGTGGCGGCGGTGAGCAGGACGATCTCCTCCAGCGAGGTCAGGGCGAGTTCCCGGGCCGCGGCCGCATGGGCCACGGTGACCCTTTCGTCCCCCGACACGCCGGCGGGCGGCGGCTCGCTCCCCGTCCAGCGGGCATCGGCGTGCATACGCCGGAACGCGGCCTCGACCCGGCCGTGCAGCCCCGGCGGGGTGGGGGTGACGACGTACAGGCCGTCGCCGGTGTCGTACGGACGCAGCCACGGCGACCAGGACGGCCGCGCCCCGCAGTGCACCCACCAGAACGCCCAGTGCGAGGCGCCCGGTTCGACGGCGTACTGATGCGGGACACCCGGCGCGAGCACCACCAGGTCCCCCGCCCCGGTCCGCGCCTCGGTCCCGCCCTGCCGCAGCCGGCCACCGCCACCCGTCGTCCAGATGAACAGCCAACTGTCGGCGCCGCGCGGCCGGTTCGCGCCGTACCCCTGAGGCTGGTCGTAGTGACCGACCACCACCAGCCCCGGTGGCGGAGCCCAGTCACCGGAGGCAGCCGTGTCGGGCAATCGGTCAGCGTTCACGGGCATCCCCCTCGGCTGTGCGGCCGCCTAGCGTGACAGGCCCAGAGCACTCTACGAAGGAGTGAACGCATGACAGTCACAGGCAATCAGTCCGCCGGTGCTCCCATCCTGCCGCAGGAGGGTCTCGACGGGTTTCGCGAGGACGGGTTCACGGTCGTCCGGGGGCTCTTCGGAGACGACGAGATCGACCGGCTGTGCGCGGAGTTCGCGGCGCTGCACGCAGCCGGACCGGTACCGGGCCACTTCCGGCCCCGTGCCGGATCCGACCCGCTGCACACCCATCCGCGCGTGATGCAGCCGCACGAGATCAACGCGCTCGCCAGGCGCGTCCTGCTCGACGCGCGGCTGAGGTCGGTGCTGGAGACCCTGCTCGGCGAGGAGGTGCTGGCCGCGCAGAGCATGTTCTACTTCAAGCCGCCCGGCGCCCGGGGTCAGGCGCTGCACCAGGACAACTTCTATCTGCGGGTCGAGCCGGGCACGTGCGTGGCCGCGTGGGTGGCGTGCGATGTGATCGACCGGGACAACGGGGGGCTCGAAGTCGTCCCCGGTACGCACCGGATGGACCTGTTCTGCCCGGAGGAGGCGGACGAGGGGGTGTCGTTCGCGCGCGAGTACGTTCCGCCGCCGCCGGGGCTCGCGGCCGTGCCGGTCGACCTGATGCCGGGAGACGTCCTGTTCTTCAACGGCAGCCTGGTGCACGGCTCGCAGCCCAACAGCACCGCCGACCGGTTCCGCCGCTCGTTCATCGGCCACTACGTGGGACGGTCTGCCGAGCGGATCGGTGCGTACTACCGGACGGTGTCGATGAGCGGCGACCGGGTGGTGCTGGCGGAGAGCGAGGGCGCGGGGCCGTGCGGCACGGAGTTCGCACCGCACGGGCCCCATTGAGCGCCCGCCCGCGAGGTCAGTGACCGATGACGGGGTGCGGAGCGTAGGGCTGCTCCAGCTCCTCCAACTCCTTGTCGCTGAGCTCCAGTTCGACGGCCGCCACGGCGTCCTCGATGTGCTGCGGCTTGCCGGCGCCGACGATCGGGGCGGCCACCGTGTGCTGCCGCAGCAGCCAGGCGAGGGCGACCTGGGCGCGCGGCACACCGCGGTCGCCGGCGATGCGGGTGACGGCCTCGACGACGGTGCGGTCGCCCTCGGCGTAGAGGCGGCTGCCGAAGTTGTCGTTGGCGCTGCGTTCGGTGACGGTGCCCCAGTCCCGGGTGAGCCGGCCACGGGCGAGCGGGCTCCAGGGCAGGGTGCCGACGCCCTGGTCGACGCAGAGCGGCAGCATCTCGCGCTCCTCCTCCCGGTAGAGGAGGTTGTAGTGGTTCTGCATCGACACGAACTTCGTCCAGCCGTTGCGCTCGGCGGTGTACTGCATCTTCGAGAACTGCCAGGCGTACATCGAACTCGCCCCGATGTAGCGCGCCTTGCCCGCCTTGACCACGTCGTGCAGCGCCTCCATCGTCTCCTCGACCGGGGTGTGCGGGTCGAAGCGGTGGATCTGGTAGAGGTCGACGTAGTCGGTGCCGAGTCGGCTCAGGCTGTGGTCGATCTCGGTGAGGATCGCCTTGCGGGACAGCCCGCCGCCGTTGGGCCCGGGCCGCATCCGCCCGTGCACCTTCGTCGCGAGCACGATCTCGTCCCGGTTCGCGAAGTCGCGCAGCGCCTTTCCGACGATCTCCTCGCTGGTGCCGTCGGAGTAGACGTTCGCCGTGTCCAGGAAGTTGATCCCGGCCTCCAGCGCCTGCCGGATCAGCGGACGCGAGGCCTCCTCGTCGAGCGTCCACTCGTGGGTGCCCCGGTCGGGCAGGCCGTAGGACATACAGCCCAGACAGATCCGCGACACGTCCAGACCCGTCGAACCGAGCTTCACGTACTGCATCTTCGCCGCTCCCGCCTTCGAGACGATGTACTGATTCGGAGCGTACGTCGTCCCCGCCGGGCGCGCGGTCCCGCGGGCGTCAGGGCCCCGGCCGCTCCAGAAGGTCCAGTGCCCGCTCCCACCCGAACTCGGGCCGCAGGCCGTCCTCCCCCGCCTCGCCGGAGTAGGGATCGCCGAACCGGACGCCCATCCCGCGCAGTCGTTTCAGGCTGTCGTGGTAGGCGGGATGGACGGTCAACGCCTCGGCCACGCACGGGAGTACGGCGACCGGTACGCCGAGGCCGTACGCCTCGCAGAGGGTGGCGACGGCGAGCGTGTCGGCCAGGCCCGCGGCCCATTTGTTGATCGTGTTGAAGGTCGCCGGCGCCACCACGACCGCGTCCGGCGGCGGGAAGGGGCGTGGATCGCCGGGCATCCGCCAGGCGGAGCGGACGGTCCTGCCGGTCCGCGCCTCCACGGCGGCCCGGTCGAAGAAGCCGGCCGCCGCCACGGGCGTCGCGATGACGCCCACCTCCCAGTCCCGCTCCTGCGCGGCCGCGATCAGCTCGCCGACGCCGGCGGCGATCCCGGCGGCGCAGACGACGACGTAGAGGAAGGGTCTGGGGTCCGGTTCCGTCATCCGGGAACCCTACTCAAGCGGGAAGGTCCGCCCGCGTTCGGCCTCGGGGCGCGGGCCGTGGATGCGGCGCTGCTTCTCCTCGATGGGCACGTCGTTGATGCTGGCCTCGCGCCGGGTCATCAGGCCGTGCTCGTCGAACTCCCACAGCTCGTTGCCGTAGCTGCGCCACCACTGGCCGTCGGCGTCCTGGCACTCGTACTGGAAGCGGACCGCGATGCGGTTGCCGTCGAAGGCCCACAGGTCCTTGCGCAGGGCGTACTCGCGTTCACGCGCCCACTTGGCGGTGAGGAGCTCGACGATCTCGGCGCGGCCGGTGACGAAGGTGTCGCGGTTGCGCCAGACCGAGTCCTCGGAGTAGGCGAGCGAGACCTTGTGCGGATCGCGGGTGTTCCAGGCGTCCTCGGCGGCCTGGACCTTCCGCGCGGCGGTCTCGCGGGTGAACGGGGGCAGGGGCGGGCGGTCGGCCATGGAGTCCTCCTGGACGGGTGAACGGGTGCGGACAGCCGAGGAGAACGTGCGTTCTCCAGCTGGCTGCTACGGTAGGAGAACGCGCGTTCTCACGTCAAGGAAGGGTCGTACGGAGATGGCCGTCAGGGACAGCGCAGTCGCCCGGGAGCAGGCGCTGGACGCCGCTGAGGAGCTGTTCTACGGGCGGGGCATCCAGTCCGTCGGCATGGACGACGTGCGCGGCGCCTCGGGTCTCTCGCTCAAGCGGCTCTACGGGCTGTTCCCGGCGAAGGAGCACCTGGTGGAGGCGTATCTGGAGCGGCGGGACGTGCGCTGGCGCGGGCGGCTCGCCGCGTTCGTGGCGCAGCGCGAGGATCGCGAGGAGCGGATCCTGGCGGTCTTCGACTGGCTGGAGGGGTGGTTTCGCGAGGACGGGTTCCGGGGGTGCGCGTGGATCAACTCCTACGGGGAGCTGGGCGCCGTCTCTGCTCGCGTGACGGCTCAAGTGCGGGCGCACAAGGGGGAGTTCAGGAACTATCTCGCCGGACTCGTGACGGATGCCGGGCTGCCCGACGCCCTCGCCGGGCAGCTGTTCCTGCTGGCGGAGGGGGCGATGGTCAGCGCCGGCATCATGCGGAGCGCGGAGCCCGCGCGGGAGGCACGCGAGGCGGCGCGACTGCTGCTGCGGGCCCACTGAAAGGTCCGGCTGCGGCCCGCCGAGCCTCAGCCGTCCGACACGGCGATCGCGCTCACCGGGCAGGCCCGGGCGGCCTCCCGCACCATGGGGTCGCCGCCGCCGTCCTCCTGGCCCGGCAGCAGCGTGCTGTATCCGTCGTCGTCCTGGGTGAAGACCTTCGGGGCGGCCAGGGCGCACTGGCCCGCGCCGATACAGACGTCCTTGTCGATGTCGATGTGCATGGCCCTCAGCCTCTTACCAGGTCACGGGGAGTTCCAGCATCCCCTGGATGGTGTCGCCGGGTTTGAAGGGGATCTCGTCCGCCGGAACGGCCAGGCGCAGGGCGGGCAGCCTCTCGAAGAGAGTGTGCAGGGCGATCTCCAGCTCGGCACGGGCCAGGTTCTGGCCGAGGCACTGGTGGATGCCGAAGCCGAACGCGACGTGGTGGCGGGCCGGCCGGTGCCAGTCGAAGGTGTCGGGGTCCTCGTAGACGTCGGCGTCGCGGTTGATGACCGCGGTCGAGAAGAGCACCGGGTCGCCGGCCCTGATGGTCGTGCCGCCCGCCTCGATGTCCTCGGTGGCCCGGCGCAGCAGTCCGTCCGCGATCGACAGCATCCGCATGAGCTCCTCGACCGCGTCGGGCAGCAGCTCGGGCCGCGCGCGCAACTCGGCCAGGCGGTCGGGGTGTTGGAGCAGTGCGAAGGTGCCGAGCGAGATCATGTTGGCGGTCGTCTCGTGGCCCGCGATGAGCAGGATGGTCGCGAAGGAGATGACCTCGCGGCGGTCCAACTCGCCCTCGCGCAGCTTCTGGTGGACGAGTTCGTCCAGTACGCCGTCGCCGGGCTCCGGCTGCTTCAGCTTCGCGTCGATCAACTGCTCGAAGTATGCGTCCAGTTGGTCGCGGGCGTCCTGGACGTCGGAGACCCGCGGGCCGCGCAGCAGCCGGCGCGACTGCCCTTCGAAGAACTCGTGGTCGGCGTAGGGGACGCCGAGCAGGGCGCAGATCACCATCGACGGCACGGGCAGCGCGAAGGCGCTCACCAGCTCGCCCGGCGACCCCTGGGCGATCATCGCGTCGAGCCGTTCGTCCACGATCCGCTGGATCTCCGGGCGCAGTGCGGCGGCCCGCCGGAGGGTGAAACTGGGGACCATCATCCGGCGCTGGGTGCGGTGTTCGGGGTCGTCGTAGCCGAGCAGCGCGGCCCTCCGGTCCCGGGCCACGGTGAAGCGCTCGTTGGGCACGGGGAAGCCGGGGTGGGAACGGTCGCTGGACAGACGCTGGTCGGCGAGCAGGCTCCGGGCGAGCGTGTGTCCCGTCACCAGCCAGGCCTTTCGGCCGTCGTAGAGGGTGATCCGGGTCAGCGGGCGGTCGGCGCGCAGCAGGTCGTAGGCCGTCGGCGGGTGGTAGGGGCAGGTCCGGTCCTGGGGGAAGGCGACGGGTTCCGTTTCCGTCATGGGAAGACCTCGCAGACGAAGGGTGCGTCGTGCAGATCTTCATTAGATGCCCCGGGCATCTATAGAACGACGACAAGTTCGGCCAGATGGACCGCGAGCGCTTTCTGGCCGGGGATGATCGCTCAGGAATCGAAAACCGGTCAGGGTATCGGCCGTACGGGTGCCTCCGACGGGGTGCGGGGCAGGGGGTGTGCGGTAGGGATGATTACCGCACGCGACGCTGTTGTGGCTGAGCGGCAGGAAACCGTAGAGACGACGATGGGACGGATGCCATGCCTCTTGAGGGCGAGTACGAACCCAGCCCGGCGCAGTGGGTGCGTGACCAGGTGGAACTGTTCGAGAGTTCCGGCGGCACCAAGGGGAACACCCTGCGGGACACCGGGCTGCCGGTGATCGTACTGACGACCCGCGGCGCCAAGAGCGGCAAGATCCGCAAGACGCCGCTGATGCGCGTCGAGCACGACGGTACGTACGCCGTGGTCGCCTCCCAGGGCGGGGCACCCAAGCACCCGGTCTGGTACCACAACATCAAGGGCGAGCCCCGCGTGGAGCTCCAGGACGGGCCGGAGCCGGTGGACATGATCGCCCGTGAGGTCACCGGCACGGAGAAGGCCGAGTGGTGGGAGCGGGCCGTCGCGGCCTATCCGCCGTACGCCGACTACCAGAAGAAGACGGACCGGCAGATTCCGGTCTTCGTGCTCGAACCGGTCGCCGGGAACGCTTGATCCGCCTACCGACGCACACCCCCTGACCAGGGTGCGAAAAAAATCCTGGGTCAGGGGTGCATGACCCCGGTGTCCCCGGGCACGCGTGCGTCAGGCCCCGCCGCGCTCCCCCGTCGCGGCGGGGCTCTCCGCTGCCTCCCGGGCGTGCCGGTCGGTGATGTCCAGGAAGATCTGGTCCGCCTCGGACACGGCGTCCGAGATGGTCCGCTTGATCCGCACGGAGACCTCCTCGACCACCTCGCTGTCCAGGCCGCCCACCAGATCCACCCGGGCCGCCACCAGGGCGGAGTCGAGGCCCGTCTTCATGGTGAACAGGGCCTCCACACTGTCGATCTCGGGCTGTTCCTCCAGCAGTTCCCGGATCCGGTCCGCCGCCTCCGGGTCGGCGGCCTCGCCGATCAGCTGGTCACGGGCGTCGCCGCCCAGGCGGTAGGCGACGAAGACGAGCAGCGCGCCGATCGCCATCGAGGCCGACGCCTCCCACACCACCTGCCCGGTGACCATGTGCAGCGCCATGCCGGCGGCGGCCAGCGTCACACCGAGCACCGCCGTGCCGTCCTCGGCGATGACCGTGCGCAGCGCCGGGTCGCGCAGACCGCTGCGTCCGCCCTGCCGGTGCGCCTGATGCAGGGCACGGACCAGCGAGACGCCCTCGGCGACGAAGGCGACGCCCAGGACGATCAGGCCCATCACATACCCGCTGTGCTTCTCCTCGGCGCCGTTCCTGAGGGCCTCGAAGCCCTGGAAGAAGGAGAAGCAGCCGCCCATCACGAAGATCCCGACGGCGGCCAGGAGCGACCAGAAGAAGCGTTCCTTGCCGTAGCCGAAGGGATGGCGCCGGTCGGCGGGGCGGCGGCTGCGGCGCAGTGCGGCCAGCAGGAAAACTTCGTTGAGGCTGTCGGCCACGGAGTGCGCGGCCTCCGACAGCAGGGCCGGCGAGCCGGCGAAGAGTCCGCCGACCGCCTTCGCCACGGCGATCACCAGGTTGGCGGCGAGCGCCACCAGCACGGTGACGCGGGTCCTGCTGTCGGCGTCCTTCGCGGGGGTTTCCTCGGAGGCCTCCTCAGCGGTCTCCTCGAGTTCCTTGTCGGACTTCTTGTCGGATTTCTGCGCGGATGCTGTCCCAGTCACCCTCGCCGACTGCCCCTGAGCGCGCCGCTCACACAGCATGGGCCGGAATCCGGGTGACGGGCATGCCATCGGCTATACCGGACACTCGCTCCGGTGAGACTGTCGGCCTCGACCGCATCGAAGGAGAGACACGTGGCCAAGACGAAGAAGCGGAAGAAGCTGAAACTCCCCCTGGGCTACAAGCCCCTCGGGTTCGCCCTGGGCTGGACGAGCGGGACACTGGCCGGCCTCGCCTTCCAGAGGACGTGGAAGGCGATCCGGCACGAGGACAACGCACCCGACGCGCTGGACCGGGACCGTGGCTGGACGGAGGTCCTGGTGGCCGCCGCGATCCAGGGCGCCCTGTTCGCCGTGGCCCGCAGCGCGGCGGACCGCGCGGGCGCGACGGCCGTCCATCGCCGCACCGGTGTCTGGCCGGGCGACGGCAAGGGCGGCCGGGACTGACCTGTCCCGGGCACCGGGACGGGTTCAGTCGGCGACCAGCCACTTCCCGTCCCGCATCAGCTCGCGCCCGTCCAGCTCGTCCGCCTCCCGCCAGGCCTGCACGCGCTGCGGGAACACCCTGAAGTACAGGTAGGAGGTGGCGAGTCGGCGGGGGTCGAAGCCGGTCTTCGCGGCGAACAGGTCACCCTCCTGCTCGGACAGATCCGCGGGCGTCACCATCTCGACGGTCCCCTCGATCATGACCACGTCCCGGGTCGGTCCGATGCCCAGGCGGGTGACGCCGGTCGCCGCGAGGTTGCGGCCGGTGGGACTGGCGGCCGGAGTGGCGAGCAGCAGCGTCGAGCCGTCCCAGCGGAAGGACAGCGGGACGAGATACGGCCCGCCGCCGTCGGGCGCCGCGGTGGCGACCCAGACGTCCTCGTCGTGTTCGAGCCGACGGAGCGTGTCCTGCTTGCGCTGCCCGGGATCGCGCGCGGGTGGCCGATTCATTGTCGTACGTCCTCCTCCGGTCGACGGACCGATGGCCTGATCACCGTCGGTCCGTGCACTGTCAGGGCTATGACGGTCGGGTGTCCGCCGATGTGACCGTCAGCCGCCCTCCTTTGCCGCCCTGATCTCCGCGAGCCGTGCCGCCGCCGCGCTCAGCAGCAGGTCCAGGGCGGCCGGGTACGAGCTGCGCGGCATGTCGGCGACCAGGTGGCGGGCGGTGGCGGCGATGTGCGGGTGGGTCGCGGCGGGCAGTTCGGCGTACGTCGAACGCCATACGGCCACTTCCGCCGCGCGGGCCGCCTTCGGCATCGCGAGGCTCGCCGAGTCGAGGGCGCCGAAGGCGAGGCACTGGTCGACGAAGGCATGGTAGATCCGCACGGCCTCGGCATCGGGGAAACCGGCCCCGCGCACCACACCGAGGATCGCCTCCACGGCCTGGATCTCGTGCACCCGCCCGGTCACCCGGTACGAACTGAGCACCGCGGCCCTGGGCTGGGCGAGGGCGCCGGCATGCATCCGCAGGCCGAGGTCGCGCAGGTCGGCGCGCCAGTCGCCGGTGGGGCGCCAGGTGCGCAGGGTACGGCCGATGAGCTCGTCGGCGACGGCGAGCAGCAGGTCGTCGGTGTGCCGGAAGTAGCGGTACAGCGAGCTGGGGTCGGCGCCGAGGGCGCGGCCGAGGCGGCGCACCGACAGGGCGTCGGCGCCGTGCTCCTCGATCAGCCGCAGCGCCGTCTCGACGATCAGTTCCTCGGACAGGACGACACCCGCCTTGGTGGGACGCCTGCGCCGCCGGTCGGCGGCCGGGACGACGCGCTCGCTCATGGACTGCCTCCCTGGAGCCGGTGTCCGCACCTTATGACAACACCGTTGACCTGTTAAGTGCACGGGCAGTTTCATGTGCGGTCACCGGGGCCTGTCAGGCCCCCCAGGTGCGAGCGGAGACCCGGCCATGACCGAGAAACCCTACGGAGCGGACCCACCCGCGCGGCCGGACTCCGAGCTGCGCAGGTCCCTCGGCCTCCTGGACGGCATCGCCGTCGCCGCCTCCAGCACGGCCGCGACCACCACCATCGGGATCGGCCTGGGCGTCACGGCCGGCGTGGTCGGACTGCATCTGCCGGCGATCATGCTGCTCGCGTTCCTGCCGATCGTGGGCATCGCGGGCGCCTTCTCCCGGCTCAACCGGGTGGAGCCGAACGCGGGCAACGGCTATGTGTGGGTGGGCCGTTCACTCAGTCCATGGCTCGGCTTCATGGTCGGCTGGGTGAACATCGTGGCGACGGTGGCGTTCCTGGCCTACACCACCGCGGTCACCGGTTCGGCGCTGATCCAGCTGGCCGGGGACGCCGGCGTGCACAAGCTGGGTCCCCTCGCCCTGGACGCGGGCTCGACCGCGCAGACGACCGCGATCGGTGTCGTGGTCCTGCTCGCAGTCACGCTCACCGCGGTCACCGGCATCCGCACCGCCGCGCGCCTGCAGGGCGGGCTGCTGATCTTCGAGTACGTCGTCCTGCTGGGGTTCTGCGGATACGGCATCGTCACCGGCCCGCACTCCTTCAGTCTGAGCTGGTTCGATCCGTTCGCCGTCCCCTCGGCCGCCGCCCTCGCCCAGGGACTGCTGCTGTCGGTGTTCTGCTACTGGGGTTTCGAGGCCGCGTTCAGCGTCAACGAGGAGGTGCGCGACCCGCGGGACGCCTCGCGGGCCGGCTTCATCACCCTGTTCACCATGCTGGCGCTGTTCCTGATCGGCTCGGTCGCCTTCCAACGGGTGCTGTCCGAACCGGAGTTGGTCGGACACGGCGCCGAGGGCCTGGCGTTCTTCGGCGACCGGCTGGCCGACCAGCCGCTGGCCGCGCTGCCGCTGGTGGCGCTGATGTTCTCGGCCGTCGCCTCACTGCAGGCCGGGGTGATCCCGACGGCCCGGGCGATGTTCGCGATGAGCCGGGACCGTACGCTCGGGCCGGTGTGGTCCAAGGTCAGCCCGCGGTACGGGACTCCGGCCGCCGGCACGCTGCTGATCGGCGCGCTGGCGGCGGCTGTCGCGGCCCTCGCCCTGGTCATCCCCCGCCTCGCGGACCTGATCATGGCGACCGTGAGTGCCGTGGGAATCGTGGTCGCCCTGTCGTACGCGCTCACCGCGCTGGCGGCGGCCGTCCGCTTCCGCTCGCTGCTGCGCGAGGACCTGAAGGAAGGCGTACGAGCCGTGGTGCTGCCGGCGTTGAGCGCCGCCGCCCTCCTCGGTCTGGGCGGCTATCTCGGCTGGTCCTTCTACACCTCCGCCGACCATCTCGAACTCAGCGCGGACAACGGCTGGTTCCTGCTGCTCACCCCACTGGTGATGATCGCGTCGGGCTTCGTGGCCGCCGCATGGTCCAAGTGGGTGCGCAGATCCCCGTACTTCCGCACCGGCGAGGGCACCGACGCCGACGCCCCGCACCTGCTCCCGACACCCCGCTAGGAAACGCGAACCATGCACGCAGACCTTCTCTTCACCCGCGGCCCCGTCCTCACCCCCGAGGGCCGCACCGCGACCGCCGTGGCCGTCTGCGGCGAGCGCATCGTCGCCGTGGGGCGCGACGAGATTCTGGATCTCGCCGGACCGCGCACCGAAGTCGTCGACCTGGCCGGGCGGTTGCTGCTGCCCGGCTTCCAGGACGCGCACGTCCACCCGCTGCCGGCCGGCCTCGAACTCACCCGCTGCGACCTGACCGGGACGCGGACGGCCGCCGAGACCGTGGCCGCCGTGCGCGCGTACGCCGACGCCCACCCGGAGCAGGAGTGGATCACGGGCGGCGGCTGGTCGATGGAGGCCTTCGAGGGCGGTGTGCCGACGAAGGAGCTGCTGGACGCGGTGGTGCCGGACCGGCCGGTCTATCTGCCCAACCGCGACCATCACGGTGCCTGGGTCAACAGCCGCGCGCTCGAACTGACGGGCATCACCAAGGAGACCGCGGACCCAGCCGACGGACGCATCGAGCGGGACGGCTCGGGCGAGCCGGTCGGCACACTGCAGGAAGGCGCCATGCAGCTGGTGGGCCGGCTCACCCCGCCCGCCGACGCGGCCGACCGGCTGGCCGCCCTGCTGCACGCGCAGCGCCATCTGCACGCGCTCGGCATCACGGCCTGGCAGGACGCGCTCGTCGGGGAGTTCCTCGGCATGGACGACCCGTCGGACGCCTATCTGGCGGCGGCCCGCGACGGCTCGCTGACCGCCCGGGTCGTCGGGGCACTGTGGTGGGACCGGGAGCGCGGGGCCGAGCAGATCCCCGAACTCGTGGAAAAGCGGCGAGAGTTGAGCCACGGACGGTTCCGTGCATCCAGCGTCAAGCTGATGCTGGACGGGGTCGCCGAGACCGGCACCGCCGCGCTGCTGGATCCGTACCTGGACAAGTGCGGGTGCGTGACCGGCAACCGGGGAACCAGCTTCATCGACCCCGCCCAACTCCCCCAGTACGTCAGCACGTTGGACGCCCTTGGTTTCCAGTGCCACTTCCATGCGCTCGGCGACCGCGCCGTACGCGACGCGCTGGACGCGGTCGAGGCGGCGCGGGCCGCCAACGGACCGAGCGACACGCGACCCCACCTGGCGCATCTTCAGGTGGTCCACCCCGACGACGTACCGCGTTTCGCCCGGCTCGGCGCCGTCGCGAACATCCAGCCGCTCTGGGCGGCCCACGAACCACAGATGGACGAGCTGACCATCCCCTTCCTCGGCGCCCGACGGGCCACGTGGCAGTACCCGTTCGGGGCGCTGCTGCGCTCCGGCGCCCGGCTCGCGGCGGGCAGCGACTGGCCCGTGAGCAGCCCCGATCCGCTCCAGGGAATCCATGTGGCGGTCAACCGCGTGACACCCGACGGCGGCGACACGCCGGTGTTCCTGCCGGCCCAACGCATCGGACTCGCCGAGGCGTTGACGGCGTACACGGCGGGCTCGGCGTATGCGAACCACCTGGACGACACCGGTCAGGTGCGGGTGGGAGCCCTCGCGGATCTCGTGGTGCTCGACCGTGATCCGTTCGACGGGCCGACAACGGCGATCGCGCAGACGCGGGTCGCGGCGACATACGTGGGGGGCGCGCGAGTATACGCAGCTCAAGAGGTGTGAGCAGTAACCCAGATCACGGACAGGTCACGTGTTGATCGTTTAGGTTTTGGGCAGTCTCGTACCGCTTCTAGGTTCAACTTTCGGCCATGGAAGCTGAGTTCGAGTGTGCGGGTGGCCATTCCTGGCGTCCGCTCGCAGAGCGGGGGAGCTCTGTAGCGCCGTCTCCCAGAAGGAATCGCATGCCTCAGGAGTGCTTGGACAAGGACGAGCCGTTCACGGCAGGACGACGGCAAGCAGGGTGAATCCGCCATTCCCGCGGCCGTAGGCCGGAAGCCCCCCGAACACGACCGGCCGACCGCCACGGCCGATCGACTCCGTTGTCATGGCCACAACCTGATGGAGACCTGTGTGAAATTTCGCGTCGTAGGTGCTGGTCCGACGTCGTCCGCCGACAACTCGCTCCCGGCGCAGCCGAGCGCCCAACTCCAGCCCACGGAGGCGGGGAACGCCCTGGCCCGCCTCCTGGTGAACCGCATCAACGGGAGCACGGAGGAGTATCTGAGGTGCCAGAACGCCGCTCAGCAGCGGCTGGACGCACTCGGATCCCCCCGTGCCGGTACCACGCTCCATGTCGAGGGGGCCCTCCATCTGGCGCAGACCGCGTTCCTCCCGCCCGACGCGGAGGGCCGTGCCAGATTGAGGCACCTCGACACCAGCCTGGACCTGATCGAAGCGGCCTTCCCTCAGGTCGGCACCGATGTCGAGGTCTGCCGGCTGAGCTGCTCGATGCTGGAAGGGGCCTGGCGGAGCCGGGCGCTCACCCCGCCGCGCGAGGAGGAGCGGTCAACCGTCTGCGCCTGCGCCCTGTGCCGTCGGCTGCCCACGCCCCCCGCGCGCACCCTGGACGACTACCGTTGGCGGCAGAGCGCCGGTCGTCCCCTCACCGTCAAGACCTGGCCGCACCGCCGGGAACTCGACAGCGTCCTGACCGGTGGATGGTCG
This sequence comes from Streptomyces sp. NPDC092369, assembly GCF_044755245.1. Classification (NCBI taxonomy): domain Bacteria; kingdom Bacillati; phylum Actinomycetota; class Actinomycetes; order Kitasatosporales; family Streptomycetaceae; genus Streptomyces; species Streptomyces sp. NPDC092369. The sequence continues at coordinate 600,810 of NZ_JBIVQP010000001.1, forward strand.
TGGACCCGGCAGATGAACGACCTCGAACGGGACCTGGGCCACCGCCACCGATTCGAGGACGACATCCTCGTCTTCCACGAATACAAACGCGTCATCGACACCATCGACACCACACGCCTCACCGAACACGTCGAAAGCCGCCTGGCCGAGAACTTCAGCACCAACAGCGCACGGGCCCTGGTCTCCGGACTCTTCGCCGCCCACAAGCGGTCCGTCGACGAGTACTGGCTCCGCCAGCACGAGGCGGGCAGCGTCACGCTCCCCCAGAGCAACCCGCTGGGCCAGAGCACCTACTCGATCCTGCAGATGTTGGACTGTCTGTTCTGGCACGTCGCCCCTGACACCGAACTCTGGCAGGAGGAGAACCTCGCCTCCCTGCTGCTGTGCCGGGTCATCGACGACATGGCCGACGTACGGGCCGACGCCCTCACCGGCGAGATAAGCAACTTCTGGCTCGCCGAGATGCCCACCCACACCAAGGCCCTCTACGCCGCCTGCGCCATAGCCATCGTCAAGTACGGCTGCATGCCCGAGGCGCACGACTCGATGTGGAACACCTGGCTGATGACCACCACCATCGTCTGGATGGGGCTCACGGGCCGCCACGCCCTGTGGTTCGACGGCATCACGGCGGGCCTCCCTCCGGCCGAGGAGTGCCCGCTCTGCGATCTGCAGCCCAACCCGTGCTCCGGCATCCTCACCCACGGCACCACCCTCACCATCGCCCCGCGGCGCACCGTACCGGCACTGAGCGCCGGGGCAGCGGAGCTGTCCGCACGCTGCCGAGCCCAACACCCCGGGACATGGGCCCTGTTCGACGCCGAGCTCCATGCCTTCGAGGCGCTGCACGGCCCCTGGCACGGTGACACCGACAACGCGTGGGAGATCCTGCGCCGTACCTACATCGCCGCCGTGGAGGCATCGGGCGCCGCACCCTCGACGGCCCGCGCCCGTGACATCCAACAGGACGCCGGCGTGATCGGAGCCGCGAGGTTCCACGCCCTGCACGACCCCCGGACGGGGCGGGAAGACACCGCTCTGCTGGCCTACATGTTCGGCGCCGCCCACCCGCATTTCCTCTGGAACGCCACGGGATACCGCCCCACGGACGTCGCCGGCGACTGGCTCGACGGCTGACGCCCGAGCCCTGTTCCGGGACCTGGCCCCACGGCATTCGTGTGCGGAGACGGCGCTGCCCGGCCGGAGTACGGCCGGGCAGCGGTGGTGTCAGACGGAGAACTCGACCGGCAGGCTGTCGAGCTTGGAGTCCCAGGTGGAGGCGGTCCAGGAGAGTTCCTCCGACGGCACGGCCAGGCGAAGGCCCGGCAGCCGGTGCAGCAGGACGTCCACGCCGATCTCGATGATGGACTGGCCGATGTTCTGCCCCGGGCACTCGTGCGGTCCCGAACTGAACGCCAGATGCGCCTGGTTGCCCTGCAGAGCGACGGCCGAGTCGGGCCGTACCTCCGGGTCGCGGTTGCCTGCGGCCAGACCCAGGACGAGCAGTTCACCCTCCTGGATGTGATGGCCTCCGAGCTCCAGGTCGGCGGCCGCGAACCGGCCCGGCAGCACCGACAGCGGCGGGGCGTCCCACATGACCTCCTCCACCACCGAGGAGATGTTCAGCTGTCCGCTGACCAGACCGGACAGCCGGGCGGAGTCGGTGAGGATCAGCTGCAGGACCCGGGCCAGCAGGTTGCTGGTGGTGGTGTGCGCGGCGATCAGCACCAGACGCAGATGGCTGACGACCTCGTCGTGGTCGAGCTCGGCCGGGTGCTGCAGCAGGGCCGTGGCGAAGTCGGAGCCCGGCTCGGCCCGCTTGCGGTCGGTGAGTTCCGAGAGGATCTGCATGATCCGGCCGTTGTGCTCGAGAGCGCCCTCGCCGCCCTTGAAGACCTCGGCGCACGACTCGACCAGGCGTAGCCCGTCCGCCGCGGGAAGGCCCAGGATCCGGGTGAGCACGAGCATCGCCAACTGCTCGGAGTACGCGGCCACCAGGTCGGCGCGCCCGGCGTCGGCGAACGCGTCGATCAGCTTGTTCGCGAAGTACGAGGTGTGCCGCCGTACGCCCCGGCTGGACGCCGCGAGCAGTCCGTCGGTGACCGCGCCGCGCAGCCGGCGGTGCGGTTCGCCGTCCTGGGAGACGCAGTCGGGCCGCCAGCCGACCATCGGGATCAACGGTGACGTCTCCGAGACACGCCCCTCCCGCCAGTCCCGCCAGATCCGCGCGTCCCGGCTGAACTGGCGCGGGTTGTCCAGCACCCGCCGGTTGTCCCGGTAGCCGAGCACCAGCCAGGCGGGGACGTCGCCCTCCAGGAGCACCGGCGCGACGGAGCCGTGCTCCTTGCGCAGCCGCTCGTAGATGCCGGACGGGTCGGTCGACGCCTCCGGCCCGAACAGCCGGGTGAGGTCGCCCGATCCGTGCGCGACGGGGCAGCCCCGCGGGACGTCGGGACCGTTTAAGGGCTGGTCGTTCATCGAGGCTCCAGGGCGGCGGCCGAGCGGTCCTTGATGTGCTGTATCAGGGCGACGAGCACATCGCGGCTGGAGGCGCGGTCCCGGGCGTCGCACTCCACGACCGGGATGTACGGGGAGATGTCGAGGGCGTCCCTGATCTCGTCGACCGGGTGGTTCTTGGAGTCGGGGAAGACGTTCAGGGCGATGACGAAGGGGACGTTCTGCCGCTCCATCTCCTCGATCGCCCGGAAGCTGGAGGCGAGCCTGCGGGTGTCCACCAGGACGACCGCACCGAGCGCGCCCTTGAACAGGCCGTTCCACAGGAACCAGAACCGTTCCTGCCCGGGGGTGCCGAACAGGTACAGCATCAGGCTCTCGTTGAGGCTGATCTTGCCGAAGTCCAGACTGACGGTGGTCTCCGTCTTGTCGGCGACGCCGATGAGGTGGTCGACGCCGGCGCTCGCCTGGGTGAGCGTCTCCTCGGTGGTCAGCGGCTTGATGTCGCTGACGGAGCGGACCATGGTGGTCTTTCCGGTGCCGAAGCCGCCGGCGATCATCACCTTCACCGAGCGGGTGCCTCCGGCAGCCGGCCGGCCGGGATGGTCAAAGCCTTTGAAGTCCACTGAGTACCTCCTCAAGGAGCGCGAGGTCGGGCCCGCGACCGGCGTCGTGCGCCGGGATCGGATCACGGGCGTCGACGCGGCCTGCCTCGAGCAGATCGGCCAGCAGCACCGCGAGAATGTTGAAGGGCAGTCCGAGGTGGGCGCCTAGTTCGGCCACCGACAACGGATCGCGGCAACGCCGGACGATCTCCTCGTGCTCGTGCTGCATGCCCGGTACGGGGGCGGTCAGGGAGACGATGAGGGTCGCCACGTCGAGACTCGACGCCGAACCGCCCGGTCCGCTACGTCCTCCGGTGAGGACGTAGTAGCGCTCGAGACCGGACGGGTCCGTGGGCGGTCGGGGAGCACTCATCCAGAGTGCTCCTCCAGGCGCGGAGTGGTGCCGAGGAGCTCACCCATCCTGCGGGCCAGATCCCTCATCTGATGACCGAGCAGACCCTGGTCGAGGCCCTCCCGTGCCAGCACGCCGAGATACGTCTCCACACCGGCGCGGACGACGAAGAGGTGACCGCCGTCGACCTCGATCATCGCCAGCCGCAGCTGCCCCGCGTACTTGGGGAACTGCTCGGCGACCGGCTGGGCGAGGGCCTGAAGTCCGGCCACCACGGCCGCGAACCGGTCGACGTCGTCGGGGTCCTCGGCACCGAAGCTGGTGATGGCCTTGCCGTCACTGGAGGCCACGAGGGCGAAACGGATCTCCGGGATGGACTCCACCAGATCGCGGAGCGCCCAGCTCACGTCGGTTCCCTGTTGCGTCATGTGGACTAGTCGCTCTCTTCAGTGCGGTGCTCGGTGGACTCACGGCCGGCCGGAGCCGCGTCCTCCTCGGTGGTCTCCCGGCCGGCGGTCGCGAACGCGGCCAGGCCGGCGAAGGACTCGTCCGGCGGGACGGCGAAGGCCGCCGACTCCTCGGTCCGCTCCACGGTCCTCGGCTTGGGCTCCTCGTTCCGCTTGCTGCGGCGCCGGGGCAGTCCTCCGGGTGTGGTGTCCGTGGCCTCGCCGAACTCGGCCTCCGCATCGGGTACTTCGTCGACCGCCGTCGCGCCGCGGCCCGGGACGGCCGTCGCGGTCTGCGCGGCCTGGACCGGCTGGGCCGGGGTGGCCGCGGGAAGCGGGCTGAAGTACTTGTGCGGGACCACGAGCACCACCGAGGTGCCGAGCCACGGCGAGTCCGCGAAGGTGACGCGGATGCCGTAGCGACGGGAGAGAGCGCCGACGACGCGCAGACCGATGTTGGCGTCCTCCGAGATGCCGCCGAGACCCGCGCCCACCCCGGTGCCCGCGAGGGCGTCCTCGGCCTCGCGCTTCTTCTCCTCGCTCAGGCCCTTGCCTGAGTCCTGGATCTCGATGCCGACGCCGTTGGGGACCTCCTTGCCGGAGACGACCACCGGTTCGGTGGGCGGCGAGTAGCGGGCCGCGTTGTCCAGCAGGTGGGCGAAGATCAGCGTGAGGTGGTCCACCAGGCCGCCGTCCACGCCGAGTTCGGGCAGATGGCGCACCTCGACGCGGTGGAAGTCCTTGATCCGGCCGATGCCGCCGCGCATCACGCTGAGCAGGCGCTGCGGCTCCTGCCACTGGCGTCCGGGCCGGTCCGAGCCGCCGAGCACGCCGATGCTGGCGGCGAGCGAGTCGGCGGGGCCGAGCTCCTGGTCGAGCTCCATCAGACCGCGGGCGACGGCCGGCAGCCGGCCGTGCTCGCCCTGCATCTCGTGCAGCCGGCCACGCAGCTTGCTGGTCAGGACGTGGATGCGGTTGCCGATGCTGATGACGGCCTGCTCGGCGGAGGTGGAGCGGTTGAACTCCTCCTCCACGCCGATGAGGGCGGTCCTGAGCACCTTGCGCAGGTCGGCCTGGAAGTCGGCGCCGACCTTGGCGTAGTACCCGGGCTCGGGCAGCAGGTCGTCGATGGCGTCGCCGGAGCGCAGCCGTTCCAGCGCGTCGGGCAGCTGCTCGTCGCCGAGCTGGGCGAGCGCGGCCTGCTGTGCGGCGACCTGCTCCTGCCAGACCTCGGCCTGGTCGACGAGCTGAGCCTCGTAGGACTTGGCCTGCTCGGTCAGCCGGAGCTCGAACGCGGCGGACTGCTCGGCGAGTTGGCTCGCCAACGCGGCGGTGCGCTCGGTGAGTTGTGCCTCGTAGGCACCTGACTGGTCGGCGAGCTGGGACTCCAGGGAGCCGCGCTCGGCGGCGAACTTCCGCTCCAGGCCCGCGACATGCTGCTGCCACTGCTGGGACTGCTCGGCCTGCGAGCTGCGGAAGGAGCCCTCGACCCGGCGCAGTTGCGTCCGGGTGCGAATCAACAGCCGTACGCAGACGGCGCTCGCGGCCGTCGCCGCGGCACCGGCGACGGCGGCCGTTATTCGCTCGGAGCTCATGAACGTAGCGGCTACCGTTCCGCCTCCTAAGGCCAGCGGCATCAACCACCAGCTGTACCAGGCGACAGGGGCCCGCGCCGCCGGCGGCGGAGTGGCGAGTTCCATCTGCATCCTTCGAAGCAACCCGATCGAAAAGGGGAGTGTGCTGGGGGACCTCACTGATGAATACGCAGCGCGAGATGACCGAACGCGATCGGGTCAACTCGCAGCGTCCGGAGGGAGCTTATCGGGTTCTGACACCAAAAGATCAACCTAGATCGTTTGACGGAAGTGAGGATTCCGTCACTCTCAGCCAGCGATCCATTCATCGACAAATCACTTACGCGACCCGTCAGTTGACGCCGCACAGCGGCTTCCGAGGTCAGAGGGACTGGCGCAATGTGATCGTCATGGCACCGAAGCCGTTGCGCTCGTAGAACCGGATCGCGTCGGCGTTCGCCGCGTACGCGGTCACCTCGACGAACTCGGCCCCCTCCCGCCCGGCCCACTCCAGGAACTCCCCCACCAGCCGGGCCCCGGCCCGCGCACGCCGGTACTCGGAGCGGACATACAGGCTGATCAAGGTCGCGGACGTGACGAGCCGCTTGTCCGAAGGCCCGGTGACAGACCCCATGAGATGGCCGACGACCTCTCCGTCGCACTCCGCCGCGAGGACGAGCCGCGCCGGGTCCGCCAGGGCCGCATCGAAGGACGCGGCGCCGTGCTCGAGCGGCCAGTCGACGTTCATGCTCGGGTCGCGGGTTCCCCCGTCCTCGGCGAACAGGCGCGCACTGGAAGCGACAAGCCCCGGAATGTCCTCGACCCGGGCCCTTCGAACGATCAGCTCTCCACCAGTCATGGGCCGAGGCTAGCGACCGGCACCGACAGGGCAATTTCCTGGACAGCTGTCCAGCTAAGATGGACACCTGTCCAGGAACTTGTCCATGGACCCTTCCACGAATTGGAGTTCCGCATGGAGACGCTCGCGAACGTGCTGGTCGGCCTGGTGGCCGCGCTGCACGCCTACATCCTGGTGCTGGAGATGTTCCTGTGGGAGAAGAAGCCCGGCCGGGGGTTGCACGGATTCGACCCGCAGATGGCGAAGGCGACCGCGCCGCTGGCCGCCAACCAAGGGCTCTACAACGGCTTTCTCGCCGCCGGGCTGGTGTGGGGGCTCATCGCGGCGGACCCGACCGGGTTCCGCGCCCAGGTCTTCTTCCTGTCGTGTGTCGTGATCGCGGGCGTGTACGGCACGGTCACCGCCAACCGCCGCATCCTGTTCGCCCAGGCCCTGCCCGGCGCGATCGCCCTGGCCGCCGTCCTGATCGCGCAGTGACACGCCCCGCGCCCGAGGACCCGCGGGCCGCGCGCACCAAGGAGCGGCTGCGTGAGGCCCTGCTCGCCGAGTGCGCCGAGCGGCCTCTGGCGGAGGTCGGCGTGGCCGCCCTGGTGCGTCGGGCCGGGGTCGGCCGGGCCACCTTCTACGTCCACTACGCCGACCTGGAGGCCCTGGCCGTCGACGCGTGCGCCGACGTCGTACGGGAGGCGGTCGAGGCGCTGCACTCCTGGCAGGGGCGGCCCGACCCGGTGCACGCGCCGCCCGCGCTGGCCGAGTTCTTCGGTTCGCTCACCCCGCACGCCGAGCTCTACCGCGCGCTGCTCGCTCCAGGTGGCGGCGGCCCACTCGGCCTCGTGCTGCACCGGGATCTGCGGGCCTACAGCCTGCGCGAGCGGGAACGCGCGGGTGCGGCGGACGCCCCGCTGGTCGCCTCCGCGGTCGCAGCGACCTTCGCCGGCGTACTGGCCGACTGGCTGCACGGGCTCCTGGACGCCGACGCACCCCACGTCGCCGACCAGGTATGGCAGTTGCTCGTCGCACTGCACGCGAGCAGATGACGGTGACTCACTTGCAGCCCTGGTCAGGCCGCACCTGCGGCCAGGCCTCCACGCCGTGGGCGGTGCGGACGTAGGCCCTGGACGGATCGTCGTCCGACAGCCACAAGTGCCGGTCGCCGCGCCGGTATCCGGTGTCGTGGGCGTCGGCGGGCATCCGGACGTCCCCGTCGTACGCCGAGGTCAGCATGGACGCGGGGAGCACGCCGTCGGGATCGCGGGCGTAGAGCCTGCCGTCCTCGTCCTCCTTGTCCCGCTCCCCCACCGACAGGAAGTGCGCCTTCTCCCAGCCGCAGTGTTCGTCGCCGACGGAGCTGTGCACCTTGGTGATCGGCACCCGCCTGCCCCGCGCGTCGGTCCAGATCTCGTACCACTGACCGTCGGTGTAGTCGGCCGGGAGTTCGGTGGGATCGCAGGAGGCGCTGGTGTCCGGGCCCCAACCGGGTCTGTTCTTCTGGTCCTTGGCGACGACGACGGCGACCTTGGTCCGCCCGGCGACGTCGAAGGAGTACAGGACGCGGTCGGCCTCCCGGCGCTCGACGCGATAGCCGTGGTCGGGGTAGTCGGACTGCTCCATGTCGAAGAAGGCCCGCAGCCCCTCCTCCGGTGTCGACCCGCCGTCGCGCTCGCTCCACGCGCCGCCGCCCCCGCCGGAGTAGATCTCCCCGTCGCACTCCAGGGCCCGGCCCGCCGCGCCCGACTCGATGCGTGTGGCGCGGGCGCTGTCCTCGTCGAGGTTCTTCGTGGGCACGTACAGCGGTCCGCTGTACGGCACGGCCGGAGCGGTCCCGGCGATGACCAGGTCCTGGTCCTTCTCGCCGCCGCAGGCCACGGCCGCCGACGCGACCAGCACCGTCGTCACCACAAGTCGTCCGCGCATCAACTTCCCCCGTTCCGCCCGCTGTTTCCGGTCCTCAGACGTGACGGCCCTCCGGAACGTTCACGGTCAGCGCACGGCGGCCTTGAAGGTACGCCGGTACGCCTGCGGTGAGACCCCGATCGCGGCGTGCAGGTGCTGCCGTAGCGAGGCGCCGGTGGCGAAGCCGACCTGGCCGGCGATCTGGTCCACGGACAGGTCGCTGGACTCCAGCAGGTGCCGGGCGTGGGCGACCCGCTGCTGGATGAGCCAGCGGCCGGGGCTGACGCCGACCTCGTCGTTGAAGCGACGGGCGAAGGTGCGCATGCTCATGCCGGCGTGCCGGGCGAGGTCGCCGAGGGTGAGTGGTTCGTCGAGGCGGACCAGCGCCCACGCGCGCGTGGCGGCCGTGCTCGCCGCGCCCGGCTCGGGCATGGGCTGTTCGATGTACTGCGCCTGGCCGCCGTCCCGGTACGGCGGGACCACCAGGCTGCGGGCGACGGCGTTGGCGAGTTCGCTGCCGTGGTCCTCGCGCACGATGTGCAGGCAGATGTCGACGCCGGAGGCGGCACCGGCCGAGGTCAGGATCCGTCCGTCGGCGACGAAGAGGACGTCCGGGTCGAGGTCGATGTGCGGGTACATCCGCCGGAACGGCTCGACGAGCTGCCAGTGCGTGGTGGCCTTGCGCCCGTCGAGCAGGCCGGCTGCGGCGAGCACGAAGGCGCCGGTGCAGATGGAGACGATGCGCGCGTCAGGCCGGATGAGCGCGAGCGCGGTACGCAGTTCCTCCGGCAGGTCGGCGGTCACGCGGGACGAGGCGACAGCCGCGACCACGACGGTGTCGGCGGTGGCCAGGGCCTCGGGACCGTGCTCGACGCCGACCGTGAAGTCGGCGTTGGTGCGCACGGGACGGCCGTCGACGGAGCAGGTCAGCACCTCGTACCGGCCGCCCGCCGCGTCGAAGATCCGGTTGGGGATGCCCAGCTCGAAGGGGTGCACGCCGTCCAGCGCCAGCACGACGACCCGTTCCACCCGATTGTTCTCACGCATGGCACGATCCTATCGAAGGTTGACCATCGTGCCATTTCCCTGTCGGGCGGCCCGGGGCAGGCTGGTTCACCATGAGCACTGTGAACACGATGCGAGCCATCAGCCAGGACACCCTCGGCGGACCCGAGGTCCTCAAGCTCGTCGAGCTGGAACGCCCTCAGCCGCGCACCAACGAGGTGCTGGTCCGCGTCCACGCCGCCGGCCTCAACCCCACCGACTGGAAGCACCGCAAGACCGGCGGTTTCCTGGGCGAACCCCCCTTCGTGCTGGGCTGGGACGTCTCCGGCACGGTCGAGGCGGTCGGCGTCGGCGTCGCCCGCTTCCAGCCCGGCGACGAGGTCTTCGGCATGCTGTCCTACCCCTACGGGCACGGCTCGCACGCCGAGTACGTCACCGCCCCGGCGCGCACCTTCGCGCACAAGCCGGCCTCGATCGACCACACCCAGGCGGGCGCACTCCCGCTGGTCTCGCTGACCGCGTGGCAGGGCCTGGTCGAGTACGCGGACGTCCAGCCGGGGCAGCGGGTGCTGATCCACGCGGCGGCCGGCGGGGTCGGGCACGTGGCCGTGCAGATCGCCAAGGCGCGCGGCGCCTACGTGATCGGCACCGCGAGCGCGGCCAAGCACGACTTCCTGCGCTCCATCGGCGTCGACGAGCCGATCGACTACCGGGAGACGGACTTCACCGAGGTGGTGAAGGACGTCGACGTCGTCCTGGACACCCTCGGCGGCGACACCGCCCTGCGCTCCATGCGCGTCCTGCGCCCGGGTGGCCAACTGGTCTCGATCGTCCCGATCGGTTCGAACGAGTTCTACGAGGAGGCCGAGCGGCTCGGTGTGCGGGCGCTGCGCATGCTGGTCGACGCCTCCCACAGCGGCATGGCGGCGATCGCCGACCTGGTGGAGGCGGGCAAGCTGCGCGCCACGATCGCCGCGACCTTCCCGCTGGCCGAGGCCGCGGAGGCACACACGCTCGGCGGCACCGGCCGCACCGCGGGAAAGATCGTCCTGCTGACGGACTGACGCGGCCGGCTCCGAGGCCGGGCCGGCCCCGGCAGGTCCGTCTCGAAGGCCGCCACGGGTCAGAACGTGAGCACCGGCTTGATCGTCTTGCCCGCCCTCATGTCCCGCACCGCCTGGTCGATGTCCGCGAACGGATAGGTCGTGATCAGGCGGTGCAGCGGGAGCCGTCCCTCCTGGACCAGCCGGACCAGGGCCGGGATGAAGGACTGTGTCTCGGCGTCGCCGAGGGTGAGTCCGACGACCCGCTTCCCGCCGAGCAACCCGTTGACGTCCAGGGCGACTTCGGTGCCGAACGGCGGAGCTCCCACGACGACCAGGGTGCCGCGAGCGGCGAGCGCGTCGACGCCCTGGCGCAGCACGGCGACGTTGCCGGTGGTCTCGACGATGCCGTCGACGCCCCGGGCGCCGGTGATCTCCGCCAGCGCCCCGACGACGTCGGCCGCGCCGGCGTCCACGGTATGGGTGGCGCCCAACTCCCGCGCCAGTGCGAGCCGTTCGGCAACCCGGTCGACGGCGATGATCCCGGTGGCCGGGGTAAGGGCGGCCGCCATCACCGCCGACAGGCCAACCGCCCCGGCGCCTAGCACCACGACCGTGTCGCCGAGCCGGGGCTTCAGCACGTTCCAGACGGCACCGACCCCCGTCTGTACTCCGCACCCCAGCGGGGCGATCGACTCCAGCGGCACATCCGGGTCGACCCTGACGAGGCTGCGCTCGTCGGCCAACGCCCGTTGCGCGAACGCGGACTGGCCGAAGAAGTGTCCGCCGAGGGGCTGCCCGTCCCGACTGATGGTGCTGCTGCCGTCGGCGCGGCGACCGCCGATGAGGTTCAGCGGCAGCCAGGTCGCGCAGTAGGCGGGGTGACCGCCCTGGCAGTTGCGGCAGTCACCGCATGAGGTGAAGGACAGCACCACATGGTCGCCGGGTGCGACAGCGGTGACGGCGGAGCCGACCTCCTCGACCACGCCGGCGCCCTCGTGCCCGAGAACTCCCGGGAGCGGAAAGGGCAGTCCGCCGCTCGCCGCGCCAAGGTCGGTGTGGCACACGCCTGTTGCGACGACACGGACGAGTGCCTCGTGCGGGCCGGGCTCGGCCAGTTCGACGTCGGTGAGCGTGAAGGGTGCGCCGCCCGACTCGACGACGGCCGCGCGCGTGGTGGTGGACATCGCAGAGACTCCTTGGTGGGCGTGGTCAGTCGAGCGAGACGACGACGGACTTGGTCCGGGTGTACGCGGCCAGCGCCTCGGGGCCGTACTCGCGGCCGAAGCCGGAGTCCTTGACGCCGCCGAAGGGGACCGCTGGGTCGAGCATGGCCCAGTCGTTGATCCAGACGATGCCGGCCTGGAGCCGGTCGGCGATGCGGTGGGCGCGGGCGAGGCTGCCGGTCTGGATGCCCGAAGCCAGGCCGTAGGGCGTGGAGTTGGCGAGCGCGACGGCCTCGTCCTCGGTGTCGAAGGGCTGCACGGTCAGGACGGGGCCGAAGATCTCCTCCTGGACGACCCGGGAGTCGTTCGACAGGTCGGCGATCACGGTCGGTTTGTAGTAGTAGCCGCCGTCGAGGTCGAGCCGTTCGCCGCCGCAGACGATGCGGGCGCCCTCCTTGCGGGCCAGATCGACGTACTCCTCGACCTTCTTGAGGTGCCGCTCCCCCGCCATCGGTCCGACGACGGTCTCGGGCAGCCGCGGGTCGCCGACCGGGACGCCCGGGACGGCCTCGGCGAGGATGCCGAGCAGGGTGCTGTACACCGAGCGGGCCACCAGGAGCCGGGGGCCGCCCATGCAGAACTGCCCGGTGTTGAAGACGAAGGCCTTGATGACCGCGCCGACCGCCTTCTCCAGGTCGGCGTCCTCGAAGACGAGGTGGGCCGCATTGCCGCCGAGTTCCATCGTGACCGGCTTGAGTGCCTCACCGGCGGTGCGCGCCACATGGCGGCCGACGGCGGTGGAGCCGGTGAAGGCGACCTTGTCGACCCCGCGGTGGCGCAGCAGTGCCTCGCCGGCCACCAGGCCGGTCCCGGTGACCACGTTGACCACGCCGTCCGGGACGCCGGCCTCCTGGAACAGCCGGGCCATGCAGAGCGCGCTGAGCGGGGTCTCGTCGGCCGGCTTGTGCACCACCGTGTTGCCGGCCGCGAGCGCCGGGCCGATCTTCGAACCGGCAAGGATCAGCGGGAAGTTGAAGGGGGTGATCGCGGCGACGACCCCGAGCGGCTCGCGCTTGGTGTACGCGAGCGCGTTCATGGGTGTGTCGCGGACGGCGCCGTCCAGGGAGTGGGCGAGGGCGGCGAAGTACTCGTAGTCGTTGGCCGTGTTGGTCACGTCCACGGCATGGCACAGCGTGATGGGCTTGCCCACGTCCAGGCTCTCCAACTCGGCGATCTCGTCGGCCCGTTCGCGGATCAGCTCGGCGACCCGGTGCAGCACCCGGCCCCGCTCACGGCCGCTCAGCCCGGACCACGCGCCCCCGTCGAAGGCCTCGCGCGCCGCCCGCACCGCCGCGTCCACATCGGCGGCGCCCGCCGCCGCGACGGTGGTGACGACCGCGCCCCGGGACGGGTCGACCACCTCGATGCGGGCTCCGTCCGCGGCCTCGCGCCACTGTCCTCCGACGAGCAGCCGTCCGGGTTCGATCTCGAAGGCGGTCATCACCACTCCTCAGCCTCATCGCCAGGATTGCCAGGACTACCAAGATTGCTAAGCATTCAACCAACAGGATTCCTGTTGGTTCATCGTCTGGTCCGCAGTCTGATTACAGACAGGATTCCTGTCAATGCTCTAGGCTCGGGACATGGCCGTCCCCCAGGAAACGAAGGCACCCCCGTCCCTGCTCTACATGGTCAAGCAGGTGGAACTGGCCGCGCGCTCCCGCCTGGACGAGCTGGTCAGGCCGTCGGGGATCACCGCGCTGCAGTACACGGCGCTGACCGTCCTGGAGCGGCACGACGGGCTGTCGGCGGCCCAGCTGGCCCGCGACTCCTTCGTCACGGCCCAGTCCATCGCCGATCTCGTACGGTCCCTGGAGAGCCGCGGACTGATCCGCCGCGAGCGCAATCCGCGCAACCGGCGCGAGTTGCTGATCCTGCTGACCGAGGAGGGGCGCGAGCTGCTCGGGCGGTGCGCCGGGCCGGTGCGGGAGCTGGAGGAGCGGATGGTGAGCGACCTCACCACGCACCAGACGGAGCAGCTCCGCCAGGCGCTCTCCAAGGCCTGGCGCGCACTCTCGTAGACTCGTCCTCCCAATTCGAAGACATATGTCAATCGAACATGCTCAAATTCACTCGATCGAGGGTAACTTGCAGAGCGGGGAACGGATTTGCGCTGGCTCAGGAGCCCGGGGCGCGGCTGCACTCGTACGCTCGCTGCACGATGTCACCCCAGACCCCGGTGGCCTGCGGTCCCCGCCGTAGTCGGAGCAGGTTGGAGGCGATGTCGTCGTGCAGCAGGAACCTGCGCCGCTCACCCACCATCTGCGCGTGCACGAGGACCGCGGGCACACCGTGGTGGAGTTCCACGGTGAGATCGACATCGCCGCCGCCGTGGAGATCGGTCCGCATCTGGACCGGGTGACCGCGCGCCCCGAGGTCCGGCTGGTGATCGACCTCAGGGACGTCGAGTTCTTCGACTGCTCGGGACTGCGGCTGCTGTACCGGGCCCGGGCCCGGACCCTGGATCAGGACGGCGAGCTGCGCCTGGTCTGCACGCACGCCCTCACTCTGCGCGTCATGCGGGTCACCGGGCTGACCCGGCTGCTGCCGCCGCACGCCACGCTGGACGCGGCCCTGGGCCAGCCCGAGGCCACGTCCGGTTCCGTGTGAACGGCTGCTTCCGGGCGGACGGCTGTTCTCTGGGCGAGCGGCTGTCTCCGGGCGAACGCCGCTACTCGAGGATCCTGGTGACCTGACCGGCGCCGACCGTCCGGCCGCCCTCGCGGATGGCGAACTTCAGCCCCTCTTCCATGGCGACGGCTGGATCAGCTGTACGTTCATGGTCGTTTTGTCGCCCGGCATAACCATCTCGGTGCCCTTGGGCAACGTCACCACGCCCGTCGCGTCGGTCGTGACGGTGGTCCGCGTCCTGGTCTCGTGGATGCCGACGATCTCGACCTCGACGGGCATCAGGAACGGCTGGTCCACGTCCCGTACCGACTCGGGCACGAACTCGTCGACGGCGCCCAGAAGTTCGAGCACCGAGGCGCTCCATTCCGGGTCCCCTTCCAGCGCCTTGAGCGCGGAGACCCGCACCACCGGCAGGTCGTCGCCGGGGAACTCGTACCTCATGTCTATTCGCTCGGCGGCGCGTCGAACAGGGCGCTGACCGACTCACCGTTGTGAATGCGCCGCACGGCCTCGGCGAGGGCCGGGGCGATGGACAGGATCCGCAGCTTCTCCGTGCGCTCCTCCTCGGGCACTGGCACGGTGTTGGTGCAGACGATCTCCAGTACGTCCGGCTGCTCACCGATCCGCTTGAGCGCCCCGTCCGCGAACAGGCCGTGCGTGCACGCCACTCGGATCGAGCGCGGCCCCAACTCCCGCAGTCGCTGCAGGAGTTCCAGCACCGTGCTGCCCTTGGCGATCTCGTCGTCCAGCACGATGACGTCCCGGCCCGCGACATCGCCGATGACGGAGCTGATCTCCACCCGGTCGTCCGCGAACCGCTGTTTGGCGCCGGCCGCCACCTGGGCGCCGATCAACCGCGCGAACGCGGCGGCCTCCTTGGCGTTTCCGAGGTCCGGGGAGACCACGGTGGTGCGGGACAGGTCGTACTGCCGGAAGTGCGCGGCCAGTTCGCGCAGGGCGTGCAGATGGTCGACCGGGACCGAGAAGAAGCCGTGCACCTGCGGCGCGTGCAGGGTCATGGCGAGCACCCGGCTGGCGCCCGCCGCCACCAGCAGATCGGCGACCAGGCGCCCGCCGAGCGAGATCCGGGGCGCGTCCTTCTTGTCGGAGCGCGCGTAGGAGTAGTGCGGCATGACCACGCTGATCCGCCCCGCCGACGCCCCGCGCGCCGCGTCGCACATCAACAGCAGCTCGACCAGGTGCTCCTGGACCGGCTTGACCAGCGGCTGGATCAGAAAGACGTCCCGTTCCCGGCAGTTGGCCTGGAGCTGCACCTCCAGGCAGTCATTGGCGAACCGGCTGACCCGGGTCGGGCTGAGCGGCACCCCGAGATGCGCGCAGACCTCCGCCGCCAGGTCGGGGTGGGCACTGCCGCTGAACACGGAGATGTCTCGCACGGTCCGCTCCTCGCATGATCGATCCGGGGGTCGGCCTCATGCTACTGACCACGCGGAACCGGCCGCCGCGCGCCGCCGACGCGCAGGTGGGGCGGGGTGCACCCGCGGGTGCGCCCCCCGTGCCCCAGGCATGTGTCCCGAAACGGCAACAGGGCGGTCTGACAAGGCTTTTGGGGGGCATCCGGTGACTAGGAAGGAGGGCCGTCACCATGACGACTCCCATCAGGCGCGTGTCCCGGCGGATGCCGGGCTGGGTAAAAGCGGTGTGCGCCGTAGTGCTGGTGATCGCGGTGTTCTTCATCGGGGTCACGCTGAGTGTGATCCCCGGTCTCAAGGACCTGTTCGGCACGGAGACGCACGACCGCACGGGGCCCACCCTGCTGCAGTCCATCCAGGACATGAGCCGCTACGACGCCGCGTCCGGCAACTTCCAGGTCGTCGTGGACCTGGAGAAGGACACCAAGTACCTGCCCGACGCGATCCGCGGCTCCCGTGTCCTCTACGTGGGCGCGGGCACCGTCGACGCCTATGTCGACCTCGGGAAGGTCGGCAAGGACGACGTGACGGTCAACGAGGACCGCACGTCCGCCACGCTCAGGCTGCCGCACGCGGCCCTGGGCAAGCCCGCCCTGAACCCGGACCGCTCCTACGCCGTGTCCAAGCAGCGCGGACTCCTGGACCGGCTCGGCGATTTCTTCTCGGACAACCCCAACAGCGAACAGGCCGTGCAGAAACTCGCGGTCAAGCACATCGGCGACGCGGCCAAGGACAGCGGTCTGACCAAGCGCGCCGAGACCAACACCACCGACATGCTGGAGGGTCTGCTGCACTCCCTCGGCTTCAAGGTCGTGCACGTCACCTTCGCCTCCTGATCCGCACCGGATCAGGTTCGGCGCACAGCATCCTCGGAAGATTCGCGGGTATCCGCCCTTCCACATCGGCACGTTCAAGACCGGAGGACTGAATGGCCCGGACAGTCGTACGACCGCGCGCCGGCTGGCGTCTGCGTTCCGCCAAGACAGAGGGCGAGGAGCAGCCGGCCACCGTCGAACGGCATGTCGTACCCTTCCCGATCCGCTTCCTGGCGATGCTGTGCGCCTTCGCGTTCATGGTGGCGTTCGCCGTCGTGCTGGCCCGGCTGACACTGGAGCCGTCGCCCGCGTCGACGGCTCTCGTGCACACCAATCTCCACCCGGGCCGCTCGCTCAAGGCCTATCTCGACCAACCCGCCCTGCGTGACGCCGTCAAGCAGATCGGCGGCAACATCGTCCTCGGCATCCCGTTCGGCATCCTCATCCCGGTCCTGGCCCCGAAGGCCCGCGGGCTGCTGCGGGTGCTCCTGCTGACGGCCGTCGTGATGCTCCTGGTGGAGTTCGCCCAGGGCGCGCTGATCACCGGCCGGGCCTTCGACATCGACGACGTCATCCTCAACACCAGTGGCGCGCTGATCGGTTACCTCCTCCTGGGCCGCCGGATGGGCCGCGTCGTGCACGCCCGCAAGCGCCGGCCGCGCAAGGTCAGGTCCGCCGAGCGGAAGGCCGCGAAGGAGAAGTCGGCGAAGGCGTCCAAGGACCTCTAGCCCTCCGACGTGCGGGGGAACGGAATCCAGCCGTCCGGGGTTCCTGATTGTCGATAGTTGGTCCGTACCTAGCTATTGACTCACCCTTTTCTCACTCCTTAAATCAACAGGCGACGCCTTCACCCCCCACCCCGGTCGGCCCACCTGTGTGCTCGACCGCCGTACGGAAGGACAGAGACGTGGCCTCCCCACGCCTGCTCCGCAGATGCCTGTTCGCCGCCTTGTCCGCCGTGCTGGTCGCGTCCGCCGCGACCGGCGCGGCGCACGCGGATCCATCCGATGTCTCCGCCTCTGACGTCTCCGCGGCCGCCGTGGTCTTCAACGAGACCTTCGACGGTGCCGCCGGCAGTGCCGTCAACTCCTCCAGGTGGTCCCTGGAGACCGGCGACAACGTCAACAACCACGAGCGCCAGTACTACACGTCCGGCACCAACAACGCGGCCCTGGACGGCCAGGGTCACCTGGTGATCACGGCCAAGAAGGAGAACCCGGCCAACTACCAGTGTTGGTACGGCACTTGTCAGTACACCTCGGCCCGGATGAACACCTCCGGGAAGTTCAGCGCGCAGTACGGCCATGTCGAGTCCCGGATGAAGATCCCGCGCGGACAGGGCATGTGGCCCGCGTTCTGGATGCTCGGCACCGACATCGGCTCGGTCGGCTGGCCCAACTCGGGTGAGATCGACGTCATGGAGAACGTCGGCTTCGAGCCCTCCACGATCCACGGCACCATCCACGGCCCCGGCTACTCCGGTTCGGCCGGCATAGGCGCCGGCTACACCCTGTCGAACGGCCAGGCCTTCGCGGACGCCTTCCACACTTTCGCGGTCGACTGGGCGCCCAACTCGATCAAGTGGTCGGTCGACGGTGTCGTCTACCAGACCCGCACCCCTGCCGACGTGGGCGGGAACACCTGGGCGTTCAACAAGCCGTTCTTCCTGATCCTCAACCTCGCGGTCGGCGGCTACTGGCCCGGTGACCCCAACAGCTCCACGGCCTTCCCGGCCCAGCTGGTGGTGGACTCGGTGTCGGTGACCACGAGCGACACGCCCACCGGCGGCGCTGCGATCAGGGGCCTGGCCGGCAAGTGCGTGGACGTCGCCGGCGGGAACTCCGCCAACGGCACCGCCGTACAGCTCTACGACTGCAACGGCTCGGCCGCCCAGCAGTGGACCGTGGGCTCCGACGGCACGATCCGCGCCCTCGGCAAGTGCCTGGACGTGAACGCCGGCGGCACCGCGGACGGCACCAAGGTCCAGCTCTACGACTGCAACGGCTCCAACGCCCAGAAGTGGGCCGTCAGTTCGGCGAACGACATCGTCAATCCACAGGCCAACAAGTGCCTGGACGTCACCGGCAACAACTCGGCCAACGGCACCCCGCTGCAGATCTGGACCTGCGGGGGCGGCGCCAACCAGAAGTGGACGATCGGCTGAGCCGTGGCCGACCGCTCGTAGTGCCTGTTCCGCTCCTGGGACCTGATCCGCCGGTCAGGTCCTAGTGCAGGCGCCAGGTGAACTTGTCGCCGCCGACCCACCGCACCACGTCCGGATCGTCCATGTCATGGACCGTGATGCCGAAGACGGCGGCGACCTCCAGTACATCGGTCACCTCTTTCGCCTCGGCGACCACCAGACCGTCGATCTCCACGATCCGGAACGGCGGTGTGCCCGGCTGCACGCCGAGAACCAGGATTCTCGGCCGGGAGATGTGCGGGCTCGCGATTTCGGTCATGCAATAGAGCGTAGAGCTCATTCCGGAGTCGCGAATCTGCTGATTCGTCCCCCAAGGAGGCCGCCGTGGATCCCCTGGACGCACTGGACCGGATCTCCTTCCTGCTGGAGCGGTCCCTGGCGCCGACCTACCGCGTCCGGGCCTTCCGCGGTGCCGCCCGGGTACTGGCGGAACTGCCCGCGGACGAGGTCCGCGAGCGGGCGGCCGCCGGGACGCTGGAGTCCCTGAAGGGCGTCGGCCCCAAGACGGCCCAGGTGGTGCGCGAGGCGCTCGCCGGACAGGTGCCGCAGTATCTGACGAAGCTGGAGCGGGCCGAGCCCGAACCGCGTCCCCCGGGCGGTGAACGGCTGCGGGCGCTGCTGCGCGGGGACTGTCATCTGCACTCCGACTGGTCGGACGGGGGCAGCCCGATCGAGGAGATGGGCCGGACGGCGGCCCGCCTGGGGCACGACTGGGCGGTGCTCACCGACCACTCCCCCCGGCTGACCGTGGCCCGCGGCCTGTCCCCCGAGCGGCTGCGCGAGCAGCTGGACGTGGTGGCGGCGCTGAACGAGACCTGGGCGCCGTTCCGGCTGCTCACCGGGATCGAGTGCGACATCCTCGACGACGGCTCCCTGGACCAGGAACCGGAACTGCTGGAGCGCCTCGACGTCGTCGTGGTCTCGGTGCACTCGAAGCTGCGCATGAACGCCCGCGCCATGACCCGCCGCATGGTGGCCGCCGTACGGAATCCGCACGCGGACATCCTCGGGCACTGCACAGGACGGTTGGTCATCGGGCGGGACGGGGGTTCCGCGCGGCCGGAGTCGGAGTTCGACGCGGACGAGGTGTTCGCCGCGTGCGCCGAGTCGGGTACGGCCGTGGAGATCAACAGCCGGCCGGAGCGGCTGGACCCGCCGAGGCGGCTGCTGCGGCGGGCCGTCGACGCCGGGGTGCTGTTCTCGATCGACACCGACGCGCACGCGCCCGGGCAGCTGGACTGGCAGATCCTCGGCTGCGCGCGGGCGGAGGAGTGCGCGGTGCCCGCCGAACGGGTGGTGAACACCTGGTCCGCCGACGCGCTGCTGGCCTGGACCCGGGGGCGGTGACGCAGGTCACCCCGAATCCGGGCACGGGCAGGAACACCACGGGGAGGTTGCCCGTTGAACAACACGTGGGTGCGGATGGGACAGTGTCCCCGGGCCTCACCTTTTGCCCACAGGGAAGATCGTTCGGCTGAAGCCCTGTGGAGCCCTTCGCCGAGAGGCGACCGCCATCCGTGCCCACACACAGACCGCCCCGACCGTGATTCCCCCGTCCGGTCGGGGCTTCCCCATGTCCGGGGTCGGTCGCGCGGCTCCACGCGGGGCGGTCGCGCGGCTTCCGCTTGACTTCGAGAGCGCTCCAATCCGTAGCGTTTCGGACATGACCACTGCACAGCACAGGATCGGATCCGGCTTCGGCGCCACCAGCACCGCCGACGAGGTACTCAAGGGCATCGACCTGACCGGCAAGCTCGCGATCGTCACCGGGGGCTACTCGGGCCTCGGTCTGGAGACCACCCGCTCGCTCACCGCCGCGGGCGCCCACGTGGTCGTCCCCGCGCGCCGCAGGGCGACCGCCGAGGAGGCCCTGGCGGGCCTGGACGGCGTCGAGGTGGGCGAGCTGGATCTCGGGGACCAGGAGAGCGTGCGCGGCTTCGCCGAGCGCTTCCTGGCCACCGGCCGCACCATCGACATCCTGATCGGCAGCGCCGGGATCATGGCCTGCCCCGAGACCCGCGTCGGCCCCGGCTGGGAGGCCCAGTTCGCGACGAACCACCTGGGGCACTACGCCCTCGTCAACCGTCTGTGGCCCGCGATCGAGCCCGGCGGCGCCCGCGTCGTCTCCGTCTCCTCCCGCGGCCACCACGCCTCCGGCATGCGCTGGGACGACGTCCAGTGGACGCACGGCTACGACAAATGGGAGGCCTACGGCCAGGCCAAGACCGCCAATGTCCTGTTCGCCGTCCACCTCGACCGGCTCGGCCGCGACGCCGGGGTCCGCGCGTTCTCGCTCCACCCCGGCGGCATCCTCACGCCCCTCCAGCGGCACCTGGCCAAGGAGGAGATGATCGAGCGCGGCTGGATCGACGAGGACGGCAAGCCGCTCAACCCCGAGGGCTTCAAGTCCCCGGAGCAGGGCGCGGCCACCCAGGTGTGGGCGGCCACCTCGCCCCAGCTGGACGGCCTCGGCGGCGTCTACCTGGAGGACTGCGACATCGCCGAGCCCGCCCCGGCGGACGACGAGCGGGTCGGCGTGAAGGCCTGGGCGACGGACCCCGAGCAGGCGGCCCGACTGTGGGACCTGTCGGCGGAACTGACAGGCGTGAACGCGTTCACGGTCTGACGGTCGTGTCCTGAGGGCGGCGGTCGCCGTTCGCCGCCCCCGTGCGGCCCGTCGGCTCAGGCGGAGGACTCGTCCGGTGCCGGGTGTTCGGGATGGACCGTCGCGGAGCGCGGGGTGCCCTGTCGGCCCGCACCGGCTTCGTCGGCGTCGGGGACGTCCTCGGCGGAGCCGTCACGGTCGGCCTCGCCGAGGTCCGGGTCCCAGGGGTCCTCGCCCTCGTGCGCCAGTTGGTCGGGCAGGTCCCGCGGCACCGGCTCGCCATCCTGGCCTCTGCGGTGTTCGTCGGCCATCGTGCACTCCTTCGGTCGTCCGAGGGAGGCGGGTACCTGCACGGCCGGTGCCGAAACCTCAGTGCGGGGCGCGGTCCTCCAGCGCGGTGCGCCAGGCGGGGGCCGGACCCTCGGGCTCCGGCTCGACGCGCCGGCCGCCGCGGGCGAAGAAGTCCGCGAGCGGCAGGATCGCGGCACCGACGGTGACGGCGTCCGGACCGAGCAGACCGAGCTCGACGGTCACCTTGTCCGCCGGATAGCGCAGTGCGTACGACATCGCGTGCCGACGTACGGCGGGCAGGAAGCGGGAGCCGAGCTGGAGACCCGCCCAGCCGCCGATCAGGATGCGTTCGGGCTGGAAGAGGTTGATCAGGTCGGAGAGGCCCGCGCCCAGGTACTCGGCGGTCTCCTCCAGGACCGCGAGGGCCACCGGGTCGGCCGCCGTGCCCTCGGGCGGGTAGGCGGCGGCGAGCATCGCGGTCATCGCGGTCTCCTCGTCGGTGCCCTCGGGGAGCCGGCCGCCCTCGTCGCGCCACCGGTCGAGCAGGGACTCGGCGCCCGCGTAGGCCTCCAGGCAGCCGAGCGCGCCGCACCGGCACCGGCGCCCCCGCACCCGTACCGTCAGATGCCCCCACTCGACCGCGCGGCCGTGCTCCACCTCGGGGGTGACCAGGCAGGCGCCGACGCCGGAGCCGAACAGGACCACGATCGCGTTGCGCGCGCCGCGTCCGCCGCCGAACCACATCTCGGCCTGGCCGAGGGTCTTGGCGCCGTTGTCGATGAAGTACGGGACGGCGTCAGGGAGTTGGCAGGTGGAGCGCAGCAGGCTCTCCAGCGGGACCGCGTCCCAGCCGATGGTCTGTCCGTGTACGACGGCCCCGTGCTCCGGCGTGCGTTCGACGATGCCGGGGACGCCGATGCCGACGCCCAGGAGCTGCTCGGGGTCGATGCCGGCGGCGGCGAGCACCTCGTCGACGCCGTCGCGTATGTGGCCCACGATCACCTCGACCTCGTAGCGCTGCTTCGCCAACGGGCGCTCCACGCGGGCGAGTTCGGTGAGGGTGAGGTCGAACAGCTCGACGCGCACGCGGGTTTCGCCGACGTCGACGCCGATCATGTGGCCGCTGCCGGGGGCGACCCGCAGCAGGGTGCGGGGGCGGCCGCCGTCCGAGTCGACGCTGCCGGCCTCCTCGACCAGGCCGTCGGCGATCAGGTCCGCGACCACATTGCTGACCGAGCCGGAGCTGAGACCGGTCGCCGGGCCGAGTTCGAATCGGCTGAGGGGTCCGTCGAAGTAGAGCCGCTGGAGCACGGCCGTGCGGTTGGCCCGCCTGAGGTCCCGCACCGTTCGCCCGTTGCGCCCCGCCATGTGGCTCCCTTCTAACCCGGTTCGACCTGCAACATACCCCTCGGGACAGGGCCTGCGCGACTTTCTGACAACCCTTAGTTCACGTAGTGAGGTAAGACGAGGGGAAAGTCAGGACCTGGTGGACAGCTCCTCGATATGGTCCAGCGCCGCGACGAGTTCCGGGGCGACCGCTTCCTGGACCCAGCTGTCGGGTCCCGTGTCCCCGCCGCGCGGGACCACTTCCGTGAGCATGATCAGGTAGAGGTACGCGCGGTAGAGCGCGAGCCGCAGCAGTGCCGGGCCGTCGAACTCGGCCCGGCCGCCCGCCTCCCGGTAGCCCGCGAGGAACGCCTCGTCCTTCCTGATGTCGCCCAGCAGCGCCAGGGAGACGAAGTCGGCAAGGGGGTCGCCCCAGAACATGCGCTCCCCGTCGATCAACCCGCCGATGCTCGCCCGGGGCGTCGAGCGGTCCACCAGGATGTTGCCCGGCCACAGGTCGAAGTGGACGAGGCTCGGGGTGGTGACCTCGTCGAGTGCGTCGTGAGCGGTCCGCAGCGTGCGGGCGATCTCCTCGACGGGGCGGGGCAGTCGGGGCCGGTAGCGGCGGGCGTCGTCGAGGACGGCGTCGAGCATGCCGGTGAAGGCCGCGCGCCAGTGGGGGGCGAGCGCTCCGAGTGCGCCGGACGGATAGCCGAAGCCCGGTCCGGTGACGCGGTGCAGGCGGGCCACCAGACGGCCCAACTCCGTGCGCAGGTCCAGCTGTTCGTCCGCATGGAGCGAGTCGCCCCAGGGCTCGCCCGGACAGGCGGTCATGAGCAGCCAGGGCCCGCCGGCCGCCACGACCCGCGGAGCCGGTACGTCCACGTGCGCCGCCCCCTCGTAGAACTCCGCCTCGGAGACGAGGAGTCGGCGCTCGTGACGCAGGCCCTCGCTGTCGGGCGCGACCTTCAGGATGTAGCGGGCGCCGTCGGTGAGGCGGAGATCCTCCACGGAGTTGTAGGTGCCGCCGGTCAAGGGGGTGAGGCGGGCGAGCCGTTCGGGCGGGATACCGGCCGCCTCCAATACGCGTCGGGCCCGTTCCCAGGTGTCCGTCACTGTGCGCCACCTCTCCCCGTTCGGTTCAGCCGGCGGCGTACACGTCCTCGACGTACCGTCCGTCCGTGATCAGCCCGTTGATCCAGTTGTCGGCAGCCGCTCCGTCCGCGCCGGGCGTGCGGTTGCGGTACAGCGTACGGAACGCGTCCCGCACACCGGGCGCCATACGTGATCCGTCACCGCAGACGAGGACGCGGGCCCCGGCGCCGAGCAAGTCCCAGACCTCGTCACTCTCGGCCGCGATGCGGTGCTGCACGTAGGTCACGCCGCCCGCCGGGACCGTGCTGAAGGCCGGCCGGAGGGAGACGGCCCCGATGGCCTCGGCGGCGCGCAGTTCCTCGGCGTGCAGGAAGTCGGCGTCGGGCGCGTCGCAGCCGAAGTAGCAGAGCGCGGGTGCGAGTTCGGTGCCCGCGGTTCGGGCGGCGGTGCGGTCGGCGACGGCGCCGCGGAAGGGGGCGAGGCCGGTACCCGCCGCCACCATGATCAGCGGGGTCGAGGTGTCACCGGGATCGATGCGGAAGGCCTCTCGGCAGGGCTGGATCCGGGCGTACAGGGTGTCGCCCGGCTCGATGTCGGCGAGATAACCCGACCCCGTGCCCCGGTAGACGCCGTTGCCGGAGCGGGCGGGTGCCTCCAGCAGGGAGACCATGAGATCGACGTGGGCGGGGTCGACTGCGGGCGAGGAGGAGACGGAGTAGTGGCGGGGGCGCAGCGGGGTGAGGATCTCCAGGAGCTGCGGCCAGGTCAAAGCGCCGCGCAGCGCGGGGTGATCCTCGATCACCTCGACGAGGGTGCGCGGGTCGTCGGCGGTGAGTGCGGAGAGGGCGCCGAGGGCGGCCTTCTCGGGCGGACACGGGTTCGCGGCGGCGAGCGCGACCAGTTGGGCCGGGGTCGGGCGCTCCTGCAACTCGACGTGGTGCGCAAGCAGTTGACGTACCGTCAAAGGCCGGTCCACCGCGAGTCCGTCGCGCCGTGGGCGGGTCGCGCGGATGTCCAGGACCTCGTCCGGGTCGACGCCGAGTGCGGTGGCGGCGCGGGCGACGAGGGCCGGGGCGTTGACGGGCAGGACGGTGAGGTGGTCGGCCGTGCGGTAGGCGGTGCCGTCCGGGAGCGCCACACGGACCAGGCGCTTGCGGCGCGGGTGTCCGGGGGCGGTGAGGTCGCGGGCCTCGGTGACGGTCATGGGGACGAGGCCGTGCCGTGCGGCGAGGGCGTCGAGGGAACCGCCGGTCAGGGCGCGCACCTCGTAGGCGCTCGTGGGTTCTTGGTCGGCCGGGGCGGCGGTGGCCTCCGGGTCGCCGTACTTGTCCAGCAGGGCCGTCCGCAGCCGAGCCGTGAACTCCCCTACGGCGCCGGTGAGATCGCCGGAGGCGTCGGCGGCGACGCGGTCGGTCAGGCGGACGGCGCCCAGCTCGGTGAGGCGTTCGTCGATCCGGGTCGGGAAGTGCTGATAGGTGGCGGCCCAGTTGCGGTCGCCGACGCCGAGGACGGCATAGCTGACGTCCGTCAGGTCGTGCGTCTCCTCCAGCCGGGCGGCGAAGGCGGTGGCGTCGTCGGTGGGGCGG
This sequence comes from Streptomyces sp. NPDC092369, assembly GCF_044755245.1. NCBI lineage: Bacteria > Bacillati > Actinomycetota > Actinomycetes > Kitasatosporales > Streptomycetaceae > Streptomyces > Streptomyces sp. NPDC092369. The sequence continues at coordinate 626,252 of NZ_JBIVQP010000001.1, forward strand.
CCGTTGTAGGAGGCGGCGGTGATGACGACGGGCCGGTCGGTGGGCAGGCCTGTGCTGAAGTCATCGAGCGACGCGACCTCGGTCTCGCAGCCGAACTCGGCGGCCTCGTCGGCGAGTCGGGCGGCGAACTCACGGCAGGTGCCGTAGTTGCTGCCGTGCAGGAAGAGGGCGCGGGTGCCGGGACGGACGCGGGCGGGGAGCGTGTCCGGAGCGGAGAGCGATGCCGTGGCCGTGGGATTCACGCCGGGCAGCGAACCGTGGGTCCGGTCGGCGGAGGTGCGCGGAGTGAGCGTCAGGGTGAAGCCCTCGGGCTTGAGGGTGAGGGTCTCCTTCACCTGGAGCGCGTAGTCGGCGTGGTCGTGCAGCCGGTAGCGGTGGACCAGCATGGCCAGCAGCATGGTCGCCTCGTGCAGGGCGAACTGCCGCCCGATGCAGGCGCGTTCGCCGGTGCCGAAGGGCTTGAAGGCGTGCACCGGGCGCGCCTCCTCCGCCTCCGGGGTGAACCGCGCGGGGTCGAACAGCTCGGGGTTGTCGCCCCAGACGGGCTGCCGGTGCAGCATCGGCGCCAGCACGGTGACGGCCTGTCCGGCACGCAGCGGGATCCGGCCGCCGAGCAGCGTGTCCGCCAGCGCGTGCCGGCTGAAGGCGGCGGCCGTCGGCCACAGCCGCAGCGCCTCGTTGAGCACTTGCCGGGTGTACGTCAGCCTGCCGACCTCCTCGTATGTCGGCTCGGGGTCCGTCCGGTCGCCCCAGAGCGCGTCGACCTCACGCTGGACGAGCCGCAGCGCGGTCGGGTCCTTGGCGAGGTGGTACAGCGCGAAGGACATCGCGCCGGAGGTCGTCTCGTGTCCGGCGATCAGGAAGGTGATGACCTGGTTGCGGATGTTGGCGGTGTCGAGCGTGCTGCCGTCGGCGGGGTGGCGGGCGGTGAGCATCAGCCCGAGCAGGTCCTCGGCGTCGAGTCGGTCGGCGCCGGTGCGGGAGGCGATGACATCGTCGACGACCTGGGCGAGGTAGCCGGCGTCGTCCCGGAAGGCCGCGTCGGCGGCGGAGTGGTCCTCGCCCGGGGTGCGGGCGAGCCGGTGCATGCTCCACTCCAGGCAGCGGACCATGGCCTCGACGAAGGGATGGGGTTCGTCCCGCCCGAACGACCCGAAGTCGTAACCGAACCCGGCCAGTCCGATGGTGTCGAGGGTCATCCGGGTCATGTCGTCGGGCACGTTCACGGCCTGCCCGGCGCCGGCGGCCCCGTCCCACGAGCTGATCAGCCGACGAGCCACCTCCAGCATCACGGGGTGATACGTGCGCATTGAGCCCAGCGCGAAGGCCGGCATCAGAATGTCGTGCGCCCGCGCCCAGTTGGGCTCGTCGTTGTACGCCGTGAACAGCCCGTCGGCGGCGAACTCCCGGACGTTCTCCAGAGCGGGCCCGACATGCTTGGCGAACCGCTTCTCGTCGGCGAGGTCGGCCACCAGATCCAGATCACCGACGAACAGCGTGTCCCGCCCGTGCAGCCGCCGCACGAGCACCGGCCCGTGCTCCCGCATGAGGGCCATGACCTGCTGGATCGGCGTGCGTCCGGGTCCGGTGGCGGTGATGTCGACGACGGGGACGCCGGGGTGTGTGTCGGTGGTGTGCGTGGCGTGGGAGGTGTGGGGGTGCAGCGCGGTGGGGGGCATGGCGCGACAACTGCCTTTCGCGGTACGGGAGTACTGCGATCCAGGTTGGTCCAGGTGGGGCGGGGTGCTGCGCTGCCGCACTGCATGATTGTGTAGTGGACGGACACACCTGGCCCTTGCGCTGAACCCGAGGAGGTGCGAATGGACTGGACCCCTCCCGAGGCGGTGGTGTGGCGCAACCGTGCCCTCATGGTCTTCGACCGGGTCGCGGTGCCGGTCGCGGTGTGCGATGTGTACGGCATGGTCCAGCTGGCCAATCCGGCGATGGCGGCGGAGTGCGGTACGACACCGGGGCGGCTGCGCGGCCGGGACGTGCTGGAGTTGTTCCAGCCGCAGGAGACGACTCAGGTGGAGCGGATCGCGGAGGCGCTGCGGCTGCGGCACCGGTCGCGCTACCAGGTCTCGGTGCGGTGGCGGGCGGAGGGCGGGGCCGAGCGGTACGGCGAGCTCACGGCCGATCCGGTGAGCGACACCGCGGAGGACACGCCCGCTCTGCTGGTGATGCTGCGCGTCCTCGGCGAGCGCGAGCCGAGCGCGGAGTCACCGGAGCGGGGCACGCCCGTCACACCGGTGGAGGCCCGCATCCTGGCGCTGCTCGCCGGGGGCGCCACCACCGCCAGGGCGGCCCGCGAGACCGGGCTCACCACGGACGGCGTCACCTATCACCTGCGGCGGCTGTCGGCCCGGTGGGGCGCGGCGACCCGGACGGAACTGGTGGCGCGGGCCTATGCGACGGGGGTGCTCGTGGTGGGGGTGTGGCCGCCGGTGCCGGCGGCCGGGGCGGACTCCGGCGCCGCTGCCGGCACCGGTTAGCGCGGGGTCGCGGTCTCCTTCGGCGGAAGCGCCGTTCCCCGCGGAGGCGGAGGGCTCGCCACCGAGGCCGACCGACCCTCCGTGGAACCTGCCGGTGCCTCCACTCCCTCCTCCGGCCCCAATCCCTTCACCGCCCCCGACCCGTTGGCCGTCCCCGCCCCCTCCGGCGCCCCGAAACGGGCCAACGTGTGCCACACCTTCTTGAGGTCCTGCAGCTCGTACCGTCCGGTGCGGGCCGCGTCGCCGATGATCCGTGGGTCGATGCGGCCGCCCTCGGCGATCCGGGCACCGAGGTCGACGTACTCCTGCCCTCGGAAGTCGGCGTGCCGGCGCAGCCTGGGCACGGACAGGACGTACCCCGGGTGCCACTCGACCGCGCACGGCAGGCGCTCCGCCGCGGCCTCGACCGGTGTGCCCCGGTAGCTCGCGTCGAGGACCAGGGCCTCCACGTCCTCGACCAGTACGACTCCGCCGTGCACCTGTGCCTCGATGTAGTCGTCGAGAGCGTCCCGGTCGTCGGCCTCGGCCTGGGCGATCAGGGACATGCCGGCGGCGACGCCGAAGTCGGTCGGCTCGGCCGCGCTGTCGGGATAGCAGAAGGTGGCGCGAGTGAGGGCGGCCGGGGCGAGCCGGAAGTGCGAGGAGCCGAACCGCGGGGCGGCGCCCACCACTTGGTGCCGGAAGTTCAGGGCGCCGTACACGGGTCGGTCGTGCGGGACGGCATCGTCGTAGGCACCGCCGAAGATCCGGCTCTCCCAGCGCCAGCGGTCGCCGCCGGGGTGCGCGGTGAGGCCGCCGTTGCTGGTGCCCGTGACGAACTGCGAGTGATAGGCGCCGTCCCGGGCCAGCCTCAGGAGGACCGGGAGGTCGCCCGCGAACCGGTCGGGGTGGAAGTTCAGGGTGATCCGGTGGTGCGGGGCGACAGCCGGTCCCGCGGACAGGGCCGCGACATGCCTCAGTGCCCGGCGCGCCCGCGACGGCCCGACGTGCCCGAAATCCATTGGCTTCCCCTCGCTTAAGCTATATACCATCGCTCAGAACCTAGGAACCCTAGGTTTTTCCCGATGGGACCCGCCGGCCGACCCAGGAGCCCTTACATGAGATCACTCGCCGAGCACGACATCCGCAACTCATTTGTGAACTGCTCGAAGGGAGAGGCCAAACGCCTCGCGATCCCCCGTGACCTGGACCAACGCCCCTGGGACGACCTCGACTTCCTCGGCTGGCGTGATCCCGGGGCACCGGACCGCAGCTACCTGGTCACCGAGCGCGGGACGGGACTCGTGGGGGTGACCCTCCGCTTTCCGCCCCCGCAGAACGGCTACATGCACCGCAGCATGTGCTCGCTGTGCCTGACCACCCACCCGCGCGGCGGCGTCTCCCTCATGACCGCGCGGAAGGCCGGCCAGGCGGGCCGTGACGGGAACTCCGTCGGCGTGTACATGTGCGCCGACCTCGCCTGCTCCCTCTACCTCCGCGGCAAGAAGATCTCGCAGAGCGGTGCCCGGTTCGAGGAGAGCCTCACCCTGGACGAGCAGATCGCCCGGACCACGGGCAATCTGTCGGCCTTCCTGGACAAGCTGTACGTCTGACGCCGACAGAGCCGTAGGCCCGAGGGAGGCCCTTCAGGCCGTAGGCCCGAGGGAGGCCCGTCAGAGATCCGCCACCGCCAGCACGATCTTGCCCCGGTGGTCCCGGTTCGCCAGCCGCTCGTGCGCGGCCCGGGCCTCTTCGAGGGGCAGGACGGTCTCCACCGGCACCCGATAGGCCCCGGCGGCGACCCGATCGGCCAGTTCACGCAGGTCGGGGCGGGGGTCGTAGCCGTGGATCTGGAGGTTGGTGAGCTGGAAGCCGAGGATCGCCGCGTTCTTCGGATAGAAGTCGCGGGTGTCGACGGTGCTCGGCTCCAGCGCGACGTTGGCGAGCGCGACGACCCGGCCGCCGTGGCCCACCTCGCGCAGGCTCCGTCCGAACGCGCGGCCACCGACGGTGTCCAGGACGACGTCGGCGCCGCGCCCGTCGGTCAGCCGGAGGATCTCGTCGACCTCCGCGTCGCCTGGGAACGCGGAGGTGTCCAGGACGTCCTGAGCCCCGAACCCCCCTGCCCACGCGGCCCTTTCGGCCGACCCCGCGAGTGCGATCACCCGGGCTCCGGCCTCGGCGGCGATCTGCACGGCCGCCGTCCCGACCCCGCTGGCGGCGGCCTTCACCACCACCGTGTCCTCCTTGGTGACTCGGGCAAGACTCCGCAGGCAGTACCAGGCGGAGAGCCAGGCGACGGGCAGCGTGGCCGCCTCGGTGAGACCCAGACCGTCCGGCAGGGCGGTCACCCGCTCGGCCGGCACCGCCGCCAACTCGGCGTAGAAACCAGGAGCGTCGATCCCGTCCAGCGCCATCACCCGCTGTCCGACCGCGAGTCCGGACACCCCCTCCCCCACCGCCGCGACGACTCCCGCCGCCTCGGCCCCGGGAATCAGCGGCGGGCGCCCGGCCCGGTGGTAGCGCCCGGACCTGATCAGCGCGTCGGCGCGGTTCACGCCCGCCGCCGCGATCCGCACCAGCACCTCCCCGGGTCCCGCCACGGGGTCGGGCACCTCGACCGGCACCAGCACCTCGGGCCCGCCGAACTCGTCGATCCGTACCGCACGCATACCGCACCCGCTCTTCCTGTCGCAGCCACTCACCGGCCGACACCGGTTGAAGTGGTGTCACCATCCGACACCACTTCAACCGGTGTCAAGGGCTGCGGCTCAGCCACGGGCTTTCACTGCGACACCGTATGAACCGGTGTACCCTCACCCCATGAGCAGCACCCCCGTCCCGGCCGACCTCGCACCCGTCGACCCGGCTCTCGCCTTCCCCTTCATCGGCGGACGCCCCTGTCTGGACTTCGTGGCCACGCTCGGCAAGCGGTACGCCACCCCGCTGGAGCGGATCCCGGACGCCGACGCGCTGTCCCGTTGGTTCACGGAGGCGGAGCTGGCCGCGGGCGACGAGCCTGTGCGGGTGACCGCCCGGGACCTCGCCGAGGCCCGTGTCCTGCGCGAGGCGATCCACCGGGTCCTGCGGGCCGCCATGGACGGGGGCCGACCGGACGCGGCCGACGTGCGGCGCGTCAACGACGTGGCCGCGCGGCCCGACCTCGCTCCCCAACTGGGCCCGGTGCACTGGACCGCGCGCCAACCCGCCCGCGCGGCGCTGGCCACGGTCGCCCGGGACGCCGTCCTCCTGGTGGGCGGTCCCCTGTTGGAGCGGGTCAAGAAGTGCGGGAACCCGGGCTGTTCACTGCTGTTCCTCGACGACTCCCAGGCCCGGCGCCGACGTTGGTGCTCCATGGAGCGCTGCGGGAACCTGGCGAAGGTCGCCGGTTACCGGTCGCGCAGCCGGGCCACGTCGAACCCCTCGCGGGCCGGTGATCCGACGGACCGCAGATCGACGACGTAGTCACGCGCCCTTCCCCGACGACGGGGCTTTTCTGCGCTGACGGTCCTTGATGTCCGCTCACGGATTTCGTTGTCCGGTCGCGATCACGGGTTCGATGCGAAGGTAGAAGGGGAAGGGCCCGAGGATGCGTGATGTACGTGAGTGGAGGACGTCCCTCGTGCGCTTCGTGAAGCGTCACAGGGACCCCGTGGTCGTCCAGACGCTGCGATCGGCGGTCGCGGCGACGGTCGCCTACGTCATCGCCCTGCGCCTGAGCCCCGAGCCCGCGCCGCTCACCGCCCCGCTGACGGCCCTGCTGGTCGTCCAGGTCACCCTGTACGCCACGCTCACCAACGGCATCCGCCGCGTGAACGCCGTCGTGGCCGGCGTACTGGTCGCCATCGCCTTCAGCCTTCTGGTGGGCCTGACCTGGTGGAGTCTCGCCCTGCTGATCCTGGCCTCGCTGGCCGTGGGACGGCTGGTGCGGGTCGACGAGTACGTGCCCGAGGTGGCGATCAGCGCGATGCTGGTGCTCGGGGTGACGACCGTCGGGGACACGGCGTGGGCGCGGGTGGTGGAGACGCTGATCGGCGCGGTCGTCGGGCTCGGCTGCAATCTGCTCCTCGCACCGCCGGTGTGGGTCGAGGAGGCGGGCGAGTCGATCGAGGGGCTGGCCCGGCGGGTGCGGCGGCTGATGCTGCGGATGGGCGAGGAGGCCGCGGGGCGTACGCCGGTGGAACACGCGACCCAGCGGCTGTACGAGGCGCGCCAGCTCGACCACGACATCATCGACGTGGACGCGGCGCTGCGGCAGGCCGAGGACAGTCTGCGGCTCAATCCACGCGTGCGTGAGGGGCTGCTGCACCGGGTGGTGCTGCGGACGGGGCTGGACACGCTGGAGATCTGCACGGTGGTGCTGCGGGTGCTCGCGCGCACCTTCACCGACCTCGCCAAGGAGCGGGACCCCGAGCCGCTGTTCCCGGCCGAGACGGGGAGCGTGGTGGAACGGTTGCTGTCGGAGGTCGCGGACGCCGTGGTCAGCTTCGCCGTGCTGGTCACCTCCGACGTCAGCAAGAGCGCGGAGTCGGCGGAGGCCCGGCTCGCCGCCGAGCTGCGCCAGGCGGCGGCCACGCGCGACAAGCTGGCCCTGCTGCTCCTGGAGGAGGTCCAGCGCGACGCCCGCACCTGGCAGCTGTACGGCGCCGTGCTGACGGAGGTCAACCGCACCCTGGACGAGTTGGACACCGAGCACCGCTCGCGTCGGCTCCTGGAGGAACTGGACCGCGTCTCCCAGGAGCAGCGCGAGCGCATGCCGCGGCTGACCCGGCTCCAGGAGGCCCTGCACGATTCCGAGCTGCCGCGCGTTCCGGACGCCCTGCGCCGGAACCGTCCCGGTACCGGCCGTCGTTCTAGGTGACGAAGTCACCGGGGCGACGTACGTTTCCGGCACTGGCTACGAGGGGGCGGGCGGATGACCGAGAGCACCGTGCGGATCGACGGGAACACACTGCGGCTGCCGGGCGGAGTGGCGGTGCGGTTCGTCCGCACCCTGCGGCTGCCCGAGACGGGCACTCATCCGCTGCCGCCGGGGCTCGGTGAGTTCCCGGTCCGGCGGGTCGCCGACTTCCCCGACACGGTGCCCGAGGAGTGGCGTGCGCGCGGCGGTGTGATGCTGCCGGTGTACCTGCGCGAGGCGATGTGGCTGAGCTTCGGCGGGACCACCGAACCGGCCGCTCTGCAGGTCGGGGTCGGCAAGGTGTGCGCGGTCTCCGGGAAGCCGTGGAGCGACCGGCTCGCCCGGAAGCCCCAGAACTACGTCGTACTGCCCCGCCAGCCCTGGCTGGACGGCATCAACTCGGGCAAGGGCACCGTCCGCCAGTTCGTGGCGGTGCCGCTGGGGCTGGGCGCGACCGTCGAGGGCCAGGTCACGGGCGAGGAGGTCTGGGGCGGCGTACAGCTGCAGTCCTTCCCGCTCAAGGAGCAGAAGCTGGCCGAGTGGCGGGCGGAGGAACGGCGCCGGGCGGAGCGTGAGCGGGCGGTCATGGAGGCCGATGGTTACGGCGCCGCGATGCCCATGGATGCCGGGGGTTACGGCGCGGCGATGCCCATGGCGGCCGCCGCTCCGAGCGGTGGGCCGGTCCCGCCGGCGGCCCCGCGGAAGGCCGCCGCGGCGATGGGCCTCGGCGTCGGCGGCTCGATGCAGCAAGAGGTCTACAAGGACGACCGGCCGCTCAAGGACTGGGCCGAGGAGTCCGCCGGGCGTGTCTTCGTCCATCTGGTGACGCCTCCGGAGTGGCGCCGCATCACCGGGGAGGCTCCCCCGCCGTCGCCGGTGGACCGGGCCGCGTACACGCGCGCGGGGCTGCCTTGGTACGACTACTACGACCAGGACGCGCAGGATCTCGCCCCCACGGACACCCTGGAGGGCGTCAAGCCGGTCGGCGACTGGCTCGGCGACGACCACGAGCCCTGGGAGCCGCCCGCTCCGCACCAGGTCAAGCCACTGGGCGACGCGCCGGGCAAGCCGGTGAAGGACGGCGACTGGTAGGCCACGACGTTCCGCAGTGCGGAGCTTTTCGCACGGCGCAGAGCCTCCCGCCCTCCGTCCGGGCGTTGCACTCCGCGCAACGCCCGGTGCCGTTCTTGCGTCCGCCGTGTGGTCCACGTCAAGGTGGCTGTCACGACCGGGGCGACCGATCACCTGAGGTGCGGACATGAGCAGTGGGACTGGAGCAACGAACGGCGGCTGGAGCAGGCGCCGTTTCGTGGGGGCGCTCGCGGGAACGGCCGCCGTGACGGCGCTGCCCGCGCCGGCCACGCCCAGATCCACGCCGACGTCCGCCGCGACGACTCCCGACCGGGCGGTGGCCCAGAAGGATCAGCCCGCCACCGGACAGCGGCCCGCGCCGGAATCCGCCGGCCCCCGCCCCCTCTACCTCGGCACCTACACCTCCGTCGACGGCGGCGGAAAGGGCATCGGCCTCGCCACCTATGACTCCGCGACCGGAAAGATCACCGGTACGGGCACGATCACGGGCGTCGCCGACCCCTCGTACCTCGCAGTGCATCCCGACGGCCGCACCCTGTACGCCGTGAACGAGCGCCAGGCCGGCACCGTGACCGCCGTACGCATCGCCGACCGCAAAGTCCTGGGCAGCCGCGGCACGGGCGGAGCGGGACCCTGCCATCTCTCCGTGCATCCGAGCGGGAAGTGGCTGCTGAGCGCGAACTACACCTCCGGCAGCGTGGCCGTGCACCCCATCGACGGCTCGGGCGCGCTCGGCGAGCGAACCGACCTGGTCACGCACTCCAGCCCGGCGCCCGGACCGGGCCAACAGGGCCCGCACGCCCACCAGTTCACCACCAGCCCGGACGGCGGCCATGTGCTCGCCGTCGACCTGGGCACCGACACCGTCTACACCTACCGACTCGACGGGAGCACCGGCAGGCTCACCGAGACGTCGCGCGCGCAGACCCGCCCGGGCGCCGGTCCGCGCCATCTCACCTTCCACCCCGGCGGGCGGTACGCCTACTTGGCGAACGAGGTCGACGACACGGTCGCGGTCTGCGCCTACGACCCGGCCGGCGGCCGTCTCACGATCGGCGCACCGCAAGCCACCGGCTCGGGTTCGGGCACCAACTACCCGGCGCAGATCCTGGTCACGCCGAACGGCGCCTACGCCTACCTCGCCAACCGGGGTCACAACAGCCTGGCGCGCTACGCCGTGGAGGCGGACGGCGCGCGGCTGAGACTGCTCGACACGGTTCCGGTGTCCGGCGACTTCCCGAGGCAGATCGCCTTCTCGCCGGACGGGACGCTGCTGTTCGCGGCGAACCAGAAGTCCGGCACGGTCAGCGTCTTCCACGTGGACGAGGGCAGTGGTGAACTCCGGCTCGCGGGTGCGCCGTTCGCCTCACCCGTCGCCGTCTGTGCGCTGCCGCTGTAGCGGGCGCGGGCAGGAGGCGCTGCTCGCCTGCGTGAGCAGGACGTGCATGCGTTCCGTGAGCTGTCCGACGTCGTCGGCGGGCTTGTGGAAGGGCAGTCGTACGTCGCCGTGGGTGCGGTTGCGCTCGATGCGCAGCGTCAGTCCGTGCCGGTCCACGGCCAGGGGCTGGACGCGGACCGCGCCATGCAGGCTGTCGCGGTCGACGAGGCGGGTCAGGCGCTCGACGGCGTCGGCGTGGCAGTCGGCGAGGTGGGTGAGCAGCCGGGGCTCCGCGGTGGCGAGCGGGTCGGGTGCGGCGGCGGCGAACTCGTCGAGGGCGACGACGACCGCCCCGGTCGGCGGGCGCAGCACCACGCGCGTGGCCTGGAAGGCGAGTTGGCCGTCCTCCGGCGTGAAGTACCCCGCGAGCCAGAGTCTGGCGCGGATACGGTTGCGGACCGGGACGGGTGCGACGTCGGCGAACTCCAGGACGGCGGACGGCTCGCCGCGGGGCGCGCAGATCGCGGCCGCGTTGAGCGCGCTGTCCTCGGGCACCTCCACCAGCACCCGGCCGTCGTCGGTCACGGTGTGCGCGCCGACGAACTCCTCGCGGCCGCCCTCCCCGGTCACCGCGCAGGACCACGCGGCGGCGAGCACCGAGCGGGCGCGTTCCGCGGCGGGGGGCGCGGCCGTCCAGGCCTGGCTGTCACCCATTCCGAACCTCCTTAGGTAAGCCTTGCCTAACTTACCGAAGATCGAGGCGCACGCCAACCACGGGGACGCACTCGGCGCGTCCCCTCGGGTGATTCCTCTCAGGCGATGACTCCCAGCAGGGCCCGGGCGCACAGGTCCCGTACCTGCTCCCGCGTCAACTCCGAATCCCGCAGCCACTCCAGGCACACGGCGGTCGTGAAGGCCAGCCAGCCACGGACCGCGAGCCGGACGACGGGACCGTGCTCGAAGAGCGGGCCGAACTCCGGGTCAGCGGCGAGCGCCAGCAGGATCTGCCGCTCCTGGGCCGCCAACGCCCGCTGGTAGACGCGCCGCACGGCCTGGTCACCGGCCGCGTCGGCGCGGTGGAAGGCGCGGAAGCCGTGGGCGTGCGCCTCCACGTACGTCAGGTAGGTGTCGAGACCGGCGGTGAGCTGCTCGCGAACGGGCACCCCGGGCACGGCCGCCGTCATGTGCAGCATGCGCTCGCTCTCGCGCTCGACGACCGCAGCGAAGAAGTTCCGCTTCGTCGGGAAGTAGTGGTAGAGCAGCCCGCGCGAGACGCCGGCGATCTCGGCGACCTGCTCGATCCACACCTCGTCGTACGGGCTCTCCGAGAACAGCCGCGCACCGACGGACAGCAGTTGCTCCCTGCGCGCCTCGGTGCTGAGTCGGCGGCGCGTGCGCTCGCCCTGGTTCGCGGCCATCCCCGCACTTTACTTGACGTGAGTTCAACAAGGGGATCAGACTGAATCGCACTATTGAACCCACGTACAACATGCTCAACCTGCCGCTGCATCAAGGGAGATCGCGTCATGGCGGAGACGGACACGGCGCCGAGGACGACGGGCGGGAACGGACTCCCGAAGGGCTTCCGCAGTGCCGAACAGGGCTGGCCGGAGCTGCACCGCATCCCGCATCCGCCGCACCGGGTCCCCTTCCTCGGTGACGTCATCGGCGCCAGTCGGCGCACGCCGCTGCAGGACACCCTGCGCTACGCCCGGCAGCTGGGTCCGGTGTTCCGGCGCAAGGCGTTCGGCAAGGAGTTCGTGTTCGTGTGGGGCGCCGAGGCCGCGGCCGACATGGCCGATGAGTCACGTTTCGCCAAGCACGTCGGTCTCGGGATCGCCAACCTGCGGCCGGTGGCCGGCGACGGACTGTTCACGGCGTACAACCACGAGCCGAACTGGCAGTTGGCGCACGACGTCCTGGCGCCGGGATTCAGCCGGGAGGCCATGGAGGCCTACCACCCGATGATGCTGGCGGTGGCCGGGCGGCTCACCGACCACTGGGACCGCGAGCTGACGGCGGGGCGGGCGGTGGACGTGCCCGGCGACATGACCAAGCTGACCCTGGAGACCATCGCGCGCACCGGGTTCGGGCACGACTTCGGGTCCTTCGAACGCTCCCGGCCACACCCCTTCGTCTCCGCGATGGTCGGCACGCTCACCTATGCGCAACGGCTCAACACCGTGCCCTCGCCACTGGCCCCGTACCTGCTGCGGAGCGCCTCACGACGGAACGCGGCCGACATCTCGTACCTCAACCGCACGGTCGACGAGCTGGTCGAGGCCCGCCGTGCGTCGAGCGCCGACGGTGACGGCGATCTGCTCGACCGGATGCTGGAGACGGCGCATCCGCGGACCGGCGAGCGGCTGTCCGCGCAGAACGTCCGCCGGCAGGTCATCACGTTCCTGGTGGCCGGGCACGAGACGACCTCGGGGGCGCTCTCCTTCGCCCTGCACTATCTGTCTCTGCACCCCGAGGTCGCGGCCCGGGCGCGTGCCGAGGTGGACGGCGTCTGGGGTGACGCCGTGGTGCCGGGGTACGACCAGGTGGCCAAGTTGCGTTATGTACGGCGGGTGTTGGACGAGGCGTTGCGGCTGTGGCCGACGGCGCCGGCCTTCGCCCGGGAGGCCCGCGAGGACACGGTGCTGGCGGGCGGCCATCCGATGCGGCGCGGCGCCTGGGCGCTGGTCCTCACGGCGATGCTGCACCGCGATCCGGAGGTGTGGGGCGCGGACGCCGAACGCTTCGACCCCGACCGCTTCGACCCGAAGTCCGTCCGCTCCCGCGTCCCCCACACCTTCAAGCCGTTCGGGACGGGCGCGCGGGCGTGCATCGGGCGGCAGTTCGCGCTGCACGAGGCCACGCTGGTGCTCGGCCTGCTGCTGCGCCGCTACGACCTGCGGCCCGACCCGGATTACCGACTGCGCGTGACCGAACGGCTCACGCTGATGCCGGACGGCCTGCGCCTGCACCTGGACCGGCGGACGGCGAGCACGTCGGCCGCGCCGACACCGGACGACTCGCCGGCACCGGATCTACGGTGTCCAGTGCACGGGACGGGTGACTGAGCCCGGCAGCCGGGTGCCAGCACTTCCCCGGGCCGCGTTGACCTGCGGCTGGGTGAGGAAGAAGGCGCCGGTCAGATCCGCGTCGGTGAGATCGGCGTCACGCAGGTCGGCGCCGATCATGTCCGCCTCGCGCAGATCGGCACCTGTCAGGTCGGCGGCGATGAGGTAGGCGCCGCGGAAGTTCGCGCCGCGCAGATCGGCGCCCTTGAGCCTGGCCCCGATCAGGTCGGCTCCCCGGCGCTCCTTCTTGCGGCCGCGGACGCCGGCCCGCACCAGCTCACTGGTCTTCAGCAACAGGACGTTGACCTCCTGCCGGTGCGCGCCCACGTCCAGCGCGGTGAGTTCCTCCGGCGAGCGGCGGGTGTGCTCCTCGGTGCGCTCCAGCAACCGCCGCAGATCGGCGTGGACCGGACGGGCGGCCGGGAGGGTCAGCGCCTCGGTGAGGTACCAGAGCAGTTCGTGCAGCTGCCGGACGACCGGGAAGACGTCGAACATCCGCCGGGCGTCCTCCTTCGACGCCTCACGCCAGTCCCGCCCGCCGAAGGTGACCTGGGAGATCTTCTGCCCGGCGCCGAAACAGTCGTAGACCGTGCAGCCGTTGAACCCCTCCTGCCGCAGCCGGGCGTGGATGCCGCACCGGTGGTCCGCCCGCAGGTTCGGGCACGGGCTGCCGGCCTTCTTGTCGATCGCGAAGTCCGTGGAGCGGGCGAAGGGCAGCGCGACACAGCACAGCCCGAAGCACCGCCCGCAGTCGGCACGAAGTTCGGTCGGTTCCACTGTCTGATCTGGCACGAAGACCAGTTTATCGAGGTAGGTCCCCGCCCTGGACCATCATCGAACCGTTCGGTACCATCTCACGCATGCCCGTACCGAAAGGCACGACCCTCGATCCGGAGCGCACCCGCGCGGCGCTCCTCGCCTCGGCGACCGCGATCCTCTACGAGCGCGGTCTCGACGGCGTCGGCGTGGCCGAGCTGTGCCGCGCGGTGGGCGCCTCCAAGGAGACGCTCTACCGGCACTTCGGCTCCAAGGACGGTCTCGTGGAGGCGGTCCTCACGGCACGCAGCGATCGAGTCGTGCACTGGCTCACGGCCACGGTCGAGGAGGCGGGGCCCGACCCGCGCGCTCAACTGGGGGCACTCTTCGATGCGTTGGGCACCTGGTACCGCCAACCCGGCTTCCGCGGCTGCGCGATCGTCAACGCCGCCACCCAGCACCACGCACCGCCCGCCGGCCCGGTCGCCGACCGCCATCTGGGCCGCTACCAGGACCTTCTCACGACCATCGCCGAGCGGGCCGGAGCACCCGAACCGGCACGTCTGGGACGGCAGTTGCTGATACTGCTGGAGGGCGCCACGGTCGTCGCCGACCACCACGACCCGGACGGCCTGGCGGCACAGGACGCCAAGCGGGCCGCTCTCATCCTGCTCGCGGCCCAGGGAGTGTGAGGCGATGACGACCGGGGCTCTCCCCGCACCTGACGGCGTCGAAGGATGGACGGCACCCGGATTCGAGCCCGTGACCGGTGTCTTCGCCGGGAACTTCGAGCGATACGGCGAGACGGGCGCCGCGTTCGCCGCGTACCGGGACGGCGAACTGGTCGTCGACCTGTGGGGCGGCACCGCGGATCCGGCGACGGGTCGCCCCTGGCGTGCCGACACCTTGCAACTGGTGTTCTCGGGCGCCAAGGGGCTGACGGCCGCCTGCGTCCTGCTGCTCGTCGAGCGCGGGCAACTGGATCTGGACACCGCTGCCGCCCACTACTGGCCGGAGTTCGCCGCCGCCGGCAAGGACCGGATCACGGTCGGCGAGATCCTCTCCCACCAGGCCCGGCTGCCGGGCGTACAACAGCCCTTCAGCGAAGCCGAGTTGCTGGATCCCGAGCACATGGCGAAACTGCTGGCCGCGCAGGCGCCGTCGGACGATCCGCGGGCCGGGTTCATCTATCACGCGCTGACGTGGGGCTGGTTGACGGGCGAGTTGCTGCGCCGGATCGACGGGCGGACGGTGGGGGCCTTCTTCGCCGAGGAGTTCGCCGGCCCGCTCGGTCTGGACGTCTGGCTCGGCCTGCCGGACGAGGAGCACAGCCGGGCCGCGACGACGCTGGCGGGCCCCGGCGTCCTGCTGCCGTACGTCGATGACGAGGACGATCCGTTGCGCGTGCTGACCCGCAACCCCCTCACCACCCCTGACGCACCGGCCCTTTGGAACAGCGCCGCCTTCCGCCGGGCCCAGATCCCCGCCGTCGGCGCACATGTGACGGCCCGTTCGATGGCCCGCTTCTACGCCTGTCTCGCGCGGGGCGGTGAACTGGACGGTGTCCGTGTGCTAAAGGAAACGACCGTCGAACTCGGCCGCCGGGAGCTGCGGCGCGGGACCTCACCGCTGTGGGGCAGCCCGATGGCGTACGGCGCGGGCTACGAACTCCGCACCGGTCCGGCCCTGTTCGGGCCGCCGCGGGACACCTTCGGGCACGCGGGGTTCGGCGGCTCCCGGCACGGTGCCTGGCCGGGAGAACGGGTCGGATTCTCGTACACGATGAATCTGGTCCGCGCGGAGTTCCCCGACCGACGGCCGCTGGATCTGCTGGCGGCGTTGCATGATGCCGTGACGCTCAGTCCAGCGCGCTGAGGTCGAGGCGGGCGAGGCGGTCCGGGTCGGCCAGGATGTACATCTCGGTGATCCGGCCGTCGACGACGGTGACGGCCATGACGGCGAGCGCCTGGCCCTCGACGACGTTGACCAGTCCGACCGTGCCGTTGACGAGGACCGTCCGGACCTGCGGCGCGAACTGCCGGAAGGTCATGGCCTGTTCGGCCACCCTCTTGGCGCCGCGCACCAGCTTGGAGGCCGCCGCGCCGCCCACCAGGGCGCCGGAGTCGACGCGCAGCACGATGTCCGGGTCGAGGACCGTGACCAGCGCCTCGAAGTCACCGGCGTGGGCGGCCGCCATGAAGGCGTCGACGACCTGCCGCTGGCGGCCGAGGTCGGGTTGCGCCGACGGTGTGGCGCCTCGCACCCGGCGCCGCGCCCGGCTCGCCAACTGCCGGGTGGCCGCCGAACTCCGTTCCACGATCGGCGCGATGTCGTCGAAGGGCACGGCGAACATGTCGTGCAGCACGAACGCCAGGCGCTCGGCCGGTTCCAGGGTCTCCAGCACCACCAGGAGGGCCAGCCC
Source organism: Streptomyces sp. NPDC092369 (assembly GCF_044755245.1). Taxonomy (NCBI): domain Bacteria; kingdom Bacillati; phylum Actinomycetota; class Actinomycetes; order Kitasatosporales; family Streptomycetaceae; genus Streptomyces; species Streptomyces sp. NPDC092369. The sequence goes on from NZ_JBIVQP010000001.1 coordinate 642,339, forward strand.
CACCGAGTCGGCCTGGAGCACCTCCTGCTCCGGGTCGATCTGCGACAGCGGCCTGATCACCGGGTCCGGGACGAACGTGTCGTCGATCGGCTCCTCGCGCCGCAGGTTCCGCGAGCGCAGCAGGTCCAGGCAGACCCGGCCGACCACGGTGGTCAGCCAGCCGCCGAGGTTGCGGATGTCGTCCGCGTCGGTGCGGCTCAGCTTGACCCACGTGTCCTGGACGGCGTCCTCCGCCTCGGCCGTCGAGCCGAGCATGCGGTACGCGACCGCCTTCAGCCGCCCACGGTGCTCCTCGAAGCGGTCGGCCAGCAGTTCCGTCTCGTTCATTCCGCCCCCGTCGCGGTCTGGATCGCACAGACGATGTGATCATCCCATCCCGGCCCGTACCGCTCGAAACAGGGCCTCAGTAGCGCTGTGCCTTGACCAGCTTCGGCGTCAGCACCGGCTTCGGCGGCTTGCGGCTGATGGCGATGGGCTGAGCCCGCTCCCCCGGTGCGAGGTTCTCCGCCCCGACATAACGGGTCTCGACCGTCTTGCCGGCCGAGTCGAGGAAGTCGACCTGGACGGCGTACGAGGCCTTGTGGTCGGTCTTGTTGGTGATGGAGACGACGACGGCGAGCAGGCCGTCGGTGCTGGCGCGCGCCTTGCCGGTCATGGCGACTTCGGACAGCGCGTTGCCCCGTCCCTGCACGTCCTTCAGCGCGTTCTTGGCGGCCCTGTTGGCGCGCTCGACCTCGGCGGAGACGGAGGCCTCGAAGGAGGACGCGGCAGCCGAGGCGGACGCGGCCGCGGCGGAGGAGGCGGCGCGGGCCGACGCGATGGCCGACGCGGCCTTCGACTCCAGGGCGGAAGGCGTGTTGCCCGAGAAGGAGGCCGTGTCGGGTGCCGTCGGCGTGGCCGGGGAATCGCCGCCGCTGTCACTGCCGCACGACACCAGAGCCGCACCGGCCAGAGCGGCTGCCATGGCCAGGGCGACCGCCCGGGCTCCTCTCGCTCGGCGCTCCGGGCGGGCTGACCTCGTACTCATCGCGTGGTGTCCTCTCGCGCGACAGGGAACGACAGACCGACGAAATGAACCTTATGTCGGTTTCGGTGTCGTCACACCTCGTCGCGCGTCAGCGCCAGCAGCCGGTCCAGGACCCGCGACCCGCCCGCCCGCACGCCGTCGTGCTCGAACTCGTCGGTGACCCAGGTGCGCAGTCCGCGGATCGCGCGGGCGGTCTCCAGCGAGTGGGTCGCGTCGACGTACATGTCGTCGTGGTAGACGGCTGCGGCCACCGGGACCTCGTTGGCGGCGAGGCGGGCGGGGTCGTAGAGGCGCTTCCAGTCGGTGCGGGCGGCGAGGAGTTCGGCGGTCTCGCGCAGCGGGCGCAGGGCGGGGTCGCTGTCGAACATCCAGGGGTGGATCGTTTCTCCGGTGAACAGCAGCGGGCCGTCGCCGGCAAGGGCCTTGGCCGCGTCGAACTGGGGGAACTCCCCGCGGACACGCTCGGCCGACCAGGCGGTGGGACGCTCGTCCTGGGCGTAGACCGACTCGTGGACCAGGGCGTACAGGGGGTGTCCGGCGTACGAGAGCTGGGCCCGGACCTCGTCCTGGAACGCGTCCGAGAGGGCCGCTCCCTGCGGGGTGCGGACGAAGGCGTGCTCCAGGAGGTAGTGCAGTCGGTGGCTGCCCTCGCTGCCGCCGAGGACGATGCCGAGGGTCTGGAAGGCCTCGGCGGTGAGGCGGTAGCCGCCCGGCAGGGTCACGTCGTGCGCGAGGAGATGGTCGGCGATGCGGCGGGCGCGCTCGACGTCCTGCGGATAACGCGCGTAGTGCGCCGCGACCTTGCGCTCGATACGCGGGTAGGCCGCCCGGTAGACGTCGTCGGCGTGCGCGTCCAGCGAGGGCAGACCGCCGGTGATCACGGCGGCGGTCAGGCCCTCCGGGGCGCTGGAGAGGTAGTGCACCGCGCAGAAGCCGCCGAAGCTCTGGCCGAGGACGGTCCAGGGCGCGCCGCCGGTGACCTCGGCGCGGATCGCCTCGCAGTCGCGGACGATCGAGTCGGCGCGGAAGTGCGTGAGGTAGTCGGCCTGCTCGGCGGGTCCGCCGCGCAGCGGGAGGGTCTGGCGGGTGGCGGGCGTGGAGTGGCCGGTGCCGCGCTGGTCCAGGAGCAGGACCCGGAACTCCTTCAGCGCCCGGTCGAGCCAGGCCTGCCGCCCGACGAAACGGTTCGCCCCGAATCCAGGACCGCCCTGGAGGTACACCAGCCATGGCAGGTTCTGCTGCGCCTTGTCGCTGCCGACGACCTCACGGGCGTAGAGCTCGATCGTCTCCCCGGCCGGGTCGTCGTGGTCGAGGGGCACGGTGAAGCGGCGGTCGGTGAGGACGACGCCGGGCTGGCGGTACGTGGCGGTCAACGGGGCTCCTGGGACGTACGGGTTGTGGACCGCGTCCCAGTTCAGCACATGATCCTGCGGTCAACACCCCCCGGGATCATGAAATCGTACTGAACGCGCGATCAGCGGGTGGACAGACTGGATCTGCGCACGACCAGTTCGGGCTGGAGGACGACCCGTCGGTGTTCGTGCTGCGACGTGCCGTTCTCGGCCTCCGTCTCCTCCAAGAGGAGTTCGGCGGCGAGGGCTCCCAGGGTGACGGCGGGCTGGCGGACCGAGGTGAGCGGGACGGCCGCGGCGGCGGCGAACTCGATGTCGTCGTAGCCGACGATCGCGAGGTCGCCGGGGACCGAGACGCCGGCCGCGAACATGGCCTGCAGGACGCCGAGGGCGAGCAGGTCGTTGGCGCAGAAGACGGCGGTGGGGCGGTCGGCGAGGCCGAGCAGCCGGGCGCCCGCGTCCCGGCCGGCGGCCACGTCGAGGCGTTCGGTGGGCAGCTCGCGCAGGTTCTCGGGGCCAAGGCCCGCCTCGGCGAGCGCGTTCAGGGCGCCGGTGCGGCGGTCGCGGACCTGGTTGAGGCCGGGCGGGCCGCTGACGTAGGCGATGGAGCGGTGTCCGGCGTCGACCAGGTGACGTACGGCCAGTGCGCCGCCCGCCACGTCGTCCACCGAGACGGAGCACTCGGTGGTGCCCTCGGCGACCCGGTCGACCAGCACGAAGGGGATGTTGTGCCGGCGGAACGACTCGATGTTGCGGCCGGTCGCGTCGGCGGGGGTGAACAGGACGCCCCGCACCCGCTGCTCGGCGAACAGGGACAGGTAGTCGGCCTCTTCGCTCGCGCTCTGGGCGCTGTTGCAGACCATCACGCCGAGTCCTGCCTCGCGGGCGGCGCGTTCGGCGCCCCGCGCCACGTCGACGAAGAACGGGTTGCCCATGTCCAGGACAAGCAGTCCCATGATGCGGCTGCGGCCCGCGCGCAGCTGGCGCGCGGACTCGCTGCGGACGTAACCGAGCCGGTCGATCGCGGACAGCACGCGCGCCCGGGTCTCGGTGGCGACCGTGTCCGGGCGGTTGATGACGTTCGAGACCGTGCCGACGGAGACTCCGGCGACGCGGGCGACGTCCTTGATACCCACCGACTGGGCCATCAGGCAGGGACCTCCAGGGGTACACGGGAGGGCGGAAAGAAGACCTTCACATTACCGTCATCACCGCGCACATCCGGCCCGCTCACGCGGGCAGCGCGAAGTCGACGACGTGGAGCGCCGAGGGTGTCGTACCGCTCGACTTCTCCTGGTACATGAACGACAGGACATTGTCGGTGCGCACCCTCGTCTCGTCGACGACGACCTCGCCGAAGGCGTTCAGGTCGCCGCCGTCGTGGAGCAGCGTCCAGTCGGTGTAGCCCGAGGCCTGGGAGGCCCCGGCGATCCGGCCGTAGGGGAAGACCGCGTAGGCGTTGTCGTAGCGGTCCAGGACCAGCTTGGTGCGCTGGCTGGAGGCGAGGGCGAGGGGGATCTCGGTCTTCCGCCAGGTGCCGGCGGAGTCCTTGCGGAGGTGGAAGGCGCGGCCGTGCGCGGTGCGGTCGGCGACGTAGTCGGTGGTGCACTGCCCGAAGCGGCCGGGCACATAGCTGATGATCGCGTGCGGGAGGCCCGTGGAGTCGGTGGCCTGGCTCTCCTGGTTCATGAGGGAGTGGTCGGGGCCGAGGGAGTCGACGACCACGCCGGCGTCCGTGACAGCCACGCTGTCGGAGCCGCCGGTCGTGCCCACGAGGGTGCCCGCGTCGTCGCGCCAGGTGCGGCCGCGGTCGGCCGAAGTGACGTAGCCCGTGTCGTGGTTGGTGATGCCACCGCCGTCGCACATCACGGCCGCGTCCTGCTCGCGCCAGGTGAAGAAGGCGTGCAGGCGGCCGTGGACGTCGTAGTCGATGCCGTGCAGGTACATGTTGCGGGCCGAGGACGAGCCGTGCGCGCTGGTGTACGTGCCCGCCGAGCTGGTCCACTCCCCCAGCGCCGTCCACCGCGAACCGTCGTACTCCGCAAGGGCGTTGCGGCCGTTCCCGGAGACGCCGACCCGGTAGCTGAGCTGGAGCGCGCCCTCGGGGGTGGTGAGGAACTGCGGGTACGTGAACTGCGAGGTGAGCGCGAGTCCGTCGAGCGAGGTCTGTACGGGACCGAGAACGGCTGAAGTCCATTCGGTGGACGCCGGGTTGTCGAGGAGGCCCGCGATCGACCTGACGTAGAAGAAGCCGTCGCTGTGGGAGTCCAGGTTGAGGTGGAGGCGGCCGTCGAGCCCGGAGACGCCCATCGAGATGACGTTGTGGGAGTCGTCGCTCTTGAGGGTGTGGGAGAGGGTGAGGGTGGACCAACTGGAGCCGCCCAGAGGGCGTCTGGCGACGACGGCGTGACGGGTGGCCGTGTACCAGGCCGCGTACTGGTGGCCCGCGTACGTCAGCAGGCCGTTCTTCTGGAACGAGTTGTTGTTGACCAGTCCGTCGTAGGAGACGAAGTAGAGGGCGGCGGCGTCCAGTCGGGTGCGGTTCAGCAGGGTGAGGGCGGGTGTGGCGAGCCCGCTTCCGGCGGCGGTCATGAGAGGTGGAACACCTCCGTGAGGGGCTTCATCGCCTCGTCGGGCCGGGCGCCGTCCAGTGACTCGAAGAACGGCGCCATCTCGGCCTGCCAGCGGGCGTTGACGTCGGTGGCCGCCATGCCCGCCTGGGCGGCGGCGAAGTCCTCGGTCTCCAAGTAGCCGACCAGCAGGCCGTCTTCACGCAGAAAGAGCGAGTAGTTGTGCCAGCCGGTGGCCGAGAGCGCGTCGAGCATCTCGGGCCACACGGCCGCGTGCCGCTCGCGGTACTCGTCGAGGCGGTCCGCGCGGACCTTCAGAAGGAAGCACACGCGCTGCATCAACGACCCTCCGGGCGACAGGACTTCGGCGCCTTCACGGCGAAGGCGACTAGAAGTTGAACTGGTCGATGTTCTTGGCGTCGAACACGGTCGGCTTGCCGAGGTTGATCACTCCGTCCTTGCCGATGGTGTACGAGGTGTCGCCGGCCTTGAAGGTCTCGCCCTCCTTGCCGGTGATCTGACCGGAGGCCAGCGCGACGGCGGTGCGGGCGGCGAGGTCGCCGAGCTTGGCCGGGTCCCACAGCTCGAAGGCCTCGACGGTGCCGTTCTTGACGTACTTGCGCATGTCGTTCGGGGTGCCGAGGCCGGTCAGCTTGACCTTGCCCTTGTACTTGGAGCCGGACAGGTACTGGGCGGCGGCCTTGATGCCGACGGTGGTCGGGGAGATGATCCCCTTCAGGTTCGGGTACTGCTGCAGCAGGCCCTGGGTCTGCTGGAAGGACTGCTGGGCGTCGTCGTTGCCGTACGCGACCTTGACCAGCTTGACGTCCTTGTACTTGGGGTCCTTGAGCTCGTCCTTCATGAAGTCGATCCAGGTGTTCTGGTTCGTCGCGGTCTGCGCGGCGGACAGGATCGCGATCTCGCCCTTGTAGCCGATCTGTTCGGCGAGCAGCTGCACCTCGGTGCGGCCCAGGTCCTCGGCGCTGGCCTGCGAGACGAAGGCGCTGCGGCAGTCGGCCTTGGTGTCGGAGTCGTAGGTGACGACCTTGATGCCGTTCTTCATGGCCTGCTTGAGCGCGGTGCACAGGGCGCCCGGGTCCTGCGCGGAGACGGCCATCGCGTTCACCTGCTGCTGGGTGAGCGTGTTGACGTAGGAGACCTGCCCGGCCGTGTCGGTGGCGCTGGAGGTCCCGACCTCCTTGTACTTGGAGCCCAGTTCGGTGAGCGCCTTCTCGCCGCCCTTGTCGGCGGAGGTGAAGTAGGGGTTGTTGACCGACTTGGGCAGGAAGCCGACGGTCAGGCCCTTCTTGAGGGCGGCGTTGGGGTCCGCCTTGCCGGCCGTCGCGGCGGCGCCTCCGTCGTCCTTGACGTCGTTCTTGGTGGTACCCCCGCAGGCGGTCAGGGCGAGCGCGAGGGAGGTGGCGGCGGCGAGGGCGGCGCAGGAGCGGCGGAGAGATGACTTGCGCATGACGGAGGTCCTTTACGAGGGTGAGCGGAGGTTACGAGGTCGGGGCCGAGGCGGCTCTGCGGCCCGCCCTCGCCACGGAGATCTGTCGAGCGACTCGCGGGCCGAGCACGGAAACGACGAGCAGGACGCCGGTGACGACGATCTGCGACTGGGCGGAGACATTGAGGAGGCTCATGACGTTCTGGAGCGCCCCGAGCAGGAACACCCCGGCGATCGCGCCGCCGAGCGTTCCCTTTCCGCCGTCGAAGTCGATGCCGCCGAGCAACACGGCCGCCACGACGGAAAGTTCGAGGCCGGTGGCGTTGTCGTAGCGGGCGCTGGCGTAGTGCAGGGCCCAGAAGATGCCGGTGAGCGAGGCCATCAGGCCGGTCACCGTGAACAGGATCAGCTTGTGCCGCCTGACCCGGATCCCGGCGAAGCGCGCGGCCTCCTCGCTCGCGCCGATCGCGAACAGCGACCGCCCGAACGGCGTGGCGTGCAGGGCGACCACCGCGACGGCGAGCAGCACGAGGAAGGGCAGGAAGGCCTGCGGGAGGAAGCTGTTCCCGATGCGTCCGGACGCGAAGTCCAGGTACTGGGTGGGGAAGTCGGTCACCGCGTTCGAGCCGAGCACGATCTGCGCGATGCCCCGGTAGGCGGCGAGGGTGCCGATGGTGACGGCGAGGGAGGGCAGTCCGAGGCGGGTGACGAGCAGGCCGTTGACGAGCCCGCACACCAGGCCCAGGAGCAGGCAGATCGGAATGATCGTCTCGATCGCCATGCCGTCGTTCCACAGCTTGCCCATCACCGCGCCCGACAGACCGGCCGTGGAGGCGACGGACAGGTCGATCTCGCCGGCCACCACCAGGAGGGTCATCGGCAGGGCGATCAGCGCGATCGGCAGCGTGTTGCCGAGCAGGAAGGACAGGTTGAGGGCGTTGCCGAAGCCGTCGACCGTACCGAACGACAGCAGGAGCAGGACGACCAGCAACGCGCCGACGACCGTGTCCCAACGGACCGCGCGCGTCAGGGAGTCAGGCATGGCGGGCGTTCCTCTTCTTCAGGGCGGAGGCCACCCGCAGCGCCACGATCCGGTCGACCGCGATGGCGAGGAGCAGCAGGATGCCGTTGATGGCGAGCACCCACACGGAGCTGACGCCGAGGGCCGGCAGCACGCTGTTGATGGAGGTCAGCAGCAGGGCGCCGAGGGCCGCGCCGTAGACGCTGCCGGAGCCGCCGGTGAAGACGACACCGCCGACCACCACGGCGCTGACGACGGTGAGTTCGTAGCCGTTGCCGGTGCCGGAGTCGACGTTGCCGAACCGCGCCAGGTACATCGCGCCGGCGAGACCGGCGAGTGCGCCGCAGAAGGTGTACGCGGCCAGGATCCGTTTGCGCACCGGGATGCCGGCCAGGCGCGCGGCCTCGGGGTTGGAGCCGAGCGCGTACAGCTCCCGCCCGCTGCCGAAGTGTTTGAGGTAGTACGCCGTCGCCACGAGCACGGCGAGCGCGATGAGCGCCAGCCACGGCACCGCCGAGACGCCGCCGGAGCCGAAGTCCACGAAGCCGCCCGGGAGATCGGCCGCGGTGATCTGGCGGGAGCCCACCCAGATGGAGTCGAGGCCCCGGATGATGTAGAGCGTGCCCAACGTGACGACGAGCGCGGGGACTTGACCGAGGCTGACGAGGAGCCCGTTGAGCAGTCCGCAGCCGATGCCGAGCAGGACGGCCAGGACGACGGCGACGAGTCCGTTGCCGCCGCCGTGCAGATAGTCGCCGGCGGCGAAGGCGGTGATGCCGAGGGTGGAGCCGACCGAGAGGTCGACGTTGCGGGTGATGACCACCAGGGACTGGCCGGTGGCGACCAGGACCAGGATGGTCGCGTTGAGGAGCAGGTCCTTGATGCCCTGCTCGGACAGGAACTCGCTGTTGCCCATCTGGGTGATGGCGATCATCACCAGGAAGACGGCCAGGATGGCGAGTTCGCGCATCCTGAAGACGCGGTCGACCAGCCGGGTGCCGCTGGACTTGGGCACCTCGGCGGCGGGGGCGGGATTGGGCGCGGTCACCGTCATACGGCGGCCCTCCATACGGCAGTCGTCGTGCGGTGGGTCCGTGCCGAACAGGTCGGCTCCGTGCGGGAGTTCACCGTGCGGCGCGCCCGCTCACGGATCGTCGTCGTCATGCGGCGGCCCTCCCGGTCGCGGCGGCCATCACGGTCTCCTCGGTGGCCTCGGCGCGCGGGATCTCGGCGGCGAGCCGGCCCTCGTGCATCACCAGCACGCGGTCGGCCATGCCGAGTACCTCGGGCAGGTCGGAGGAGATCATCAGGACGGCCACTCCGTCGGCGGCCAACTCGCCCAGCAACCGGTGCACTTCGGCCTTGGTGCCGACGTCGATGCCCCGGGTGGGCTCGTCCACGATCAGCACCTTGGGCCCGGTGGCGAGCCACTTGGCGAGGACGACCTTCTGCTGGTTGCCACCGGAGAGGGTCGAGACGGCGTCGGCGATCCGGGCGTACTTGACGTGCAGCTTGACGGCCCAGTCCAGGGACCGGCTGCGCTCGGCGCCCCGGTCCATCAGGCCGGCCCTCACGGTCGTACGCAGTCCGGTGAGGCCGATGTTGCGCTCGATGGACATCTCCATCACCAGGCCCTGCGCCCGCCGGTCCTCGGGGACGAGGGCGATGCCGGCGGCCATGGCCGTGGAGGGGGCGCCGTTGGTCAGTCCCTTGCCGTCCACCTCGACCGCGCCGGCGTCCCACCGGTCGATACCGAAGACGGCACGCGCCACCTCGGTACGGCCCGCGCCGACCAGCCCGGCGAGGCACACGATCTCACCGCGCCGCACGTCGAAGGAGACGTCGGTGAAGACGCCCTCCCGGGTCAACCTCTTGACGCTCAGGGCGACTTCGCCTGCCTCGACGTCCTGCTTGGGGTACAGCTCGTCGAGGTCGCGGCCCACCATGCGCCGTACGAGATCGTCCTCGGTCATGCCGTCGAGCGGCTCACTGGCGATCAACGCGCCGTCCCGCAACGTTGTCACGCGCCGGCAGATCTCGAAGATCTCCTCCAGCCGGTGCGAGATGAACAGCACCGCGGAGCCCTGGTCGCGCAGGGTGCGCACGACCCCGAAGAGGCGGGCCACCTCGCTGCCGGTGAGCGCGGCCGTCGGCTCGTCCATGATCAGCACCCGCGCCTCGAAGGAGAGCGCCTTGGCGATCTCGACGATCTGCTGGTCGGCGATGGACAGGCCGCGGGCCGGGCGCTCGGGGTCGAGGTCGACGCCGAGGCGTTTCATCAGGGCGGCGGTCGCCGCGTGGGTCGCCTTGTGGTCGATGCGGCCGAGCGCACGGCGGGGCTGCCGGCCCATGAAGATGTTCTCGGCGATCGAAAGGTCGGGGAAGAGCGTGGGCTCCTGGTAGATCACGGCGATGCCGGCGTCCCGGGCGTCGCCGGGTCCGTGGAAGACGACGGGCGCGCCGTCGAGCAGCACCCGGCCGGCGTCCGGGCGGTGCACTCCGGCGAGCGTCTTGATGAGGGTCGACTTGCCCGCGCCGTTCTCTCCGGCGAGTGCGTGCACCTCGCCGGGGAACAGTTCCAGGGACACGTCCCGCAGGGCACGCACGGCGCCGAAGGACTTGGAGATGTCCTCCAGTGCCAGCACCGGGGCCGGCCCCGTGTCGGACGGGTGGGTCATGAGGGGCTCCTCGACGACGCCCGGGGCGGGCCCTCACAGCGTCGTGAAAGGTTTCAACTTGGTTGCCGGGACGTTAGGCGCGTGGGCCATGTCACGTCAATGGGTCCGCCTCGAAAAAGTTTCGACAGTTCTTCGAGAGCCGGAGGTCACGGTCAGACCACGGGCCAACCATGGGCAACAGGGTCTGCCAAAACGCTTGACACCCCTGCGGGAGCCTCTTAGCTTCCGATCCTGAATCGATTCATGCGGAAGCTGTTCTGTACCGACGTCACAGGAGCCCTGAAGTGACCGAGCTAGCTGCGGTGAAGGCCGCGCTGAAGACCCAGGCAGTCGAGACGCCGTCATGGGCGTACGGGAACTCGGGGACCCGTTTCAAGGTGTTCGCGCAGCAGGGCGTACCGCGTGATCCCTACGAGAAGCTCGCGGACGCGGCGAAGGTCCACGAGTTCACCGGCGTGGCCCCGACGGTCGCGCTGCACATTCCGTGGGACAATGTCGAGGACTACGGGGCGCTGGCGAAGTACGCGCAGGAGCGCGGGCTGAAGCTGGGGGCGATCAACTCCAACACCTTCCAGGACGACGCCTTCAAGCTCGGCAGCATCTGCCACGCGGATCCGGCGGTGCGGCGCAAGGCGCTCGATCATCTGCTGGAGTGCGTCGACATCATGGACGCGACGGGGTCCAGGGACCTGAAGCTCTGGTTCGCCGACGGCACCAACTACCCCGGCCAGGACGACATCCGCGAACGCCAGGACCGGCTGGCCGAGGGGCTGAGGGAGGTGTACGCCCGCCTCGGCGACGACCAGCGGATGCTCCTGGAGTACAAGCTCTTCGAGCCCGCCTTCTACACCACCGACGTCCCGGACTGGGGCACGGCGTACGCCCACTGCCTCAAGCTCGGCGACAAGGCGCAGGTCGTGGTGGACACCGGCCACCACGCCCCCGGCACCAACATCGAGTTCATCGTCGCCACACTGCTGCGCGAGGGGAAGCTCGGCGGTTTCGACTTCAACTCCCGCTTCTACGCCGACGACGACCTCATGGTCGGCGCGGCGGACCCCTTCCAGCTCTTCCGCATCCTCTACGAGGTCTCGCGGGGCGGCGGGTTCACCGCCGGCGTCGCCTTCATGCTCGACCAGTGCCACAACATCGAGGCCAAGATCCCGGCGATCATCCGCTCCGTGATGAACGTCCAGGAAGCCACGGCGAAGGCCCTGCTGGTGGACCGGGACGCGCTGGCGGTGGCCCAGCGGGAGGGTGACGTGCTGGGCGCCAACGCCGTGTTGATGGACGCGTACAACACGGATGTGCGGCCGCTGCTGGGTGAGGTGCGGGAGGAGCTGGGGCTGGACCCGGATCCGATGGGCGCGTATCGGCGGTCGGGGTGGGCGGAGCGGATCGTGGCGGAGCGGGTTGGGGGGACGCAGGCGGGGTGGGGGGCGTAAGGGGTGCTGGGGGCGCAGAAGTGTTGGGCGCTCTCGAGGTGGTTGGTGACGGTGACGAAAGCGGGCGGCGGCGCCGACAGCCAGTGCCGGCGGGCGGGACCAGCGGGCCGGGACCGGCGTCCGTGTCGGCCGCAGGTGCTCGGTGGGCGCGCTCGCTCGGCCCCGCCGGTGTCGGCCGGGGTGGGCCGGTGGGTGGGCTGGTGAGTGGTCGGCCGTACTGGGCGGGGCCGTCGTCGCGCCGGTGACGGACGGGGGCCCTGACGGCGGGAGCCGTTGACCCCGGTGCCGGTTCACTGGCGGTGGCGATGGTCCGCTGACGCGCCGCAGGCACAGGGTGCGGGTGCGCGGCACTGCCACTGGTACTCGGTATCCCCTTTTGGCTCTCTGCTCGGAGCACATCCGCGCCGGGTCGGAGAGGTCTGCGGCCGAGCAGGACGGTGAGGACGGAGTGACGGACGGTGCGGCCGGGGAGCGCCCGGGGGGGCGGGGGCAGGCTGTGTACCGGAAGGTCGCGGCGGACCTGGGCCGGGAGATCGGTGAGGGCGGATACGGTTCCGGCGGGCGGCTGCCCACCGAGGGCGAGCTCGCCGAACGGTACGGCGTCTCCCGGGGCACGGTCCGCCAGGCGATGGCCCTGCCGCGGGCCGAGGGGCTGATCGCCTCGCGCGCGGCACCCGGCGGGTCGTCTCGCGGACGTAGCCGAAGGTCTCCGCCAGCTCCAGCACCTGTACCTCGCGGCACGGCACGTCTCGCAGCAGGGCGAAGCCCAGTCCGAGGACGGATTCGAGCACCCGCGCCTTGGTGACCGGGCCTCGAAGTATTCCGCCCAGTCCGCCTCGGGCAGCACACCATCCAGGTCGGCGGCGGCTCACCGCGTCTTGCCGGTCTCGTCGAGCCGATCCCCTGACTCACCGTTCGTTCATTAAAACGAACGATAGGTTCACCAGGTGCCAGAAGGTTCGGTATAGTGAACGTATGGTTCATTCAACCGCGGCTCTCGAAGTGGCCACACCGCAGGTCAGCACCTACCTCGACGAGACCTATCTGGAGCAGGTCGATACGCGGGTCATCGCGGTCGGCGAGAGGGACGGGGCGCCCTGGGCTGCCGTCGAGCACTGTCTGTTCCATCCGCAGGGCGGGGGCCAGCCCGCGGACCGCGGATGGCTGGAGGACACGGAGATCGTGCCGGTCCGGGACCGCGAGTCAGGACTGGTCGTGGTGATGGCGCCCGAGGGCGGCAGCCTTCCGCCGCTCACCGAGGGACAGGCGGTACGGGCCCGGATCGACCTCCCGACCCGGGCAGCTCACGCCGCGCTGCACACGGCCGGACACCTCGTCGAAGCGGTCGGTCGGACGCAGGGCTGGGAGATGGTCGCCAGCAACCACTTCCCCGGTCAGGCACGCATCGAGTTCCAGGTACCCGAGGCGGACGCGCGACTGGCCGACCCGGAAGGGCGGGAGGAGGTGACCGCCGCGCTGCGCACCGCGGTGGCGGCCGCGGTCGCCGGTGACCTGCCCGTCTTCGCGCGATACCGCGACGACGGTCGGCGCGTGGTGCACCTCGACTCACTGCACTCGGCGCCGTGCGGAGGCACACACGTGCGCAGCCTCGGGGACCTTGCCGACGTGCACCTGCCGACGCTGAAGGTCAAGAAGGGCCGTATCCGGGTGTCGTACACCGCAATCCACAGGAGCCACTGATGACTCCCCCGCCGTCCGGCCGTCAGCCGGTGAGCAGTACCGCCGCCGCCGTCGGTGCGAAGATCCGGCTGCGCCGTCAGCAGCGCGGCATGAGTGCCGCGGAAATGGCGCGGCGGGCCGGGCTGAGCAAGGCCACGCTGTCGCAGTTGGAGGCCGGCAACGGCAATCCGACGATCGACACGCTCGACGCGATCGCGATCGCCCTGCGCATCCCGATCGCCGACCTGCTGGCGCGGGACGCCGACACGGGACCGGTCTTCCGGCCGGGCACGGACGTCGAACCCGGGGAAGTGTCAAGGGAGTTGCTCCGCCGGATCAGCAGCGGCAACAGCCTGGAGATCTGGCGGCTGCGCATCCCGGCCGAGACGGAACTGCCCGGCGTACCGCACGCCACCGGCACGATCGAGCACCTGCTCGTCGCTACCGGACACGTCACCGCAGGACCCGTCGATGCCCCGCAGGATCTGGGCCCCGGCGACATGCTCGCCTTCGCCGGCGACGCCCCGCACTTCTACCGGACCGGAGCCGAGGAAGTGGACATCACCGTCGTCTTCGCCTCCCCCATCAGCACCTGAGACCTCCCAGGACTCAGCACCTGTGACGTCCCGTCCCCAAGACCAGGAAGACCCCTCATGAGCGCCGCCATCGCCACCACCCCCTCCAGCCGTGCCTTCATCAGCGACAACATAGCCGGAGCGTCCCCGCCGATAGCCCGGGCCGTCGCCGACGCGGCTGCCGGGCAGGTCCTGCCGTACGGCAACGACCCCTTCACCGACAGCGCCCGCCGCAGGCTCGGGGAGATCTTCGAGCGGGACGTCGACGTCTTCCCGGTCTCCACCGGGTCCGCCGCCAACGGCCTGAGTCTCGCCGCCCTCACCCCGCCGTGGGGCAGCGTGCTCTCGCACCCGGACAGCCACATCAACACCGACGAGTGCGGGGCTCCGGAGTTCTTCACCAACGGCGCCAAGCTGGTCGGTGTACCGGGTCCCGACAGCAAGATCGACCCCGAGGCGCTGCGGGTCGCTGTACGCCGCCGGGCCGGTGACGTGCACAGCGTGCAGCCGTCCGTGGTGAGCATCAGCCAGGCCACCGAGTCCGGCAGCGTCTACACCCTGGACGAGATCCGCCAACTGTCCGCCATCGCCAAGGAGGCGGGGCTGCGCGTCCACATGGACGGCGCGCGATTCGCCAACGCCCTGGTCCATCTCGGCTCCACCCCGGCCGAGTTGACCTGGAAGGCGGGCATCGACGTCCTGTCCTTCGGCGCCACCAAGAACGGCGCGATGACCGCCGACGCCATCGTCTCCTTCGACCCCGCACTCGCCGCCGAACTGGCCTTCCGCGCCAAGCGCGCCGGTCAACTCACCTCCAAGATGCGGTTCCAGACCGCCCAGATCGACGCGTATCTCACCGACGACCTGTGGCTGCGCAACGCCCACCACGCCAACGAGATGGCCACCCGCCTCGGCGACGGCCTCAAGTCCATCGCCGGAGCCGGCCTGTTGGCCACGCCCCAGGCCAACATCCTCTTCTGCCACCTGCCGGAGCAAGTCACCGAAGGTCTCCTCTCGGAGGGCTACGCCTTCTACCACGACCGCTGGGAACCGGGCATCGTCCGCTTCGTCACCGCGTTCTCGCACAGCGCCGACGACATCGACCAACTCCTCGACGCGGTGCGCCGCCACGCCGGCTGACGGACGGTCACATGGGGGAGAATGTCGGCCATGATCCTCCCGAAGGTCAGGGACCCGCGCTTCGTGACGATCCGACGTGGTGGGACGCTCACCGATGCGGACCACCATCTCCTCGCCCTTTGGGCGGCGGATTGCGCGGAGCACGTCCTCGGCCTCTTCGAGTCGTCTCAGCCCGAGGACCCACGGCCGCGCCGGGCGATCGAGCATGCCCGTGCCTGGGTGCGGGGCGAGGTCAAGATGATGCAGGCCCGCGCGGCCGGCGGCCATGCGATGGGCGCGGCCCGCGACCTGCGGGGCGCGGCACGGCATGCCGCGTACGCCGCCGGCCAGGCCGGAGCCGTGGCGCACGTGGCCGCGCACGAACTCGGTGCGGCCGCCTATGCGATCAAGGCCGCCCGCGCCGCCGCGCCGAAAGGCGGGAGCGAGGCCGCGGGGCGACGCGAGTGCCAGTGGCAGCGCGACCGGCTCCCGGAGGCGATTCGCGAACTCGTACTCGACGACCAGCGACTGCGGAACGACCTCTGCTGGTCGGTGTTCGTCTGCTGAGCGCGCGTCGGGCCTCAGGTAGCAAGCGTCCGGCGTCAGGGAAGAGGCGTCACGGCCATGCCCCGGAGGGCTTCCAGGGCACCGTCCCATGACCAGCCGTTCTCAACGACCAACATGCGCCATCCCGTGGGTCCGAACCAGTACCAACGACCAGGCGATTGCGCCCACCGGACGCGACATCGACTTCGGAGTCTCCGGGCACACTGGCGGGTATGCCGGTCTCTTTGCATCACATCGTCATCGACGCCCACGATCTGCCCGCCCAGGCCCGCTTCTGGTCCGAGGTGCTGGGCTGGCGGATCCTGTCCGAGCGGGAGCGGGAGGTCGTGATCGGGCCGGAGGAGACCGCGCCCGTGGGCATCTGCTTCATGCCGGTGACGGACCGCAAGGTCGTCAAGAACCGTCTGCACCTCGACCTGACGTCCGCCGCCGAGGACCGGGAGGCCGAGATCGAGCGCATCCTTGCCCTCGGTGCCCGCAGAGCGGACGTCGGTCAGAGCGGCGACGAGTCGTGGACGGTGCTGGCCGATCCGGAGGGGAACGAGTTCTGTGTGGTCCGCCCGAAGACGACCCTCATCACCTAGGAACTCAGCTCGGACTCGCAGGCCGACCAAGCGGGTTGACTCAGCAGGGGGCGGAAGCGAGTGAAGAGCGCGCGGAGTTGGGCTCCCCACTTCTCGACGAAAGCAGGATCGATGCTAGCGATGTCGAGTTCGTTGGCGGCGGACAACTCGGCGAAATCCCGACGTAGTTGAAGCTCCGGAAGGTGAGCGCGGCCGGTGAAACGGTCACGGAAAGCCCCGTCGGCCTCTGCGAGTGTCGGGTACGTGGCCTTGCGGTCGCACGCGGCATAGCGGTACACGATCGCTTCGGCCTCGACGCCGATCACCTGGACGAGTTCGGCACGGCGGTCCACCGGCAGCAGGGCGGTGGGGAAGCCGTCGGTTCCGTAGAACGCGTGGCACAGGCCCGCGAGTCGGAGGTCAGGGCGGGCACCCCACTCGGCGAGCCGGCCCTGGACGCGCTGAAGGTGTGCGAGGAGGGTGCCTCCCGGGTGGGGGATGTCCACGGCACCCAACTCGCGCAGCAGGACGATGACTTGGTCGACAGAGGCAGAGGCATCGTCCGCGGCGAGGGCAGAGCCATCGTCAGACGCAGGGAAAGCCGGCACCGTACGGCCTCCTTCCGGTTCTCGAATGGAGCTCTGCCCACCTTCGCGGGACGCATCCCGCTTCGATCCCGCTACCCCACCGCCGAAGCCGCCGCCCGCACCAGCGCCGCCGTCGCCATGGAGCAGGACTGCTGAGGCCACGCGATCCACAGCGTGGCGGGCGGGGCGTCCAGGACCGGGCGGTAGGCCACGCCCGGGCGCGGATAGCGGTACGTCACGGACTGCGGCAACAGCGTGACCAGATCGCCCAGTTCGACGCGTGCGAGCAGTTGGGCGAGGTCGATGAAGCCGTGCTGTTCGACCGTCGAGTCGAGGAAGCGGCCGAGACCGACGAGGTCGCCGGGCTCGACCCCGGGCAGCGCCAGGTCGGCGAGGGAGAGGCGGTCCCGAGCGGCCAGCGGGTGCGCGGCGGGGAGGACCGCCGATCGCGGTTCCACGAAGATCGGCTCGGCGTCGAGGCCGGTGCGGTCGAACGGGTCGTAGAGCAGGGCCGCGTCCGCCTCGCCCTGCCGCAGCAGACGGACCTGTTCGCCCCAGCCGGAGAGCCGGATCGACACGGGGAGGGCGGCCGGGTCGGCCGCGAAGCTGGTCAGGATGGTCTCCAGCAGTCCCCCGTCGCCGTCGGCCTTGACGGCCAGGACCAGCTTCGCGTCGGGGCTGGAGGCGCGTTGGGCCCGTCGCCCGGCCGCGTGCAGGGCATCCAGCGCGGCCCGGGCCTCCGTCAGGAGGACGCGGCCGGCCGGAGTCAGTGCGACGCTGTGCGTGGTGCGCTCCAGGAGGGTGACGCCCAGGTCCGCCTCCAGCTTGCGGATCGCGCGGGACAGGGGCGGGGCAGAGATGCCCAGGCGGTCGGCGGCACGGGCGAAGTTGAGCTCTTCGGCTACGGCGACGAAGTAGCGCAGGGGCCGGGATTCCATGGCCGGGTGCACCTCCGATCGGTGTTACCTCCAGGGTAACAAGCCGGATCCTTTCGATCCTTCCGTTCCACCGGAGCTCATCCGAGGATCGAAGCACGAAGCACCGACCACCCGGCGCGGCTTCGTTTCTCCGGGCCGTCAGCCCGTTCGCGCCGCGTCCCTCAACCACGTTTTCGGAGTCCTCCTTGATCGTCATCACCACTCCCACCGGCTCCATCGGCCGACAGCTCCTCGACGACCTCATCGACGGCGAGGAGGCGATCCGCGTGATCGCCCGTGATCCGTCCCGACTCCCCGAGCGCGTCCGCGAGCGCGCCGAGGTCGTACCCGGTTCGCACACCGACCGCGAGGTCGTCATGAAGGCGTTCGAGAGTGCGGACCGCCTGTTCTGGGTGGTCCCCCCGGACCACAGCGTGCCCGACGTCGAGGCCCACTACCTGGACAGCACCCGCCCGGCCTGCGAGGCGATCGAGGCGCACGGCGTCCGGCAGGTGGTCGCCGTATCCACCATGGGCGTCGGCATCGAGAAGAACGCCGGGCACCTGTCCGCCGCGCGGGCCACCGACGACCTGATCGCCGGCACGGGCGTCGCCTACCGGTCGCTGCGGCCGCCGACGTTCATGGAGAACCTGCTCCGCCAGATCGACCCGATCAGGGACCAGGGCACGTTCTTCCTGCCGCATCCCGCGGACCGCGTGCTCGCGACCGTCGCCACCCGGGACATCGCCGCCAAGGGCGCCGAACTGCTCCGCGACCACTCGTGGACGGGCTACGAGGGCGTCCCGGTGATCAGCCCCGACGCGCTCACCCCCGACGAGATGGCCCGGATCATGTCCGAGGTACTGGAGCGGCCGGTCCGTTTCCAGTCGGTCCCTGTCGAGGCGTTCCGTCAGAGCATGCTCCAGCGCGGTGCGTCCGAGGACTCCGCGCGATGCCTGGCAGACATGGCCACGGCCCAGAGCAACGGCGCCTACGACGAGGAGCAGCGCACCACGCGGCCCGGGCCGACCGGTTTCCGTCAGTGGTGCGAGGAGGTGCTCAAGCCGGCCGTCCTGGGCTGATGCCCACGCCGACATCTTGACTCCTTCACAGCCCTGCGGCTAGTTTCCCTGAAACGATTCAAACCGTGATACGCGCAGCTCTTCATCCCGCGTTTCATGCCGCGCTCCATCTCGCGTTTCACCCAGGGTTTCTTCTCGAAGGACTGAATGGACATGGCACCCCAGCCCGAAGCCGCCCACCCCGAGGCCGCCGCCCTGCTCGCACGGTCCCATCGCCTCGGCGCCGACCCCCGCAACACCAACTACGCCGGTGGCAACACCTCGGCGAAGGGCATCGCCCTCGACCCCGCGACCGGCGGGGACGTCGAGTTGATGTGGGTGAAGGGGTCCGGCGGTGACCTCGGGACGCTCACCGGGGCCGGGCTCGCCGTGCTGCGGATCGACCGGCTGCGCGGGCTCAAGGACGTGTATCCCGGTGTGGAACGCGAGGACGAGATGGTCGCCGCGTTCGACTACTGCCTGCACGGAAAGGGCGGGGCGGCGCCCTCCATCGACACCGCGATGCACGGCCTGGTCGAGTCCGCGCACGTCGATCATCTGCACCCCGACTCCGGGATCGCGCTGGCGTGCGCGGCGGACGGCGAGAAGCTGACCGCCGAGTGTTTCGGCGACTCCGTGGTGTGGGTGCCGTGGCGGCGGCCCGGCTTCCAACTGGGTCTGGACATCGCCGCGGTGAAGGAGGCCAACCCGCGGGCCATCGGGTGCGTGCTCGGCGGCCACGGCATCACGGCGTGGGGTGACACGTCGGAGGAGTGCGAGCGCAACTCGCTGCACATCATCCGCACCGCCGAGGCCTTTCTCGCAAAGAAGGGGCGGCCCGAACCCTTCGGTCCCGTCATCGAGGGGTACGGCGGTCTCGCGGAGGCCGACCGTAGGGCGCGGGCCGCCGCGCTCGCGCCCCACGTGCGGGCCCTCGCCTCTCAGGACAGGCCGCAGGTCGGTCACTTCACCGACACGGACGCGGTCCTGGACTTCGTCTCCCGCGCCGAGCACCCCCGCCTCGCGGCCCTCGGCACCTCCTGCCCGGACCACTTCCTGCGCACCAAGGTCCGCCCGCTCGTCCTCGACCTGCCGCCGACCGCACCGCTGGAGGAGGCGATCACGCGGCTGAAGGAGCTGCACGCCGAGTACCGTGAGCAGTACGCGGCCTACTACGAGCGGCACGCCCTGCCCGACTCCCCCGCGATGCGCGGCGCGGACCCGGCGATCGTGCTGGTCCCGGGCGTCGGCATGTTCTCCTTCGGCAAGGACAAGCAGACGGCACGGGTGGCCGGCGAGTTCTACGTCAACGCCATCAACGTGATGCGGGGCGCCGAGGCCGTCTCGACGTACGCGCCGATCGAGGAGTCGGAGAAGTTCCGTATCGAGTACTGGGCGTTGGAGGAGGCCAAGCTCCAACGGATGCCGAAGCCCAAGCCGTTGGCGACCC
Organism: Streptomyces sp. NPDC092369; assembly: GCF_044755245.1. NCBI lineage: Bacteria > Bacillati > Actinomycetota > Actinomycetes > Kitasatosporales > Streptomycetaceae > Streptomyces > Streptomyces sp. NPDC092369. The sequence continues at coordinate 662,398 of NZ_JBIVQP010000001.1, forward strand.
GGGTGGCGCTGGTGACCGGGGCGGGCAGCGGGATCGGCAAGGCCATCGCGCGACGGCTGGCAGCCGAGGGCGCGTGTGTCGTGGTCGCCGATCTCGACGCGGACAACGCCCGCGCGGTGGCGGAGGAGTTGGGCGGGTCCGACAAGGCCGTGGCGGTCACGGTGGACGTCACGTCGGAGGAGCAGATCGCCGAGGCGTTCAAGGCCGCCGTGCTCGCCTTCGGCGGAGTCGATCTGGTGGTCAACAACGCCGGTATCTCCATCTCCAAGCCCCTGCTGGAGACTTCGGCCAGGGACTGGGATCTTCAGCACGACATCATGGCCCGCGGGTCCTTCCTCGTCTCGCGCGAGGCCGCGCGGGTGATGATCGCGCAGGGGCTGGGCGGCGACATCGTCTACATCGCCTCGAAGAACGCCGTCTTTGCCGGCCCGAACAACATCGCCTACTCCGCGACCAAAGCCGACCAGGCGCACCAAGTGCGTCTGCTGGCAGCCGAGTTGGGCGAGCACGGCATCCGCGTCAACGGGGTCAACCCGGACGGCGTCGTGCGCGGCTCCGGGATCTTCGCGGGCGGCTGGGGCGCGCAGCGGGCGGCCGTGTACGGCGTACCTGAGGAGAAGCTGGGCGAGTTCTACGCGCAGCGGACCATCCTCAAGCGCGAGGTGCTGCCGGAGCATGTGGCGAACGCCGTGTTCGCGCTGACCGGCGGGGAGTTGACGCACACCACCGGTCTGCACGTCCCGGTCGACGCCGGTGTCGCCGCCGCCTTCCTTCGGTGACGGCGATGACAGCGGTGAAGGACCTGCACGCGTACGCCGCGGTCGACCTCGGCGCGTCCAGCGGGCGCGTCATGGTCGGCCGCGTCGGGCCGGACAGCCTGGAGCTGACCGAGGCCCACCGCTTCCACAACCGCCCCGTGCGCGTGCCCGAGGGGCTGCGCTGGGACATCCTCGCGCTGTACGCGGGCGTCCTGGACGGGCTCCGGGCCGCGGGCGTCCAGTGCGGTGGCCGCCTCGACTCCGTCGGCATCGACAGCTGGGCCGTGGACCACGGACTGCTCGACGCCGGCGGCGCGCTGCTCGGCAATCCCGTGCACTACCGGGACTCCCGCACCGAGGGCGTCGCGCGGAAGGTGTGGGCGACCCTGCCCGCCGAGGAGCTGTACGCGGCCACGGGACTGCAGTACGCACCCTTCAACACCCTCTACCAGCTGGTGGCCGCCCGCTCCACGGACCAACTCGCGCACGCCCGGCGGCTGTTGCTCGTCCCCGATCTGCTCTCCTACTGGCTCACCGGCGAGCAGGGCACGGAGCTCACCAACGCCTCGACGACCCAGCTCATCGATCCCCGCACCCGCGACTGGTCCCACGAGGTCGCCTCCCGACTTGGCATCGACCTCGGCCTGTTCGCGCCCCTGCGACAGCCGGGGGACCCGGCCGGCCTGCTCCGCGCCGAGGTGCTGGAGGAGACCGGTCTCAAGGGTCCGGTGCGGGTGACGGCGGTCGGGTCGCACGACACGGCGAGTGCCGTGGCCGCCGTACCCGCCGGGGACCAGCGCTTCGCGTACATCTCCACCGGCACCTGGTCGCTGGCCGGACTGGAGCTGCCCGCGCCGGTGTTGACCGAGGAGAGCCGGGCCGCCAACTTCACCAACGAGCTGGGGCTGGACGGCACGGTCCGGTACCTGCGGAACATCATGGGCCTGTGGCTGCTCCAGGAGTGCGTACGGGCCTGGGGCGACCCGGAGTTGGAGGCGTTGCTGCTGAGCGCGGCCGAGGTGCCGGCGCTGCGGTCGGTCGTGGACGCGGGCGCCGAGGCCTTCCTGGCGCCGGGCCGGATGCCGGAGCGGATCGCCGAGGCGTGCCGTGCCTCGGGGCAGCCGGTGCCCGGTTCGCCCGCGGAGATCACGCGCTGCATCCTCGACTCGCTCGCCCTGGCCCACCGCAGGGCCGTGGAGGACGCCCAGCGGCTGGCCGATCATCCCGTCGAGGTCGTGCACATCGTCGGCGGCGGCACCCGCAACGCGCTGCTGTGCCAGCTCACCGCCGACGCCTGCGGGCTGCCGGTGGTGGCGGGGCCGACGGAGGCGGCGGCCCTCGGGAACGTCCTCGTGCAGGCCCGGGCGCACGGCCTTGTCGGCGATCTCCCGGCCATGCGGCGCCTGCTCACCCGTACCCAGAAGCTCACCCGCTACGAGCCGCGGGGCGACACGGCTCGGTGGCACGAGGCGCAGGTCCGGCTCACCGGAAGGTGAGGGGGGCTCCCCCAGACCGCATCACCGCATTACGCTGCACTCATCCGATGATCGATCGCAAGGAGCCGCGATGCGTGTCGCCCTGTTCCTGACCTGTGTCAACGACACGCTCTATCCGGACACCGGGCGTGCCGTGGTGAAACTGCTGACCAGGCTGGGCGTCGAGGTCGACTTCCCGATGGCTCAGACGTGCTGCGGGCAGGCGCACTACAACACCGGGTATCGGCATGAGGCGGAGCCGCTGGCTCGGCATTTCTCCGATGTATTCGGCCAGTACGAGGCGATCGTGACGCCGTCCGGGTCGTGCGGGGCGATGGTGCGGGAGCTGTATCCGAGGATGGGCGAGAGGGCGCGGGCCGAGGGGCGCGGGGACGCCCTCGCGGCCACGCTGGCGCCGGTGGTGCCGAAGACGTACGAGCTGACGGAGTTCCTCGTGGACGTCCTCGGGGTGACGGACGTCGGTGCGTACTACCCGCACTCGGTCACCTACCACCCGACCTGTCATGGTTTGCGCAGCCTGGGCCTCGGTGACCGGCCGCGCAGACTGCTCCAGTCCGTCAAGGGGCTTGAGCTGGTCGAGCTGCCGGGTGCCGACGAGTGCTGCGGCTTCGGCGGGACCTTCGCCCTGAAGAACTCCGATGTCTCGGCGGCGATGGGCGCGGACAAGGTGCGCAACGCCGAGTCGACGGGGGCGGAGGTGCTGTGCGCGGCCGACAACTCCTGCCTGATGCACATCGGCGGCACGATGACGCGGCTCGGCACCGGTATGCGGCCGGTGCACATCGCGGAGATCCTGGCGAGCACGGAAGAGGAGCCGGCGGCATGAGCGGCACATTCGTAGGCATGCCGGCCTTCCCGGTGGCCGCGCACGACGCGGTGCGCAACGAGACCCTGCGCGGCAATCTGCGCCATGCCACGCACACGATCCGCGCGAAGCGCGCGAAGGCCGTCGCCGAGGTCTCCGACTGGGCGGATCTGCGCGAGGCGGGCAAGCGGATCAAGGACCACACCCTTCGTCATCTCGACCGCTATCTCGTGCAGTTGGAGGAAGCGGTCACCGCGGCCGGTGGCACCGTCCACTGGGCGGCGGACGCCGACGAGGCGAACCGGATCGTGGTCCGACTGGTCCAGGAGACCGGTGAGTCGGAGGTCGTCAAGGTCAAGTCGATGGCCACGCAGGAGATCGGGCTCAACGAGGCGCTGGAGGCGGAGGGGATCCACGCCTACGAGACCGATCTCGCGGAGCTGATCGTGCAGTTGGGCAAGGACCGGCCCTCGCACATCCTGGTCCCGGCGATCCACCGCAACCGCGGCGAGATCCGGGAGATCTTCGCCCGCGAGATGAGCGAGTGGGGCCGCCCTGCCCCCGAAGGCCTCACCGACACGCCCGCCGAACTCGCCGAGGCCGCGCGCCTGCACCTGCGCGAGAAGTTCCTGCGGGCCAAAGTCGGCGTCTCCGGCGCCAACTTCATGATCGCCGAGACCGGCACGCTCGTGGTCGTCGAGTCCGAGGGCAACGGCCGGATGTGCCTGACCCTGCCCGAGACGCTGATCTCGGTCGTCGGCATCGAGAAGATCCTGCCGACCTTTCGGGACCTGGAGGTGTTCCTGCAGACCCTCCCCCGCTCCTCGACGGCCGAGCGCATGAACCCGTACACGTCGATGTGGACCGGTACCACGGCCGAGGACGGGCCGCAGACCTTCCACCTCGTCCTGCTCGACAACGGCCGCACCGACACCCTCGCCGACGAGGTCGGCCGTCAGGCCCTGCGTTGCATCCGCTGCTCGGCCTGTCTCAACGTCTGCCCGGTGTACGAGCGGGCGGGCGGTCACGCCTACGGCTCGGTGTACCCGGGTCCGATCGGTGCCATCCTCAGCCCCCAACTCCGGGGCACGGCAAGCGAGATCGATGCCTCGCTGCCGTACGCCTCCTCCTTGTGCGGTGCCTGCTACGAGGTCTGCCCGGTCGCCATCGACATCCCCGAGGTGCTGGTGCATCTGCGCGAACGGATCGTGGAGGGCGGGCAGGTGACCCGTGAGGGCAACAAGGTCGTGCTCAAGCCCGCCAAGGGCCATGCCGCCGAGCGCGCTGCCATGCGGGCGGCCCGCTGGGCGTTCGGGCGCCCCGGCGCGCTGCGCACCGGGCAGCGGCTCGCGTCCCGCACCCGTCGCTTCCATCCGCGGACGCTGCCGGGCCCGGGCAGGGCGTGGAGCGACAGCCGGGATCTGCCGACGCTGCCGGCCGAGCCGTTCCGTGACTGGTGGCAGCGGACGAACGGTGGAAAGGACGGCGCCAAGTGAGCAGCAGAGAAAGGGTGCTGGGCCGGGTGCGGCGCGCGCTGGCCGACGTGCCGCGGGACGACACGGCCTACGAGCGGGCGGTTCCGCGTGACTATCTGCGGGAGCACGGCGGCCTGAGTGTCGAGGCGACGGTGGATCTGCTGGCCGAGAACCTGGCCGACTACCGGGCGATCGTGCACCGCACGGACGCGGAGGAGCTGCCGTACCTGATCATGCGGCTGCTCGCCGAACGGGGACCCCAGTACGTGCTGGTGCCCCCGGGGCTGCCGCCGGAGTGGATGTCGGCCGCCGATCCGACCCGCGTCCACGACCGCGCCGTGAGCACCCCGTACGAGCTGGACAAGGTCGAGAGCGTGGTCACGGGCTGCGCGATCGCGATCGCCGAGACCGGCACCATCGTGCTCGACGGCTCCCCCGACCAGGGCCGCCGCCGCATCACGCTCGTCCCCGATCATCACATCTGTGTCGTACGGGTCCCGGACCAGGTCGTCTCCTCCGTGCCCCAGGCACTCGAACGCCTCGACCCGACCCGCCCGTTGACGTGGATCTCCGGTCCGTCGGCGACCAGTGACATCGAGCTGGACCGGGTCGAGGGGGTGCACGGTCCCCGCACCCTGGAGGTGGTGCTGGTGAGCGGTCCGCCGAGTGCCGACGGCGACGCCTAGCGATCCCGCCACCAGCGGCTTCAGCCATTCGCCGGGCCCCGGGGCTTGCCGGGGCGCGGGGTGGGAGCGGCGCGGCTAGCGTGAGGGCATGATCCGGTTCGAACAGGTCACCAAGCGGTATCCGGACGGTACGACGGCGGTGGACGGCCTGAGTTTCGAGGTGTCCGACGGCGAGCTCGTCACGCTCGTGGGCCCGTCCGGCTGCGGCAAGACGACGACCATGATGATGGTCAACCGGCTCATCGAGCCGACCTCGGGCCGGATCCTGATGGACGGCGAGGACATCGCGGCCGTCGATCCGGTGCGGCTGCGACGGCGCATCGGGTACGTCATCCAGCAGGTGGGGCTCTTCCCGCACCGGACGATCCTCGACAACACGGCGACCGTGCCGGCGCTGATCGGCTGGAAGCGGGCGAAGGCCCGGGCGCGGGCGGCCGAGTTGCTCGACCTGGTGGGCCTGGACCCGAAGCTGTACGGGCCGCGCTATCCCGACCAGCTCTCCGGCGGTCAGCGCCAGCGGGTCGGCGTGGCGCGGGCACTGGCCGCCGATCCGCCGGTGCTGCTGATGGACGAGCCGTTCGGGGCCGTCGACCCGGTGGTGCGGGAGCAGTTGCAGGACGAGTTCCTGCGGATGCAGGCCGCGGTGCGCAAGACGGTGCTGCTGGTCACGCACGACATCGAGGAGGCGGTGCGGCTCGGCGACCGTATCGCCGTGTACGGACAGGGGCGCATCGAGCAGTTCGACACGCCAGGGGCGGTGCTGGGCACGCCCGCGACGCCGTACGTCGCCGAGTTCGTGGGCGCCGACCGCGGGCTGAAGCGGCTGTCGGTCACCGCGATCGAGGCCGAGGACCTGGAGCAGCCGCCGGTGGCACGCCTCGACGGGCCGGCCGCGCAGGCGGCGGCGCGGCTGCGGGCGGACGGCGCGCGCTGGGCGGTGGTCCTGGACACCCACGGCGACCTGCACGGTTGGGTCGGCATCGAGGACCTCGACACGGACGGCACGGTCGGCGACCACGCGCGGCGCATGAAGGCCTGGGTGCCCGTCGGCGCGCCCCTGAAGCAGGCGTTCGGCGTGATGCTCCAGCACGACGCCGGCTGGGTCGCCGTGCTGGACGAGGCCCGCTTCCTGGGCGTCCTGACGCCGGCGAAGCTGCACGAGGCGCTGCGCCGGTCGGTGGACGCGGACGCGCTGGGCGTGCCGCGGGATCAGGTGACGTTCGACTCGGTGGCGGACGCCTGACGCCTGCGGGTCCGGTCGCCCCGGGTGTCGGGGCGGTTCGGCGTGCCGAGGACCGGTCGACGGTCCGGCAGGCGCTCAGTCCAGCAGACCCTTGTCCTTGAGATAGGTCCGCGCCACGTCCTGCGCCAACCGCCGCCAGCTGTCGACCTGTTGGTTCATGGCGGCGAGGTCGGCCGTCGTGAGGACGTCGTTCAGCTTGCCCAGGGCCTCGGTGACCCCTTCGCCGCCCGCGCGGGAGCGGTTGACGACCGGGACGACGTAGTCGGCGTTCTGGAGGTGCTTGTCGTCGGCGAGCAGGACGAGGCCGAACGCCGAGAGGGTGGCGTCGGTCGTGGTGGTGAGGACCATCTGGTCCTGGCCGCTCTGCACGGCCCGCTTGGCCTGGGTGGTGCCGACGCCCTTGGGGTCGACGGCGGTGATGTCGATGCCGTAGGTCTTCTTCAACCCCGGTTCGCAGTACGGTCGTTGGACGCACTCGTCACCCGCGGCGAGCCGCACCTTCAACCCGGACGCGCCCAGGTCGCTGAGGGTCTTCAGGTCATGCCGCTCGGCGTACGACGCGCTCACGGCGAAGGCGTTCTGGTCGACCGCCCGGCCGGCGGGCAGGACCGTGAGGCCGCGGGGTGTGGCCAGTCTGCGCAGGGCCTTCATCGTGGCGTCGAGGTCGGGCGAGCCGACCGGCGGCGCGTCGGCGCCGTTGGCCTTGGCGTTGAGCCAGTCGGCGAAGGTGGCCGCGTACTCGGGGACGACGTCGATCTGCCCTGATTCCAGGGCCGGTTCGTACAGTTCGCGGTTGGCGACGGTCAGCAGGGACGTCTTGTAGCCGGCCTGCTTCAGGAGCAGGGAGTACATCTGGGCGAGCAGGTCGCTCTCGGTGAATCCGGCCGAGCCGATGGTGAGGTGGTGGCTGTCGCCGGGCGGTGCGGTGACCGCGTTCTGGTTCTCCAGGGACGGGCCCGTGGAGCACCCCGTCAGCAGCAGGACGGCCGCCAGGGCCAGGGCCCGCCTCACCGCTCGCCCCTGGCCCAGCGCGGCGACAACCGTTCCGCCGTCTCGAAGATCCCCTCGACGACCAGCGCGAACACGGCGACCAGTACGGCCCCGGCCACGACCTGCGCGGTACTGGCCAGGTTGAACCCTGCCGTGATGATCCGCCCGAGCCCTCCCCCGCCGGCCAGCGCGGCGATCGTCGCGGTGGCGACCAGCTGGACGGCGGCGACGCGTACGCCGTTCATCACCATCGGCAGGGAGAGCGGCAGTTCGACGCGGAACAGCATCTGCCGCCCGGTCATCCCCATGCCGCGCGCGGCCTGGACGACACTGCGGTCGACCTCGCGCATCCCGACGTAGGCGTTGGTGAGCAGCGGGGGTACGGCGAACAGCACCAGGGCGACGACCGTGGGGCCCTCGCCCCACTTCCCGATCGGGGTCAGCAGGAGGAGGACGAGGACCGCGAAGGTCGGGACGGCACGGCCGATGTTGGAGATGTTCACCGCGAGCGCGCCGCCCTTTCCGAGGTGGCCCAGGACGAGCGCGACCGGCAGGGCGATCAGGCAGCTGATGACCAGGCAGACGACGGTGAGGACGAGATGCTGGGCGAGCCGGTGCCAGATGCCGTCGTCGCCCGACCAGTGCGCGGAGTCGGTGAGCCAGTCCCAGGCATCGGTGAGTGTCTTCATCCGCGGGCCGCCCTGGTCCAGGGAGTGAGCAGGCGTTGCACGCCGAGCAGGAGCAGGTCGGCCACGATCGCGATGACCACGCACAGCACGGACGCGGTGAGCACCTGCGCCTTGAAGTAGGTGTTCATTCCGGCGTAGATGAGGTTGCCCAGGCCCCCGAAGCCGACGATCGCGCCGACCGTGACCAGGGAGACCGCCGAGACCGTGGCGATGCGCAGTCCGGCCATCGCGGCGGGCAGGGCCAGGGGCAGCTCGACGGTGAGCAGGAGGCGGATCGGGCCGTAGCCCATGCCGCGCGCGGCCTGTCGGGTCTCGGCCGGGACCGCGCGCAGGCCCGCCAGGATGTTCCGCACGAGCAGGGTCAGGGAGTAGAGCACGAGTCCGGCGACGACGAGGCTCTTCGAGAGGCCGTAGACCGGCAGGAGCAGGGAGAACATCGCCAGGGACGGGATCGTGTAGAGGATCGTGGTGACGGCGAGGACCGGCCCTGCCGCCCACCCCCAGCGGCGTGCGACGACGGCGAGCGGGAGGGCGAGGGCGAGCCCGATGAGCACCGAGATCGCGGTCAGCTGGAGATGCTGGAGGACGGCGTCGAGGAGGATGTGGCGGCGGGTGCTCAGATACTCACCGCAGATCCACTCGTTGCGCGCGAGGCAGTCGTCCGGGGGCGCGGTCACGGGTCCATTGGATCCGGCGGGGCGGGTGTCGGCGCGTTGTGGTGACCCGTACGGGCGGCGGTCAGGGGTTCCAGTAGGTCGAGAGCGAGGCGACGAAGGCCGCCGCGGAGGTGAGGACGACGAGTTGCGCGCCCGCGGTGATCCAGAGGCGGCAGGCGATCGCCAGGCCGACGGTCACGGCCTCGGCCCGGCACAGGAACATGACGGAGTCGTACTGGTAGGAGAACGCCCGGGAATCCATCATCCCGGGGTAAGGCATCCAGTCCTCGGTGAAGACGCCTTCCGTGCCCAACAGAAGGATCGCCGAGACGAGAAGGAGGTCGACGGCGACCAGCAGTGCGCAGGTGATGCCGTCGGTCCGGCGGTGTTCGGGCGAGCGGCGCAGGACGCGCCGGCTGAACCGGGCGGCGGCGGTGTCCTGGTCGGTCATCGGGTGCCTCCGTCGCCGGTCGTGGTGTGCCAGGGGCTGACGCCGAGCCTGCCCGTGGTCCCGAGGTCGAGGCCGCCGTCCGGCGCCACGAGGAGCGGGAGCGCGCCGGGACGTGCCTCGACCGTCAGGTACGGCACGTCGGTCGCGCCGTCGAAGCCGGTCGTCGTGTTGCGCCACAGCAGGCCGGCGGAGGCGGTCTCGCCGGGTGCCAGTGTCACGGCTTTCGGCGGCTCGTCGAACGCGGCCACCGTGGCGATGCCGCCGCTGCCGTGGATCACGGAGATGCCGGTGATCGTCTGCTGGTCCCGGTCGAGGAGCCGGAGTCCTGGATAGCCCTTGGCCCGGTAGACGTGGGAACCGCAGTTCTCCAACCGAAGGTCCATGGCCCGCAGGCCCAGTGCGGCCTCCACTCGTCCGGCCGTGACGCGGACGCCGTCGCGCGGACAGACCGGGCCCGGTTCCTGCGCCGCGGCGGCGGGCTTGTCGTACACCACGTCCGCCACCGTCCAGATGAGGGCACCGACGACCAGCCCCACCGCCGGCGTCAGCATCGCGTCGAGCACGCTTCTCCGCATCCGCAGAGTCGATCAAGGCAGAGACCGGAAGGCTGTGACGGAAGCCATACCTCCGGTCACAGGCCTGTCACAGCCTTCCCGGCGACCGCGGGACCGCCTGAGGGGTGTCGCTGAGTACACCCCTCGATACGGGTTCTGCGCCCCATGTGCTCCGACCTCGCTCTCCGTAGGTTCTTCAGCAGGGCACAGGGCGTGCCGGACGGGGAGTGATGACGATGTTTCGTACGGGATCGCGGCGCGGTCACGACAAGGGACCCGCCGCCGAGGCACTGCGGCTGGTGAAGGTGAGCAGGACCTACGGCAGTGACGAGGGTGCCGTGGCCGCGCTCGACGGCGTCACGCTGGGGCTGGCCCGGGGGACCTTCACCGCGGTGATGGGACCGTCGGGCTCGGGCAAGTCGACGCTGCTGCAGTGTGCGGCGGGCCTGGACCGGCCGGACAGCGGGATCGTGCAGGTGGACGGTACGGAGCTGACGGGCGGCGGCGAGGCGGAGTTGACGAAGTTCCGGCGCGGCCGGATCGGGTTCGTGTTCCAGCAGTACAACCTGCTGGAGACGCTGACGGTCGCGCAGAACACCGTGCTGCCGCTCAAGCTCGCGGGCCGACGCGTCGACCGGCGGCGGGCCAAGGAGGTTCTCGAACAGGTGGGTCTCGGAGACCGGCTCGGGCACCGGCCCGCCCAGCTCTCCGGCGGTCAGCGCCAACGGGTGGCGATCGCACGGGCGTTGGTGACCGAGCCGCGGGTGATCTTCGCGGACGAGCCGACCGGTGCGCTGGACACCCGCAGCGCGCGGGATGTGCTGCGGCTGCTGCGGGAGGCGGTCCAGGTGCACGGCCGGACGGTCGTGATGGTGACGCACGACCCGGTCGCCGCCTCCTACGCCGACTCCGTGCTGTTCCTCGCGGACGGCCGGCTGGTCGGGCAGCTGAACGCGCCGACCGCCGACGCGGTGGCCGAGCGCCTCGCGCACCTGGGCGACGACGTGACGGTGGGGGTGTGAGCGATGTTCGTACTGGCGATGCGGTCGATACGGCAGCGGCCCGGGCGGTTCCTCGCCACGTTGCTGTCGGCGTTCCTGGGCGCGACGATCATCATGACGTTCAACTCTCTGCACGACACGGCCGCGGGGACCGGTGTCGACTCGGTGAGCCGCGAGACGCTGACCACCACCGCGAGCGTCGTCGGCGGTTACGGCACGCTGCTGGTGTTCTTCGCGGTCGCCTCGACGCTCACGGTCAACGTGCGTCAGCGGTCTGCCGAGTTGGAGCTGCTGCGCAGTTCGGGGGCGACTCCGGCGCAGCTCAAGCGGATGGTCGTGGGTGAGGCGGCGGTCGTGGCCTTGGTGGGCGCGGTGCTGGCGATCGGTCCGGCGATGCTCGGCGGGCGGTGGCTGCTGGACATGTTCCAGGACAGCGGTCAGGTCTCCGGGTCGGTCGACTACTCCTTCGGCACGGTCGCGCTGATGTCGGGCGTCGACATCACGCTGCTCGCTGCGGCGGGCGCCGCGTTCCTGGCCGTACGGCGAGCGACGCGGCGAACCGAACCGCGGGGGCGGGCACGGACGTTCCTCGCCTGGGCGGCGCTGGCCGTCGGTGCGGTGTCGGTGCTGTCCACGTTCGCGTTCTCGGCGACGGATCCGGCGCTGATGGCGGCTCCGGCGTACGGGGCGATCCTGCTGTCGGTGGGGTTCGCGCTGCTGTCGCCGCGGCTGCTGAAGGCGGTCCTCGACCGGCTGCCGCTGTCCGGTGCGGCGGGCTGGCTGGCCGTGCGGAATCTGCGTGAGCGGGCGGGTCAACTCGCCGGGATCCTCATGTCGTTGGTGCTGTTCACGGCGGTGGCCTCGGCGACCCTCACGATGCAGGCGGTGGAGAGCGACGCGGTGGCGGCCTCGGGGCTGAGGAAGTCCGTCGCCGACAAGAACCTGGAGACGCTCAACCTCACGGTCGTCGGCATCATCGTGGTCTTCGTCTGCGTGATGCTGGTCAACTCCCTGTACGCGGCGACGACTTACCGCAGCCGGGAGTTCGGCCAGCAGCGCCTGGCGGGCGCGACTCCGGGGCAGGTGCTGGCGGTTGTGGGTGCCGAGGGTCTGCTGCTGACCGTGGTCGGTGTCGTCTTCGGCACGGTGGCCGCGCTGGCGGGGACCGTCCCGTTCACGGTGGTCAGGACCGACGGGGTACTGCCGGACCAGTGGCTCGGCATCTGGTTCGCGGTCGTGGCGGTCGCGGCGGCGGCGACGCTGGGCACGAGCCTCACGACGGCACGGCGTGTGCTGCGCGCCCCGGCGGTGGGGGCGGTGGCGGTGGCCGCGTGACGGCTGCGCCTCCCGGGGGCGGCTGCTTCGGCGGCCGCCCCTTCGCCTGTGCCCGCACGGCACTTCACCGCTTCTCGTTCCCTGTGCCTACTTAACGCCCGCCGCGTCCAGCAGCGCCGCCGCGGTGGCGGTGCTCAGCCCGTCCAGCGTCTCGATCCGGGCGCCGGCCCGGGCGCTCGCGCCGTCGTAGACCAGCATCAGCTGCCGGGCCAGGTACTCCGGGTCCGGTGCGCCACCGCGCTCCGCCTCGGCCCGGAACCCGTCCTGAAGCTGTTGCTTGGCGATGCCCGCGACCTTGCTCGCGGGGTGCTCGGGGTCCTTCAGCTCGACCAGCGCGGCAAGGAAGGGGCAGCCGAGGTAGTCGGGGTCGGTCGACATGCGCTCGGTCCGCTCGAAGATGTGCAGGATGCGTTCCCGCGGCGTGGCGGTCTCCCGCAGCCCCTCGGTGAGCTGTGCCGCGACCTCGGGCGCGCGCCGCTCCAGGCTCGCGGCGAGGACCTCGTCCTTGCTGGTGAAGAGCTGGTACATGGACCGCTTCGACACACCGGCCGACCGGCACAGCGCCTCGACGCCGATGGAGACGCCGTCGCGGTAGAAAAGCTCCCCCGCCGCGTCGAGCAGCCTGTCCCTCGTCGACGCCTTGTCTGTCGTGGTCATACAACTGAGATTACCTCCGCGGAAGCCGGTATGGAAACCGATCGGTATACCCCTGGGGCGGGCCAGGGGCCTCGTGACAGACTGGGTGAACAAGCGCTTAGATAGTGAGTCCGCGCCGCGCCGACCTGGAGGCCCCGTTGCTGTTCACATCCGTCGACGACGTCTCCGCGCGTCTGGCCGAGACCGGCTATCTCGCCTCGCCCGCGGTGGCCACGACCGTCTTCCTCGCCGATCGTCTCGGCAAGCCGCTGCTGGTGGAGGGGCCCGCCGGGGTCGGCAAGACCGAGCTGGCGAAGGCCGTGGCCGAGGTGGCGGAGGCGCGGCTGGTCCGGCTGCAGTGCTACGAGGGCGTGGACGAGTCCCGGGCGCTGTACGAGTGGAACCACGCCAAACAGCTCCTGCGCATCAGCGCGGGCCGGGACGAGTCCTGGGACGAGACGCGCACGGACATCTTCAGCGAGGAGTTCCTGCTCCCCCGCCCGCTGCTGACGGCCATCCGCGGGGACGACCCCAAGGTGCTGCTGATCGACGAGACCGACAAGGCGGACGTCGAGGTCGAGGGCCTGCTCCTTGAGGTGCTCAGCGACTTCCAGATCACGGTCCCCGAACTCGGCACGGTCACCGCGACCCGCCGCCCCTTCGTCGTCCTCACCTCGAACGCGAGCCGTGAGCTGTCCGAGGCACTGCGCCGCCGCTGCCTCTTCCTCCACATCGGCTTCCCCGAGGAGGAGTTGGAGCGGCGGATCGTACGGCTGAAGGTGCCCGCCCTGGCCGAGACGCTGGCCGCCTCCGTGGTCCGCGTGGTCGGTGCGCTGCGCGCCATGGACCTGCGCAAGGTCCCCTCGGTCGCCGAGACCATCGACTGGGCCCGCACCCTGCTCGCCCTCGGCGCCGACAGCCTCGACGAGGCCGTCGTACGGGACACGCTCGGCGTTCTCCTCAAGCACCAGGACGACGTCCTCAAAGCCGCCGCCAAACTCGACCTGGACGCCGTGTGACCGCCCCCGGGGTCGCCGAGCGGCTGACCTCGCTGGTCGGGGCGCTGCGCGCGCACGGCATGCGCATCGGCACCGGCGAGACGGTGGACGCGGCCCAGGCGATGACCGAACTGGGCCTCGCCGACCGCGAGTTGCTGCGCGAGGGGCTGGCCGCGACGCTGCTGCACGGCCCCGCTCAGCGCCAGGTGTTCGACCCCGTCTTCGACCTGTACTTCCCGAGGGGCGTCGGCGCGCCGGAGACGGAGTCCGCAGGCCGGGAGGACCTGCGGAACCGGCTCGCGACCGCGCTGGCCACCCAAGACCTCGCCCTGATGGGGCAGTTGGCGGCGGAGGCGGTCGACGGCTTCGGCGGATACGGCACGTCACCGGAGTCGGAGGGCTGGTCCTCGTACCAGACGCTCGAACGGATTCGGCCGCAGACGCTGTTCGCCCGGGTGCGGGACACCGTCCGGGCCCGGGACGGCAGTTCGGGGTTCTCGGACCGGCTGCTGGACGACGAGATCCGGCGGCGCATCGAGACGTTCCGGCGGCTGGTGGCGGCGGAGGCGCGGCGGCGGGTGGCCGAGCGCCGGGACCGGGACGAGCTGGCGCGGCGCGCGGTGGCGCCGACGGCGGACCGGGTCGACTTCCTGTACGCCGGCAAGGACCGGCTCGCCGAACTGCGCCGGACGGTCCAGCCGTTGGCCCGCAAGCTCGCCACCCGGCTCGCGGCGCGGCGGCGCCGGGCGGCGCGGGGCACCATCGATCTGCGGCGCACCCTGCGCGGCTCGCTGTCGACGGGCGGGGTGCCGATGAGACCGGTGCTGCGCAGACGCCGTCCGGCGCGGCCCGAACTCGTGCTGCTGTGCGATGTGTCGGGGTCGGTGTCCGGCTTCTCCGACTTCACGATGCTGCTGGTGCAGGCGTTGCACGACCAGTTCAGCAAGGTGCGGACGTTCGCCTTCGTCAACCGGATCGACGAGGTGACCGGCCTCCTGGTGCACGGCACGGCCGACCCCGAGGGCCTCGGCGCCCACATCAGGACCCGGGCCACGCTCACCCGCTGGCACGAGAGCAGCGACTACGGCGTCGCCCTGGGCGAGTTCGCCGAGCGCTACGGCGACGCGGTCGGCCCGCGCACGACGGTCTTCGTGCTCGGCGACGCCCGGACGAACATGAGCGACCCGAACCTGGCGGCCGTCCGGCAGGTGAATGAACGGGCCCGCCGCGTCTACTGGTTGAACCCCGAGCCGCGCGCCCAGTGGGGTACGGGCGACTCCGCGGCACTCGACTACGCCGGTCTGGTGGAGATGTTCGAGTGCCGCAACGCCCGGCAGCTGGGCGCACTGGTGGCACGTCTGCTGCCGGTGTGAGCGACCCCGCGAGCGACCGCGCCTAAGCGGCGAGCTGCGGGTAGAGCACCGAGGGGTCGGCGGCCAGGCCCGCCTTGACCTGGCGGGTGAGGTCGTCGGCGAGCACTTCGTAGGCGCCGGCCTCGATGCCGTCGAGTGCCTGGGAGGCGACACTCTCGGGCGTGGACTTGGGCGCGTCGACGTGGGCGGCCATGTCCGTGTCGACGTATCCGACGTGCAGACCGGTGACCTCGATGCCGCGCGGCTTCAGGTCCAGGCGCAGGGAGTTGGTCTGGGACCACAGAGCCGCCTTGGAGGCGCTGTAGGAGCCGAGGAGGCCGACCCAGGACAGCACGGAGTGGAAGTTCAGGATGTGGCCGCCGCCGTTGCGCTCGATGATGGGGACGAAGGCGCGGGTGACGAGCAGCGGTCCGTAGAAGTTGGTCTCGAACTCGCGGCGGACGTCCTCGACGGGCGAGTCGAGGAAGTTGGCGTTCACGGACGCGCCCGCGTTGTTGATGAGCAGGGTCACATCCTGGGCCTGCGCGGCGGCGGCCGCCACGGAGGCGGGGTCGCTCACCTCAAGGGCCAGCGGCACGGCGTCCGGGTGCGTGACGGTCCGCGGGTCGCGAGCGGTGGCGTACACCTTCTTGGCGCCCCGCTCGTAGAGCGCCTCGACCAGCGCCTTGCCGATACCGCGACTGCCGCCGGTGACCAGGGCGACGGAACCTTCGATGGTGGTCATGGGGGTTCTCCCGACTGTGCGAAACAAGCGATGTACGGTGGGACTGGAAACCGATCGGTTTCCCTGTCTCGACCAGAGTAAACCGATCGGTTTCCCAGCGCAAGCGAGCGGACCTCATCCCGCAGACGTAGGGCGCGTCCCGGATATCCGGGACAGCGGAAATTCCCTACGCTCCCGGGTGATGGAGGGGGATCCCATGAAGGCAGTCGTTCAGGACCGGTACGGCTCGGCGGACACGTTGGAGGTCAAGGAGGTCGACCAGCCCGTGCCCGACGAGGGCGAGGTGCTCGTGCGGGTGCTCGCGGCTTCGGTCAACGCGTACGACTGGCACTTCATGCGCGGCGATCCGAGGATCGCCCGGCTGAGCATGGGCATCGGCCGGCCGAAGGCGCGTATCCGGGGTCGCGACTTCGCCGGGCGCGTGGAGGCGGTCGGCGCCGCGGTCAAGGGGCTGCGGCCCGGGGACGAGGTGTACGGGGAGGCCGACGGCGCGTTCGCGGAGTTCGTCTGCGCCGCCGACGGCTCGGTGGACGTGAAGCCGGCCGGGCTCACCTTCGAGCAGGCGGCCGCGATGCCGCTCGCGGCGAACACCGCGCTGATCGGACTGCGGGACACCGCCAATGTCGAGGCGGGGCAGTCGGTGCTGGTGAACGGCGCGTCGGGCGGAGTGGGCACGTTCGCCGTGCAGATCGCCAAGTCGTACGGCGCCGAGGTGACCGGCGTGTGCAGCACCCGGAACGTGGACCTGGTGCGCTCGCTCGGCGCGGACCACGTCATCGACTACACGCAGGAGGACTTCACCCGGGCCGGGCGCCGCTACGACGTCGTCCTGGACCTGGTGGGCAACCGCTCGCTGACGGAGTTCCGGCGCGCCCTGACGCCCACCGGAATGCTCGTCCTGTCCGGCGGTGGCTTCTACGAGGGCGGCAGCCTGTTCGGACCGATGGTGCTCTTCATCAAGGGGCGCCTCACCGCACCCTTCGTCCGTCAGCGGCTGCGCGAACTCCCGGCGAAACAGAGCAAGGCGAACCTGGCGGAGCTGCGCAGGCTCGCCGAGGCCGGGAAGCTCTCGCCGGTCGTCGAGCGCACGTACCCGTTGAGCGAGGTGCCGGAGGCGATGCGGCACATGGAGGTGGAGCACGCGCGCTCGAAGATCGTCATCACGGTGTGAGCAGGCCGCGGGAAGGCCGTAGGCAGACCTGTCCTCCGACCTTCCAGGCGGAACAACATGAACGCGGCGTCTAGTCCTTCGCCTTCGCGTACTCCTGGGCCATTCCGCCCGCGAAGTCGTACACGACGACCTGTTCGTCGCCGATCACCCAGGCGTCGTGTCCGGGCGGAACCACGAAGACATCGCCCGGTCCGACCTCGCTCTCACCACCGCCGTCCATGCGTATGCCCATACGCCCTTGGACGACGTACCCGTTGTGATGGACCTGGCAGCTCTCCGTACCGGCGATGGGCGCCACGGACTCGGACCAGCGCCAGCCGGGTTCGAAGGTGCCCACCGCGAAGTCGAGCCCGGTGAGATGGACCGCTTCGAGGTGCCCGCGCGGGAAATCGCGCCGTTCATCGGGCTTGTCCACCGACTTGACCTCGATCATGACGGCTCCCTTCCGTTCGAACCGCCCCACCACTCCATCGTCGGCCTGTCAAACGGATGGCGCCATTCGAGGGACGACAGCAGAGGCCCCCCGACCGCCGGTCAGTGGCCGCACAGCTCCGCGAAGCGGTCGGCGGCGATGTTCCCGCCGGAGACGATCACGCCGATCCGGCGCGGCAGCGCACCCACGCGCCCGCTCAGCAGCGCGGCCAGCGGAGTCGCCCCGCTCGGCTCCACGACGATCTTCAGCCGCTCGAACACGAACCGCATCGCGTCCCGGATCTCGTCGTCGGACACCAGGGCGATCTCGTCGACGAGCCGTTGGTTGACCGAGAACGTCAGCTCGCCGGGGATGTCCGCGGCCTGGCCGTCGGCGATGGTGCGGGGCACCGGGATGCTGACGCGCCGGCCCGCCTCCAGAGACCGCTTGGTGTCGTCCCCGGCCTCCGGCTCGACGCCGACCACCCGGATCCCCGCGTACAGCCCCTTGGCCGCGGTGGCGCTTCCGGCGATCAGGCCGCCACCACCGACCGGCACGACCAGCGCGTCCAACTCCCCCGTCTCCTCAAGGAGTTCGAGCGCCGCGGTGCCCTGCCCCGCCATCACGTGCGGATGTTCGTACGGCGGGATGAGGGCGAGCCCGCGCTCGGCGGCCAGGGCCTCGCCGACGGCGACACGGTCCTCTGTGTAGCGGTCGTACGTGACGATCTCGGCGCCGTATCCGGCGGTGGCGTCCCGCTTGGAGCGGGGGGTGTCCTCGGGCATGACGATGACGGCGGTGCTGCCGAGTTCCCGGGCCGCCAGGGCGACCGCCTGGGCGTGGTTGCCGGAGGAGTAGGCGGCGATGCCACGGGCCAGTTCGTCCGGAGTGAGCCGGGAGGCCGCGTTGTAGGCGCCGCGGAACTTGAAGGCGCCGATCCGCTGAAAGTTCTCGCACTTGATGTGGACCTCGGCGCCGACCAGCGCGTCGAGGGTGCGGGAGCGCAGCACGGGGGTGCGGTGGGCGATGCCCTTGATCTGCGCGGCGGCGTCACGGACGGCGTCGAGGGTGATCGGCGGGGTGGTGGTCGTCACGCGGGTCCTCCATCGGGGTCGGGCGTCGGGACCGCGGCGGCGCGGGCCTGGGAGAGGTAGCTGTAGGCGGAGGCACGGGAGATGCCGAGGCGGGCACCGACCTGCTCGACGGCCCGCCGCACCGCGAACACGCCGTGCTCGTCGAGACCTCGGAACAAATCGAGCCGTCCGGCGCGGTCCAGTCCGGCCCAGGTCCGGTGCTGTCCGGCGAGGTGGGTGTCGAGGATGGCGTCCACGACGGAGTCGACGTCGTTGCCGAAGGTGGTGACGGGTGCCTCGGTGGGGCCCTGTCCCAGGCCGGCCAACGCGCCCAGCAGAGCATGGGCCTCTCCTACGGCGGTGACGTCCACGTTGACGCACAGCGCGCCGAAGACCGCGCCCGTGGAGTCCCGCAGCACCATCGTGGACGACTTGACGAGCCGGCCGGCCGGGGTGCGGGTGACGTAGTTCAGGTCGTCGGCCGCCGCGTCGCCACGGGCGACGATCCGCAGGCCGATCTCGCTCATCGCGCCACCGACTGCCCGCCCGGTGACCGAGCCCGCGAGGGCGACGACGGACTTCTCCGGCTGCCGGTAGTCGTGCAGGACCACCTCGCACATCGGCCCGAACGTGGCCACGAGGCCGTCGACGAGCGGTCCGAGGGCGGCGATGATCGCGTCGCGCTCGGCGGTGAGCGTGGGTGTGGCTGCGAGTGCGGACGCCTTGTCGGCGACCATGACGTGCCCCCGTTCTCGCGCTCTTCCGCGGCCCAGTGATTCGGCGGTTCCGGTGATTACGCACCGCATCGAGGTTCTAGACTACACGTCCAAGTACTGGACTAATAGTCCAGCACCTCTCCACGGCGCCTCCGCCCTCGGGGCAACTCCGCCTAGGACACCGAGTCGTGCGTCGCCGCGTGAAGGAGCGCCTCCCTTGCCGCGCGCCGGTCGCCGACCGTCTCCCACCAGGTGTGGGTGTGCATCTCCTCGGCCAGCCGACGGCACCGCTCGCGTGCGTCCGACAGCCGCTCCCGCTGCTCGCCGGTGATCTCGGCCCGCCCCGCCGCCACATCGGCGCCGCTGGGCAGGTGCGAGGCGATGTCCTGGCAGTGGGCCAGCGCCCTGGTGAAGGTGCGCCGGGCGGCGACCAGGTCGCCGGGTATGACGAACTCGCCCACGGTGAACGGCCGGGAGAACTCCCAGGACGGGGGTTCCGTGTGCCACAGCGAGGCGTCGAGGGGCCGCTCGTCGTCACGCGCCCGCGCGAGCTCCGCCCGGACGTCCGCCTCCGCGCCGTCCCCGGTCCCCGGGTCGAGCGGTCGGCCTACGGGATCCGCCGCCCCTCCCCGGCGCTGCGCCGGCACTCCCGGCAGGGGCTCCGGGCGGCCTTCGAGGAACTCCTCCTTGTCCGAAGGGGTGACCCACATGTGCCAGCCGCGGCGGCCCGCCGGGTGGGGCAGGTAGAGCGAGACGAGTTCGCCGGTGGCCGTGCGCCGGATGACGTCGTCGTAGTAGAGACCGCGCACGGGTTCCCACAGCCCGTGCCGGCCGCCGCACCTGCTGGTGCCCTGGCGTGGGCACGGGACCGGGTTGGTCCAGTCGCAGCGGGACATGTGCAGCTGCTTGATGCCACCGCGCACCGGCAGGGCCGCGCGGTCGGTCACGTCACGCCAGCTCTGTACGTTCAGCCGGGCCCAGGGGGCGCGGTCGATCGGGATCGCGTTCTCGTTGTTGACGAGCCACAGCGGAATGAGGCCCGCCTCGCGTGCGCCGCGGGTGCGGTCGTCGACGGAACCGCCCGCTATCGCCGAGAGTTGGATCTCGTATCCGAACCGCCTGCTGTCGGTGCCCTCGACGGTCACGTCCGTACGTCGTTTCCCGCGCCGGCCGGCGTCCGGGCGGGTGACCCGGAAACCCTCTCCCCCGGCGACCTGGGCGGTGTATTCCCCAAGTGCCTTGTGGAGATCGCTTTCCGCCTTCGTCTCGGGGCGCTCTCCCTTGGCGACATGCATCCCGTGCGGACGGCCGTCGACCTTGCGGATGGCCATGAAGCCGGGGCAGATGAAGCCCTCGTCCTCATGGGCTTCCAGGCAGTACAGAAGATCCGGCTGGTAATTGCCGTAGATCTCGTCGAGCAGCCCCGGGTATTCCGGGTGCCCGAGATCGGCCTCGGTGAGGTCGAGCGTGATTCCGAGGCCCCTGTGCCAGACGCTGTAGGTCATGCTTCGAGCGTAGGACGCGCCACTGACAACGGGGTTCGGGCGACCGGTCGGGAAGGGGCCACGGAATTGCGTTCGTTGATATAACGGGAATCGCCGGGCGGGAACAGGGCGGTTCGCGACCGGCATGTCCCAGGCGAGCGAGGACGTAATGCTCCGTATTCATTTCACCCCCCACGACCTGCAGAGCATCCGGATCCTGCGGCGCCCGGACCCGCTGTGGGAGCTGGTCTGCAGTATGTGTCGGCTGAAGACCGGACAGGGACCGCTGGAATTCGGTCAGTGGCGTCGTTCGGCCCGTTCGAGAATCTCCGGCGAACCGGCCTTGAGAGAGGCCCTGCAGCCGCTGCGGTCACTGATCCCCAGCGTGGGCTACATCCCCGATTTCCTCACTCCCCCGGTCTCCGGCACGGAGTTGACTGCGGGCCTCGACGAGGTGCGCGCCACTCCGCGCCGACGGGTGGTGCGCGACCTGACGCGACTGGGCGGGACCCGTTCGCTGCCCGCCTGGACCACGGGGCTCGGCCGCCCCGGCGACGGTGGACTGGCCGCTCTCACGCGTGCGTTGGGGGTCTACTTCCGCACCCTGGTCGAGCCGCACTGGTCCCAGGTGCGCGCCATGGTCGGCGACGACCTCGACCGGCGCACCCAGACGCTCCTGGACGGTGGGACCTCCGCCCTCCTGAACGGGCTGCATCCGTATGCCCGGTGGCGGTCCCCGGTCCTCGAAGTGGACTACCCCGTGGACCGCGACCTGCGTCTCGAAGGGCGCGGACTGCTGCTGGTCCCCTCGTACTTCTGCTGGGGCCGGCCGACCGCGCTGGCCGACCCGGAGCTGACCCCCGTACTGGTCTACCCGGTGTCGAAGACCCCGCTGGACGTCTCCCGCAGGACCGGGGAGTCGCTCGTACGGCTGCTGGGACGCACGCGTGCCGCGGTCCTGGCGGACGTGGCCGAGCGGGAGGGCCGGACCACGTCCGAGGTCGCCGAGGCGGTGGGCCTCTCCCTGCCGAGCGTCAGCCACCAGCTCGGGGTGCTGCGCGAGGGCGGCCTGGTCGACAGCCGACGCGCCGGCAAATATGTCCTGCACTCGGCGACTCCGCTGGGGCTGCGGCTGCTCGACGCGGGGTGAACGCGCCCCGCACGCGCGCGTGATGAACGCGCTCACGTCACGCCCGGCCGCTCAGTCGACGCTCGTCCAGCGGGAGGAGTCCGCGGCGCTGCGTTCGACGGCCCGCATCACGTACTGGACCTGGAGGCCGTCGGCGAACGACGGACTCGGCCGGCTCCCGTCCTCCGCCAGCGCCGTCAGGAAGTCGTGGACCTGGTGGACGAACGCGTGCTCGTAGCCCAGTCCATGACCGGGCGGCCACCAGGCGCTCAGGTAGGGGTGTTCGGGATCCGTCTCCAGGATCCGGCGGAATCCCGCCTCCGTCTCCGGATCGGTGGCGTCGTACAGCTGGAGCTCGTTCATCGCCTCGAAGTCGAAGGCGAGCGACCCCCGTGATCCGTTCACCTCTATCCGCATCGCGTTCTTGCGTCCCGTGGCGAAGCGCGTCGCTTCGACCACGACGAGTGCGCCCCCTTCCAGGCGGCCGGTGAACGCGGTCGCGTCGTCGACGGTCACTTGTCCGCGCTCCTCCCCCGCGCTCGCCGAGAGCCCGCTGGACTCCGTCGGCAGCGGGCGCTCGGTGACGAACGTGGCCTGTACCGCCGACACCCCGGTGAGCCGCTCGCCCGTCAGGTGCTGGAGCAGGTCGATGACGTGCGAACCGAGGTCGCCCAGCGCGCCGGACCCGGCCCGTTCCTTGCGCAGCCGCCACACCAGCGGGAACTCGGGGTCGACGATCCAGTCCTGGAGGTACTGGGCCCTGACGTGCCGCACCTCGCCGATCACGCCCTCGGCGATCAGCCACGCGGCGTGGGCCAGCGCGGGCACCCGCCGGTTGTTGAAGCCGACCATCGACCGGACGTCGGCCTCCGCGGCCGCCTGGGCTGCCGCGGCCATGCGCTCGGCCTCCTCCACCGTGTTGGCGAGAGGCTTCTCGCACAGCACGTGTTTGCCGGCGGCCAGGGCGGCGATCGCGATGTCGGCGTGGGAGTCGCCGGGTGTGCAGATGTCGACGACGTCCACGTCGTCGCGGCGCACCACCTGCCGCCAGTCGGTCGCCCAGTCGCCCCACCCCAGCCGCTCGGCGGCCCGCGCCGTGGTCTTCGGGTCACGGCCGCAGACGACGGTCATGTCGACGTCGAAGGGCAGCTCGAACACGCGGGGGGCGGTGCGCCAGGCCTGGGAGTGCACGGCTCCCATGAACGAGTGGCCGATCATCGCCACCCCGAGGCGGGGGCGGCCGGACACGGGGTCGGGCGAAGGGCGGGGCATGGGATCTCCCTGTCGGTGGGGCGTCAGGCGGACGCGGCGGCGGGCGGTGCCGGGTGCGGGGCGAGGGCGTCGCGCACGGAGGGCCAACCGGCAAGAGCGGCGCGGACGTCGGGGCGGCTCTCCTCGCGCAGGGCCACCGCGTACGCCTGGTCGAGCACGTCGTCGACGAGTACGCGCCGGCCGGTCCTGGCCGACTCCACCGCGGCCTCGACCATCGCCAGGCTCATGGTGTTCTCGTGCACCTCGCCCATGGGCACGCTGCCGGTCCGCAGCGCCTCGACGAAGACCTGGAGTGCTCCGGCGATGTCGGTGTACGGGGAGCGGGGCCGCTCGGCGGGTTGTACGTCGGCGACGAGCACGGGCTCGGTGTCCCCGTCCCACTGCGCCGATCCCTTCTCGCCGCTCGCCCGCCACACTCCGTTCCACGAGGTCTCGGCGCCCGGACTGCACCAACTGCCGTTGTACGCATAGCGCGCACCCCCCTCCATCTCGAAGACGGCACTCGCGGCGGCGTCGCCGTCGTACCAGCTCCAGGGCGGGTTGTACGCCTGGCAGTAGGCGGAGACCGGGTCCGCGCCGAGCAGGAAGCGGGCCGAGTCGAAGGCGTGGATCGCCATGTCGATCAGCAGCGGGTACGCCATCTCCTCGCGGAAACCGCCCATGTGCGGAGCCTTGAAGAACTCGGTCGTCAGTGTGCCGATCGCACCGAGTTCCCCCAACATCCCTCGGAGGGCGAAGAGTTGGGGATTCCAGCGCCGTGACTGGCTCACCATGAACAGCTCGCCGCTCACCTCGGACGCGGCGGCGAGGGACAGGGCGCGGGCCAGGGTGTCGGCGATCGGCTTCTCACCGAGGACAGGCAGCCCGGCGAACAACGCGGCGGTGGTGACCGGGTGATGGGCCACCGGGACCGTCACGTTGACGAGTGCCTGAGCGCCCGTGCCGGCCGCGAGCGCGACCGCGTCGGAGCCGACCGGCAGGTCCGGCAGACCCAGCCCGGCGGCCGAACGATGAGCCGCGTCCAGGTCGAGGTCGACGATGCCCACGAGCTCGGTCTCGGGCGCGGCGGAGACGGTGGTCAGCCACTGCTGTCCCATGGAGCCGGCGCCGACCACGATCACGCGCAGGGGGTTGTCGGGCCCGCAGGGAATCGTCCGGTGGGTCATCGAAGCGGCCCCGAGTAGTCCACGCCGTTGAAGAAGTCGTCGGTGTCGTAGCGCAGCAGCACCGGGTGGCTGCGCTCGGGCCGGTCCGTGCGCGCCCACCGGACGCCGTTGGCGATCACCCGACGGATGTCCTTGTTGTGGTAGACGGGGTAGTCCTGGTCGCCGGGGCTGAAGTAGAAGATCCTGCCGTGGCCGCGACGGAACGTGCAGCCGCTGCGGATCACCTCGCCGCCCGTGAACGAGCTGACGAAGACCAGTTCGTCCGGGACGGGGATGTCGAAGAACTCGCCGTACATCTCGTCCTCGTCGACGATGAGCGGATGCGGAACTCCCTTGGCGATGGGGTGAGTCGGGTTCACCGTCCACACCAGTTCGCGGTCGTGCTCGTTGCGCCAGCGCAGGGTGCAGCTGGTACCCATGAGCTTGACGAAGATCTTCGACCAGTGGCCGGAGTGCAGGACCACGAGGCCCATACCGGACAGGACGTGCCGGTGCACCCGTTCCACGACCTCGTCGGACACCTCGGCGTGGGCGGCGTGCCCCCACCAGGTGAGGACGTCGGTCGAGGCCAGCACCTCCTCGGTCAGGCCGTGTTCGGGATCGTCCAGCGTGGCGGTGCGTACGGTGCAGGCGTCGAGGAGGTTCTCCTTGATGCCCTCGGCGATCGTGGTGTGCATGCCCTGCGGGTAGATCTTGGCCACGTGCTCCTCGATCTTCTCGTGGCGGTTCTCCCCCCACACGGTCACGCGGATCGGGGCCGGGGGCGGTGCGGAAGACGTGGTCACAGGGGTGTGCTCCCTTTCTGTGAAGTCGCCCTGGGGGCGGGTCATTTGACGGCTCCGCCGGTCACGCCGGTGGCGATGTAGCGCTGCGCCACCAGGAGCAGCACGAGAGCCGGGACCGAGGCGAGGGTCGCGGTGGCCATCACCGCGTTCCAGTCGCTGACGTGGGCGCCGAGGTACTGATAGAGGCCGAGGGTGACGGGTCGGACGTCCTCGGTCGTGGTCAGGGTCAGCGCGAAGAGGAAGTCGCTCCAGGTGAACAGGAACGTGAACAGCCCTGCCGTGATGAGGGCGTTCCTGCTCATCGGCAGGACGATCGACACGAACGCCCGGACCCTGCCCGCCCCGTCCACCCGGGCCGCCTCGATCACCGAGGACGGGATGTTGCCCATGAAGGCCCGCAGGATCAGGATCGCGAACGGAATGCCCGCGGTGGAGTCGGCCAGGACCAGGCCGGGGATCGAGTTGAGCAGCCCGAGGTCGTTGTACGCGCTGTAGAGGGCGTTGGCCACGACGATGCCGGGGACCATCTGGCTGATCAGGATCCCGAACAGCACCGGCCCGACCCAGCGCGCGTTGACATGGGCGAGCGCGTACGCGGCCGGGCTCGCGATGATCAGGCTGAACACCACGCTGCCCACCGCCACCACCAGGCTGGTCAGGAGGTTGGCCCCCTGCTGGCTCAACGCGGTGGCGTAGCCGTCGAAGTTCAGATGGGTCGGGAACCAGGGCGTGCTCACCGCGGTGTTGGCCGGCTGGAGGGAGACGTTGACCATCCAGTAGACCGGGAACAGCATCACGGCCAGGATCAGCGCGCCGATGGCGGTGTATCCCCAGGGCCGCCGGGAGCGGCGCCGGTGGACGGGTGGGTGCCTGACCGGTCGGACCGGTGTGTGCGTGACGGTTGCCATGACGGCCTCACTGCTCGACGGCGCGGCGGTTCGCGCGCAGGTAGAGGACGGCGAAGACCAGCGAGATGACGATGAGGACGTTGCCGAGTGCGGCACCCTGTCCGAAGTCGAACTGCTGGAAGGAGAGTTGGTAGGACTGGCTGGCGATGGTCTGCGTCGCGTTCGCCGGTCCGCCGTTGGTGAGCCCGAGGATGACGTCGAGCACCTTGACCGTGTAGACGACGCCGAGGACGAGCACCACGCTGACCACGGGACGCAGCAGGGGCCAGGTCACGTGCCGGAAGGCCCGCCAGCCCGTCGCGCCGTCCAGGGCCGCCGCCTCGTACAACTCCTCGGGGATGTCCTGGAGTCCGCCGTAGAGGATCGCGACGTTGAACGGGATCCCTATCCAGATGTTGACCACGATCACCGCGAACAGCGCGAGCGAGGTGCTGGTCAGCCAGCCGGGACGGTCCTGTACGAGGTGCAGGGCACCCAGGAAGCGGTTGAGGACGCCGTTGTCCTGGTCGAGGATCCAGCGCCACACCGCGCTGGAGACGATCAGCGGCACCAGCCACGGCAACAGCAGCAGGGAGCGCAGTACGCCGCTCAGCGGGAACCTGCGGCGGAAGAACAGGGCGATCGCCAGGCCGATGAGGAACTGCCCCGCGATCGAACCCACGGTGAACAGCAGCGTGTTGAGCAGTGCCTTGTCGAAGACCGAGGACGATATGACGGCCCGGTAGTTGGCGAGTCCGGCCCAGGGCGCCTCGCCGGTGTAGAAGGTGCTCGTCGTGTAGTGCTGGAACCCCATGACGACGTTCTTCACGACCGGGTAGCCGAGGAAGGCCACCAGGTAGGCCACGGCGGGCAGCAGGAACAGCAGGTGCGACTGGCCCCGCCGGCCGCGTCCGCCCAGCTTCCCGAGCCTCCGGCCCGCCGGGGCGCTCTCCGTGGCCGGTACCGCAGGCTCCTTGGCCCGCACCGCGCGACGCAGTACGTCAGCCATCCTGGGCCTGCTTCAGTGCCTTCGCCGGGGTCGCCCCCTGGGTGAGCGCGGTCTGCATCGCGGTGTAGATCCTGGTGGCGGCCTTCGGCCAGTCCTTGCCCAACTCACCGGTGCGGGCACGGGCGTTGCGCACCTGGTCGGTGAACGCCTTCATCCTGGGCTGCTGAGCGGCGAACCGGTCCATCAGCGCGGTCTTCGTCGGCACGGTCTGGCGCTGCTGGGCGAGCGCCAGCTGGTTCTTGTCGGAGTTGAGGCAGGCGACGACCTTGGCCGCCTTGTCCTGGCGCTGCGCGTTGCCGGTCTGCGGGACGGTCCAGGTCTCACCGCCCAGCGGGACGACGGGAGTTCCGCCGGCCTTGGGCACGGGGATCTGGACCACGTCGTAGTGCAGGCTGGTCTTCTTGTCCAGGATCGGGAACTGCCAGGGGCCGTTGATCATCATGGCCGCGTTGCCCGCCGCGAACTGGTCGTTGACGTCGGCCTGGCCCCAGCTGACCACGGACTTGGAGGCCGAGCCGCTCTTGACCAGGTCCACCCAGAGCTGAAGTGCCTGCGCGGTCCGGGAAGTTGCTATGTCCTTCTCGTCGCCGCCGTTGGACCACATGAACGGCAGGAACTGCCAGGTCCCCTCGTAGGTGGCCGGTGCGGCGAAGGCGACGCCGTACCGCTTGCCCGAAGTGAGCTTCTTGGCGGCCGACTTGAGCTCGGCCCAGGTGGTGGGCGGCTTCACCCCCGCCTTGTCGAGCATGTCCTTGTTGTAGAAGAGGCCGATCGTGTTGGTCACCGGTTGCAGGCCGTAGAGCTTGCCCTGGTAGGTCGAGGCGTCCACCACGCCCTTGGCGTAGCCGTCCGCCTTCAGGCCGAAGTCACTGAGCGGGGCGAGGGCGCCGCTGGCGGCGATCTGCTGCAGGTCGGGGTTGTCGAGCATCAGGACGTCGGGCAGGGTCCGCGACGAGGCCTGTTGCAGCACCTTGGGTATCAGGGACGGGCCGGCCACGGCCTCCCGCTTGATCGTCACGCCGTTCTGCCGCCCGCACGCGTCCAGGACCTTCGCGTAGATGCCCTTGTCGGGCTGATCCGCGTAGTAGTCCATCACCCGCAGTGTGTCGGCGCCGCCGGAGGATCCGCTGTTCGAGCCACAGGCGCTCAGCGAGAGCGGCGCCATGAGCGCGAGGGTCACGGTCAGTGTCGTTCTGCTGAGGATCGCTCGTCGTTGAGCCATGTTCGTTCTCTCCTCGGTCGGCGCTGTCTCGGGCGGACCGCGCGGGGGTGTCGATGCGTATCGACAGCAATGACGCGTCATCCCCCTTGACACGAAACAGTGGGGATCAGCGGTTGGGCAGGCTCGTCCGACGCAGGGTCAGACGTGGGGTTACCAGTTCGACGGTCGAAGGGGCGGGCACGCTCTCGCGGTTCAGCAGCCGGAACAGGATCCGCATCGCGCGGCGCGAGACGTCCCTGGGTTCCAGCGAGAGGTTGGTGACGGGAGGTGTGGAGGTCTCGGCCGTCCGGTCCGTGCACAGTCCGATGACGGACAGGTCGCGGCCCGGGACCAGACCGCGGTCCAGCAGGCTCTGCAGGGTCGGCTGGATCAACTGGGGGTCGGGGACGACGAGTCCGAGCCGCTCTCCCCCGCCGGGCCCCCGTTCCGCGAGCGCCTCGTCCAGGGCGGCCTCGGCTCCGGCCCGGCTGGTGTCCGGCGGGCTCACCTCGGCGTACGCGATGCCGTGCGCGGCGGCCGCGTCCTCGGCTCCCCGCAGGAAGCGCCGGACGAAGTTGACGTCGCGCTCCAGCACGTCACGCGGGTAGCCGAGCAGGACGACGCGGTCGTGCGCGGAGGCGGCCAGTTGGTCCACCGCCATGCGTCCGGCCAGGGTGTAGTCCAGGTCGACGCAGTAAAGGCCCGCGGGGTCGTCCGGTACGCCGATCAGGATGACGGGCACGCTCAGCCCGGCCGCCACGGGGATGCGCGGGTCCTTGGACCCGACCTCCATCAGCACGATCGCGTCGCACAGGGACTGGTCGCTGAGCCGGGTGAGGCCCTCGGCGCCCTCGTCCTCGGTGGCCAGGATGACGTTGTGGTCCTCTTCCCGGGCGCACTTGGTGATCGTCTCGATGAAGGGCAGCACGCCCGTCATGTCGGCCCCCGGCGCGAACGGCACGACCAGGCCGATGACTTGGCTGCGCTGGCTCGCCAACGCCCGCGCACCGGCGTTGGGCTGGAACCCCAGGGTCTCGATCGCCTCCTCGACCCGACGCCGGGTCTCGGGGGATATCGAGCGGCGCCCGCTCATGACGTAGGAGACGGTGCTCTGGGAGACGCCCGCCAACCGGGCCACATCCCGGCTTGTCACCATGCGAGCACCTCCCTCGGTCCCCTCGGTGTCGATGCGCTGTCGATACGTATCGACTGACTGGGACGAGACTGTAGGGAGGGGCCGCGAACGACGGCAAGGGCCGTGCAGGAAAAGATTCCGCCGGGCCACCGCGGCCTTGCCCTGCGACGAGCGCCGGCTTATTCGTTTGCCGCAGGTCGGGCCGCTCGGATAGGAAGCTCGCATGCTAACGGGCAGCAAGGTCGGGCTCAGGGCCCGGCACGAGGAGGACACTGCGATCCTCCAGGCCGAACTCCACGACGACGTGGCCAACTACTCGCGGTCCGACGACCGGCCGTGGCGGCCGATCACGCCCAAGGCGAAGGACGCGCGGATCGCGACCGATGACAAGGACGACGGCCAGGTCCGGTTCTCCGTGGTGGAGTTGGACGGCGGCACGCTGCTCGGCGGCGCGACGTTGTGGGGCATCGACAACCACAACCGGTACGCGCACATCGGGCTCGGGCTGCGGCCTTCCGCCCGCGGCAAGGGCTACGGCACCGACGTCGTCGCGGTGCTGTGCCACTACGGCTTCGTCGTACGCGGTTTGCGGCGGCTGCAGATCGAGACGCTCGCGGACAACGAGGCGATGCTGCGCGCCGCCGAGCGCAACGGCTTCGTCCGCGAAGGCGTGCTGCGCTCCTCGGCCTGGGTCATGGGCGAGTTCCTGGACGAGGTCCTGCTCGGCCTCCTCGTCCAGGAGTGGAAGCCGGACGCGGCAGGCTAGGGCGGGCGAAGAGCCGGCTCTGGTGCCTGCCGACGCCCGCGTCACCTCGTCGGCACCGCCACGCGCGGTCCCGCCGTCTGCCTACGCGGCGC
Source organism: Streptomyces sp. NPDC092369 (assembly GCF_044755245.1). NCBI lineage: Bacteria > Bacillati > Actinomycetota > Actinomycetes > Kitasatosporales > Streptomycetaceae > Streptomyces > Streptomyces sp. NPDC092369. Next base: position 692,566 of record NZ_JBIVQP010000001.1, read on the forward strand.
CGGGATCGTGCCGAAGTCCGAGTTCTCCAGCAGGACTTGCTGGAGTGTGCGGCGCAGTTCCGTCATGGTTCGCCGGGACTGGGGCGTGTCGGCGTAGATCGAGTTCATGTGGAGGCCGGAGGTGTCCCGCTGGAACCAGGAGGAGGTTCCGTTGGAGCGTGACGCCCATACGTGGGTCGTGGGCCGCCAGTTGTCGTGGTTCTCCGCTCCCGGGCACTTCCTCATGTCGGCGTAGGAGAAGAAGTTCACCGGGAAGGGCCAGGTGCGCTTGGCGAAGTCGTCCGGCGCCAGCAGCTCCCACACCCTGACGAACGGCACGTCGATGCTGCGCAGCATGTCCGCGAAGCCGGCCCGCACATTGGCTACCACCTCGGCGAAGCTCTCCTCCTGCGCCGCGGAGAACTCGATGGGCAGGGTGTTGACGAACCATCCCATCGAGCCCAGCCAGCCGCCTTTGCCGCGTTCGCTGACCGGCATCACCCCGCGGTAGACGCCTGGACCGCCCGTCTGTCGCAGGGAGATCGCGACCGCGGCCAGCACCCCCATGAACGCCTTCCCGCCGACCGCGCGGCAACGGTTCTCCAACTCGGCGGTCTGCCGGGCGTCGAGGAGCGGGAACGCCTCGTTGACGGTGGGGTACGTACGCTCCGGGTCGATCCCGAGATCGAGCGGGAACCGCGGGAAGAACTCACCGTTGCGCGCGATGAAGGACTTCCAGTAGTCCAGCCGGCTGTCGCACTCGCTGATCGCCAGATAGCGGTGGCGCTGTTCCTGCGCGAAGTCCAAGTAGCTGCCGACCGTGGGGAGTACGACGTCACAGCCGGCCGCGTACGCGGTGTACGCGGTCTGGATGTCGCTGACGACGTTCGGCATCGACATGCCGTCGCACACGATGTGGTCGAAGGCGAGGTACACCGTCGAGGAGTCGTCCCGGACCACCGCTCCCATCAGGAACAGCGGCCAGGAGAGCGTGTCGATCCGCTCCTTGAAGCTGTCGGACAGGAAGGTCCGCAGTTCGTCCGTGGAGTCGAACTCCCCTACCTCGACCGGCGTCAGGCCGATGTCCTGCGGGCCGAGCGGCTCGCACGCCAACTCGCCCGCCAGCCGCCGGAACTCGCACCGCAGCACCTCGTGCCGCTGCGCGAAGTGCAGCAGGGCGGATTCCAGTGCGCTCCGGTCGAGGGTCCCCGACACCTCGAACGCGACGGCGAGCCAGGAGGAGAACAGATCGTCCGCCTTGCGGCCCTCCTCGGCCACGCTGAAGTGCTTGTCCTGGTTGAACGAGGCCCTTCTGACCGGCCCGTCAGCGCCGCCGCCGGCCTGCTCCCCCGTCCGCCCGAGCCGCCACTCCACCAGGCGCCCGGGCGCCAAGTCGAGTGCCTCCAAGGGAAACTGCCTCATGCTGGCTCTCCCGCCACGTAAGAACAACTCTCTGGACGGGTAACGACCGTGCGCTGATCAGGTGGCGACGTCGGCCGCGCGGACCTGCGCGCATGGGCAGGCGGGTCGGGGGTATTCGGATCGCGACCGTCAGGTTCACGCGAATGGAGACCTCTGGTGCTGATGGCCCACCCCGCGGTGTTGAAGGACCTCGTCGAGCAGTACGAGACCCTGTGCGCGCTGCATGCCGAGAACGGCAGCCCCGCCGCACGACGCCGGATGGACGACGTCGCCTACACGCTGTGTGTGTCCACCGGTACCCGGGACGTCGAGTCGGCCCTCGTCGCCGCCCGCCACCGACTCCCCGGCGCCCGCCCCCAGGACGACTCCGTGCTCACCGCCGGCTGACCCCACACCACCCCGGCCTTCGGTCACGCCCTCTCACAGTTCGGTCGTGGAAGCCGTACGCCCTTATATCGAGGCGGGGTTCACCGAGGTGGCCCACAAAGGCGGGCACCGGCAGAGTGCCGGTGCCCGCCCTCATGTGCTGTGCTGCGGAGTGACGGTCAGACCTGTCGGTCTCCGTAGTAGCCGCCGACCTGCTCGTGGTAGCCGGCGTCCCCGACGTGCTTGTCCTTGTCGAACTCGGGGGAGTTCTTGATCTCTTCCTTGGTGCGGCCGACGTGGACCGTCCGCTCCGCGACGTCGATGGACGAGATGACACCGGCGGGGAGCAGAACCTGCTTGCCGAAGATCCACACTCCGGTGTCGACGACGATGTACGCGGCCCCGACGTCCTCGGAGTGCTTGTCGACCTTGCCGATCGATCCATCGCTCGCCTCGACCTTGAATCCGGTCAGGTCCATCCCCGCCTGGTGACCCGTCTCGGCCTGGTAGCCCCACATGTTGTCAGTCATACAAAACCTCCCCTTGCAATGCGTGAATATCGAGGAAGCCCGTCCGGTATTACGGTGGGCGGCCCTCGGCAGGTCGGGTGCCTATCGTTTTCGGTCCCACACCTTCATCCATTTATTAATGGCGGACCCCGCACCGCCGAATATCAACGGCGCGACAAAGTACGGAAATCAACACAACCGTTTTTTGGCCTCCGAGCGCGTCCGGACGCCGCGGCGGCCCGCATGAGACGGGCCAGGCGGGTTACTCGTGGACCGTGCTGAGAACAGGAATGGTCGCGGTGGTCGTGTGCGCCGCCCTCGCAGTGGTCGGTGCGGCCGTGATGACGTCGCCGTGGTGGTGGGTGGCCGCTGTGCCACTGGCCGCGCTCGGCGCGATCGGGGTGTGGGACCTGACCCAGCGACGGCACTCGGTGCTGCGCAACTATCCGGTGATCGGGCACGCCCGCTTCCTGCTGGAGCGCATCCGCCCCGAGCTGCAGCAGTACTTCGTGGAGCGGAACTTCGACGGGCGGCCCTTCGACCGGGACATCCGCAGCATCGTCTACGAGCGCGCCAAGGGCACCGCCGCCGAGGAGCCGTTCGGTACCGAACGCGACGTGTACCAGGCGGGATACGAGTACCTGGTGCCGTCGATGGCGCCCCGCCCGGTGCCCGAACACCCGCCGCGCGTACGGATCGGAGGCCCGGACTGCACCCGGCCCTACGACATGGCCCTGCTGAACGTCTCCGCGATGAGCTTCGGCTCGCTGTCCGCCAATGCCGTCCTGGCGCTCAACGAGGGCGCCGCGGCGGGCGGTTTCGCGCACGACACCGGTGAGGGCGGCCTGTCGGAGTACCACCTGCGCCCGGGCGGTGACCTGGTCTGGGAGATCGGTACCGGCTACTTCGGCTGCCGGACCCGGGACGGGGACTTCGATGCCGGGGAGTTCGCCGAGAAGGCGTCGGGCGAGAGCGTGAAGTGCGTGTCGCTGAAGCTCTCGCAGGGGGCCAAGCCCGGGATCGGGGGTGTGCTGCCCGGAGCCAAGGTCAACGCGGAGATCGCCCGGGTGCGGGACGTGCCCCAGGGGGAGACGGTCGTGTCACCGCCGTACCACCGGGTGTTCTCCACGCCTCGTGAACTCGTCCGTTTCATCGCGCGGATGCGGGAGCTGTCCGGCGGCAAGCCGGCCGGTTTCAAGCTGTGCGTCGGGTCCCGGCGCCAGTTCCTCGCCGTGTGCAAGGCGATGATCGAGGAGGGCACCGCGCCCGACTTCATCATCGTCGACGGCGCGGAGGGCGGTACGGGCGCCGCACCGCTCGAATTCGCCGACCACATCGGCACACCGCTCACCGAGGGCCTGATGACCGTGCACAACGCGCTGGTCGGCGCCGGCCTGCGGGACCGGATCCGGATCGGCGCGAGCGGCAAGATCGCCACCGGGACGGACCTCGTCAAACGCATGATCCAGGGCGCCGACTACGGCAACGCGGCCCGCGCCATGATGTTCGCGGTCGGCTGCATCCAGGCCCAGCGCTGCCACACCAACACCTGCCCCGTCGGCGTCACCACCCAGGATCCGCGCCGGGCCCGCGCGCTGGACGTCAGTGACAAGGCCGCGCGGGTGCGACGCCTCCAGGAGGCCACTGTCGGCAGCGCCCTGCAGATCATGGCCTCCATGGGAGTCACCGACCCCGCACAGCTCCACCCGCACATGCTGCGGCGGCGCGTCGACCCGCAGACGGTGCGCTCCTACGACGTGCTGTACGACTGGCTCTCCCCCGGCCAGTTGCTGGTCGAGCCGCCCGCCGACTGGGCGGCCGACTGGAAGGCCGCCGACCCCGACCGCTTCACGATCTGACCTGGCTCCGACCCGCCTCTGTCCTGTTTCCGACCTGGAGGAACCCGTGGCACGAGATCGCCGTCCCCGCCAGACCCACCACTGAACGCGACCACGCCCGCCCAGGGATTCCCAGGAATCCGGGGCGGGCTGTGGTCATGGCTGATCGTGCGGTCAAAAAGGCACGGGTCAGCGGCGGCGCAGCATCATGACGATGAGGACAATGACAATGATGAGGACGACGGTACCCAGACCTATGTACACGAGTTTCTCTTTCCTTCGGGAAGCAGCGCCCATCGGTGCCGCAGACAACCGAGTGCCCCCGTTGACGCGTTTCAGCCCTCGTATTTCCTGATGCCATTTCCGGTGCGGCGATGAGGTGTCGTTGCCGGGGTACCCGGACACCCGATCAGGTGGTGGCAGCAGAAGGCCAGTCGATCGTCGACGAGGACAGGTGAGCACACATGACAACAGAAGGCACCCCCCGCACCGGCAGTGGAGCGCAGGAACCGGTCGGCGATCTGGTCCAACGCGCCTCGCAGCAGTTGTCGCAGTTGGTCCGCGACGAAATGCGCCTGGCGCAGGCGGAGATGGTTCAGAAGGGCAGGCGCTTCGGCAAGGGTGGCGGACTGTTCGGCGGCGCCGGGCTGCTGGGTGTCCTCACCCTCCAGGCACTGGTGGTCACCGTGATCGCCGCGCTCTCGCTCGTCATGGACGTGTGGGCGGCGGCGCTGATCACCACCGCGGCCCTGGCCGCCGTCACCGGACTGATGGCGGCTCTCGGCAAGCAGCAGATCAGCAAGGCGTCCCCGCCGACGCCGGAACAGACCATCGACAGCGTCAAGGCAGACGTAGCCGAAATCAAGGAGAAGGCACACCGATGACTCAGGACAAGCCGCACACGGGCGATGAGGCAGCACCCTCCACGGAGGAACTGCGTGAGCGGGTCGAGGCGACGCGCGAGGAACTCGGCGAGACCGTCGAGGCGCTCGCGGCCAAGGCCGACGTCAAAGCCCGTGCCCAGGAGAAGACGGACGCCGTCAAGCAGCAGGTCGAGGAGAAGACGACCCAGGCCAAGGCGCAACTGCGGGACAAGGCGTCGCACGTGGCCCAGGTGGTGCACGACAAAACCCCGGAGACCGTACGGGTCAAGGCCGGCGCGGCCACGGAACAGGTCCGCGACAAGGCGGTCCAGGCCGGGCAGCTCGCCCGGGAGAAGACCCCGGATCCGGTGCTCGAGAAGGCCGATCAGGGCATGCGGGCGGCACGCGCCAACCGCGTCCCGCTGCTCGCCGCGGCCGGCGCGTTCATCGCCCTGCTGCTCATCCGCCGTTCCAGGAAGCACCGATGATCGAGGCTCCCGAGGGCGCGTAAGCCACTCGGAGTGGCCTTGGGCTCCGTCGACGTCCCCCGCGACCAGAACGCGGGGGACGTCGACGGGCCGGCGGCTTTCGGGACGACCTCCTGAACCGCAGAGGTCAGCGCACCCTGCCTCGCGGCTTCAACGCCACCGGGGGCAGTTCGGGCGCCGGCACCGGGTCACCGTCGTAGCCCTTCACCTCGCCGAAGCGGGTCCCCGTCATCCAGTCCGTGCGGGCCTGCTCGATCTCCTCCTGGGTGCGGCCGATCCAGTTCCAGAACATGATCAGCTCCTCCTCGAACGGCTCACCGCCCAGAAGCATCAGACCGGCGTCCGACTCGGCCCGCACCGGCAGTTCGTCGCGGCCGCAGCCGAGGTAGAGCATCGAGCCCGGCAGCAGGGGCACGCCGTCGACGCGGGTCTCGCCGGACATCGCGAGGACGGCGTACTCGAAGTCCCGCTCCAGCGGGATGCGTACGTCCGCCCCGGCAGCGAGCGTCAGGTCGGCGCCGACGAGCGGGGTGTACGTCGTGCCGGGCGAGCTCGCCCCGTCGAGGTCGCCCAGGATCAGGGTGGCCTTGAGTCCCGGTGCCGTGACGACCGGGAGCTCGGCGTGGTGCTCGAAGCGCGGGTCGGTGTGGCGGTGGCCGTCGGGGAGAGCGACCCACAGCTGCGCGCCGTGCAGGAGCCGCGCGTGCGGACGGGGGCTCTCCTCCGAGTGACTGATCGCGCGGCCGGAGGTCATCAGGCCGAGCTCGCGCGGGCGGATCGTCTGCAGGCTGCCCGTCGAGTCGCGGTGCAGCACCTCGCCCTCGTGCAGCCAGCTCACCGTCTGCAGGCCCATGTGCGGGTGCGGCGGGACCTGCATCCCGGGCTCGTCGGCGATGTCGTCGGGGCCGTAGTGATCGACGAAGCACCAGGCGCCGACCATCCGGCGACCCAGGTTGGGCAGCAGACGACGGACCTCGGTCGACGCGCCGAGCTGGACCCGGCGAGGGCTGAGGAGTTCACGCACGGGCTCCGCCACCACGAAGCCACGACCACCGCACAGGGCGGGAACCGCCTCGCGATCAAGATTGCTCATGTCCCACAACCTAGCCCCGTGAGGGCCGTTCCGTCAGTCCGGGTGAAATTAGTAGCCATGGACATAGTCGCCATGTACTGTATTCGTCATGAGCAAGGATTCAGGCGCGGGTTCCGGCACAGGTTCCGAGAAGGCGACGCCCGGCGCCCTGGTGTGGCGGCTGTCGATGAAGTGGCGGGTCGCGGTCGACCGGGCGGTGGCCCCGCTGGGGCTGACCCACGCGCAGTACGTCCTGGTGGCCTCGCTGTACGGCCTGCGGCGGGCCGGAGAGCGTCCCAGCCAGCGGCGCCTGGCCGACGTCACGGGTCTTGAACCGCTCTACGTGTCCAAGCTGGCGCGCGCCCTGGAGGCGGCCGGCCTGGTCGAGCGGGACCGGGACCCCAGGGATCCCCGCGCCGTGCAACTGGCGCTCACCGAGCAGGGCCGCGAGGTCACCGGGCGCGCGATCAAGGTCGTACAGGGGCTGCTGCGGCAGCTGCTGGCGCCGCTCGGCGGGCTGGACAGCCCGCGCGCCAAGGAGTTCTCGCGCGATCTGGCGACCCTGCTCGACGCACCCCTGGACCCCTTCGCGCCCACCGTGCACGACGACAACGAGCACGAAGACGAAGGCGAAGACCAAGACAACGAGACGGAGCAGTCATGACCACCATCGCACCCACCGTCAACGGCCAGGTCATCGGCCTGGCCCACTACGCGGGCCGCGCGGTCCTGGAGAGCGTTCTGGCCCTCCGCGGCACCACCTTCTCCCAGCAGATCACCCTGACCCGCGTCGTCGGCGGCCCCGTCGAGCGCGACGCGCTCGCCGAGGAGGTCTCCGGCGCGCTCAAGACCGGCACGGCCGAGGTCCAGGGCGTCGTCGACGAGCTGATCGGCAAGGGGCTGCTGGCGCCCGAGGCCTCGCGGGTCGGGCTCACGGACGCCGGGCGGGCGTACTGCGCCGAGGTGTCGGCCGAGACCGGGGCGATATCCGCCCGGATCTACGCCGGCATCCCGGCCGAGGACCTGGCGGCGGCCGGACGCGTGCTGGCCCAGGTGACCGAGCGGGCCAACGCGGAGCTGGCCGCGCGCCGCTCCTGACGCACCCGCCACCCCAGAGGTAGTGGAATATTCAATCAACTCCTCCGGTTGTGCAGGCCGAAGGAGGCAACGAGTGGACACCACGTACTACGACCACGGAACACCGGCGGAGCGCTGGGAGCGCGCGCAGATGTTCTTCGACGCCAAGGACTTCACGGCCGCCGCACGGGTGTTGGACGGGCTGGTCGAGGAGGTGCCGGAGCAGAGCGGACCCCGGCTGCTGCTGGCGCGGGCCTACTACCACTCGGCCCAACTGAAGCGCGCGGAGAGCGAGTTGCGTGTCATCGTCGAGCGCGACCCGGTGGACCACTACGCCCGGCTGCTGCTCGGCCGCACGCTGCAGCGGCAGAGCCGGGACGACGAGGCCGACTCGCACCTGCGGATCGCCTCGGCGCTCGCGGGCGACTTCGAGCAGGTCTGAGCCGTACCGCACGAGCGACACGCACGACCGACCCCCGGGTCACCTCCGTATCGAGGTGACCCGGGGGTCGTCCGTCATGCGGCCGCCGCTGTCCCCCGCCGGTGGGCTATCTCGCCCAGCAGGATGTCGGCCGCGATGAAGGCGGCCAGGGGGATGCCGAGCAGCGGTACGAAGTAGCCGAGGACCGCGATGACGGCGACGCACGGGACGAGGATCTGCGGGGGCACGTTCTGCCAGGCGCCGCGCGGGATCGGCCGGCCGAAGGAGGAGCCCCGGCCGCGCTGCCACCACATGCGGTAGCCCCAGACGATCAGCAGGACCAGGGAGCCCGCGAGCAGCATCAGGGCGATCTGGTTGACCAGACCGAACAGGACGCCGGTGTGCAGGTCGATGCCCCAGCGGGTCAGCTTGGCGAGCAACGGGTAGTCGGCGAACCGGAGTTCGTCGGTGACCTTGCCGGTGGCCGGGTCGACGGCGACGGCGTCCTGCTTCTCGGGCCAGCTGCGCTGGACCTGGCGGACGACGTACGCGGAGTTCGCGTCGGCGGGCGGGACGATCTCGACGGGGTCGGTGAGCCCCTTCGCGCGGGCCGCGTCGAGAACCGTGTCGAGGCCTGCGCCGTGTTCGACGTCGCCGGTGGTGGTGGCCGCCCCGTGCCCGGCGTGCTCGCCGCCGGCCGCCGCGGAGACGGACGGGGTGGACTGGCCGAGCGAGGTGCGCAGTTCGTCGATATTCGCACCGGCGTACGTGGACCAGGTCAGGCCGGTCGCCGAGAGGAAGATGAACCCGGCCGCCGCCCAGACGCCGACCGTGCCGTGCAGACCGAGCGTGCGGCGCCGGCCGCTGGTGCCGCGCAGCTTGCGCAGGGCCCGGCGGCGGGAGAACCACAACACCAGACCACCGCCCGCGATGACCCACAGCCAGCTCGCGGCGAACTCGCTGTAGAGCCGGCCGGTGTCGCCGAGGTGCAGATCGCGGTGGAACTCGTCGATCCAGGTGCGCAGGGGCAGCGCGCCGGTCGAGCCGTACTGTTCGAGGGCGCCGCGCACCTTGCCGGTGTACGGGTCGACGAAGACCGCGAGGGTGTGGTCCGGGTCGACGCCCGCGACGCCCGACAGCATCACCCTGGTGGTGGCGTCGGGGTCCGGGGAGGGGCGTACGGCGGACACGGTGCCCTCGGGGTGGGCCTTGCGGGCGGCGGCCACCTGCTCGGAGAGGGGCAGCTCGGTGTCGCCGACCTTCGCGACGGTCATCTCGTGGGCGTACACGAGCTTCTCGGCCTGGAACGCGCCGGCGTAGAGGAAGCCGGTGACGGCGGCGACGAGCAGGAACGGTGCGACGAACACTCCGGCGTAGAAGTGCAGGCGCAGCACCAGGGGGCGCAGCGGGGCCCATCCGGAGGGGGTCGGCGCGGGGACGGCGGCGGGTTGCGGTGCCTCGTCCGTGGTGGTCGGGGGCGCGGTGGACATCGGCGGGATCTCCGGGGGACGGGGACGGTGTGTGACTGTGGCGGTCCAGTAGTCGGGCGCGGAGGGCGTCGAGTTCCCGGCGACCCAAGTGGCGTACGTCACAGGGCGCGACGGCGGTGGCGGAACGTCATGGCATCCTGGCCCGATGGCAACTCCCCGTGACCCCGCATCCCTTGTCGACCTGGTCGAGGAACTCCTCGCGACCGACGGCCCGTTGCCGATCGTGGCCGCCGGCGACCCGGTACTGCGCAAGGGCACCGAGCGCTTCGACGGTCAGCTCGACCCAGCGCTGCTGGCCCGTTTCGTCGAGGCCCTGCGGGTCACCATGCACGCGGCGCCGGGCGTGGGCCTGGCGGCGCCGCAGGTCGGCGTCCCGCTGCGGATCGCGGTGATCGAGGACCCGGCGCCGGTGCCGGACGAGGTGCGCGTCGCCCGGGGCCGGGTGCCGCAGCCGTTCCGGGTGCTGGTCAATCCGTCCTACGAGCCCGTCGGCGGCGAGCGGGCCGCGTTCTTCGAGGGCTGTCTGAGCGTGCCGGGGTGGCAGGCGGTGGTGGCCCGGCACGCCGAGGTGCGGCTGACCGGCGAGGACGGGCAAGGGCGCGCGGTGGACGAGGTGTTCACCGGCTGGCCGGCGCGGATCGTGCAGCACGAGACGGACCATCTCGACGGCCTGTTGTACCTGGACCGCGCCGAGTTGCGCTCGCTGTCCTCGAACGAGGCGATGGCGCAGCGGTGGACCGCACCGACGCCGGCGGAGGCCGCGCGGGAACTCGGCTTCGAACTGCCGTAGCCCGAAACCGACTGGCCCGTGGACCCGCTGCGAGTCACCCGTGGACCGGCTCGGCGCTGTTGCCCACCGCGGCGCGGGGATCACCGAGACCCGGTGACCCCCGCGTGAACTCCGCTGTCCCGCAGGTCAGTTGTCCCGGTACGCCTCCAGCAGGCGCAGCCACACCTCGCTGAGCGTCGGGTAGGACGGCACCGCGTGCCAGAGCCGGCTGATGGGCACCTCGCCGGCGACCGCCACGGTCGCCGAGTGGATGAGCTCGCCGACACCGGGGCCGACGAAGGTGACGCCGAGCAGGATCTCGCGTTCGAGGTCGACGACCAGGCGGGCCTTGCCGCGGTAGTCGTCCGCGTAGAGTCCCGCACCGGCCACCGAGGACAACTCGACGTCCACGGCACGCACCCGGCGCCCGGCCTGTTCGGCCTCCGCGAGCGAGAGGCCGACGGACGCGGCCTCCGGGTCGGTGAAGACGACCTGCGGGACGGCACTGTGGTCGGCGGTGGCCGCGTGCGCGCCCCAGGGGTCCGTCTCCAGGAGCGGTACGCCGGCGGCGCGGGCGGCGATGGCGGCGCCCGCGATCCGGGCCTGGTACTTGCCCTGGTGGGTCAACAGCGCGCGGTGGTTGACGTCGCCGACCGCGTAGAGCCACTCGCTGCCGGTGACGCGGAGGCTGTCGTCGACGGTGAGCCAGGAGCCGGGGGCCAGGCCGACCGTGTCCAGGCCGATGTCCTCGGTGCGCGGGACGCGGCCGGTGGCGAAGAGGATCTCGTCGGCCTCGATGCGGTCACCCTGGCCGGTGACGACCACGACCGTGCCGTTCTCCCGGGTCACGGACTCGACCGAGGTGCCGGTGCGCACGTCGACGCCCGCCGCGGTGAGCGCCTCGGCGATCAGTTCGCCCGCGAAGGGCTCCATGCGGTTGAGCAGGCCCTTGCCGCGGACCAGGAGGGTGACGCGCGAGCCGAGGGCCTGCCAGGCGGTGGCCATCTCGGTGGCGACCACACCACCGCCGACCACGACGAGACGGCCCGGTGCCGCCTCGGCGCTGGTGGCCTCGCGGCTGGTCCAGGGGCGGACCTCGGCGAGTCCGGGCAGGTCGGGCAGTGCGGCGCCGGTGCCCGTGGCGACGGCGACCGCGTGCCGGGCGGTCAGCGTCTTCACCGTGCCGTCGGGGCCGGTCACCGTGACCGTGCGGGGTCCGGCGAGGCGGCCGTGGCCGCGGTAGAGATCGGCGCCGATGCCGTCCAGCCAGCCGACCTGACCGTCGTCCTTCCAGTGGGAGGTGAAGTAGTCCCGGCGGGCGAGGACCGCGGCCGTGTCGAGCGGGCCCTGCACGTCCTGACTCAGGCCCGGCAGCCGGCGGGCGTCCGCCTGGGCGATCACCGGGCGCAGCAGGGCCTTGCTGGGCATGCACGCCCAGTACGAGCATTCGCCTCCGACGAGCTCGCTCTCCACGATCGCGGTGGAGAGACCGGCCGCACGCGTGCGGTCCGCGACGTTCTCCCCCACGGGCCCGGCCCCGAGCACCACTACGTCGTACGCGATGGATTCCGTTTCCGTCATAGGGCCAGTCTGGTGGGTGGTGTGGCCGGAGGCCACACGGGTAGGGGCGCGGAATACGTGACCGGCCGGCCGCGTTGTGCCGACGGCTTCGCCCCGACACGAGGAAGTAGGGATACACGCCATGAGCCGCACCGTGGAGCTCACCAAGGAGAACTTCGACCAGACGGTCACGGACAACGAATTCGTCCTGATCGACTTCTGGGCAGCCTGGTGCGGGCCGTGCCGTATGTTCGCCCCGATCTACGACAAGGCCGCCGAGGAGAACCCGGACCTGGTGTTCGGCAAGATCGACACCGAGGCGCAGCCGGAGCTGGCAGCCGCCTTCGGGATCCAGTCGATCCCGACGCTGATGATCGTGCGTGACCAGGTCGCGGTGTACGCCCAGGCGGGCGCCCTGCCGGAGGCCGCTCTGACGGACGTCATCGGTCAGGCCCGCAAGCTCGACATGGACGAGGTCCGCAAGGCCGTCGCCGAGCAGCAGGCGCAGGCCGAGCAGAACGGCGAGTAGGTCTCAGCCCGGGAGCGGCAGTCCCGTGTAGTTCGCGGCCAGTTCGGCGGCCGCGTGCCGGGACGAGGTGATCCGGCCAAGACGCGCGAGCTGCATCCGGTTCTCGAAAGCGTCCCCGTCCGGCTGAGCGTGCAGCATCCGGGTCATGTCGTACGAGAAACGCGTGGCCTGCCAGACGCGTGCGAGGCATGCGTCCGAGTAGGTGTCCAGGAGCCGTTCTGAGCCCGTGCGGTGCAGTTCGGCGAAGGCGCGGGCCAGCACGCGGACGTCGGAGACGGCGAGGTTGAGTCCCTTGGCGCCGGTCGGCGGCACGATGTGCGCGGCGTCGCCGGCCAGCAGCAGCCGGCCCAGGCGCATCGGTTCATGGACGTAACTCCGCATGGGCGTCACGGACTTGGCGGTGATCGGGCCGCGCTTGAGGGTCCAGTCGGCGTCGACGGCGAACCGCGCGGCGAGTTCGTCCCAGATCCGCTCCTCCGGCCAGTCGTCGGGGTCGGTGTCGTTGGGCACTTGCAGATACAGGCGTGAGACGTGCGGGGAGCGCATGCTGTGCAGGGCGAAGCCGCCCTCCCCGCGCGCGTAGATCAACTCGTCGCAGGACGGCGCCACATCGGCCAGGACACCGAGCCAGGAGTACGGGTAGTCGTGCGCGTACGAGCGCCCGACCTCGGCCGGGAAGGTGCCGCGCGAGATGCCGTGGAAGCCGTCGCAGCCGACCACCCAGTCGCAGCTCAGCGTCTGCTCGCGGCCCTCGTGCACGAACCGGACGACCGGCGCCTCGCTCTCCGGCTTCTCGATCGTGAGAGCCTCCGCCTCGAACAACAGCGGTGGCCCCTCCGCGAGTTGGAGGGCGACGAGGTCCTTCACGATCTCGGTCTGGGCGTAGATGGTGACCGTGCGGCCACCGGTGAGGGCCGGGAAGTCGATGTGGTGGCGTTCGCGGTCGAAGCGCAGCTCGATGCCCTGGTGCACCAGGCCTTCGGCGCCGAGGCGGTCGGCGGCGCCGGCCTCGCGCAGGGCGTCCACCGTGCCCTGCTCCAGCATGCCAGCGCGCTGACGCTGCTCGACGTACTCCCGCGTCCTGGCCTCCAGGACGACACAGTCCAGGCCCGCGCGGTGCAGCAGCCGGGCGAGGAGCAGCCCGGCGGGGCCGCCGCCGATGATGCCGACCGTCGTGCGCATGGGCGCCTCCTGAGGGTTCAGCTGGAGTCCCGGTGGACCACCGTGGCGCCCAGTACCTCGTGCGTCTCGGGCACGGCACCCGGGTCGCGCACCGCGCGGTCCACCAGTTCGGCGAGGTCACGGCCGGACGGGAGCTCGATGTGCACCGTGCTCAGCCGTGGCCGCAGCAGCCGGCCGAGCACGAGGTCGTCGGCGCCGATCACGGCCGTCTCCTGAGGGATGCGCACGCCCGCGTCCTGCAGGGCGCGCATCAGCAGCATCGCGTACTCGTCGTTGTACGCGAACACGGCGTCGAGGTCGAGGTCGTGCCAGCGGGCGGCGAGGCGCGCGGCGGCCTGCTCCTCGTAGGCGAGAGGCAGGTCGGTGACCGCCGCGTCGGTGCCGTCCAGAGCCCGGCGCACACCCTTGAGGCGGGGCAGCGAGAAGGGCTCCAGGCCGTCCTCCTCGGGGACGAGGACGCCGATGCGGCGCCGGCCGCGGTCGTAGAGGTGGCGGCCCGCGCAGAAGCCGACGGCCTCGTGGTCCATGAGCAGGGCGTGGGCGCCCTCGACGGATTCGGGACCGAGGGTGACGACGGCCCGGGCGCCGGAGCGCTTGAGCACCGTCACGCCCTGCGGGCCCAGGCCCGCGCCGGGCACCAGGACGGCGACGGGCCGCAGTTCGGCCCACGCGCGGGCGGCCTCGTCGCCGTGCAGACCGACGGTGCCGTACTGGACCACCGTGTAGTCGAGGCGGCTGAGCGCCCACTGGAGTTCGTTGATGAACTGGCTGTACAGCGGGCCGATCGGGATGGTCGGGGCGGGCATCAGGACCAGACGGCTGTGTCCGGCGCGCAGGCTGCGGGCGGCCGCGTGGGGCACGTACCCGAGTTCCTTCGCGGCTTCGTGGACACGGCGGCGCGTGGGCTCGCTGATGCGTACGGCGCTGGTGTTGTTGAGGACGTAGGAGACGGTCGCGCGCGAGACGCCGGCCAGGCGGGCCACATCGGCGCTCGTGGGCACGGGGCGCGCGGCGGGGGACGCGAGCGCGGGCGTGTTCGGTATCTGCACCATGACGTGAGGCATCTTTGCAGAACCTGTGGCGGAGGCCACACCCGGTCTACGACGAACATGTTCGTCACGAACTTGTTCTCAACGAACATGTTCGTTACCGTGGAGGCATGACAGACCGACCCGACATCCCCCGCAGCCGCCGTGAGCGTCCGGCCAAGCCCGCCCTGTCCCGGGAGGGCATCGTGGCCGCCGCCGTGGCCGTGCTGCGTGCCGAGGGTCTGCCGAAGGTGACCATGCGGCGCCTGGCGCAGGAGCTCGACACCGGCCCGGCCTCGCTGTACGTCTACGTGCGCAACACGGCGGAGCTGCACGCGCTGGTACTGGACGAGCTGCTGGGCACCCTCGGTCCCGTCCCCACCGACGGCTCGTGGCGCGAGCGGCTGGAGCAGGTGCTGACCTCCTACACCGCGATGCTCTTCGAGCACCCGAGCCTGGCCCGCTCCGCGCTCACCGCCCGGCCGAGCGGCCCGCACTACCTGACCCTGATCGAGACCCTGCTGACCCTGCTCGACGAGGGCGGTGTCCCGCCGGCGCAGGCCGCGTGGGGCGTGGACCTGCTGCTGCAGCACGCCACCGCACAGGCCGCCGAGCACGTGGAGGACACCTCCGACGAGGAGTGGGACGCCGTGCGCCGTGCCGTGCGCGACGCCTCGGACCGCACGCATCCACGCGTCGCCGCCCTCGCGGGCGAGCTGCTGTCCGGGCCGCCCGAGGCCCGCCAGGCGTGGGCGCTGCGGGCGGTGATCACCGGCATCGAGCGGACCGCCGTACCGGACTGATCCCCGTACCCGCCCAGCCCTTTCGACTCACTTCAAGGAGCACGCCATGACCACCCACACCCCCCACCACCCCATCGCGATCGTCGGCGCCGGTGTCGGCGGCCTCGCCCTCGCCCGTGTGCTGCATGTGCACGGCATCGAGGCGGCCGTCTTCGACCTGGACGCCTCCCCCGCCGCCCGTACGCAGGGCGGCATGCTCGACATCCACGGCGACTCGGGCCAGGTGGCGCTGCGCGCCGCCGGGCTCTACGAGACGTTCCTGACCCTCGTCCACCAGGGCGGGCAGGCCACGCGGGTCCTCGACAAGGACGCGACGGTCCGCCTGGAGCAGCCCGACGAGGGCGACGGCGACCGCCCCGAGATCGACCGCGGCGACCTGCGCGACCTGCTGCTCGACTCACTGCCCGAAGGCACCGTCCGCTGGGGCGCGAAGGTGGACGGCGCGCGCCCGCTGGGTGCGGGTCGGCACGAGGTGACCCTCGCCAAGGACACCTCCTTCACCACCGACCTGCTGGTGGGCGCGGACGGCGCCTGGTCACGCGTCCGGCCGCTCCTCTCGGACGCCCGGCCCGTCTACACGGGCGTGTCGTTCGTGGAGGCGGATCTGCCGGACGCGGACGTGCGCCACCCGGTGGGCGCCGAGGTGGTCGGCGGCGGTGCCCTCTTCGCGCTCGGCGCCGGCAAGGGGTTCCTCGCGCACCGCGAGAGCGACGGCAGCCTGCACGTCTACGTCGCCGTGGTGGCCCCCGAGGAGTGGCTCGACGGCGTCGACTTCACCGACACCGAAGCCGCGAAGGCGTATGTGCTGGCGCACTTCGAGGACTGGGACAAGAGCCTGCGCTCCCTGCTCGCGGAGGCGGCCGGCACCCTGGTGCCGCGGCGCATCCACGCCCTGCCGGTGGGCCACCGCTGGGAGCGCGAGCCCGGCGTCACGCTGCTGGGCGACGCCGCGCACCTGATGTCCCCGTTCGCCGGCGAGGGCGCGAACCTCGCACTGCTCGACGGCGCCGAGCTCGCCCTCGCGCTCGTCGCCCACCCCGGCGACACGGAGGCCGCACTGGCCGCGTACGAGGAGAAGCTGTTCCCGCGCAGCGAGCTCTCCGCCGCCGAGTCGGCGCACAACGGCCTGCTGCTGTTCCGCGAGGACGCGCCGCAGGGACTGCTGGACATGTTCGCCGGCCACAGCTGAGCGGCGTCGGGCCTCCGGGGAGCAGCTACGCGCGCCCGTCACCCCGGACGTGACCCCGTGGCCGTCCGCAGCGACCCGGGACCATCACAGGTCAGCGCGGCGGCCGCGTGTCCGTCACCCGCGTCACCAGGTCGATCCAGCCGGCCTCCAGGCGGTCCATGGGCATTCCGCACTGCTTGGTGAGGTGGTGGATCAGGGCGGGGTCGAGGTAGCCCATCAGGGTCCGCGCGAGCAGTTCGCAGTCGGCGTCCGGCACGAGCTGCCGGAGCAGGACGGTGACGTGCATCGTGAGCGCCCGGGCCGGCGGCAGGTCGAACCTGCGGGTCGGCTCCGGCTGGGCCGCCAGTTGCAGATCCAGCTGCTCCTGCGTGCGGTACAGCACCGCCACCCCGAACGCCCGCAGTCGCTCCAGCGGCGAGGCGCCGGGACCCAGCGGGGGCGGGCCGCCGATGAAGTCGGCCTGCAGCTTCTTCGCCGAGTGGTCCAGCAGGGCCATCAGCAGTCCGGTCCGGTCGCCGAAGCGACGGAAGACGGTCCCCTTGCCCACCTTGGCCGCGGCGGCCACCGCCTCCATCGTGACCCCGGCCGCGCCGTGCTCGGCGATCAGCCGGGTGGCCGCCTCCAGCAGCGCGGCCCGGTTGCGCGCGGCGTCCGCCCGCAGACAGGGCTCGTCCTCGGCGGCGCTGAGCTGCAACAACTCCGGCTCGCCGACAGGCTCCTGAGGCGCCGGTATGGGCGGCAGGGTGGCGGACATGAAGACAGCGTAAAGCATGGGAACAAAACTGGACCGCAGTCCGCTTAGGATGCTAGAAATTAAACGGACCTCGGTCCGGATCGTAACGGCAATGTTTCAGCACCCCCTCTGGAGTCCCCCATGTCTGTTCGCATCCTCGCGCTCGTCGGCAGCCTTCGCGCCGGTTCGCACAACCGCCAGCTCGCCGAGGCCGCTGTGAAGCTGGCCCCGGAGGGCGCGGACGTCGAGCTGTTCGAGGGCCTGGCCGAGATCCCCTTCTACAACGAGGACATCGACGTCGAGGGCGACGTGCCGCCCGCCGCCGCCAAGCTGCGCGCCGCCGCCCAGGCCGCCGACGCCTTCCTGCTCTTCTCCCCCGAGTACAACGGCACCATCCCGGCCGTCCTGAAGAACGCCATCGACTGGCTGTCCCGCCCGTACGGTGCCAGCGGCTTCGGCGGCAAGCCCGTCGCGGTGGTCGGTACCGCCTACGGCCAGTTCGGCGGCGTGTGGGCGCAGGACGAGGCCCGCAAGGCCGTCGGCATCGCCGGCGGCAAGGTGATCGAGGACCTCAAGCTCTCCATCCCCGGTTCCGTGGTCCGCTTCGCCGAGACCCACCCGGCCGACGACGCCGAGGTCGCCGCGCAGGTGACCGAGGTGATCGCCCGTCTGCACGGCCACGCGGGCGAGACGGTCGCCGCCTGATCCGCGCACGCGCATCCCGAAGAGGGCCGGAGCTCTGAGCTCCGGCCCCTTTTCAGTGGTGGTGGCCCTTCCGGCCCAGGGTCTCCACAGGGCCCGCACCGGGGCGGGTCCACTGCGGCACCGGCCGGCTGGTGCCGCCCCAGGTGGAGTTGCCCTCCGCGTCCGTACGCCAGGACCAGCACGCGTGCGCGCCCTCCGGCCAGCCCTCGGGGTTGTCCTCCCACGCCTCACCGCGGCCGTAGGGGGTCATGTCGAGCAGGCCGAGCGATCCGTTGACCCGCTCGTTGCCGCGACCCGTCGTGGAGTAGGTGAGGAACACGCGGTCGCCGTCGCGCAGGTAGCTGGTGAGATACCCCATGGGGCCGCCGGCCGGACCCTCCACACCGCGCACCGAGTACCAGGGCTGGGTGTAGCCCATGAACTCGACGTACGAGGCGATCTCGTCCCACGGACCCGTGGCCAGCACGGCGAACGAGACGCCGCGGGCGTGGAGATAGACGGTGTCCTGAAGGTGCCAGGCCGTGGTGGTGCAGCCCTCGCACTGTCCCTGGTGGGGCGCGCCGTCGTACCACATGTGCTTGTAGACCACGAGCTCGTCGCGGCCCTGGAACAGGTCCAGGAACGGCACCGGTCCGTCGGCGCCGGTGACCTCGACCTTGCCGTCGAACTCGACCATCGGCAGCCGCCGCCGGGCCGCGGCGATCGCGTCGCCCTCATGGGTGTGCGCCTTCTCCCGGACCAGCAGCTCTTCGCGCGCCGCCTGCCAGGTGGCCAGGTCGACGACCGGCGGCCTGCCGGGAAGGTCGCCGCTCGCGTTGCCGGGCGTGGTCGTCATGGTGTCCTCCGTGGAGTCCGATGCCGGGCAGCGTCGCATCACGCGCTACGACGCTCATCGGAACAGACTCGCGCAGCGGCCGGAACTCATCGCGGCCACGGGACGCGGTTGGGATCAGCCCGACTCTGCGTCCTCAGGCCACCGCCGTCGGGGCCAGCTCCCGCAGTTCGCGCAGCGCGGCGGCGACCGCGGGGCGCTCCCGGGCGCCCGTGCGGGTGCAGGTGAGGAGCGTGCGGTGCGGGTTGCCCGTGCAGCGGATCCGGGTGATCGGCAGGTGCGGGGTGAGCTGGGAGAGCCTCGGGATCAGCGCCACGCCGAGCCGGTGGGCGACCAGGTGGGCGGTGACGTTCCACTCCACCGTGTGATGGACGACGCCGGGGCTGAACCCGGCCTCACCGCACGCCGACAGCACGTGCGGGCTGCAGGGGCTGTCCGGCATCGGGGCGATCCAGTCCTCGTGCGCCGCCTCGGAGAGGTCGACGCGCTCGCGCCCCGCCAGCGGGTGGTCCGCGGGCACGACGAGGTCGAACGGGTCCTCCAGCAAAGGCTGTTGGTCGAAACGAGCGTCGCTCAGCGGCGGGTTGTACGGGGTTGCCTCCACCACCGCCAGATCGGCCTCGCCCTCGAAGAGCTGGTCGAAGCTGTCCGGCACGCCCGCCTCCCGGATGCGCACCACCAGCCGCGGATGCCGCTCCCGCAGCCGGGCCGCCATCGGGGCCAGCAGCACCGACACGGCCGTCGGGAAACCGCTCAGCCGCAACGGACCGCCGGGAGAACCGTGATCCGCGCGCAACTCCAGCTCGGCCTGTTCCCATCGGGTCTGGATGGCGTCGGCGTGCGCGAGCAGGCTCTCGGCGGCCGGGGTGAGACGTACCCCGCGGCCCTGCGGCTCCAGCAGGTCGACGTCGAGGTCGCGGGCGAGCTGGCGGATCTGCTGGGAGGCGGCGGACGGGGTGAAGTGCAGGGCGCGGGCGGCCGCGGTGACCGTGCCGTAGTGCGCGACCGCGCGCAGGACGTGGAGCCGGCGCAGATCAATCATGAAGCCCACGCTTCAAGGTCGGGTCCGCAAAGTCAACCTGGACGTGCACGGAGGTCGGGCCGCACTCTGGATGTGTCGCGACGGTCAACCAGCCACGAGGTACGGGGAGTTGCCATGCCCAGCCCGACCGGCGCCGCCTGCCCGCACTGCGGATGGCCCGACGCCGCCGACCCCTTCCAGGTGCTCTCCCGGCACGCCACCGCCGCCGGCCTCACCCTCTGGACGCGCTGCGGCTGCGGTTCGCTCCAGGTCAGGAGCGTCGACGAGCGCGGTGTGCGGATCGTCTCGCGGGGCCGCCCCGCCGCCGCTCAGTCGAGCCCGGCCAGCCGCTGAACGGCCGGTGCCACGAAGCTCTCCATCCAGCCGGAGGTCTCACCGAGGCGCGGCGAGAGGATGACCGTGTCGATGCCGAGCCCGGTGTAGCCCTCGATCTCCCGCGTGAGGGCGTCGAGGTCGCCTTCGTTGACCGCCTCTCCGCTGTGGGCGACGGTCTTGCGGATCGTGTCGTAGTCGCGCCCCTCGGTCTCGCAGTGGGCGCGCAGCACGTCGAGCTTGTGCCGGACCTCGTCCGGCGAGGTCGTGAAGAGGTTGCACGCGTCGCCGTAGCGGGCGACCAGGCGCAGCGTCTTCTTCTCGCCGCCACCGCCGATCATGATCTCGGGACGGGGGCTGCTGACCGGGGCGGGTACGCACAGGGTCTCCGCCAGCCGGTAGTGCTTGCCCTCGAACGGGCCGTCGTTCTGCGGGTCCCACATCTGCAGGCAGACGCGCAGGGCCTCCTCCAGACGCTCGAAGCGCTCCGCGAGCGGCGGGAAGGGCACGCCGAGACCCTCG
The DNA here is from genome assembly GCF_044755245.1 of Streptomyces sp. NPDC092369. Taxonomy (NCBI): domain Bacteria; kingdom Bacillati; phylum Actinomycetota; class Actinomycetes; order Kitasatosporales; family Streptomycetaceae; genus Streptomyces; species Streptomyces sp. NPDC092369. The sequence continues at coordinate 713,297 of NZ_JBIVQP010000001.1, forward strand.
TGCTCACGGCCGTACCAGGCCGCGCCGATACCGAGGGTGGCCCGGCCGCCGGACAGCACGTCGAGCGAGGTGGCGATCTTGGCGAGCAGACCGGGGTGACGGTACGTCACACCCGTGACCAGCGCGCCCAGTTGGACCGTGGAGGTCTGGCCCGCCAGGTAGCCGAGGGTCGTGTAGGCCTCCAGCATCGGCGCCTCGGCCCCGCCGTTGAACTCCATCTGGAAGTAGTGGTCCATGACCGACAGCCAGCTGACCCCGGCCGCCTCGGCCGCCCGACCGGTGGCGGCGAGCTCGGCACCCAGCGCGGAACCGCCCCCGCTGTGGTCGAACCGGTTGATGTGCACACCCACACGCATGTCCGTCTCCGTTCGCCCCGGCCCGTGCCGACCCCGGTGACGTTAGATCTTCGAGCGCTCTCGAAGTCAAGGACGCGCCGCCTCCTGTTTCTTTGACGCCCGCAGGCTCGTGAACGTCGTGACCGCCAGGACCAGGACGATGAAGCCGAGCGAGAAGGGGATGGAGATCTCCGGGACGTGCACGCCGGACTCGTGCAGGGCGTGCAGCACCAGCTTGACGCCGATGAATCCCAGGATGATCGACAGGCCGTAGCTGAGGTGCACCAGCTTCTTGAGCAAACCGCCGATCAGGAAGTACAGCTGGCGCAGACCCATCAGCGCGAAGGCGTTCGCGGTGAAGACGATGTACGGGTCCTGGGTCAGCCCGTAGATGGCCGGGATCGAGTCGAGCGCGAACAGCACGTCCGTGGACCCGATCGCGAGCATCACGACCAGCATCGGGGTCATGACCCGCTTGCCGTTCTGCTCGACCCACAGCCTGGTGCCGTGGTACCGGTCGGCCACGCCGAACCGCTTCTCCACCGCCTTCAGCAGCTTGCTCTCCTCGTAGTCCTCCTCGTGCCCCTCCTTGCGCGCGTCCTGGATGAGCTTCCAGGCGGTCCAGATCAGGAAGGCGCCGAAGAGGTAGAACACCCAGGAGAAGGTGGAGATGATCGCCGCACCGGCCGCGATGAAGCCGGCGCGCAGCACCAGGGCCACGAGTACGCCGACCATCAGCACCCGCTGCTGGTACTGCGAGGGCACCGCGAACTTCGCCATGATCAGGACGAAGACGAAAAGGTTGTCGACGCTCAGCGATTTCTCGGTGACGTACCCGGCGAAGAACTCCCCGGTCGGTCCCGCCCCGCCGAAGACGAGCAGGCCCACTCCGAAGAGACAGGCCAGCACGACCCAGACGACCGTCCACACACCGGCTTCCCTGACCGACACGTCATGAGGTTTGCGGCCGATGAAGAAGTCCGCGGCGACGAGCACGCACAGGGCGAGTACGGTCAGCAGCCAGACGGTGAGGGAGACGTTCACGGGTGGGTACTCCTGGTGCGGTGGGGGGTCTGGTCAGCGTTGTCGTGACGTGTGCTCCCTTCCACCACGTACAGGTGAACAACGGGCAATGAGGCGGTTTCCCGGCGTCCACCCGCCATTCGGCGGGCAGCTTCCGCCGGACGGCGGCGGGTCCGGTGACAGCGGCGCGCGGACGATGGCAGTCGAGAGCCGCCGCGCCCCGCGTGAGGAGACGTCATGACCCAGGTACCGCCGCCGTTCGACCCCGAGCTCGCCGCCGCGCTCGAACTGGTCAGGGATGTGATCTCGCCCAGCCTCACGCTGGACGACATCGCCGCGATGCGCGAGGGAACGGGGGTCGACTTCCTCGGCGCGCTCGACCTGACCCTCGACGGGTACTTCGCGGTCGAGGACCGGACAGTGCCGGGGCCCGAGGGCGAGCCGGACATCTCGCTGCTCATCTGCCGTCCCGCGGCCCCTACGACAGTCGGCCCGCGGCCCGTCTTCTACCACGTGCACGGCGGCGGCATGGTGATCGGCGACAACCGGATCGGCGTGACCGCGGCCCTCGACTGGGCGAGGGAACTGGACGCGGTCGTCGTCTCCGTGGAGTACCGGCTGGCACCGGAACATCCTCATCCGGCGCCGATCGAGGACGTCTACGCCGGGCTGGTCTGGACGGCGGAGCACGCGGCCGAACTCGGCGCCGACGCGGACCGGATCGTGATCGCGGGCGCCAGCGCCGGCGGCGGACTGACCGCGGCGCTCGGCCTGCTCACCCGGGACCGCAAGGGTCCGCGGCCGATCGGCCAGGTGCTGATGTGCCCGATGCTCGACGACCGCAACGACACCGTCTCCTCCCATCAGATGGCGGGCCTCGGCGTCTGGGACCACACGGCCAACGAGACCGGCTGGACGGCGCTGCTCGGCGAACGGCGCGGCGGCCCGGACGTCTCCCCCTACGCCTCCCCCGCGCGCGCCGACGATCTCACCGACCTGCCGCCCACGTTCATCGACGTCGGCTCGGCGGAGACCTTCCGCGACGAGGCGGTCGCCTACGCGACCCGGATCTGGCAGGCCGGCGGGGTGGCCGAACTGCACGTATGGCCGGGCGGCTTCCACGGCTACGACGCCTTCGCCCCGCAGGCGGCGGTGTCCCGGTCGACGGCGGCGGCACGGCTGGACTGGCTGCGGCGGCTCGTCGGCGAGTAAAGGCGTCCGGGGGGCGGGGCGAAGGGCCGGCAGCCCCCACCGCGGGCGAAGGGCCGACATCCCGCCCCGCCGCGGCCTCCCCCGCATCCTCGCCATGGAGGACCATGAACGTATGAAAGAGCTGGCCGGACGACTGACCGCGCTGGACCCGGACGCCGGGGCCGCGGTGCAGGTCATCTCCTACTTCGATCACCTGGCCGAGGCCAGGGCCGGTCTGGAGACCCTCGTGCGCGGCGCCGCCGTACTGGCCGGCTGCCCGGCGCGGCTCGTCGACGGCGGTCGGCGCGTACGGGTGCGGGTCGAGCCCGACGGCACCCGCAAGGACGTCGACACGCCGCCGGACCCCGCCTGGCCGTCCGCCGCGCTGGAGCCGGGCGGTGTTCCGGCGCTGTGGCTGGAGCGTCCGGCCGGGCAGCCCAGTGTCGTCGACGCGGTGATCGTGGAGCGGGCCGCGGGTGCCGTGCGGCTCGTCCTCGACCGCACCCGGGGCCGCGCCCCGGCCTCGCTCGCCGACGACCCGGCGCTGGTGGAGACGCTGCTGGACGCGACGGTGCCGCAGGACGCCCGACTGCACGCGGCCCGTCTCATCGGCGTCGACCCCGCCGACCCGACCCTCCGCGTACGCGCCCTCGCCCCGGCCGACGGCAGACCCCGTCTGCTGACCGCCGTCGCGGAACTCCCCGCCGGCCGCGTCGGCGTCGGCCCCGCGGTCCCCGTCCTCGACCTGCCGCGCTCCTGGGCCGAGGCCCGCACGGCCCTGCGGTTCACGGCCGACGGCACCGCGCAGGACCCCGGCCCGCGCGTGGTGTACGCCGATGAGCTGGGCGGCATCGCCCTGCTCGCCGGGCTGATCGCACCGGGTGCCGAGCCACCGGCCGACGTGCACGCCATCGAGGCGGCCGCCGCTGCCGTACCCGGGCTGCTGGCCACGCTCAACGCCGTGGCCGCGACGGCTAGTCAGCGGGCGGCGGCCGCCGAGATCAACGTCCACCACTCCACGCTCCAGGACCGGCTGACCCAGGCGGAGCACCTGCTGGGCTGGCCGGTACGCACACCGCAGGGTCGGCTCAGGCTCCAACTGGCGCTGGCGATGCGGCACTTGGCGCGGCCGTGACGGTCCGCGAGCGGTACGGCGCACACGCCCGCTGCCGCCCGCTCACCCGAGGGGGAACGACTCCTCCAGCCGCCACTCCGTGCCGCTGAACACCACCAGGTCGACCGACGACACCCGCGCCGTGACGGGGAGCTTCGGACCGATGTCCGCCGCCGCCTCGTCCAGGGCCGCCTCGTCCTTGACCTGGCCGACGGTCAGATGGGGCACGGGCTCGTACTTGCCCCCGTACGGTGGGGCTTCCGGCCAGCGTTCGACGACGGCCTCGGTGAGCCGGCGGAACGGGGTGTCCGGGTCCGGCGCGAGGTACAGGACGCCGGGGAAGCGGCCGCAGCGCTCGAAGCGGAGGTCGAAGGCCGGGCGCCGGGCGGCCAGTTCGCCGAGGGCGGCGCGGGCTGCGTCGTCGACGGCGTCCGCGTGCAGGAACGGGAAGAGGACGGTGACATGGGCCGGGACGCCCGCGCGGGCGGCGGGATCGAGGCGCTCGCGCCAGGTCCCGACCACCGGCTCGGCCTCGGGGATCAGCACCACGAGGCCTGTCTGTCCTGCCTGGAATCCACGCGCGTCGTCCGCCATCCGACGTGTATATCAGCCGCACCGACGGGCACGGACCCGCACCGGCAGCCACTCGTTGCATGCGCGCGCTACATGCTTCCGCCGGTAATTTCACCGATCCCCTATCCTGGATCCCAGTCATCACGCGACGGAGGACCCAGGCCATGACCGCGACGGACCCGGCACTCACCGCCCTCGCCCAGGGCTGGTGCGCCCTCTCGCTGCTGCACGGCAGGATCGAGGCGCACATCGAGCGCGCCCTGCAGGCGGCGCACGACCTGAGCGTGCGCGAGTACTCACTGCTGGACGTCCTGAGCCGGCAGCACGACGGCGACGGCGGACATCTGCAGATGAAGCAGGTCGCCGACGCGGTGGTGCTGAGCCAGAGCGCCACGACCCGGCTGGTCACCCGCCTGGAGGACCGCGGACTGCTGACCCGCTACCTGTGCCCGACCGACCGGCGCGGCATCTATACGAACGTCACCGAGGCCGGCTTCAAGCTGCTGGAAGAGGCCCGCCCCACCAACGAGGCCGCCCTGCGCGAGGCCCTCGACGCGGCCGCGTCGAACCCCGAGCTCGCCCCGCTGGTCAACGCGGTCGAGACGCTCCGCGTACCCGCCTGACCCCTGATCCCGACGCCGAGCCCCCGGGGTGCTTCCACCACTGGGGCTCTCGCACGGCCCCTTGCTTGCAGACGCGCGCTACCCGCCCCCGAACTTCTCTGCGCTTGCATTTATACCGCGTCTGCAACTATTGTCGACGCTCGTAAGCGACACACGCAATCGCCTGGAAGGTACCTCCCATGCCTCTCGCCCTTCTGGCCCTCGCCATCGGGGCCTTCGGGATCGGCACGACGGAATTCGTGATCATGGGCGTACTGCCCGAGGTCGCGGGCGACTTCGGGGTCTCCATCCCGACCGCCGGCTGGCTGGTCTCCGGCTATGCCCTCGGTGTCGTCGTCGGGGCACCCCTGCTGACCGTCCTGGGCACCAAGGTCTCCCGCAAGAAGATGCTCATGTTCCTCATGGGGCTCTTCGTGGTCGGCAACGCGCTGTCCGCGTTCGCCCCCACCTTCGGCGTGATGCTGATCGGCCGCGTGATCGCCTCCCTGGCGCACGGCGCGTTCTTCGGCATCGGCTCCGTGGTCGCCGCCGATCTGGTCGCCCCGGAGAAGAAGGCCTCCGCCATCTCCCTGATGTTCATGGGCCTCACGGTCGCCAACATCGTCGGCGTCCCGCTGGGCACCTACATCGGCCAGGCCGCCGGCTGGCGCGTCACGTTCGTCCTCGTCGCCTCGCTCGGCATCGTCGGGCTGCTCGGTCTGGCGAAGCTCGTCCCCGAGGCGGGCCGGCCCAAGTCCCCTGACGTACGCGCCGAGTTCGCGGCCTTCCGCAACGTCCAGGTCTGGCTCGCGCTGGCGATGACCGTCCTCGGGTACGGAGGTGTCTTCGCCGCGATCACCTACATCACGCCGATGATGACCGAGGTGGCCGGCTACTCGGCCGGCGCGGTGACGTGGCTGCTGGTGCTGTTCGGGGTCGGCATGTTCCTGGGCAATCTGCTGGGCGGCCGGTTCGCCGACCGCACGCTGATGCCGATGCTGTTCACCGCGCTCGCCGCCCTGTCCGCGACGCTGCTGCTGTTCACCGCGACCGCGCACGACAAGGCTCTCGCCGCGATCACGCTGACGCTGATCGGCGCACTCGGGTTCGCCACCGTCCCCCCACTGCAGAAGTGGGTACTCGACCAGGCGTCCGCCGCCCCGACCCTGGCGTCGGCCGTCAACATCGGCGCCTTCAACCTCGGCAACGCGCTGGCCGCCTGGCTGGGCGGTGTCGTCATCTCCGCCGGGCTCGGCTACACCTCGCCGAACTGGATCGGCGCCCTGCTGTCCGGCTCCGCGCTGCTGCTGGCCTTCCTTGCCGCGGCCCTGGACCGCCGTACCCGCACCACGACCGGCCGTGTCGTGGCCGTGTCCGCCGCGGCCGACGGAGTGCCCGCCACCGCCCGGCACTGAACCGACCGAACCTCCCGAGACCGAACCGACAACACCGCGAAGGAACAGCGCACATGACCCCCACCGTCACCCTCAACAACGGCGTGGAGATCCCCCAGCTCGGCTTCGGCGTCTTCCAGGTCCCCGACGCCGAGACCACCGCCGCCGTCACCAACGCCCTTCAGGCGGGCTACCGCAGCATCGACACCGCCGCGATCTACGGCAACGAGGCCGGCGTCGGCGCCGCCCTCGCCGCCTCGGACCTCGCCCGCGAGGACCTCTTCGTGACCACCAAGCTGTGGAACGCCGACCAGGGCCACGACGCCACGCTCCGCGCGTTCGACGCGAGCCTCGCCAAGCTGGGCCTGGAGTACGTCGACCTGTACCTGATCCACTGGCCGACGCCGGCCCGGGACCTCTACCTCGACTCGTGGAGCGCCATCGAGAAGCTGGCCGCCGACGGCCGGATCCGCACCGCCGGTGTCTCCAACTTCCAGCCCGCGCACCTGCGTCGGCTGGCGGACAACTCCTCGCTGGTGCCCGCCGTCAACCAGATCGAGCTCCACCCCGGACTGCAGCAGAGCGAACTGCGGTCCCTGCACGCCGAGTTGGGGATCGTCACCGAGGCCTGGAGCCCGCTGGCCCAGGGCGCGGTGCTGGGCGAGTCCCCGCTCACCGACATCGCCGAGCGGCACGGCAAGTCGCCGGCCCAGGTGGTGCTGCGCTGGCACCTTCAGCTGGGCAACGTGGTGATCCCGAAGTCGGTGACGCCCGCCCGTATCCGCGAGAACATCGACGTCTTCGACTTCGAGCTCGCCGACGAGGAGATGGCCGCGATCGCGCGGCTGGACCGCGGGCTGCGCACGGGCCCGGACCCCGACACCCTCAACTGATCGACGAACGGCCCTGGTTCATCAGATCCAGGGCCGCGCCCGTCGCCACGGTGACGATGTCCCCGCACCTCCCCGGGGCGAGGGTGTCAACGCGCCCACTTCGGCGTCCAGAGGTCGCCGCCCGAGCGCGCGGTGCCGAGGTGGGCGCGGAGCAGGGCGAGCGTGGGGTGCGGGTTGTCCGCGCGCCACAGGAGCGAGTGCGGGTACGCCGGTGTCGGGCCGTGCAGCGGGATGCGCCGCAGGTCGTGGTCGGCGGGCCAGACCATGCGCGTCCCTTCGCCGACGAGGGTCGCCAGGTGCGGGGAGTCGGCGATCGTGTCGAGGAGCGGCTCGGTGCCGAAGTCGGGCCCGGTCACCTCGATGGTGAGTCCGAAGGCGGCGGCCAGATCGTCGTAGAAGACCGCCCATTCGGTGCCGGCGACATTGCCGGGCATCCAGATCCGGTGCCCGGCCAGCCGCGCCGGAGTCACCTCGCGGGCGGCGGCGAGCGCGTGCTGCGGGCCGGTGAGCAGTTGGAGCGGCTCGTGGTGGACGCGGGCGGCCGAGAGGCCGTCGGGCAGGTGCCGTGCGGGGCGGGTGAGGGCGCGGAACGACGCGTCGACGGTGCCCGAGCGGACCGCGGCGATCGCCGCCTCGGCGTCGAAGAGCGTCACGACGTCGAGGGCTGCCTCGGGGCGGGCCCGGTGGAAGTCCCGTAGGAGGTCGGCGGGTGCGAGCCGGCGGCCGATCACGTCGACGCGGAGCGCACGCCGGCCGGGCTGGACGGAGGCCGCGGCCCGTTCCTCGGCCCTCAACAGGTCGCGGGCGTGCGGCAGGAAGACCTGCCCGTCCACGGTGAGGACGGCTCCGCGCGCCGTGCGGGTGAACAGCCGCACGGCCAGTTCCCGCTCCAGCGCGGCGACCCTCTTGGAGACAGCCTGCTGGGTGACCGACAAGGAGAAGGCGGCCTCCCGGAACTGTCCGGCGTCGGCGACGGCCACGAAGGTGCGTACGGCATCGAGATCCACGAGGTCAGTTCTACCGGCACCCGGGAGGCTCATCGGTCGGTTCCCGCTCTGGGCAGCCGATTCCGGGGGCGGTCCCGATGCGACAACCCGTGGTTGTCGCATGCCTGGCAGGACGGTTGTTTGATCCGTTCCCCGTCGCCCGCTTTGATGTGCGGGTCGGCAACGGTGCGGGAGGGGTTGTTCGTGGTCATGGGGGACAGACGGTCGCTGGGGCGGCGGTTCGGGTGGTTGTGGGCGGCGTACGCCGTCAGCTCGCTCGGCACCTGGCTCGCCTTCGACGCGTTCGCCTTGATCGCGGTGCTGGTCCTGCATGCCGGGCCCCTGGAGGTGTCGATCCTGGCGGCGGCCGGGCTGGCGGTCGGGGCGGCGGTGGCGGTGCCGCTCGGGCCCTGGACGGAGTTCCGGCACAAGCGGCCGGTGATGATCGCCATGGACCTGGTCCGGTGCGGGGCGCTGCTCACGGTCCCGGCCGCCTATGCGTTCGATGGGCTCACCTTCGTACAACTGCTGGTTGTGGCGGTCCTCACCGCGGCGGCCGACATCAGCTTCACCGCCGCCAGTGGGGCCCATCTGAAGGCCCTGGTGCCGCCGGAGGACCTGCTCGTCGCCAACAGCCGCTTCGAGGCGACGATGTGGACCACGACCGTGCTCGGCCCGCCGCTCGGCGGGGCCGCGATCGGATTGTTCGGCCCGGTGCTGACGGTGCTGACGAACGCGGTCAGCTTTCTGTTGTCGGCGCTGGGGATCCGGGCGATCGGCGGCAAGGAGCAGCCGCCCGCGTCGGCCGGCGGCCGGGCGTCGGCGGGCGGACTGCTCGACGGGTGGCGGTACATCCTGCGCCACCCCGACCTGCGCCCGCTGTTCTTCAACACGGTCCTGAACAACGGCCTGATCATGGCGGTCTCGCCGCTGCTGGCGGTCCTGATGGTCGGCGATCTCGGGTTCCCGCCCTGGCAGTACGGGCTCGCCTTCGCCGTGCCCTGTCTGGGCGGCCTCCTCGGCTCGCGAATGGCCCGCGGACTCGTCGCCCGCTTCGGCCGGCACCGTGTCCTGCTCATCTCCGGGACGCTGCGCGCCTGTTGGCCGGTCGGGCTGGCCTTCATCGGGCCCGGTGTGCCCGGTCTGGCGCTCGTCATGGCCGTCGAGTTCGGGTTGATCCTCTGCTCGGCGGTGTTCAACCCGGTGTACTCCACCTTCCGCCTCGAACGGACGGCGAACGACCGGATCGCCCGTACGCTCTCCGCCTGGGCGGTCACCAGCAAGGCCACGATCGCCGCGATGACGGCGTTGTGGGGGCTCCTGGCCGGCGTCGTCGGCATCCGCCCCGCGATCGCCCTGGCCGGCGTACTGCTGCTGGCGACACCGCTGCTGCTGCCGCGCGTCGACCGGGAGCCGGCGGCACCGGAGGCCGAGGCGGCGCCCGCTTCTCCGTGACGTCAACTGCGGGCGCTCCGCCTGACGTTCAGCGCAGATGAGCCGACCCGAACCCCTCCAGGAACTCCAGCGTGGCCGAGGCCGCCCGCGCCGGGCACGACACGACCGTCCAGGTGACCCCGGCCTTCTCCAGCCCGGCGAACGCCTCCCGGTGCCGGTCGGACTCGACGGCCGGTTCGACGTCTCCGTACGAGTAAGTGACGTCGATCCGGTCGGGGCGCCCGGCCGCGGCCGCCCGCAACTCGGTGATCTGCACGGCCAGTTCGGCCATCGATCCGAGCACCGGCGTCCGGGCCGTGGCGCTGAGCCGCGCTCCCCCGGACATCGGCATCCAGCCCTGCGCCCGCTCGGCGACCCGGCGGCGGCTCAGCTTCGAGTTGCCGCCTATCCAGACCGGGATCGGCTGCTGCACGGGCCGGGGCCTGGCGATCACGTCCCGGGCGCTGAAGTGCCGCCCCTGGTAGCTGAATCGCTCGCCGCCCCAGTGCAGCGGGAGCACGTCCAGGACCTCGTCGAACAGCGCGTTGCGTTCGTCCATGTCGACGCCCAGGGCGTGGAACTCGCTCTTCTGGTAGCCCGCGCCGAGCCCGAGGATCAGGCGTCCGCCGGAGAGCTTGTCGAGGGTGGCGGCGGCTTTGGCGAGGAGAAAGGGATTGCGGTACGGCGCGACCGCCAAGTAGGTGAGCAGGCGCAGGCGTTCGGTCACGGCGGCCGCGTAGGCGAGTGCGACGAAGGGGTCGAGCGTCTGATGGCCACCGCCCGTCAGCCAGCGGGCGCCCGGTACCGGGTGTTCGCTGAGCGACAGCCCGTCGAAGCCGGCCCGCTCTGCCGCTGCGGCGACCTGGTGCAGGGGACCCGCGTCGAGCACGTCGCCGTCGGGTCCGATCGTCTCCGGGTAATGGAAGATGAAGCGCATCGGTCACCTCGGATCTGCTGGAGGTGTCCATGTTCTCCCGAGCCCCCCGGAGTTCGTCCGCCGTGGGGCCGAACTCTTCTTTCACGACGGGGACTTGGTCGGGGTGAACGGCGTCTTCGCCGTCGCAGGTGCCTTCGTAGTCCGGTACGGCCAGGTGACGGACCAGGAGTCGCCGCTCACCGACACGGGCAAGGTGTTGAAGGACCGATTGCCATGAAGGACGAGGACGGACGGGAGCGGCACGCCGCCCCGCAGGAACGGAGATCCACCGTGACGACGACGAACCACGAGGCCGGGCTGACGGCACAGCTGCCACTCGCCGGCATCGAGCGCCTGGACGACGAGATCATCGCCCTCCTGGCCCGCCGCCGCGCGATGGCCCAGGAACTCCCGCCCCCGGCCCGCTCCCGCGCCGCCGACCCGGACTTCGCGGAGACCGTACGCGGCATGACGGACCGCTACCGCCAGGAACTGGGCGGCGCGGGCGAACTGGTCGCGCGTGCGGTGATGGTGCTGTGCGACCCGAGCCGGGAGTCCTGACTCGGCGGTCTCAGACTGCGAGCGGCACCGGGCGCCCTCGTCCGCTCGACGGGCTCCGGTGCCGTACTGATGTGTACAAAAGCGCCCCAATATTGACAGTATCGCGCATTTGGCCGTACAAATCTGCGCGGAGGGCCTGGCGCCCGCCGCCGGGAGGCCGCGCCGGCACGTCCCGCACCAGGACCAGGAGGCACGACCGTGCAGCAGCTCCCCCTGTCCGGCATCACGGTGGTCAGCCTGGAACAGGCCGTGGCCGCCCCCTACGCCACCCGCCAACTGGCCGACCTGGGCGCCCGTGTGATCAAGATCGAGCGGCCGGGCGAGGGGGACTTCGCCCGGCGCTACGACACCACCGTGCACGGCCACTCCAGCTACTTCGTCTGGCTCAACCGCTCCAAGGAGTCCCTGACGCTGAACGTCAAGGACCCGCGCGGCCGGGAGATCCTGCACCAACTCCTCGCCGGCGCCGACGTGTTCGTGCAGAACCTCGCGCCGGGCGCCGCCGGCCGTCTGGGGCTCGGCGTCGACGTCCTCACCGAGCGGTACCCACGGCTGATCCCGTGCACGATCTCCGGCTACGGCACGGACGGACCGTGGGCCGACCGCAAGTCGTACGACCTGCTGGTGCAGTCGCAGACCGGTCTGGTCTCGCTGACCGGCACCCCCGCGGAGACCGCCCGGGTCGGGATCTCCGTCGCCGACATCGCCGCCGGGATGTACGCCTACTCCGGCATCCTCACCGCCCTCTACACCCGGGCCACCACCGGCCGGGCGCACCCCGTCGAGGTCTCCCTCTTCGAGGCGCTCGCGGAGTGGGTGAGCCAACCCGCCTACTACACGCGCCACGGCGGCACCCAGCCCGCCCGCCTGGGCACCCAGCACGCCACGATCGCCCCCTACGGCGCCTTCCCGACCGCTGACGGCAAGCAGGTGCTGTTCTCCATCCAGAACGAACGCGAGTGGGCGATCCTGTGCGAACGGTTCCTGCTACGGCCGGAGTTGACGGACGACCCGCGTTTCGCCACCGGTCCCGACCGGGTCGCCAACCGCGCGGAACTCAACGCGATCGTCGCCGACCGGTTCGCCCGCTCCGACGCCGAGGAACTCCTCAAGGACCTTGAGGCGATCGGCATCGCCGGTTCCGGGGTCAACGACATCGCCGCGTTCCTGGACCATCCGGTGCTCTCGGGCCGCGAGCGCTGGCGGGAGGTCTCCGTGCCCGGCGCCACCGTGCGGGCGCTCGTACCGCCCGCCGACCTCGCCGGGGTGCCCGCACGCATGGATCCCGTCCCGGACGTCGGCGAGCACACCGAGGCGATCCTCACCGACCTCGGCCGCACCCGCGACGACATCGAGGCGCTGCGCGCCGACGGCGTCGTCTGACCACCGCCGCATCGGAGGGACACCCGATGAGCGTTCTGGACATCCTGTCCGACGACGAGCGGCTGGTCGTACGGACCGTGCGCGACTTCGTCGACAAGGAAGTCAAGCCTGTCGTCCGGGAGTTGGAGCACGCGGACACCTGAACCGGCCTCGCCCGGCACACCGAACACCTTCACCGTCATCGGCCTGCTCGATCAGCGGCCGCCCCAGCCGATCGCGGAGGCCGAGCAGAGCATCACCGTCGCCGAGGCCACCGCGGAGATCGCCGAACACCTGGGCTGCGTACCGGGCCGACCGCTCCTGCGCATCGACCGCGTCCACCGGACCGCCGCCGGGCGGGTCGTCGAGCCGGCCATCAGCCACTTCCTGCCCGAGCACTACTCGTACCGGGTGCGGCAGCGGCGCACTTACGCCTGGAGGAAGGACGCCAGACCGGAGATGAGACGGTCCACGTCCTCCGCGCTGTTGTAGGGCGCGAGTCCCACCCGGAGCGAGGGGTTCTCCAACTTCAGGGCGGCGAAAGGCTCGTAGGCGTAGAACGACCCCGCCGGGGCCACGACCTTGAGGGCCGCCAGATGCGTCTGCGCCTCGTACGCGTCACGGCCATCGAGGCTCATCAGGAGGGTCGGGGTGCGGTCGGCGGCCTTCGAGTGCACGATGACGGCCGCCCCCAGGGACCGCAGCCCGTCCTCGATCCGGGCACGCAGCACGGACTCGTGCTCGTGGAGGGAGCGCAGCGACCGCGTCAGCCGCTCCCTCCGCGACACCCCTTCCCCTGGGTCGATGCCCGCGAGGAAGTCCACCGCCGCGGTGGCACCGGCCAGCAACTCGTAGGGCAGCGTGCCGAATTCGAAGCGCTCGGGCACGGCGTTCGTGGACGGCAGCAGCTTGTCGGGCGCGATGGTCTCCAGCAGTTCGGGCGCCGCCGCGAGCACACCGCAGTGCGGCCCGAGGAACTTGTACGGCGAGCAGACGAACAGGTCCGCCCCCAGCGCGGGCACGTCCACCTGGCTGTGCGCGGCGTAGTGCACCCCGTCCACGTACACCAGCGCGCCGACGCCGTGCGCCAGATCGGCGATCGTGCGCAGCGGCGGCTTGGTGCCGAGAACGTTGGAGGCCGCCGTGACCGCCACGAGCCTGGTCCGGTCGGAGAGTGCCCGCTGGAAGGAGCCGAGGTCGAGTTCGGTGGTCTCGGGGTCGATGTCGATCCAGCGGACCGTCACTCCGGTGTGGTCGGCCGCCTGGATCCAGGGCCGCACGTTCGCGTCGTGGTCGAGGCGGCTGACGACGATCTCGTCGCCGACCCGCCATTCCTTGGCCAGATGCCGTGAGAAGTCGTACGTGAGCTGGGTGGCGCTGCGCCCGTGGACGATGCCGTTCGCCGGTACCCCCAGCAGGTCGGCGTAGGCGGCCCGGAACTCCGTGACGGCCCGCTCGGCGTTCTGCTCCGACGCGCTCACGGCGCCCCGGTTGGAGAGGGGGCCGGTGAGCGTCTCCGCGATGGCGGCGGCGACCGGGCGGGGCGTCTGGGTGCCACCCGGTCCGTCGAAGAAGGCGAGGCCGTGGTCGAGGGACGGGAAGTGGCCCCGCAGGGCGGCGATGTCTACGGCCATGACCTCGACCTCTGCTCTCTGTGCGGGCGCGGAACTCCACGGGCGCGGCGGGCGCGGGGCGCGCCCGGCCGAATCCGACCGTAGTCGACCGCGGCCTACCGATCGGCGGACTTGCCGATGATCACATTCATGAGCTCACCAGGGAAGAGGCCCCTTCGCGTCGAAGTAGCCGCCGGTCGGGCCGTCCGGGCCGACCTGGGCCATGCGCACGATGATCTCGGCGCCCTGGTCGACGGTCTGCGTGCCCGTGTTGCCGTTGAGGTCCGTCTTCGTGAAGCCGGGCTCCACCGCGTTGATCCGGATCTCCGGGAACGCCTTCGCGTACTGCACGGTGATCATGTTGACCGCGGCCTTGGACGACGGGTAGGCGACGCCGAGGTAGAAGGCGGCGGGCGACTCGGGGTCGGCGAGTGTCGAGATGGAGGCCAGACCGCTGCTCAGGTTGACCACGACGGGCGCGGCCGAGCGGCGCAGCAGCGGCAGGAACGCGCGCGTGACGCGTACGACGCCGAAGACGTTCGTCTCGAACAGGGTCCGCATCTGGTCCGCGGTGACGTCGGCCGGGCCGATGATCACGTTGTTCTCGCCGCGGCCCTCGATGCCAGCGTTGTTGATCAGGACGTCGAGGCCGCCGTCCGCCTCGACGGCCCTGGCCGCGGCCTCGACGGAGGCGTCGTCGGTGACGTCGAGCTGGACGAAGCGCGCGCCGAGCTGTTCGGCGGCACGGCGCCCACGGGTCGCGTCCCGGCTGCCGATGTACACGGTGTGGCCTGCGGCGATGAGTTGGCGGGCGGCCTCGAAGCCGAGGCCCTTGTTCGCTCCGGTGATGAGTGTTGTCGTCATGTCCTCCAGCGTGCGGCGCGGCGGCGCCGTCAGCCAGACGTACCTGCTTCCTGGGACCACGGGTACCAGGCACGGGCCCGCTCGACGGTGTTCACTGGACGACATGACGGCGACCGAACTGGGGCAGGCACTGCGCCGCTGGCGCGACCGGGTCTCCCCCGAGTCAGCCGGGCTGCCGGCGGGCGGACACCGGCGCGCGGCCGGGCTGCGGCGCGAGGAGCTGGCCATGCTCGCGGGCATCTCGGCCGACTACATCACGCGCCTGGAACAGGGCCGGTCGACCAACCCGTCGGCGCAGGTCGTCGAGGCGTTCGCCCGCGCGCTGCGGCTGTCGGGGGACGAGCGGGCGTTCCTGTTCCGGCTGGCCGGTCTCGTGCCGCCGGGCCCGGAGACGGTCCCCGCGTACATCACCCCGAGCGTCCAACGTCTGCTGGACCGGCTGGTCAACACCCCGGTCGGCGTCTACGACGCGTCCTGGACGCTGCTGCTCGCGAACCCCATGTACGCGGCGCTGATGGGCGATCCGTCGGGCTGGCGCGGCTTCGAACGCAACGGCGTCTGGCGCAACTTCCTCGGCCCCGCCTCCCGGGTCCGGCACACCCCGAGCGAACTGGCGGACTTCCAGAGCGCCATCGTCTCGGAACTGCGCGCGGCGGCCGTGCGCTATCCCGCCGATCCCCAACTACGGCGTCTTGTCGCGGAGTTGCGCACCAACAGTCCCCGCTTCGCCGAGCTGTGGGAGTCGGGCGCCGTCGCCCGCAACGAGGGTTCACGAAAGGTCGTCGACCATCCGCAGGTGGGTGCCCTCACCCTCGACTGCGACATCCTCAACGTCTCCGGCAACGATCTGCATCTGATGATCTACACGGCGGAACCCGGTACCGAGGACGCGGAGAAACTCGCGCTGCTCGGCGTACTCGGCACCCAGAGCCTGGTGGGCTAGTCGGCTGTCCGTTCTCCCACGGCACCGAAGGCGGACCGGCCCGTGGCCCGACTAGGCGTTCTCCGAAGACCTCGCGGCCGCCCGCTGGTCCAGCTTTCGCAGGACCGTCTCCCCCCACCGGAGGTTGCCCTGTTCCAGGCCGATGCCGCCGAGAAGCGTGAGGTAGGGGCCGACGCGCTCGGTCCCGGCCAGGTACTCGTCCTCGTCGCGTCCGTCCAACAGGCGTTCCCGCAGCCGTTCGTAGCGGGCGAGCTTGGCGGTGGAGCGTTCCATGCGCTGGACGATGCCGGCTCGTACGGCGTCGGTGTCGCCGATGTCGATGCACTGGACCTTGACCATCAGTTCGTCCCTGATGGCCATGGGCTTGGCGGGGGTTTCGTCGACGTACTCCCGGAGCACGTCGAGGCCGGCCTCGGTGAGGGAGAAGAGGCGCTTGTTCGGGCGGCGCTCCTGCTGGACGACCCGTGCGGAGACGAGGCCGTCGCGCTCCATGCGCTCAAGCTCCCGGTAGAGCTGCTGCGGGGTGGCCATCCAGAAGTTGGCGACCGAGGCCTCGAAGCCCTTCGCGAGGTCGTACCCGGACGCCTCGCCCTCCAGAAGAGCGGCCATCACCGCGTTGCGCAGAGCCATTGTCCCAAATTAACACCGCGTTGATCAGTCAAGAGGATGGCTGTCGCGCCTCCTTGGAGCCGGGCTCGTCCATCAGCCCGGACCTCTCCATGGGCCCGGGCTCCCTCAGGCGACCGGCGATCAGCGGGCCGGCCGGGAACAGCTCGGGGCGTTTGGCCTGTCGCCCGTCACCGGAGGACCGGCCGCGGATCCGGCGCCCGAGCCAGGGGCCCAGGAAGGAGCCGACCCAGCGCAGCTCGGCGCCGACGGTGCGCAGGCGGGAGGGGGTGAGCGGTTCGGCGGGCAGGGGTCGCGTCCAGCTGTCGTCGCTGCCCGGCAGACCGAGCGCGTCGGCGACCGCGGCCGCGATGCGCGCGTGGCCGAGGGGGCCGGCGTGCAGTCGGTCGGGGCTCCACAGACGCGGGTCGGTCAGCACCGGGTGCAGACCGGTCTCGGCGACCACCACGCCGTGGCGGCGGGCCGCCTCCCGGATGCGGTCGTTGAGGGCGGTGATCCGGGGTGCGAGCGGGCGGGCCAGCGGGGTGATGCGGGCGATGTCGGGGAAGGTGACCGTCGCGACGCGGGCGCCCTGTCCGGTGAGCGCGGCGAACATCGCCTCCAGGTGCCCGGCCACCTCGTCGGCGTCGAAACCCGGCCGGAGCAGGTCGTTGACACCGGCGACGACGGTCGCGAGGTCGGGTTCCATCGCGAGCGCGGGCGCGAGCTGCCGGTCGCGCACCTGCCCGGCAAGGCTCCCGCGCACCGCGAGATTGGCGTACCGCACCTCGGGATCGACCGCCACGAGCAGCTCCGCGAACCGGTCGGCACAGCCGCGCAGGCCCCGTACGTCGTCGCCGTCGCCGAGCCCCTCGGTCTGGCTGTCGCCCAGCGCCACGTAGCGCAGATATCCGCCTGCCACCGGCACGAGGACCTCCTTCCGCCGCCGTCGGAGCGCATCACGACGAGCGGATAGCCAATTCACCACCTATTCGCATTGTTGACTATAGAGGACGTTCCTCGGCGGTGGACCGCTCGACGGAAAACAACGTGCGCCTGTTCGAACGGCTCTGCGACCATGCCGGAATGCCCCACCTTCTGGAACCGCTGGTCATCCGGCATGCTCACCGACTCCCCCTGTCCACCGGCCCGGCCGGTCAAGGGGACGTCGCCGCGCGGCAGTTCGACGCCGCCCTGATGTCCGTGGGCTTCAAGCTCTCGGCCGAACTGCTGGAACACCTGTCGGGGCGCTCCGAAGGCACGGTCGTCGACACCGCCGTGCGCACGCTGCGCACGGTCCGCGAGATGGTCGGCGACCACGTCGGGCACAACGTCTACTTCGTCGACTTCCCGGCCAACGTGCCCGCCACCTTCGACTTCTGGATGCGCTGCATCACCGGGGCGCTGGCCGACGACGCGACCCGCGACCGTACGCTCGCCCAGTTGGAGAGCGGTGTCGTCAACCTGCTCACCCTCCCCTCCTACGGCACCTACCAGCACACGTACGCCGAAATGCTCGGCCACCACGACGAGTTGATCGCCGCGGCCGGCGACCGCCTGACCGTCCTGCACCTGGGCGGCACGCCGGACGACGAGGTCACCGCGCTGTACCTCGCACTGGCGGGCAGCAGCACACCGCTGAACGACGACGACCTCGGCGACCTCAAGCTGCTCGCCGCGCACTGTGTGGACGGTCCGCAGCCGGAGGCGATCCCGGTCCGGGAGAACCGTGCCGTGGTCAACGAGGCGCGGCTGACGGCGGGTTCGGAGCTGCTCCTGGACACCGTCACCGATGTGCTGCGGCTGGCCTGTGCGCTGTCCGGCGGCGACGTGACCCTCCAGGAACCCACCAGGTTCCGGACGGTGCCGCGCCCGGTCCGGCGCGCACTGCTCGCCGGGCTGGACTCGGTCGTCGCGGCCGCCCCGGCCAAGCTCGCCGACGTACCCGCCCATCGCGAGCCGTGGAAGCGGCTCGGCGAGCGGCTGCACCCGCACGAGTACCCCCAATGGCCTTACGCGGCCCAGGTGTTCGCCGTGGCCCGGGGTGAGCTGGAAGCCCGCTCCTTCGACAGCCATGTCGAGGAACTGCTCGGTATGCAGGACGTCCTCGGCGCGACCGCGCTGCTCAAGTCCGCGCCGGGCAAGCTGTTCCGCGCCCTGGACCGGCTGCTGCGCACGGCGATCGACGAGGAGGAGCGCGAGGCCGTGGTGGCCGCCGCCGAGGAGGTCGTCACCGAGGTGTCCGGCCGGGTCGTCCTGGCGGTGCGCGAGCACCTCCACAACCGGGCCGGGGACACCGGCGAACGCCGCGTCTTCGTCAACCGGCTCGGCCGTGCCTGGATCGCCGAGGACCAGCGGCCGCCCGTCCTTCCGGCCGAGCGCAAGCGTCTGATCACCGCGCTCGACGCGGAGATCGGCCGCCGACTCCCCGCTCCCGAGCGCCTGTTGGTCGATCCGGACGTTCTCGCCGTGGCACTCCCGCTGTCCGGGCGGGCGACCGCGGCGGGCCTCGGGGTGCTGCCCCGCGGCTCGGTCACCCCGGTCGCCGGTGAACTGCTGCGGTTCTTCGTGTACTGGAAGGAGGCCGGGCAGCGGACGGACTTCGACCTGTCGGCGGTGCTGCTGGACGCCCAGTACCGGACGGTGTCCTGGCTGGCGTACACCTCCCTCACCCAGGTCGAGGGCGAGCACTCCGGTGACATCACCGAGGCGCCGGACGGGGCCTCGGAGTTCATCAACCTGCGGCTCGGCGCCGTGCGCAGCACGTTCATCGTGCCCCAGGTCAACATCTTCTCGGGCGAGGGCTTCGAGGAGGTCGAGGAGTCCTTCTTCGGGTTCATGCGGCGCGAGGGCGAGCAGCAGGGGCAGCCGTTCGAGGCGCGTACGGTACGGATGAAGTCGGAGCTGCGCGGCCCGGGCCGGGTCGCGTTGCCGCTGGCGTTCCGGCGTGCGCGGGACGGCAGTTGGACCGCCAAGTGGCTGCACCTGTATCTGAAGGGCCTGCAGTCGGGCAACCGGGTCGAGGGCAACAAGGTGACGATCGCGACGCTCCTGCGCGGCATCGTCGAGCGGGAGCACATCGACGTCCGGTACGTCGCCGATCTGATGGCCGCCCGCGGTACGGAGGTGACGGTGTGGGACGGCGGGACGGTCCCGTCGACGCCCGTCACCTACATCGGCCTGGAGCGCCCCGACGGACTGCACCCGGACTCCGTGGTCATCACCCCGGAAAACCTGCGCGACTTGGTCCCGGCCTGACTGTTAGGGTTGCCGCAGGCGAGGCCATGAACGGACTTCCTTCTCAACTCCTTCTGAAACTAGTCCGTCCGCTTTCCTCGCCGCCGACATCACGCCGAGGGGCGCCGCACATCCCAACTGTGCGGCGCCCCTTGGTCGTTGTCACCTGGTGGCGGCCACCCGCGCCACCGTCAGTGCCTGCTCGGCGTACCCCCGCCCGAACAGCACCGCGTGCACGAGCAGCGGGAAGAGCTGGTGCAGCCCCACCCGCTCCCGCCATCCCTGTGCCAGCGGCGCCGACTCCTCATAGCCGTCGACCACTTGGGCGAGATGCGGGCAGCCGAAGAGGTCGAGCATCGCGAGGTCGGTCTCGCGGTGTCCGCCGTGCGCGGCCGGGTCGATCAACCAGACGTGCCCGTCAACTCCCCACAGCACGTTGCCGTTCCACAGGTCGCCGTGCAGGCGTGCGGGTGGCTCGGGCGGTCCCGTGAGTTCGGGCAGCCGCTCGCAGACGCGCTCGACCAGGATCGCCTCGGCGGAACTGACGGTGCCCGCGTCCACCGCGTCACGCAGATACGGCAGGACGCGGTGCTCGGCGTACCAGTGAGGCCAGTCGGTGCCGGGTTCGTTGCGCATGGGGGCGAGTCCGATGTACGCGGCCACCGGACCGCCGGGCGGTGGGGCGCCGAACGCGGGGGCGCCCGAGGCGTGCAGGGCGGCCAGTTCGCGCCCGAACCGCAGCGCCGCCTCGACCGTGGGCCTGCCCTGCGGCACCCGGTCCGTCACCAGCCAACGCGAGTCGTCCCCGTACACACACGGAATCCTGACCGTGCCGGCGTCGGCCAGCCAGCGCAGCCCCGCCGCCTCGGCCCGTACCTCACCCGGCCCGTCGCCGCGCTTGACCACCACCACCGACCGGCCGCCGTCCAGGGCGACTTCGGTGAGCGCCCCGGTCATCCGGCGCGTGCCGCTCACCGCGAGACCGGTGAGCCGGGCGGCCACGTCGGCGGGATCCTCGGCGTCACTCACCCGCGCCACTCCCTTTCCTTCCCCCGCTCCCCGTCGCCGATCAGCTCCGCGCACCGTCTCATCCGCGTCCGGTCCTCGCTGAACCAGCCCTGCCACGGCTCGTCCAAGGGCAGCCAGTCGACGGGCTGACCGTCCTCCGGGTTCAGACTCGTCCCGCGATCCACGACCGCCAGGTACGACACGCCCAGGACGGCGGGCCAGCCCGGGCGGTAGGAGCGGACGGTGGCGATCGCGGGTGCCGGAAGGAGTGCGGCGCGGACCCCGGTCTCCTCGAACAGCTCCCGGCGAGCCGCCTCGCGGGGCGTCTCGCCGGGGTCCACCTTGCCGCCGGGCGGTACCCAGCCCCGCCACGGGTGCCGTACGAGCAAGACGTGGGTCAGGGCCGGGTCGAAGACCCAAGCCTCGGCCCCCAACGGCCCTTTGAACGCCGATTCGGGGCGGAGCAGCCAGTCCATGGCGTCGTCGTACACGTTCAGGGCCTGTCGGACGTCGGAGAGCGCGGCGTCCAGGGTGCGTCGATCGAGGCGGTGGGGAGTCATCCGGCGGAGCGTACGTGCCGCCACTGACAGTCGACGCCGCACACTGCGCGGACCATGGACGCCGCGAGGGAACTACCGCGCGGAGTCCGTGTGGACCTCCTCCAGTGAACCCGCGGGCTCGGTCGAACCGCCGGTCTCCTCCTCCGGCCGCCGCGTCCCGCCACCCCGGCGTCCGGGCAGTACCGCGAGGACGATCAGCGTCCCGGCGGCCATGATGATCCCGCCGACGAGGCTGGTCTGGGCGACGCCGTGGGCGAAGGACTCGTGGACGGCGTCGAGCAGGGCCTGCGCCTGCCGGGGCCCGCCGGCCGAGGGGTTCTTGGCGACCTGCTCGGCGACCGCGAGGCCACCGCCGACCGAGTCCTTGGCGGTGTCCAGCGCGGCGGCCGGGAGACGGCCGCCGACCAGGTCGCCCAGCTTGTCCCGGTAGGCCGTGCCCAGCAGTGAGCCGAGGATCGCGATGCCGAGGGAGCCGCCCAGTTCCAGCGCGGTGTCGTTGGCGCCACCGCCGACGCCCAGCTCGTTCTCGGGGAAGGAGCCCATGATCGTGTCGGTGGCCGGGGAGACACTCAGGCCGACCGCGAAGCCCAGCATCATCACGGGAGCCAGGAAGTCGGTGTACGTCGAGCCCGTGTCGATCCGCGTCAGCAGGAGGACGCCCGCGGTGCCGATCGCCATACCGGCCACCACCATCGGCTTCATGCCCACCTTCGGAGTCAGCCGGCCGGTGAGCGCGGCGCCCACGAACACGGCACCGGCCAGCGGCAGCAGTCGTACGCCGGTCTCCAGCGGGTCGTAGTTCAGGACGAACTGCAGGAACTGCGTGGAGTAGTAGATGGCGCCGAAGGTGCCGAAGAAGAAGAACAGCACGGCGAGCATCGAGCCGCTGAAGGGACGCAGCCGGAACATGCGCACGTTCAGCATGGGGTGCGGGTGGCGCAGCTCCCACAGCACGAAGGCGACCAGACCGACGCCGGCCACCACGGCCGCGGTGATCGGTCCCGCGCCCCAGCCGAAGTGCGGGCCCTCGATGGTCGCGTAGACCAGGGAGCCCACCGAGACGATCGACAGCAGGCCGCCGACGTAGTCGATCCGGCCCATCCGCGCCGCCTTCGACGGCGGGACCAGGGCGAGGGCGCCGACGACGCCGACGAGCGCGATGGGGACGTTGATCAGGAAGGTCGAGCCCCAGGCGTGGTCCCGCAGCAGCCAGCCGGCCACCAGCGGGCCGACCGCGATGGCCAGACCGGAGGTCGCGGTCCAGGCCGTGATGGCGCGGGCCCGCTCCCCCTTCGGGAAGATCGCGACCAGCAGGGACAAGGTGGCCGGCATGACCACGGCGGCGCCGACACCCATGATCGCGCGGGCGGTGATCACCAGCTCGGTCCGGTCGACCAGGCTGCCCATCACCGAGCCGGCGGCGAACACCAGCAGACCCGTGACCAGCGCGCCGCGACGGCTGTACTTGTCGCCGATCGAGCCCAGGACGAGCATCAGCGCCGCATACGGAACGGTGTAGCCGTCGATGACCCACTGCAGGTCGCTGCTGCTCAGGCCCAGCTCCTTGCTCATGTCCGGCGCCGCCACGATCAGTGACGTGTTCGCCATGACCACGATCAGCAGGCTCAGACAGAGCACGAGCAGGGCCCACCAGCGGCGGGGGTAGGGCGCGGACATCTTCTCCACGGGGGTGACGGTGAGGAAGGGCATCGTGGGGCTCCTAGGTGACGAGTTAATTGCCCATTGATGTGCAGGCTAGTTTATTGCTCATCGATGTGCAAATATGGCGACCACCCCGCAGGCCGCCCGCCTGCCTCGAACACCCCCTTCGGGCTCCCCCCATTCCGAAGGCCCTCACCTCGGACCCTCTCGCCAAAGGAAGGCCCATGCGGACCAGCCCCCGACCGTTCCTCATCGCCCTCGCCGCCCTGCTCGCACTCGTCCTCGTCCCCGTGGCGGCCGACCGGTTCGCCGCGGCGCGCGTCGAGTCCCGTACGGCCAAGGCCTTCCAGGAGGGCATGGGCACGCCCCTGCCGCCGCAGGTCCATGTGCGCGGTGTCCCCGTGCTGACCCAGCTGGCCGCCGGCACCCTGCGGCACGTCGACATCACGGCGCACGACATCCCCGCCGACGGGTCCGAGCGCCCGCTACCGGTGACCGAACTCAGCGTGGGCCTCGACGGGTTGAGCAAGTCGGACGACGACAAGGAGGCGCGGGCACGCGAGGCCGAGGCGACCGCCTACCTCTCCTACCCGGACATCTCGAACGCGCTCGGCATAGAGATCGGCCAGGCCGCGCAGCCCGGCCGGATCACCGCGAAGGTGCTGCTGCCCCTGGGCTCCGAGGTCGACGTCACCACGGCCGTCTCCGCGGCCTCCGGCAACCGCATCTCGTTCCACGACTTCCAGGTCACGGGCGGCGCGCTCCCCGCCATCGGCCGCACCCTGCTGGACCGGGTCTTCGCGGAGCCGATCCAGTTGCGCAACATCCCCGAGGGCCTGCACCTGCGCACGGTCAGCACGACGGCCACGGGCCTCAGCGCCCACTTCTCGGGCGAGTCGGTCACCTTCCGCCCGGACGAGGGGTCGCAGCGGGGATCCGAGGAAGACTCCGCCGGCCGGGCCGCCTGAGGACGACCGCGACGCCGGACATCAGCCGATCCCGGAAGCCGGTCAGCCGGTCTCATCGGCCAGTTCCCGGATCTCACCCGTCGATACGAGGGTGAAGTCGCCGCCCGTTCAGTCCGCCACCGGCGGCATGCTCGCCGCGACCTCGCCGACCACCGCGGCCGCCCGCTCTTCGGGAACTCCCGCCGCGATGAGCCCGGCGGTCGCGGTCCGGGTCCCGTCGTCCTCGAGCGCCCCGGAGTTGACCGACTCCAGCAGTGCCACCGTCAGCGCCTCCAGCCCGGCGCTGAGCGCGGCGGCCGGCAGCCGGGTGTGGAACACGCCCTCGCGCTGCCCGCGCTCAAGGATGGCGGTGGCCACGGCCCGGGCGGGCGCGAGGACCTCGGTCACCCGGTCGGGGCCGAGGTCGCGCCGGGCCAGGCCGAGCAGCATCCGGTAGCGGTCGCCCACCGGCCAGAGGGAGAGGACGAAGTACGCGAAGGCCCGCTCGGCCGGTTCCGCGGACCGCGCCCCGTTTTCCAGGGCCTCCCGCAGCGCCTCGGACGCCTCCTCGGTGAGCGCCTGCAGCAAGGCCGCGCGGCCCGGGAAGTGACCGAACAGCGTGCGCCGTACGACACCGGAGGCGCGGGCCAGTTCCTCCAAGGTGACGTCCGGGTTCCGCCCGAGCTCCTGGCGGGCCGTGGCCAGGATGCGTGCCCGGTTGGACCGCGCGTTGCGGCGCTGTGGCTCACGGGCGACGGGCTTGGACACGGAGGAACCTCGGTGGGTCGGTGCGGGGCACGGCGGCGGGGCGGTGGACCTGCCGCGGTGGCTGCGGGACCCGCACATTTTGACACGGTCCAGGGGCTCCCCCAGGGACGCGAGGCGCGCCGTGGCGTGCGTCCGGCTTGACTGATCATGTCCCGGGCGATGAGGTGGCGACAGGCCAACTGCAGGAGTTCTCATGCCACTTGACACCGCGCTCTTCAACAACGGCGTCCCGCACTCCGCCCGGATATGGAACTACTGGCTGGGCGGCAAGGACTGCTACGAGATCGACCGCCAGGTCGGTGACCAGATCGTCGAGGCGAACCCGCAGATCCTCGACATCGCCCGGGCCCAACGGGCGTTCCTCGTCCGCACGGTGGAGCATCTCGTGCGCGAGGCCGGCATCCGTCAGTTCCTCGACGTCGGCACGGGCCTGCCCACCGCGAACAACACGCACGAGGTGGCGCAGCGGATCGCCCCCGAGACCCGGATCGTCTACGTCGACAACGACCCGATCGTGCTGGCCCATGCCGAGGCGCTGCTCACCAGCACGGCCGACGGCAGGACCGACTACATCGACGCCGATCTGCACGATCCGCAGACCATCCTGCAAGGTGCGGCCAAGACGCTGGACTTCACGCGTCCCGTCGCCCTCGTGCTGCTGGGGATCACGGCCCACGTGGTCGACGACTCCGCGTACGACCTGGTCGGGCGTCTGGTCGCCGCGTTGCCGTCCGGGAGTTTCCTGGTGCTGTGCGACGACACCGAGGTCCTCGACCCCGAGGGCATGCGCACCATGATCGAGCAGTGGAACGAGGCGGGCGACAATCCGCGGATCAACCGCAGCCCGGAGCAGCTCGCCCGCTTCTTCGACGGCCTGGAACTGCTCGACCCCGGCCTGGTCTCGGTCTCCCGCTGGCGCCCGACGGTCCCGGCCGAGGACGTCCTGGAGGTCGACGACTTCGGTGGCGTGGCCCGCAAACCGTAGCCGCGGTCAAGGGCCTGACGCCCGAAGAACCGTAGCGGCGGCCGAGCGCCCGCCGACGTGTTCCTGCGCGGTGCGGGCCCGCGCGGGACAATGGGTGCGTGGGTGCCGAGATCGTGGACGAGGCGGTACGGGCGGTTCCGTCGCCGGCGCTGCGCGGGCTGGTCGGCTGGTACGCGGGCTACCGCCAGCGCGGGGTCGCGCCGACCCGGCACCGCGGGCTGCCCTCGCCCTGGCTGACGTTGATCCTCACCCTCGACGACTCGCTGAGCATGGCCGCGCATCCCGACCCCGCCGCGGCTCCAGGCGACTTCGCCACCCTGCTGGGCGGTCTGCATCTGACGCCCGCGCTCATCGACATCCCGGGCCGCCAGTCCGGCGTCCAGATCGGGATCAGCCCCCTGGGCGCCCGCGTGCTGCTGGGAGTGCCCGCCGGGGAGCTCACCGGGATGGACCTCCACGCCGACGAGGTGCTGGGCGCGGACGTCCGCGAGGCCCACGACCGGCTGCGTGAGGCCACGGACTGGCCCGCCCGCTTCCGTGTCGTGGACGGCTGGCTGCTGCGCCGGATGTTCCACCAGGCGATCAGGCCGGCGGCCCTCACCTCGCCGGTCGCGGACGCCTGGCGGCTGCTTCTGTCGACCGGCGGCCGACTGCGCATCGACAAGCTCGCCGCCGAGGCCGGCTACAGCGACCGGCATCTGCGCAACCGCTTCCGCGCCGAGATCGGCCTCACCCCCAAGGCCGCCGCCCGGGTCATCCGCTTCGACCGCGCCCGACGCCGGCTGGCCGTCCGCCCCGGCCGCACCGACCTCGCGGGACTGGCCGCCGACTGCGGTTACGCGGACCAGTCACACCTCGACCGCGAGTTCGCGGCGCTGGCCTCCTGCTCGCCGAGCGTCTGGTTGGCACAGGAGTTCCGAAACATCCAAGCCGGGCACCATCCGCCCGCGTGACGCTGGGTGTGTCGACGGATCCACGTCACGGCGACTCAGCGAAAGGCGGCTCATCATGCCCGGCACTCCCAACTCCGCGACCACGCCCACCACTTCGAGCAACCCCGAGTCGGGCAAGCAGCCGCCCGCCCCGCAGGTCTGGCCGAGCCTGCGCGCCAGGGACGCCCGGGCACTGATCCGCTTCCTGGTCGACGCCTTCGGCTTCGAGGAGACCGTGGTCCACGGCGACGGCGACCTGGTCCAGCACGCCGAACTGGCCTGGCCCGAGGGCGGCGGCATCATGCTGGGCTCGGTCCGTGAGGACCAGGACCCCGCCAACTGCCCTACTCCGCCAGGCGCGTTCAGCGCCTACGTCGTCACCGCCGATCCGGACGCCGTCCATGCCCGGGCCAAGGCGGCCGGTGCCGAGATCACCACGGAGCTGCGGGTCACCGACTACGGCTCCCGTGACTTCGCGGCCCGCGACCCCGAGGGCAACCGCTGGTACTTCGGCACCTATCGCGGCGAACCGCGCTGAAGCGGAGCGTGCGGCCGGGGCGCAGGGGGCTGAGGCGGCAGGTGCCGGCGAATCAGCACGTCACGCCCCGCCGCCTCCGCCACTCTCCGCGACCGGCACCGGGAACAGCAGGCAGCTGCTGGTCGCGTGAGCCAGCAGGCGGTCCTTCTCGTCGAGCAGCGTCGCCTCGGCCAGCGCGGTCTGGCGGCCCCGGTTGACGACCCTGCCGACGGCACGCACCCGGCCCGTGTCCACGGTGATCCGGCGCAGGAACTTCACGGTCAGATCCAGCGAGGTGTACCCCATGCCGGCGGGAAGCGTGGACTGCACGGCGCAGCCCGCGGCAGAGTCGAGAAGGGTGGCGTAGACGCCGCCGTGCACGCTGCCGATGGGGTTGTAGTGCTCCTCCCCCGGCAGCAGGGAGAACACGGCGTGCCCCTCGGCCACCTCGTCGAGCGTGAAGTCCAGCGTGGCCGAGACGGGCGGCGCCGGCAGCCGGCCGCCCTGCACCGCACGGAGGAAGTCCAGGCCGGAGCCGTGTCCGACGGCCGCCGCCGTGACCGTGGGGTCCTCCCACTCGTACGTGCGTGTACGTCCCATGCCGTGCCGCCTCCCAGCTGACTTCGTCATTCGAAGCTAGCTGGACCGTCACCTGACTGTCAATGACGAAGCCAGGCCTCTACGATGGCGGAATGGAGTGGCTCGACGTCCGTACCGAGAACTGTCCCGTCCAGCGCACGCTCGATCTGG
Organism: Streptomyces sp. NPDC092369; assembly: GCF_044755245.1. Lineage (NCBI taxonomy): Bacteria > Bacillati > Actinomycetota > Actinomycetes > Kitasatosporales > Streptomycetaceae > Streptomyces > Streptomyces sp. NPDC092369. Next base: position 741,073 of record NZ_JBIVQP010000001.1, read on the forward strand.
TCGGCGAGAAATGGACGCTGCTCGTGCTTCGGGACGCGGCGATCGGCGTGCGCCGGTTCGAGGAGTTCCGTCGACACATGGGGTTGTCGGAGGCGGTCCTCAGCGACCGGCTGCGCAAGCTCACCGCGGCCGGGATCCTCCGGACCGTCCCCTATCAGGAGCCGGGTCATCGCGTCCGCAACGAGTACCGGCTGACCCGCAAGGGCTGGGACCTCTGGCCGGTCCTGGTCGCCCTGCGCCAGTGGGGCGACACCTACGACCCCGACCCCGAGGGTCCCGTCCTGGACATGCGGCACACCGACTGCGGGGCGCCGGTACGGGTCGTCGTCGAGTGCGCCGACGAGCATGTACCGCTCACGCCGAGGGACGTGACCGCGCGGCCGGGGCCGGGTGCGCGACCGTATCGGAGCCCGGTCGTCCCGAAGTGAGACCCGGACGTTGACCGTTCGGCCTCTGTCCACGGCGGCGTGGGCGGGGCAGGCTGGTGCACAGGGGACATCTCCCTTCTGCGCCCGTCTGTGCCAGAGAGGCGAACGGCCATGGAGCAAGTGATCGTCGCGCGTACCGACCGGTCGACGAGCAGCCGGGACGCGGTCGAATGGGCCAGCCGTGAGGCGCTGTTGCGCGGGCTGCCCCTGTGCGTGCTGCACGATCCCCAACCGGACCCGGCCGAGGCCAAGTTGGTCGTGCTGGGCATGCACCGGGCGGCCTCACGACCGTCCCTTCCGGCGAGCGTCCCCGTCTCGATCACTCCGGTGGTGCTGGTACCGGAGAACAGCGGCCGGCCCTTCACCCGGCCCTCGGGCGTCGTCCTCGGCCTCGACGCCCATGATCCGGCGAGCGCGGCGATCGACTTCGCCTTCGACAGCGCACGGCTGCGCGGGACGCGCCTGCATGTCGTCCACGCCTGGCGACTTCCCCCGAGCGCGGCCGAGTTCCCGTTCGCCGTGCCGGAACAGGACCGGGCCACCTGGGAGGACCACGAGGTCCAGCTCCTGGCCGACGCGTTACGCCCCTGGCGGAGCAAGTACCCGGACGTTCCGGTACTTGAGGACGTCGTCCTGCTCCCGCCCGCCGAGGCCCTCCTGAACCATTCCGCGAACGCGGCGCTGGTCGTGGTGGGTGCGAGGGCCGGCGGCGGGCGGGGCGACGTCACCACGGCGCTGCTGCGCGACACGACGTGCCCGGTCGCGGTCGTTCGCTGGTAGGCGGGTGCCGTGGCAAGTGCCGTCCAGGCCGCCTGGGATTCCCCGAGGGCTCGTCCCCTACGCGGCTACGCCAGCCCGAGTTCCCGCGCGCCCAGCGGCTCGAAGAAGCGCTCCACGTCGGCGTCGCTCACCTCGGCCAGGGTCGCCGGTGACCAGCGCGGATCGCGGTCCTTGTCGATGACCTGGGCGCGGATGCCCTCGACCAGGTCAGGTGTGGAGAGGAACGCGCAGGAGACGCGGTACTCCTGGTCCAACACCCGCTCCAGCGAGCCGAGTCGGCGGGCGCGGCGCATGGCGGCCAGGGTGACCTTGAGGGCGGTGGGCGACTTGGTGAGCAGGATCTCCGCCGTCTCCTTCGCGGCCGGGTCGCCGTGCGCGAGGAGGCGGTCGATGATCTCTTCCACCGTGTCAGCGGCGTAGCAGGAGTCGATCCACTCCCGCCGGCCCGCCAACTCCCCTTCCGGGGAAGGCCGTCCATGACGTTCGAGTGCTTCCCGGACGGGCAGGTCGGCCAGGTCCTCGACGAAGCCCGGGAGCGACTCGGAGGGCACGTAGTGATTCGCCAGCCCGCACGACAAGGCGTCCCCGGCGCCGACGTGCGCGCCCGTCAGGGCCAGGTGAGTGCCCAGCTCGCCCGGGACACGGGAGAGGAGATACGTACCGCCGACGTCCGGCACGAAGCCGATGCCCGTCTCCGGCATGGCCACCCGCGAGCGCTCGGTGACGACGCGGACACTTCCGTGTGCGGAGATGCCGACGCCGCCGCCCATCACGATCCCGTCCATGACGGCGACGTAGGGCTTGGGGTAGTGCGCGATGCGGGCGTTCAGGTGGTACTCGTCCCGCCAGAAGGCGGCCGACGCGGTACCGTCGCCGTCACGGGCGTCGTCGTGGACGACTCGGATGTCACCGCCCGCGCACAGTCCCCGCTCCCCCGCGCCGGTGATGACGACGGCCTCGACGGAAGGGTCGGACTCCCAGGTGGTCAGGGCCTCGTCGATGCGGCGGACCATCGCGTGATCCAGGGCGTTGATGGCCGTGGGGCGGTTGAGGGTGATGTGGGCGGACCGGCCGGCGGTGGTCAGCAGCACCGATTCGCGCATGGTCTCCTTGGTTCCTTCCAGAAGCCGGTGGACCCGCAGGTCACGGACGATCTTCCGACACCGTACGCGGAGACGGACAACACAAAGGCAGGGAGGTCCCAGCGCTCCCTGCCACTAACAACCTATAGCGCACTGGGGGCCTTGCGGCAAGGCCCCCTTCGTGGCGCACAATCACCGACCTGAGCCAAAACGGGCGGAAAAACGGGAGTCGCTGAGTGCGTGTGCTGTTGTCGATCCATGAGCCGCGAGGATGTCCGGCCGGGGGCGGCGTGCGTCCCACGGTTGTCGATCAGGAGAAGGCGGCCGTAGCCGCGTGAGCCACGTCGACGTCGATCACATGGGCCCGGCCGGCCGGCGCCCAGCCACACCACCCCATCTTCGGAGCCTCGGAGCCAACGCCGTGAACCCCCTCACCACCAGCGCGTTCGACCTTCCCGACCGGCTGTCCGCGAAAGCGGACCCGGCCCTGATCTCCGCCGACGAGCAGCACTTCGCAGCCATCGCGGAGTGCCTGGAGGAGTCGATCGCCGAGCTGACCGAGCGCCTCGACACCGCGCGCAAGGCGCCCGGCGGCCTCGGCCGGGAGGCGATGGACCGGGACACCGAGGTCCACCAGGTGACCGCCCGGCTGCGCACCCTGCGCCGCTTCGGCCTGGATCTGTGCCTGGGGCACATGGTCCTCGCGGACGGCTCCGAGCCCGTGTACGTCGGACGCCTCGGCCTCACCGACAGCACGGGCCGCCGGCTGCTGCTCGACTGGCGCTCCCCCGCCGCCGAGCCGTTCTTCGGCGCCACCCACGCCAACCCGATGGGTCTGTCGAGCCGCCGCAGGTACCGCTGGACCGAGGGCCGGATCAGCGACTACTGGGACGAGGTGTTCACCGCGGACGGGTTCGCCGGGCATGCCGCGCTCGACGACCAGTCCGCGTTCATCGCGAGCCTCGGCAGCAATCGGTCGGCGCGGATGCGGGACGTGCTCGGCACCATCCAGGCCGACCAGGACGCCATCATCCGCGCGGGATCCCGCGGCACGCTCGTCGTCGACGGCGGTCCGGGCACGGGCAAGACCGTCGTCGCCCTGCACCGCTCCGCCTATCTCCTGTACTCCGACCCGCGTCTCGGCCACCGCCGTGGCGGCGTCCTGTTCGTCGGTCCGCACCGGCCGTACCTGGACTACGTCTCCGACGTCCTGCCGAGCCTCGGTGAGGAGGGCGTGCAGACCTGCATCCTGCGGGACCTCGTCGCCGAGGGGGCGGCGGCCAAGGAGGAGAGCGACCCCGAGGTGGCCGCCCTGAAGTCGTCCGCGGACCTGGTGAAGGCGATCGAGAAGGCCGTCAGGTTCTACGAGGAGCCACCCGCCAAGGGCATGACGGTCACCACCCACTGGTCCGACATCCCGCTGAGCGCCGACGACTGGGCCGTGGCGTTCGACGCGGCCGAACCCGGTACTCCGCACAACGAGGCGCGCGAGCAGGTCTGGGAGGAACTGCTCACCCTCCTGATGGAGAAGCACGAGGGCGACGCCCCGACCACCCTGTTGCGCAAGTCGCTGCTCCAGAACCGGGCGCTGCTGACGGCCTTCAACCGCGCGTGGCCGCTGCTCGAAGCGACCGACCTGGTCGGCGATCTGTGGACGGTCCCCGCCTATCTGCGGATGTGCGCTCCCTGGCTGGACCGCGACGACGTCCAGAAGCTGCAGCGCGCGGAGGCCCAGGCCTGGACGGTGTCCGACCTCCCCTTCCTGGACGCGGCACGGCAGCGGCTCGGCGACCCGGAGGCGGCGCGGCGCGAGCGCCGCCACAAGGCAATCCTCGCCGCCCAGCGCGAGCGCATGACCCAGGTCGTCGACAACCTGATCGAGGCCGTGTCCACCTCGGGCGACGACGGTGACGAGGGCATCGGCCTGGTGAAGATGCTGCGTGGCGAGGACGCCCAGGTCAGCCTGGTCGACGAGGCCGAACTGACCACCGTCGACCCGGACCTGCTGGCCGGACCGTTCGCGCACGTCGTCGTGGACGAGGCGCAGGAACTGACCGACGCCCAGTGGCAGATGCTGCTGCTGCGGTGCCCGTCCCGGAGCTTCACCATCGTCGGGGACCGCGCCCAGGCCCGGCACGGGTTCACGGAGTCCTGGCAGGAACGGCTCGAACGCATCGGACTCAACCGGATCGACGTGGCCTCGCTGAGCATCAACTACCGCACCCCTGAAGAGGTCATGGCGGAGGCCGAGCCGGTCATCCGGGCCGCGCTCCCGGACGCCAACGTCCCGACCTCCATCCGCAGCAGCGGTGTCCCCGTCGTGCACGGCCCCGCCTCGGATCTGAACTCGGTCCTCGACACCTGGCTCGCCGCACACGACGACGGCATCGCCTGTGTCATCGGTGATCCCACGTTCCGGGCGACGTCCCGAGTCCGCTCACTGACTCCCGAGCTGTCGAAGGGACTCGAGTTCGACCTGGTCGTCCTCGTCGACCCGGAGAAGTTCGGCGAGGGCATCGAAGGTGCGGTCGACCACTATGTGGCGATGACCCGGGCGACCCAGCAACTCGTGGTCCTCAGCAGCTGAGAACCCCGTCCACGACCAGCGCCGATCCGGTCCCGGGCGGGCCGGATCACCCTCCGGACGGCGGACGCGGCGCTTCGGTCCGCCGCGCCACCCCGTAGGCTGGCCCGTGCAGCTGGTTCGCCCCGTCCGCCAGGCGGGATGCGTCGCAAGAGGGAACCCGGTGGGAATCCGGGACTGCCCCGCAGCGGTGAGCGGGAACGACCGCCGTCATACGCACTGGGCCCACGGAGGGCTTGGGAAGCGACGGCCAGTAGGAGTCCGCCGGGAGACCGGAGGACGTGCCCGCGAGTCCGAAGACCTGCCAACTGCCCGCGTACGGCCGATTCGTGCGCGGACATCCCGGTGACCTCGTGGGCGGGTCGGCGTACATACCAGGCGGACGACCGCGCGGTTCCAACTGCCGCGCGGGGTCGTGACCGCCCGGTTTCGTCACCCTTCGCGCTCGTGTCCCGTCGCCGGGATCTCAGGGATCCATCTCGCGAAGGAGATCTCCGTGACCACCAGGACCGCAGCCGCGGCAGCGCGGGCCACCGTGTACGGCTACCCCCGCCAGGGCCCGAACCGGGAACTGAAGAAGGCGATCGAGGGCTACTGGAAGGGCCGCGTCACCGCCGACGACCTGCGCGCCACGGGCGCCGAGCTGCGTCGCACCAACTGGCGGGAGCTGGCGAAGGCCGGCGTCGACGAGGTGCCGACCGGCGACTTCTCGTACTACGACCACGTCCTCGACACCACCGTCATGGTCGGCGCCATCCCCGCCCGCCACCGCGCCGCCGTCGAGACGGACGCCCTGGACGGGTACTTCGCCATGGCGCGCGGCACCCAGGACGTGGCGCCGCTGGAGATGACGAAGTGGTTCGACACCAACTACCACTACCTGGTGCCCGAGTTGGGCCCCGACACCGTGTTCACCGCCGACTCGACCAAGCAGGTCGAGGAGTTGGCGCAGGCGCTGGCCCTGGGGCTGAGTGCCCGTCCGGTGCTGGTCGGTCCGGTCACCTACCTCCTGCTGGCCAAGCCCGCCCCTGGCGTGCCGGCGGACTTCGACCCGCTCACCCTGCTCGACCGGCTGCTGCCCGTGTACGCCGAGGTCCTCGCCGACCTGCGTGCGGCGGGCGCCGAGTGGGTGCAGCTGGACGAGCCCGCCCTGGTCCAGGACCGCACGCCGGCCGAGCTGAACGCCGCCACGCGCACCTACCGTGACCTCGGTGGCCTCACCGACCGGCCGAAGCTCCTGATCGCCTCCTACTTCGACCGGCTCGGCGACGCGTTGCCGGTACTGGCCAAGGCGCCGGTCGAGGGGCTCGCGCTGGACTTCACCGAGGCCGCCGCCGCCAACCTCGACGCGCTGGCCGCCGTGGGCGGACTGCCCGGAAAGCGGCTGGTCGCCGGCGTGGTCAACGGCCGCAACATCTGGGTGAACGACCTGTCGGCGTCCCTCTCCACCCTCGGCACCCTGCTCGGGCTCGCCGACCGGGTCGACGTGTCGGCCTCCTGCTCGCTGCTCCACGTGCCGCTCGACTCCGCCCGGGAGCGGGACATCGAGCCGCAGATCCTGCGCTGGCTCGCGTTCGCGAAGCAGAAGACGGCCGAGATCGTCACCCTCGCCAAGGGTCTCGCCCAGGGCACCGACACGATCGCCGCCGAACTCGCCGCCAACCGCGCGGACTTGGCCTCCCGCACCGGCTCACCGATCACGAACGATCCGGCGGTACGGGCCCGCGCCGCCGCCGTCACGGAGGCCGACGCCCGCCGCTCCCAGCCCTACACCGAACGTGCCGCGGCCCAGCGTGCCCACCTCGGCCTGCCGCTGCTGCCGACCACCACGATCGGCTCCTTCCCGCAGACCGGTGAACTGCGCACCGCCCGCGCCGACTTGAGGGCGGGCCGGGTCGACATGGCCGGCTACGAGGAGCGCATCAGGGCCGAGATCCAGGAGGTGATCTCCTTCCAGGAGAAGACCGGCCTGGACGTCCTCGTGCACGGTGAGGCCGAACGCAACGACATGGTCCAGTACTTCGCCGAGCAGCTGACGGGGTACCTGGCCACGCAGCACGGCTGGGTGCAGTCCTACGGCACCCGTTACGTCCGGCCGCCGATCCTGGCCGGCGACATCTCCCGCCCCGAGCCGATGACCGTGCGCTGGACGACGTACGCCCAGTCCCTCACCTCACGACCGGTCAAGGGCATGCTCACCGGGCCCGTCACCATGCTCGCCTGGTCCTTCGTCCGTGACGACCAGCCGCTCGGCGACACTGCCCGCCAGGTCGCGCTCGCCCTGCGCGAGGAGGTCAACGACCTTGAGGCGGCCGGGACTTCGGTGATCCAGGTCGACGAGCCCGCGCTGCGCGAGACGCTGCCGCTGCGCGCCGCCGACCGCCCGGCCTACCTGGCGTGGGCCACGGAGGCGTTCCGGCTCAGCACGGGCGGGGTGCGGCCGGACACGCAGATCCACACGCACATGTGCTACGCCGAGTTCGGGGACATCGTGCAGGCCATCGACGACCTCGACGCGGACGTCATCAGCCTGGAGGCCGCCCGCTCCCACATGCAGGTGGCGCGCGAACTCGCCTCGTACGGCTATCCGCGCGAGGCGGGACCGGGCGTGTACGACATCCACTCGCCACGGGTGCCGGGCACGGAGGAGGCGGCCGATCTGCTGCGCACCGGGCTCAAGGCCATCCCCGCCGAGCGGCTGTGGGTCAACCCCGACTGCGGTCTGAAGACCCGCGGTTGGCCCGAGACCCGGGCCTCGCTGGAGAACCTGGTCGCCGCCGCCCGCAGGGTCCGTGAGGAACTGCACGGGGCCTGACGCCTGGGCCCGATGCCGGTCCGGTCGGCCGGGGAGGGGAGCCGGAGCCCCTCCCCGGCCGGCGCGGGCACGTGCCGTGTCCAAGGGAGACTGACAGTTCACGCACCGCATCAGGAGGAGCCGCCCGTGACCAGTCGTGTCACCTTCATCTCGCCCGCGATGAGCACCTCGCTGCGCCAGGCGCGCTTCGACGACGGCGGCTCGATCGAGGCCGGCGGAGAGACGCGGGCCCGTGCCGTGGCCGGAGCCCTGCCTCCGGGTGCGCGGGTAGTCGTGGGTCCGAGCCTGCGCTGCCGCCAGACGGCAACCGCGCTGGGTCTCAACGGGTCGGAGGAAGCAGCGGAGTTGGCGGGGCTGGACGTGGGGCGCTGGCGGGGTCTCACCCTCGCCGAGGTCGGTGCCGGTGAGCCGGAGGCGGTGGCCCGATGGCTCGCCGATCCGGCGTCCGCCCCGCACGGCGGGGAGTCCGTCGAGGAGTTGTGCGCGCGGGTGGCGCGGTGGCTGGACGCGTCCCTCGGCGCGGACGGCCGTACTCTCGCCGTGGTCGAACCGGACGTCGTACGGGCCGTGGTGGTGCACGCGTCGGACGCGCCCGCGGCGGCCTTCTGGCGGCTGGACGTACTGCCGTTGACCGCTACCTCGCTGAGTGGGCGTGCAGGCCGCTGGAACGTGCGGATCGGGCAGCCGCTGGAGACGGCCGAGGCGGCTGAGGTCCCGTCGGCCGGTGGTTCATGAGGCCGGGTCCCGGTGTCGGCGTAACAGCGCGGCGATCGCGCAGCGCAGCCAGTCGATGTCGGCGTCCGGGTCCGTGTGCGTCGACGCGGCTTCGCAGGTCCCGGGCGGTGCCGCGACCAACTCCAGCAGTTCCCGCAGGAGTTGCTCGGTCCGCTCACCTTCTCGCCGGGTCGTCGTCGGCGGGACTGACGGGAGAACGCGAGAGGGCCCCCGGACGATTCGGCGGGCCCTCTCGTCAGGTCGGTCGTGTCAGTGCGGTGCGGGCACCGCCGTACCCGCCGTGACCCGGGCGGGCTTCGGGTTCAGCAGCCGTTCGGCCAACTCGCCGAAGGCCAGGCCGAATCCGCCCCACAGAGTGATCTGCATGGCCAGCGCGGAGAGCCGGAAGCGCCACAGCACGGTGGCCGGGAAGTCCGCGGGGACCTCGTTGATGACCGGCAGGAACGCGTACGCGAGCCCGATCACCAGGGCGAACGCGGCGAGCGCGACGACGGTCGCGTACCAGGTGCCCAGGCTCGGCGCGAGCCGCTTGCCGAGGATGGCCGCGGCGATCGCGAGGAGCACGCTGAGCACCATCATCAGGAAGTACAGGGTGGTCCGCTTGCCGATGGTGTCGGGGTCGCCGACCGCCGGCGGGTTGGCCGGGTACTTCAGGAACGGGACGACGTAGACGGCCAGCAGGGCGCAGCCGGACAGCAGCAGCGCGGTGGCCCGCGGGCTGAACCGGCCGACGCGGCCGAGCGCGAAGCAGAAGGCGAGCGCGGCGATGCCGCCGAACGCGACGCCGTAGATCAGGACACCGGTGGCCAGGCCCGCGGTGGACTGCAGGGAGCGGGAGACGATCTCCATCTCGTGCTCGTGGGAGTGCGCGTCCTCGAAACCGATCGCCTTGTCGACACTCGGTTCACCGAGGAAGTAGGCGACGACGAGAGCGAGCACGCCGGCGGCGAGGCCGGCGAGCATGCCCCGCACGAGAAGGTTTCGCACCGTTGCGGAGTTCATGTGAGTGCTGGTTTCCCTCGGGTCAGTGGCAGGGGAAGCCGAGCAGGTGACGGGCGTCGTGCACCCACTCGTGGACGTCCGAACCGGACACGAGGGAGGTGGCGCCCTGTTCGGCGCCGACGAAGTAGAGCAGGACCAGCATCAGGATGCCGAAGAAGACCGCCCAGGGGACGATCGCGCCGATCGGCAGCTTGGCGGGGAGAGCGGGGGTGGTGGCTGTCGGCTGAGCGACGTGCTGCGCCATGGCAGGGCCTCCTCTGGGAGTTCGCGTCCCATCTCGGTGGTGCACAGGACGACGGCTACGGGTCTGACTCGCCCCCCTCCGCTAAAGGGGTGGCACACAGTGGCGCGACCGTGCCGGACTCCCACCGGCTTCCGTTTTGGCGTCGTCGATATCAGAGTGACCGTACCGTGTGTCGCGAACATGGCCAATACCGCGCTACCTGGGGTGATGCGGCTCTCGTCTGCGGGGCGGCCCGGAGTGTCGGCCTCCGTCGTCAATTCACCGCGCGCACAAGCCGGTTCGGGCGCCACGCGATCGGCGGTCCCGCGCGCGTACCTTTTCCCGGGCCGACGGCCACATCGGGGTAGTCGGAGAGCACCTTCGGGAGGGTGACGGGCAGTTGGCCCTGCCGGTGGCGCCGGAGCAGGTCGAGCAGACAGGGGTCGGACCTGGACGCGACCGCGTCACGGGGTCAGTACGATCTTGCCGGCGACGGTCCCGGACTCGGCGAGCCGCATGGCCTCGGCGGTGCGGGCCAGCGGAAGTTCGGCGGCGATGCGGGCGGTGACCTCGCCGCGCTCCAGGGCCGCGAAGACCTGGGTGAGGTCGGCGCGCAGCCGGTTCCGGAACGCGTTCTTGGCCAGGGCCCGGCCCGCCCAGACGTTGTAGAAGTAGGCGTGGCGGCCGTTGGGCAGGGCGTTCCACAGCCAGACGCGGCCGAGCAGCTTGAACACGGGCCACTGCTTGGATCCCTGGTCGTCCCGGGTGGCGGCGCTGCCGTAGGAGACGAGCGTGCCGCCGGGCGCGAGCAGGCGCCAGGAGTCGACGATGCCGTGCCCGCCGACGTGGTCGAAGACGGCGGCCACTCCGTCGGGGGCGAGTGCGCGGATGCGCGCGGCGACGTCGTCGGCGCGGTAGTCGACCGGGATCACTCCCTGCTCGCGCAGGGCGTCGTGGTGCCGTACGGAGGCGGTGCCGATCACCTTCGCCCCGGCGGCGCGGGCGAGTTGGACCAGGACGGAGCCGACGCCGCCGTTGGCGCCGAGCACCACGACGGTCCGGCCCGCACGCACGCGTGCCTTGCGGTGGAGCATCTGCCAGGCGGTGATGCCGTTGAGGACCATCGTCTCGGCCTCCGCGGCGCCGATCCCGTCGGGGACCTCCACGGTGTCCGCCGCGTCGACGACCACGTGGCTCGCCCAGCCGCCGACCTTGAGGAGCGCGGCCACCCGGGTGCCTATCAGCTCGGTGCCGACGCCCTCGCCGGCCGCCACCACCGTGCCGACCAGGTCGTAACCCGGCACGAAGGGGAACGCGGGCTGGTCGTAGTACCGGCCGCGGCGCATCTGCTGCTCGGCGAAGGAGACTCCGGTCGCCTGCATACGGATCACGACCTGTCCCGGGCCCGGGGCCGGGACGGTGCCCCCGGTGCGGATCTCCAGCCCCTCCGGCTCCACCGTGCCCGGCAGGACGACCTCGACGAGTCCTTCGTGTCGTTCGGTGCTCATGATGACCTCCACGTCGCTAGCGCTTGTCGCTTGAGTTAGAAGCTATAACCGTCGCAAGGGATAGTCAATAGCCAACGTGATAACCTCTAACTAAATCGCTCAGGGTGCCCTCAGGGGCGTGAACGGAGGCGGCCGTGGCGAGCACGAGGACGGAGACCCCGCGCGAGCGCTATCGCGCCCAGGTCCGAGCGGAGGTCAAGGAGCACGCGTGGCAGCAGATCGCCACGGCGGGAGCCTCCGGCCTTTCGCTCAACGCGATCGCCAAGCAGATGGGGATGAGCGGACCGGCGCTCTACCGGTACTTCGCCAACCGCGACGAACTGATCACCGAGCTCATCAAGGACGCGTACCGCAGCCTCGCCGACACCCTGCACACGGCCGCCGCTTCCGACGCCGACCTGGCCGGACTGGCCCACGCCATGCGCCGCTGGGCCCTGACGGACCCGCACCGGTACTTCCTTCTCTACGGCACGCCCATCCCGGGCTACCACGCTCCCGACACCACCACCGCGATCAGCGCGGAGATCATGGCGGTCCTGCTCGACGCCTGCGCCGAGATCCCCGTACGACCGCCGGCCGAGGGCCCGGGGGCGGCGTTCGCCGAGCATCTGCGGGAGCACGGGCACTGGGCCCGCGGCCACCCCGCCCCGCCGGAGGTACTGCACCGGGCGCTGACCGTCTGGACCCGGCTGCACGGCCTCCTCTCGCTCGAACTCGCCGGTCAGTTCAACGGGATGGGATTCGACCCGGACCTGCTGTTCGCGAGCGAACTGGAGGCGCTGACCACGCCGTAGACACCACCGGGGTTCCGCTGCCCCTCTCGAACGACGGGGGTCGCCTCGACGAGCGTCTTGCGGCCGTCGTCAGGGTCCTTGGCCGTGGTGATCGGACCACCGGCACGCAGCGTCACGAGCGTCTCGGCCATCGACGATGCGGACCGGCGGGGTCAGTTGCGACCAGGCCCACTGCATGTCGTCAGGCACCGGCTCGGTACGCAGCCGGGTCATCGCCTTCATCAGCCCCCCGCCCCCTGCGGTGTACGGGAGTTGAGAGAACTCGGCGCCGGCTTCTACGGACGATCGGACGGGCCCGTGGGGCCGGCGTCGACCGCCCACCAGGCGGGCGCGCACGCCACGGACGCGTCGATCAGGTCCTCCTTCGTGACCGACGGGTCGTCGAGCCAGGCCCTGATAGCGCCCGCGAAACCGTGGGCCATGAACTGCGCGATGACCTGGCGGTTGGCCTCGGGCAGTCCCGGGTGGGGGCCACGGGCCATGAACGCCAGGGCGTAGTCGCTGAAATGGCGCACAAGGGCCTCGTACACCCCGCTGTCCGCCGGATCGGCGAGGGTGTGCCGGTACACCTCGGCGAAGCGCTCGACGTGGTCGGCCACCTCCGTGACGGCCATGCGCAGCAACTCGTGGGCCGCGTACACGCCTTGTGCCCGCCACTCGTCCTCCAGCCGGTGGCCGCGCTCCAGGTCGGCTTGGAGCACCTGGATGAGCAGGTCCAGCGGGGAGCCGTAGCGGTTGTAGAAGGTCGCACGGGTGACCCCGGCGCGGCCGGCCAGCTCGGCGACGGAGATCCGCGAGACGGGCCGCAGCGCGGCGAGGTCGACGATGGCCTCCTCGAAGGCCTGGGTCGTGCGGGTGATGCGGGGATCGATCCGCTCGTTCAGCGTTCTGCCCTCCTCGGGGTCACGTTGCAGCCTGCCATGCGGAGTGATTTTATACACCTGTCAAATAGTGCGGCGAAAGGAACCGTCATGGCCTCGCACACCGCGATCTCAGCCCAAGAAGCCGCCGACCGGCTGGCCGTCCGCGAACTGGTGGACGCCTACGCGCACTGCGCGGACCGGCGGGATGCCAAGGGGCAGATGGCCCTGTTCACCGAGGACACCCGTTTCCTGGTGTTCATGGACGCCAAAGCGGCGGAGCCGACGCAGGAACTGCACGGCCGCGAGTCCCTCGCCCCGGTGTTCGAGAACCTCACCACGTATCAGGCGACCACGCACTTCAACGGCCAGAGCACGATCACCCTGGACGAAATCCGGGCCACGGGCGAGAGCTACTGCCTGGCCCACCACGTCTCCGTCGACGACTCCGGGCAGCGCACCCTCATGATCGCGTCGATCCGCTACCTCGACGAGTTCACCAAGCAGGGCGGCGACTGGTACTTCGCCGAGCGCCGCCTGATGGTCGACTGGACCGAGACGCGCCCCTCCACGCCGTGAGGCGTCACAGGACGGCGGCCTCCGCCGTCTCGTCCAGGGCGAGTCGACGTGCCACGGCGAGTCCCCACGGAATGCCGAGGAGGGCGACGAGCACGAGTCCCAGGACCACCGGCGCGGGTCGCGCGGCACCGAGGGCCAGGGCCGCGAGCGCGACGACGAAACCGGTGAGCGCCAGTGGACGGTAGAGCCGAGGTTCGTCCCGCCAGGCCTCCAGGCCGGTCGCGATGAGCATCGTCGCCGTCAGCACGACGGCGACGCCCACGCACAGGACCCAGGCCGTCGCGGCCGGCGTCCGGCTGTCGTGCGCGTGCTCGACCAGACCGACCATCGCCGCACCCATCGCCGTCACGGCCGCCGTGAGCGGCAGATGGATGAGCATCCACTGCGCGGTCACCCCACGGGTGCGCCTGGGCGGGCGGTGTCCGGCGAAGTCGAAGTACGTCCACCACGCGCCGAATCCGACCACCACGGCCACCAGGCCCACCGCGAGACCCATGGCGCTGGTCGGCTCGCCGACCAGCCCGTCCACGACACCCGTGACGGTCTCGCCGAGCACGATGATGATGAACAGCCCGAACCGCTCGGTGAGCGCGTCGCTGACGGCGAGCGCCGACGCCTCGGCCGGCACGGTCGCGACGGTCACCACCACGAACCCGACGAGATAGACGAGAGCCAGCAGCCCCCAGGCGAGCAGGCGGGCGTCGGCCGGCAGCAAGGCGCTGGCGAGGAGCACGACCGCACAGGCGGCCGTCCCGGCCACGTACAGCCGGCTGGACCTCAGGTACTGCGCCGGGCTGCCGCGCGAGGCCAGCAGCCAGAGCACGGCCAGCACGGCGAACAGGATGCCCGCGGCGACGGCGAAGTGGGCCCCTTCCTCACCGCCGGCCTCGGGGATGAAGGCCCCCATGGGGACCAGGACGAGGATCTGCAGCAGGAAGAGACTGCGGCCGCGGGCGTCGTCGTGTCCGTGCAGGTCGTGGTGGAGCGTGCCGTTGAGCCACGCGATCCACACCAGCGCGAACACCACGGCGAACTCGCCCAGCCCGTGCCAGGTGAGGTGGTCGGCCAGGTGGTGGGCGGCCTGGGCGACCAGCACGACCACGATGAGGTCGTAGAAGAGTTCCAACGGGCCGACCACCCGGTGCTGCGGCTGCTCGCCGTGGGCGCGCGGCGGTCTCCACAACTGGCGGCGCAGCCGGGCCCACCGCTCGTTTCGCGAGGTCATGAGGGGAGCCGGGGCGCTAGCGGACGAGATCCCGCGATACGGCCCACAGCCGGGCCGCGTTCTCCCGGTCCAGGGCGTACGGCGCGACGCCGGCGACGGCGCCCGCTCGCCCGTCGACCGGACGGGACGGCGCGCAGTCCTCGAAGTAGCGGCCGGTGACTCCTTCCACCGTCGGCGAGGCGGCCAGCAGCACGGAAGTCGCGGCGCCCTGCTCGACCGTCTTCTGCGGCGGCAGCGCGAGTTCGCCCGAGGCGAGGAAGGCGCCGACCTGCTCCATGTCCATGTGCCGGGCCAGCGAGGTGTCCGCGACATTGCCCGGCATCAGCGCGTTGACGGTGATGCCGTCGTCGGCCCAGCGCTCGGCGGCACCGACGGCGAACAGGACGTTGGCGGTCTTCGACTGCCCGTAGGAGGTCCAGGGGTCGTAGGGCCGGTAGCGGTAGTCCAGATCGTCGAAGACGACCGGTGAGAAGAGGTGGCCGATGGAGCTCACCGAGACCACCCGGGCGCCGTCCGCCGCCGCGAGCGCCGGGTGGAGGCCGACGGCGAGTGCGAAGTGGCCGAGGTGGTTGACGGCGAACTGCGGTTCCCTGCCGTCGGGCGTGCGGACGAGTTCCTGCGGAGCCATCAGGCCGGCGTTGTTCACCAGGATGTGCAGTGGGCCCTCCCAGGCCGCCACGAACTCCGCGACCGTCGACCGGTCGGACAGGTCGAGCCGACCCGCCGCCAACCGCCCTGCCGTGGGCGGCAGTTCCTTCTGCAGGCGCGCGACCACGTCGGCACCCGCGTCGGTGTTGCGCACCGCCAGCGTGACGTCGGCGCCCGCCGCGGCGAGCGCCCGGGCCGTCTCCACCCCGATGCCGGAACTTGCGCCGGTCACCACGGCCCGGCGGCCGTGCAGGTCGACGCCGTCGATCACCTCGGCGGCGGTGGTGCTCGCCCCGAACACGGGCGGTGTCTGAGGTACGGACATGAGGGGGTCTCCTGGTTCGAGCGACGTGCGTGCGTCCGTGCGGCCGGCCGTCTCAGCGGCCCGGGGGCTCTATTTTACAACTGTATATTAGAGCGCGGGACGGCACCCGGACACGCGGAAGGTCCCGGACACGACGAGCGCGTCCGGGACCTTCTCGGCACAGGTCGGTGGCGTCGGGAATCAGTCGAGCTTCTCGACCAACGCCTCGAACTGCCGCACCATGGCCGGCAGCGAGCGGCCGTCGATGTGGTTCATGACCCGCTTGCGGGCGCTCGCCAGGTGGACCGGATAGGCGGCCTCAAGCCGCTTCAGCCCCTCCGGGGTGATGGTCGCGACATTCCCTCGCGCGTCCCCCTCGAAGCGCCGCTTGACGACCTGCCCGCGGCTCTGCAGCGCGTCCACGACCCGGGTCATACGACTCGCGGACAGCGCGGTCGCCGAGGCGAGATCCGTCATCCGGAGCGACTGGTTCTCGGCCTCGGAGAGGTTCATCAGTACGACGTACTCGGTGAGCGTCAGTCCGGTCGACCGCAGCAGATCGTCGTCCAGCGAGCGGGGCAGCGCCACGATGACGCGCATCAGCGCACGCCAGAAGCGCTCTTCCTGGGCTGCGAGGGGATCTTCGGCGGTCATCTCCGCAGGTTAGCGTGCTCAAGCAAAGAACCTCAAGGTACGGCCGCACCACGAAACGCCTGGCCGCGGGCCGATAGCGTGCGTCGGCCCGCGGCTCCGGTGTGCGAATGGTCAGTTGCGGGCGTTCAGGAACCGGTCCGCCCAGTACGCGGTGCGGTCCAGGTAGGCCGTCTCGGCCGCCTCTCCGGTCAGTCCGTACGCTCCGTCGTACGTCCGGTAGTCGTGTCCGGCGGGCGGGGTGGCGTCGGCCGGTTCGATCGAACTGCCTTCGTGCCATTCGTTGAAGGACGTCACCGACACCCACGTCGGCGGGCCACCGGTCTCGGACGCGAGGGCGTTGCCCCACTGCCGGTCGTAGGCCGCGCCGCCGGCGCGGTCCACGGTGGGGGTCGTGTTGCCGGGTACCGCCCGGTCGTCGATGTACCCGGGTGCGACGGACGGGGACCAGATGAGGTTGTTGGCGCGGGCGTAGTCCCCGGCCTGCTTCCAGCCCGGGGCGGTGGCACCGGCGATGCCGTCGTAGGTGTACAGCCCGGAGAAGTGCTGGATCTTGCTGGTGTCCGTGGTCTGCGCGAGCACGATGCTGTTGCCGGTGACCTGGTCCAGTGCCGTCCAGTCGGTGACGTCGAGACTGCTGAAGACGTAGAAGGCGCCCTTGTCACCGTGGTCGGCGGAGCGGTAGAAGGCGGGGTGGCCGCCGTAGGTGGTGTTGATGTACCGGATGTCGTCGGCGGTCGAGGCCCCGGTGCGCCCGGCGTACGGCTCCAGATGCCAGGCCACCTTGACGCCCTCCTTCTGCGCGGCGTCCAGGACGCCCCGGGCGATCCGGTCCTCGTAACTGCCCTGGCCCCACCAGCTGTAGACGATGACACCGGCGCCGGACCGGGCGACCCACTTCATGTGCTGCGCGACGGCGCCGGCGTAGTCGGCGGAGTCGTACGGGCCGAGCGCCGGGTACAGGTCGGCGCCGATGTCGTCGGGTGGCGTATGGCCGCCCTGCTGCCAGTGCCGCCAGTCCCCGTTCACCACCGGGCTGCCGTACCAGGGGTAGTAGAAGAGGTGCACGTTCTGGTTGAGCGCCTTGGCGACCGGGGTGGTGCCCAGGGTGAAGGTGTCGATGTCGAACAGCGAGCCGTTGCCGCCGGTGAATCTCAGGAAGAGAGGACCTGACGCGGACGCGGTCAGCGTGGTCGACACGGTGGTGAACGTGTCCCAGCTCCCGGTCACCGGTACCCGCACCGACCCGAGCAGTGTGCCGGTGGCCGAGCCGGAACGGACCTCGACCGTGCCGCCGGCCCCCGCCGAGGACACCTTGGCGGTGAAGGCCGAGGCGCCGGCGGTGGAGACATTCGCGTAGCCCGCCCAGTCGCCGTTCTCGATGTAGCCGAGGGTCTGGCCGCCGCTCGCTCCCGCGTGGGCGGCCGTCTGGACACCGGAACCCGAGGTGAACGCCTCCCCCTCGACGGTACGGGTGCCGGACGGCGGCGAGCAGTTGCCCGGTACCGCGCCCGCCGTGTACCGCACCGCGCCGAGCAGCAGGCTCCTGAAGGAGGCGTCGCTGTAGGACTCGATGGTGTGCCCGAGTCCCGTGTAGAAGGAGCGGCCCTTGCCCTGCGGGTGGCACCAGGTGATCGGGTGGTCGGCGCCCATCTCGCCGCCGCTGTAGGTGCTTTCGTCGAGGGTCTGCAGGACATGTACGCCGGACCGGGGATTGGTGCGGTAGTTGTACAGCTCGTCGGTGCGCGTCCAGGTCGGGGCGAGATGCGCGGTGGCCGGGTGGGTACGGTCCTCGGTCTTCACCGTGGCCTGCTGGATGGCGGGATGACTCTTGAAGTACGCGCCCACCAACTGGTTGTAGTACGGCCAGTCGTACTCGGTGTCGGCCGCCGCGTGGACGCCCAGGTAGCCGCCGCCGTTGTCGACGTAGGACTGCAGGGCGTTCTGCTGGCTGTCGTCGAGGACATCGCCGGTGGTGCTGAGGAAGACGACCGCCTCGTACGAGGCCAGGTTCGCGGGGGTGAAGGCGCCGGCGTCCTCGGTCGCCGTGACGGAGAAATTGTTCTGCGTGCCCATCGTGCGCAGGGCGTCGATGCCGGCGGGGATGGCGTCGTGCCGGAATCCGGCGGTCTTGGAGAAGACCAGGAGGTCGAAGTCGGCGGCCGCCTTGGTGGAGCCGGCGTGTGCCGTCACCGTCGGCAGGGACAGTGCGCAGGCCGCGGCCAGGGCGAGGGTCGCCAGGCGCCGGGCGGTGCGCCAGGTGCGTCTGCTCATGGTCAACTCCCCTTTCGTGCCGATGCGGTCAGGGTGAAGGTGTCGATGTCGAAGAGCGATCCGCTGCCGCCGGTGAAGGACAGGAACAGGGGGCCCGATCCGCCGGCGCCGAGCGAGGTGCTGACGGTGGTGAAGGTCTCCCAGTCGCCGGTCACCGGGACCGTGACCGAGCCGAGCAGGGGTCCGGTCGCCGAGCCGGAGCGGATCTGCAGGGTGCCGCCGGCCCCGGCCGAGGAGACCTTGGCGGAGAAGGCGGAGGCGCCGGCGGTGGTGACGTTCGCGTAGCCCGCCCAGTCGCCGTTGTCGATGTAGCCGAGGGTCTGCCCGCCGCTCGCCGCCGCGTGGGCGGCTGCCTGGACGCCGGAACCGGAGGTGAACGTCTCCGCCTCCTGCGTACTCCCGGTGGCAGTGGTGCCGAACGTGAACGCGTCGAGGTCGAAGAGGTTGCCCTGGCCGGTCGGTCCGCGGAAGACGAGGAACAGCTCGGTGCTGCCGGCGGGGAGGGTGGACAGGGCGGTGGAGACGTCGGTGAAGGTCTCCCAACTGCCGGTCGGCGGCACGGTGGTGGTGCCCAGGAGGGTGCCGGTGGCGGATCCCGCGCGGATCTCGATGGTGCCTCCGGGGCCGGCCGAGGAGACACGGGCCGTGAACCGGTTCGCGCCGGTGAGGGCGTACGGCTTGAAGGAGATCCAGTCGCCGTTGTCGGTGAACCCGACGGTTCGGCCTCCCTCGGCGGGACCGTGCGTGGCGGTCTCGATGCCGGACTGGGCGGTGAAGTGCTCCGCCTGCCGGTGGCGGGGTTGCAGTGTGCGTACGGAGTGCCCGGTGAGGCCGCCGTTGTCGGTGTACTCGGCGTCGAAGACGCCGTAGAGGTTGGCGGCGCTGTCGTGCTCGCCGTCCTGGGGGATGTTGATGGTGCCGGAGCAGCCGTTCGCGGAGGTGATGGAGTGGGTGTGGCTGTCGTGGCCCAGGAGGTAGGTGACCTTGACCTTGGCGCAGTCGACGCTGCCGTCCTCGGGGTCGGTGGCCTGGACGCGGAAGGGCACGCTGTCGCCGAAGGAGAACAACTGGCCGTCGGCCGGGGTCTGCAGCGTGACGGTCGGAGCGGTGTTGCCTGCGGTGACGACGAGACTGGCCGTGCCGGCGAGGCCTTCGGGGTCCTTCACCGTGAGGGTGGGCCGGAAGGTTCCGCCGGTGGTGTAGGTGTGGCTCGGACTGGGCTGGGTGGAGGTGGCTCCGTCGCCGAAGTCCCACGCGTAGGTCAGGGCGCCGCCCTCGGGGTCGCTGCTGCCCTGGGAGGAGAACTGCACGGTCAACGGCAAGGCGCCGGAGGTCTTGTCCGCGGCGGCCTTGGCCACCGGATTGCGGTTGCTGCCTCCGACGTACTCGATCCGGTACAGGGCCTGGTTGTTGTTCCCGGTTCCGTAGTCCAGGACGTACAGCGCGCCGTCGGGTCCGAAGTCCGTGTCGATCACCTGGGTGCCGTTCCAGGGGAAGTCCTCGATGGTCCCGTAGGTGCCGTCGCTCCTGACCTCGATCGACTTGATCCACTGCCGTCCGTACTCGGCGGCGAGGAAGCGACCGTCCAGGGACTGCGGGAACTTGACGGAGGAGTTGAGGTTCGGGTCGAACCGGTAGACCTCACCGCCCATCGGGGACTCCGAGCCGCCGCCGAACTCGGGTGGTGATCCATCCCCGCCGTACCTGATCCAACTCGCCTTGGCGGGTGGCAGTTTCGACTGTCCGGTGTTGCGGGCGGAGTTGTTGGTCGGGCCGCCCTCGCAGTCGTACTTGGCGCCGGACGGGCCGCTGGGGAAGGTGTACTCGTTGTACGTCTCGGTGGTGGTGTTGGTGCCCGTGCAGTAGGGCCAGCCGTAGTTCCCCGGCGCGGTGATGCGGTCAAACTCGACCTGGCCGCCGGGGCCGCGGTCCGGGTCGGCACCACCCGCGTCGGGGCCGTAGTCGCCGAGGTAGACGATTCCGGTGGCGCGGTCCACGGACATGCGGAACGGGTTGCGGAAGCCCATCGCGTAGATCTCGGGCCGGGTGCCCGCGGTGCCGGGTGCG
Organism: Streptomyces sp. NPDC092369; assembly: GCF_044755245.1. Taxonomy (NCBI): domain Bacteria; kingdom Bacillati; phylum Actinomycetota; class Actinomycetes; order Kitasatosporales; family Streptomycetaceae; genus Streptomyces; species Streptomyces sp. NPDC092369. Next base: position 761,632 of record NZ_JBIVQP010000001.1, read on the forward strand.
AAGAGGTTGCCGGCCGGGACGGTGTAGCCGCCGGCGGCGGTGGGCTTGATGCGAAGGACCTTGCCCCGCAGGTCGTTGGTGTTGCCGGAGCTGCGCTGGGCGTCGAACTGCGGGTTGCGGTCGGCGCGTTCGTCGATGGGCGTGTATCCGGCGGAGTCGAAGGGGTTGGTGTCGTCGCCGGTGGTCAGATAGAGGTTGCCGGCCGCGTCGAAGTCGATGTCCCCGCCGACGTGGCAGCACTGGCCCCGGTCGTTGGCGACTTCGAGTACGACCTTCTCGCTGGTCAGGTCCAGGGTGCCGTCGCTCTTCAGGACGAAGCGCGAGAGGTTCAGGTGTCCTTTCCACGGCTGGAAGTCCGCGGCGCTTCCGGTGGTCGGAGCGTCTCCCGCCGGGGTGTCGAGTTTCGGCGAGTAGTACGCGTAGACGTACCGGTTGGTCGTGAAGGCGGGGTCGACGGCGATGCCCTGGAGGCCCTCCTCGTCATGGGTGTAGACGTCGAGTTTGGCGGCCACCTTGGTGTTGCCGACGGCGTCGGTCAGGCGGATCGTGCCGTCCCGCGCGGTGTGCAGGGTCGAACGGTCCGGCAGGACGGCCAGGGACATGGGTTCCCCCAGTTCGGCCGCGCCGCCCGCGAGTTGTACGTGCTGGTAGTCGCCGGGCGGGATGTCCTGGGGCGCGGCGGACGCCTCCGTCGGTGACGCCGCGGCGATCGCTGGGAGGATGAGTGCGAGGACGGTGAGCCATCTGAGCCCCGAGCGGGGGCGCTGAGACATGACAGAGCTTCCTTCCTGACGGTGGGGAGTCAGGCAAGGCGCGCGCCGGCCGCGCTTGCCGCGTGCATCAGCGGTGCTCTGCTGCAGAGTATTTGCGTGATCTGGTCGTCAGATTTCTTACTTCTGCAGGCAAATTGCATGCTGGCGATCCGTCAGGAGTTTGTCAACTCCCTGGACAAACTTGCCAGTTCAGAGAGGTCGGTCGGAGCCGGTCCGGCACCGGGAGACAAGGGGCTCGGCCACCGCCTGCAGCTGCTCCGCCAGCCTCTGGACCAGGACGGGATCGAGTTGGTCCATGACGCGTCGGCGGGCGCTGGCGAGATGGGCGGGACAGGCGTCCACCAACCGCTCCCGGCCGGCCTCCGTGAGGACGGCCATGCTCCCCCGGGCGTCCGTCGCCGGGGTCCGCTTGACCACCAGGCCCTGCGCCCGCAGGGTCTCCACGAGTCGGGTGATGCGGCTCGCGGACAGGCCCGTGGCACCGGCCAGGTCGGTCATGCGCATACGGCCGCCGTCCGCCTCGGAAAGGTTCATCAGGACCAGGTACTGGCTCAGCGGCAGCCCCGTGGAACGCAGCAGATCCTCGTGCAGCGCACGCGGCAGCGCCACCAGCACCCTCTGCAGCGAGCGCCAGAGGCGTTCCTCCGCGCCGCTCAGCGGTGTCGACATCGCCCGCCCCCTCCCCTCCCGAGTCCCCGGCAAGACCACCTCAGCATACCTATTATTTGCTTGACAAAGCATTTCGAGGCAGGTGAAGATACTTGCTCAAGCAAGCAGTAGTACGGCAGTGCAGCGAGAGGAAATCCCGATGTCCCCCAAGATCGCAGTCATCTACTACTCGTCGACGGGCACCGTGCACGAGTTGGCCGAGTCGGTGGCGGAAGGTGCCCGCAAGGAGGGTGCGGAGGTGCGGCTCCTGCGCGTGTCCGAGCTCGCTCCCGAGGAGGCCGTCGCCGCCAACGACGCGTGGTCGGCGCACGCCGCGGCCACCGAGGACGTGCCGGTGGCGACCCAGGCCGACATCGAGTGGGCCGACGCCGTGATATTCGGCAGCCCCACCCGGTTCGGCAACATCGCCAGCCAGTTGAAGCAGTTCATCGACACGCTCGGCGGGCTGTGGGCACAGGGCAAGCTGGCCGACAAGATCTACAGCGGCTTCACGGCCACGGCCACCGCGCACGGCGGCCAGGAGTCCACCCTGCTCGCGCTCTACAACTCCGTGCACCATTTCGGCGGCATCATCGTCACCCCCGGCTACACGGACCCGGTGAAGTTCGCCGACGGCAACCCGTACGGCACCAGCCACGTCAACGGTCAGGGCGCGATCCCCGTCGACGACACCGCCCGGGCCGCCGCGCTGTACCAGGGCAAGCGCGTGGCCGCCGTCACCGCGCAGTTCAAGGGCGCGTAGCCGGGCACGCGGCCGCGCACTCGGGAGACAGCGGGCCGCCCAGGAGGAGATCGCGCCCTGGCGGGTGGGAGCGGTGCTGTGACGCCGCGGTCAGTTCGCCGCGTTCATCAGGTCCAGCGCGCTCTGCTGTCGGGCCGCGTCCGTGGAGTCGACGGGTCCGGCCCAGTGCAGTCCGTACGCGTCGAGGGCGTTGCGGTCGTTGGCGTAGGCGGAGTTGGCCTGGCGGGTGAGGTAGGACGTGTAAGGGCGGTCGGACAGCAGGGAGTTGAAGGCGCTCAGGCCACGGACGTAGGCGCCCTTGAAGGTGGGTCCGTCGGCTCCGCAGCCGTTCGTCTCGCACGGCTCGCGCAGGATGCCGCCGGAGTTCAGCGCGGTGGAGGTGGTCGAGGCGTCACCGATCTGCCGGCCGGCGGTCAGCAGGGCCGAGTCACCCGTCGCGCGGTACAACTCGGCCAGGCCGCCGAGGAGTACGCCCTGGTTGTACGACCAGGCCGTGGACCCGTTGTTGCGGCAGGTCGACAGGTCGATGCCGTCGTTGACCAGGTGCGAGCCGTTGATCATGCCGGTGCCCTTGAACCACGTCCAGTCGGCGTTGGCCCGGCCGAGATAGACCGTGTCGCCGGCGATCCGGTTGTGCAGGGCCGCGTTGAGCTCCAGGTAGAGGGAGTTGGCGATGGCGTTCTTGTAGGTCTTCGCCGTGCTCCACCACACTCCGCCGCCGCACGTCGAGTCCCAGTACCGTGCCATGTGGTCGGCGTCGGCGCGGGCGGTGTTGAGATAGCGGCTGTCCCCGGTCAGGTCGTACGCGGCGACCCAGGCGAGGCCCCACCATCCGGTGTCGTCGATGTAGTCGTTGCGGAACTGGCCGCCCTGGGCGCCCAGTTGGCGGTCGTAGGTGTTCGCGATGGCGTACTTGTAGCTGGGCATGCCCGTGCCACGGATGTTGTCGATGATCGCGGTCAGGGCGTTGGCGGAGTTCCACCAGCCAGTGGTGTCGAACAGACCGGTGGAGTTGTTGTACCACTGCATCAGCGCGGTGGCCGCCGCGGTGGGGCGACTGTACGCGTTCCAGGTGGTGCGGGCCCACGGCGTGCAGGCGATCTCGGGCCGGTCCCCCGCCTTGCCGCAGGCCCGCAGCGCACCGACGCCGTTGTTGTTCCAGTCGTCGACGTTGTACATCAGGGTGCGCCAACCCCGTTGCCCGGTGGGGACGGTGGTGTCGCCCAGCTTGCTGCCCGAGCTCCAGGTGCGGCCGCCGTCGAAGGACCGGTCGAGCCAGGTCTCGTCCCCGGGACTCCCGTTGGTGATCGAGGCCCAGCCCATCGCGTCGGTGTCGTCGAAGTGCAGGGCGAGGGTGCGCGAGTAGATGGTCGCGGTGACCGGCTGACGGTCTCCCGGGGACTGGGCCGGGTCGCGGGCGTCGCAGTACTTGTTGCAGATCGTCGCCTCGGGGGCGGCGCTCGCGACACCGGTGGTGGCCGGGGTGAACAAGGCCAGGGCCGCGATCAGGCCGGTGACAACTCTTCGGACACGTACTGCGGTTGAGGTCATGTCAGCTCCATCGGCGTGGGGGGATGGTGGGCCGTCGGCCCGATGCGGGGCCGTCAGCCCAGACGCCACTGCTGGTTGGCGCCGCCGTTGCAGGTCCACAGCTCGATCTGGGTGCCGTTGACGTTCCCGGCGGGCTTGTCGCCTCCGGTGACGTCGAGGCAGAGCCCGGACTGGGTGCCGGTGATGGTGCCGTTGGGGTTGAGGCTCCACTTCTGGTTGGCGCCGCCGTTGCAGGTGTAGAGCTGCACCTTGGTGCCGGGAGCGGTCTGGTTGTTGTACGCGTCCAGGCACTGGGTGCCGCCGTAGAGCCGGAGTTCTCCGGCGGCGGTGAGGGTGACGGCCTGGTTGGTGCCGCCGCCGCAGTCCCAGATCTCGATCTTGGTGCCGGGGGTGGTCTCGCCGTTGTAGGCGTCGAGGCAGCGGTTGGAGGAGGCGCCGATCAGCGGGTGGGTCGTCCCGACGCTGGTGCCGCTGCCGACGGACACCCGGTACATGACCGAGCCGTGGCCGGGGACGCTCGCCGCGATACTGCCGGTCGTGCTGCTGATCTGGTGGGACCAGAGGTTGTTCAGCCGGTAGGACGAGGCGGCCGGGAGACCCGCCGCGGCGGCCGAGGTGGTGATGGTGGCCGCGCTCGAGTTCTCGTTGAACAGGACCACCGACACATCACCGCCTGCGAGCGGCTTGGTCAGGACGTGCAGACCGCCCGAGGAGGAGATCTCGGTGCCCTGTCTGCCCAGGGAGTCCTGGTCGACGGCGATGACGTCCTTGTTGCCGTAGAGCGAGAGGGTGGCCGCCGAGGCGCTGCGCATGTCGTTCCCCGCGATCAGCGGCGCGGCCATCTCGGCCCACAGGCTGAAGTGGGAGCGGTCCTCGGTGAACGACATGCCGTTGCCGACCTCCAGCATGTCCGGGTCGTTCCAGGCACCGGGCTTGGCATACGCGGCGAGCTTGACGTTGGCCTTGTAGATCGACACCACCGTCGAGAAGTTGACGTTGATGTCGTCGGTGGTGCGCCAGCTGTTGCCGACGCCCGCGCCCCAGGTCCACACGCTCGCCAGGCCCCAGTTGCAGAGGCTGTAGACGATCGGGCGCCCGGTGTTGGCCAGGGCGTCGCGCATGGCGGTGTAGCGCTGCTGGTCGGGCACGTTCTGGTGGTTGCAGTTGTCGTACTTCAGGTAGTCGACGCCCCAGGACGCGAAGCTGTTCGCGTCCGTCTGCTCGTGACCGAGGCTGCCGGGATAGCCCGCGCAGGTGGCGGTGCCGGCGCTCTCGTAGATGCCGAGCTTGAGGCCCTTGGAGTGCACGTAGGCGGCGGTCCCACTGATGCCGCTGGGGAACTTGACCGGGTCCGGGACCAGTTGACCGGCGGAGTTGCGGGCCGAGGTCATCCAGCAGTCGTCGATGTTGACGTACTGGTAGCCCGCGTCCTTCAGACCGGACGAAACGAGGTAGTCGCCGGTCTGCTTGACCAGTTGCTCCGTGACGTTGCAGCCGAAGGCGTTCCAGTCGTTCCAGCCCATCGGCGGCGTGCGGGCCAGCCCGTTCTCGAGCGCGTGGGCCTGCGGGGCCGCCTTCAGGAGAAGCAGCGGCGGGGCGAGCACGAGGAACAGCACCATCGCTAGCGCCGCTCTGAGGGACCTCAGCCGGATCAGGGGGACGGTCATGTCTGTGTCTCCTGCTTCGCTGTGGGGGCGGACAGGCCCATGCGTCCGGAGCTATGGAAACGTATCCATGAAGAAGGTGGCATCTCCCTGACGACAGGTCAATGGTCTGTACCTGACCGCCTGTTGCGCTGTCACGGAGGTGTCTCCCCCGTGCCGCGAGCTATCAACTGCGAGGGCAGCACGATCCGTTGGAAGGGTCCTCCGCCGCCGTCGATCCGGTCGATCAGCAAGTGCGCGGCGCGGCGGCCGAGTTCCTCGGTGTCCGAGGTGACCACCGTGACCGGGGTCGGGAGCATGTCGGCCAGTTTGAAGTCGTCGAACCCCACCACGGCCGTCCGGGCGCCCAGTCGGCGGCTCGCCCGCAGGACACCTTCGGTGAGGAAGCTCGTCGTCGAGAAGATCGCCGTCGGCGGGTCCGGCGAGGTGAGCAGGGTGTGGGTGGCGGCGGAGGCCTCCTCCATGGTGCCGCGCGGGAGGGGCACCACCAGGGTCTCGTCGGCGTCGATGCCGCTGTGCCGCAGGGCCTTGCGGTATCCGCGCAGTCTGCGGCCGGTGGTGTAGTACGAGGGGGCCACGAGGATGGCGATCCGGCGGTGGCCGTGGTCGATCAGATGCTGCGTCGCGGTGCGCGCGCCGCCCTCGTTGTCGACGAGGACGACGTCCGCCTCGGCGCCTGTGGCCGGCCGGTCCACGAAGACGACCGGTACCTGGTCGTGGCCGTTGACCTCCCGCAGAAAGGCGTGGTCGCCCTGGTCGGGCACGATGATGAGCCCGGCCACGCGCCTGCCGATCAGCTCGCCCACGGCCCGGCGTTCGACCTCCGGGTCCTCGTCGGCGGTGCTGAGCAGCACGGCGTACCCGGCGTCGGCCATCACCTCGACCGCGGCCTTGGCCAGGGAGGCGTAGAACGGGTTGGTCAGGTCGCCGAGCAGCAGGCCGATGGTCAGCGAGTTCTGCCCGGGCCGCAGGGAGCGCGCGATCTCGTTGCGCCGGTACCCGATCTCGCTGATCGCCGCGTGCACACGGTCGGCCGTCTCCTCGCGGACCGCCCCGATGCCGTTGACGACCCGTGACACGGTGACCAGGGCGACCCCGGCCCGCTCGGCGACATCGCGCATCGTCGGCCTGGTGGACTGGCCCTGGGGGCGACGACTGCTCACGTGGGGCGGAGACCACCTTTCAGCACATGGCGAGGCCCCCCGAGAGGGTGGCACGCGGTCCGGACCAATCGAACGCCGTCAGGATACGTTTCCGATCACGTAGTCGACCCCACTTCTCCGCACACCTGAACTCCGCGCTCGTGCCGGGGCGTTGCCACCGGTCAGTGGGATTCGCGGCTCACCTCGGAGCCGCTGGAGCCGACGAGGAAGTCGAGGTCGGCGCCGGTGTCGGCCTGGAGGACGTGGTCGACGTAGAGCCGTTCCCAGCCGCGTCCCGGGGTGGCGAAGCCGTCGACGGTGGCCTCGTCGGGGGTTCTGCGGGCGAGTTCGTCGGCGGGTACGTCGATGTCGATGCGGCGGCCCCGGACGTCGAGGGTGACGAAGTCGCCGGTGCGCACGAGGGCGAGCGGTCCCCCGGCCGCGGCCTCGGGAGCCACGTGCAGGACGACGGTGCCGTAGGCCGTGCCGCTCATGCGGCCGTCGCAGACGCGGACCATGTCGCGGACGCCCTGTTCCAGGAGCTTCTTCGGCAGCGGCATGTTCGACACCTCCGGCATGCCGGGATAGCCCTTGGGGCCACAACCGCGCAGGACGAGAACGGAGTCGGCGTCGACGTCGAGGTCCGGGTCGTCGATGCGGGCGTGGAAGTCCTCGATGCTGTCGAACACGACGGCCCTGCCCCGGTGTTGGAGGAGGTGCGGGGAGGCCGCCGCGGGCTTGATGAGCGCTCCGTCGGGTGCGAGGTTGCCGCGCAGGACGGCGATGCCGCCCTCGGCGACGAGCGGTTCGGCGCGGGTGCGGATGACCTCGGGGTCCCAGATCGGGGCGTCGTCGAGGTGGTCGACCAACGGTCTGCCGGTGACGGTGAGGGCGTCGGGGTCGAGCAGGTCGCGGACCTCGCGCAGGACGGCGAGCAGGCCGCCGGCGCGGTGGAGGTCCTCCATGAGGAAGCGGCCCGCGGGCTGGAGGTCGACGAGGACCGGCACCCGGGAGCCGACGCGGTCGAAGTCGTCGAGCGTCAGGTCGACACCGAGGCGGCCCGCGATCGCCAGCAGGTGGACGACCGCGTTGGTCGATCCGCCGACGGCGGCCAGCGCCACGATCGCGTTGTGGAAGGACGCCTTGGTCAGGAAGGTGCCCGGGCGCCGGTCCGCGGCCACCATGTCCACCACCAGGCGGCCGGTGCCGTGCGCGGCCTCCAGCAGGCGGCTGTCGGGGGCGGGGGTACCGGCGACGCCGGGGACGACCGTGCCCAGGGCCTCCGCGACCACGGCCATCGTCGAGGCGGTGCCCATCGTGTTGCAGTGCCCGCGGCTGCGGATCATCGACGACTCGGAGCGGGAGAACTGCTCCTGGGAGAGCGTGCCGGCCCGGACCTCCTCCGACAGCCGCCACACGTCGGTGCCGCAGCCCAGCGGCGTACCGCGGAAGGTCCCGTTCAGCATGGGCCCACCGGGCACCACCACGGCGGGCAGGTCCACCGACGCGGCGGCCATCAGCAGCGACGGGATCGTCTTGTCGCAGCCGCCCAACAGGACGACGCCGTCGATGGGGTTGGCCCGCAGCATCTCCTCCGTGGCCATCGCCGCCATGTTCCGCCAGAGCATGGCGGTGGGCCGCACCTGGGTCTCGCCCAGGGACACCACGGGCAGGTCCAGCGGGATACCGCCCGCCTCGTACACGCCGTTGCGCACCGAGGCGGCCACCTCGTTCAGGTGCGCGTTGCACGGGGTCAGGTCCGAGGCGGTGTTGGCGATGGCGATCTGCGGGCGACCGGTGAAGGCGTCCCCCGGTGTGCCGCGCCGCATCCAGGCGCGGTGGATGTAGGCGTTGCGGTCCTGTCCCGCGTACCACTGCGCACTGCGGAGCGTCGTCGTGCCGGGGCGCTTCATCGGCGGACTCCTTCCAATAATCGACACGGTGGTCTAATTTTTGGAACGCCATGGAGCATACGCAGACGCCGGAGCCGGGCATCTCGGGACTCGTGCCGGGCCGGTGCCGTCTCGGGCCGCGGTGAGCGGCCGCACGATGCGGGCGTTCGTGCTGACGGCCCCCGGGCAGTACGCGGTCCAGGAGGTTGCGGCGCCGGTGGCGGCCCCCGGTGAGGCCGTCGTCGACGTCGAGCGGGTCGGCGTGTGCGGTACGGACGTCGAGTTCTTCACGGGCGCGATGGCCTACCTCCACCAAGGGCACTGCGCCTACCCGTTGAGGCTCGGCCACGAGTGGGCCGGCCGGGTCGCGGCGGTCGGGGCCGGGGTCGATCCGGTGTGGGTGGGCCGGCGGGTCATGGGCGACACCATGCTCGGGTGCGGGGCCTGCCGTCGCTGTCGGCGAGGGCATCAGCACGTGTGCGAGAAGCGGCAGGAGGTCGGCATACGCGGGGCGCGGGACGGCGCCCTGGCGGAGCAACTCGCGGCGCCCGTCTCGTCGTTGCACGTCCTGCCGGACTCCGTCGACGCCGAACTGGGCGCGCTGGTCGAGCCGGGCGGCAACGCCCTGCGCGCGGCACGGGCCGCGGCGCCGTGCCCCGGTGACCGGACACTGGTCCTGGGCCCGGGAACCATAGGGCTGTTGGCCGCGATGTTCCTGCGGGCCGCCGGTGCGGAGGTGCACCTGATGGGCCGCACCGAGGACTCCATGGCCTTCGCCCGCACTCTGGGCTTCGAGCACGTGTGGACGGAGCGCTCGGTCCCGGACCTCCCCTTCGACGCGGTCGTCGACGCCTCGAACGCCGTCCAACTGCCTTCCCTGGCACTGGAGTCGGTCGAGCCGGCCGGTCGTGTCGTGTACGTGGGACTGGCCGGCGAGCCCAGCAGGATCGACACCCGGACACTCGCCCTCAAGGACGTGACCGCCACCGGCATCCTGTCCGGCTCCCCCGGCCTCGCCGACACCATCCGGGCCTACGCCGACGGATCCGTCGACCCACGACCACTCGTCGCCGCGACCGTCGCCCTGGACCAGGTCGGTCCCGTCCTCGCCGGTGAGCGGCCGGCCGGCGCCGGACCGGGGCCGAAGATCCACGTCGATCCGCGACCGAACTGACGTAGGAGCTCCCTTTGGAGGGGTGCGGCGGGCCACGGCAGGTTCAGCGCGTCCGATCGGCGCTCCGCCGGGAGGGCGACACGCACGTGCCGGGCGGCCCCATGGCCCGTACACCATCCGCGGCCTGTAGAACGTAGGGAGAGATCGCCACCTGCCCGGGAGCACCCATGACCGGAATCCGCCGAAGCCGAAGAAGATCCACCGGCGCCCTCGACGCCATCGAGGCCCCGGACAACGTCGAGATGCTCGTCGGCGTGGTGACGGTGACGCTGCTGGTGGAGTTCCTCGGTGTGGTGTCCGGCTCCCCGGTGTGGCATCTCGGTCTGCTGATCTTCCTGCCGAGCACGGCGTCGGCCCTGTGCACCGTCGGGCAGACGAGGTTCGTGGCCGTGTGGACCACGCTCGTCATCACCCTCACCACGGTGGTGCGGCGCGAGGGGGACGGCCGGTGGCTGGACGGGATCCTGCTGGTGCTGTTCACCATCGTGCTGGGAACGACCTCCGTCTACGCCTGCCACCGGCGCATCAACCGTGAGCGCGAGATGCTCCGCCTGCGGTCCACCGCCGCGGCGATGCAGCGGCACATCCTGCACCCCCTCCCTCTCGTCACCGACGACGTCCTGGTCAACGGCGTCTACGAACCCGTGCAGGAGGACCGGCTCGTCGGCGGTGACATCTACGACGTCGTCGCCTCACCGTGGGGCACGAGGGTGCTGATCGGGGACGTGCAGGGCAAGGGACTGGCCGCCGTGGGCGCCGCGTTCGCCGTGATCGGGGCCTTCCGCGAGGCGGCCTACCGCGAGCCGACGCTCACCGCGCTCGTCGACGCCCTGGACGCGGCGGTCGTCCGCCACAACATGTACGCCGAACAGACCGGCGACGACGAACGGTTCGTGACCGCGCTCATCATCGGCGTCGACACGGACACCGAGGCGCAGGTCGTCAACTGCGGCCACGTTCCTCCTTGGTTGGTGCACGACGGCGGGGTCACCACACCCGATACGGATCCCGGGGTCCCGCTCGGTCTCGCCGAACTGTCCGCCGAACCCACCACCGTGCACTGGTTCGACTTCCCGGCCGGCTCGACCCTGCTGCTGACCACCGACGGCCTCACCGAGACCCGTGACCACGACGGCACGTTCTACCCGGCCGACGACCGCGTGACCAGCCGCCTCGCCCTCCCCGCCACCGAACTGCCCCAGGCTCTCTACGAAGACGCCCGCGCGTTCACCGACAACGCGGCCCAGCACGACGACTTCGCCGTGCTGACCGTGCGGCGAACTCCGCGCGTGTGAACAGCCGGTGGGGCTAGCGGGCGGGGCCGTCGCCGCGTTCGTGGCTGTCGTGCAGCCGGCCGTCGTGTTCGTGGCCGTCGTGTTCGTGGCCGGACGGGCCCGGTTCGGGGTGGGCGTCGGTGAGTTCGGGTTCCAGTCCCTCCGCCAGCCCGGTGTGCCCGCGCCCCGTGTCCGTGCGCCAGGCCTCGAATGCCCAGGTGGTGAGGGCGACGACGGCGAGGCCCAGGAGCCAGCCGCCCACGACGTCGCTGAACCAGTGGACGCCGAGCGCGATCCTGGTGAAACCGACACCGAGCACCGACCCGACCGCCACGCACCAGAACACCGGCCGGAGCGCGCGCGGCACCAACGGCAGCAGGACCAGCAGCAGGATGGCGAACGAGGTGGTCGCGGTCATCGCGTGCCCCGAGGGGAAGGAGAATCCGGGAGCGTGCGCGACCGGGTCCTCCAGGGACGGTCTGGCCCGCTCGACCACCGTTTTGACCAGCAGTCCGATGAGTCCGCCGGCCACCGCCGTCACCGCCGACCAGGCGGCCAGGCGCCAGGCCCGGCGGTAGAGCAGCCAGACGGTCAGCAGCGCGACGACCACCCGCAGGGTGACCGGGTCCCACACCCGGTCGGACAGGAAGCGCAGGGTGTCGGTCCACTCCGGGTGTTCGAGGGCGGTCCGGTTCAACCGCCGTGCCGCGCCCGCGTCGAGGCGGCGCAGCGGCTGCCAGTGTCCCTCGATCAGGACGAGCAGCAGCCCGAAGGGCACGGCGGCGACGGCGGCCACCGCGGTCGAACCGAGCAGGTGGATGCCGAATCTCCGGTCGGCCGTGCGGCGACGGAGTTCACGAAGGCGCTGAGCCGTGGCGCGGACCACCCTTCACACCCCCGGGTCGGCCGAGATCGGACCGGGCCGCTTCGCCCGCGAGGCCTCCAGCTGCGCGGCGAAGGACAGCCCCAGGAAGAGGGCGATGGAGGTCAGGTAGGCCCACAGCAGCAGCGACATGAAGGCACTGAGCGGGCCGTAGATCGTGTCGAAGGAGCCGCTCAGGTCCAGGTACAGGCTGAGCAGCCAGGTCAGGACCATCCACAGCACGAGATACACGGCGGCGCCGAAGGCCAGCCAGGTGTAGCCGGGCTGGCGGCGCCGGGGCGAGCGGCGGAAGATCGCGCTGGCCGAGAAGAGGGCGAGCAGGAAGCCGAAGGGCCAGCGCAGGATCTCGCAGAGGGTCCGGGCGCCGCCGTCGAGGTGATAGACGGTCACCGCCGCCGAGGCAATGTCACCCCCGGCGATCATCACGATGAACCCGAGGCCGAGCGGGATCCCGGCGCTGAGCGACATGACGAGCCCGCGCAGGTACTTCTGATGGAAGGGGCGGTCGCGTTCGTTGCCGTAGATCCGGTTGGCGCCGCGTTCGATCTGGCACATCGCGGTGGTGACGTTGACCAGGGAGAAGAGCAGGCCGAACCAGAGGGCGATCTCGTCCCCGTCGCCCGCGCTGTGCCGGCTGCGGTCCAGCGCGTCGTCGACCACGTCCGCGCTGGGACCCTGCGCGAGCCGGTGGATGGTCAGTTCGGCGAGTCGGCCGATGTTCTCCGTGTGCAGCGCGGTGGACAGCCCGACGAAGGCGATGGCGAGCGGAATCACCGACAGCACGGTCTGCAGGGCGAGCGCCCGGGAGTGGCTGAAGCCGTCGGCGTAGCGGAACCGGACGAAGGAGTCGCGCAGGAGCGGCCAGCGTCCGTAGCGGCGCAACGATGCCATCGCCTCGTCGGCGGAGAGTTCGTCGCCGCTCATGTCGCGGGTCTCGGGGACCTTGGTGGCGGTGCCCATTCACTTCTCCCGGGTGGGCAGCAGGACGGTGAGCGCGCCGGGCCTGACCTCGGCGGTGAGACGTCGGCCGTGGGCGACCGGGTCCCCGTCGAGTTCCCTCGACTGCGGTTCGGCGAAGGTGAGTTCGGCCCGGTGGAAGGTGAAGAACTCCACCGGTACGCCCTTCTTGCCGGCGCCCTCGGGGACAAGGGTGTCCACGGTCGTGGGCCGCAGGGTGCTCCTGCGGCCGCGCATCAGGACACCCAGGGCACGCATCCAGCCGCCGGGGCCGCGCGGGTCCAGGACCAGCAGATCGAGCAGTCCGTCGTCCGGTCGGGCCGCCGGGACGAGGGTCAGCCCGCCTTGCACGGTGCCGACGTTGGCGAGGAGCACCATCCGGGCCGTGCGGTGCAGGACGGGCCCGTCGTCGAGCCGGACGGTCAGCCGCATCCGGGGAGTGCGCAGGGTACCGATGGTGGCGAGCACGTAGGCGGGCCAGCCGACGGCGGACTTGGCGCGGTCGCCGGTGTTTTCCAGCATCGCGGCGTCGAGCCCGGCCCCGGACATCGCGGCGAAGTGGGTGGGGGCGAGGTCGTCGCCCTCGATGTGGCCGAGGTCGAGGCGGTGCGGGGTGCCGGACAGCGCCGCGTCGAGCGCGGTGGCGGGGGTGAGCGGCAGGCCGAGATTGCGGGCCAGCAGATTGCCGGTGCCGCAGGGCACCACGACGAGCGGTACGCCGGTGCCGGCCAGGGCGTCGGCGGCCGCCCTGATGGTTCCGTCGCCGCCGCACACCACGACCAGTGCGGCCCCGTCGCGGACCGCGCCTGCCGCCTGCCCCGTCCCCGGGTCGTCGGCGGTCGTCTCGATGAACCGCGGTGCGCGGTGGCCGTGTTGTTCGAGGATCCGCCGCAGCTTCTCGCAGTCCTGCTCGCCGGTCACGGTGGGGTTGAAGATCACGGCGGTACTGCCGGGCGGGCGCTCCTCGACACCGCCGGCGGCCTCGGTGTGCCCGCTGCGCGGCGAGGGTACGGCGGCCACGGACCCGTCGGTGAACAGCGCACGGCCGACGATCAGCAGGGACAGGGTGCCGTTGGCGATTCCGCCGATCACGTCGGTGGGGTGGTGCATGCCCCGGTAGAGACGGGAGACGCCGACGATCAGCGGCACCAGGAACAGCAGCGCGGCCAGCGGCCACCGCCACGGCCTGCGGACCCGGGACAGCACGAGGACCCCGAGTCCGGCGTAGAGCGCGGTGGCAGCGCCGGTGTGGCCGGAGGTGTAACTGGACGTGGGCGGGGAGGCGTCGAGCCGGTCCACGTCCGGACGGGTGCGGTCCACCGACTCGGTGATGACCAGGAACACGAGCGCCTGGAGCGAGACGGCGACGGCGAGGAAGACCGCCTGACGCCACATCGGCAGCCGGGGTACGAGCAGCAGGGCCACGCAGCTCAGCAGGGTGATGGCGATGACCGTGAGGGTGTTGCCCGCCTCCGAGCCCACGTACGACAGCGAGGTGAGCGGGCCCGTACGGATCCGCTCGAATCCCTCGTTGACGTGGTCCTCGACCGTCAGGGGCCATACGTGGCGGACGGGGCCCGTGATCAGCAGCCCGAAGCCCACGAGCAGGACGGCCTGACAGACGGTCAGCGCGCCGATCCTCGCCGCGGTGATGCCGGTGCCGCTGGGCAGGAAGGAGGCGCCACCCGGACGTACCACTTCGGCACCTTCTCCGGTCGCTTTCGCTGCTCTTCCTGGTGTGGCGGTCGGCATCGGGGCTCCCACGGGTCTGCGCCTCACGGCGGTCCTCAGCCGGGTGCCGTGCGCACCCGATGAACCGCCGTCTGCCCCGGAAGCGAGGACGCAGACGCTCGGTGACGTGGGAATCCCCGAATCAACGCCCCGGGCGTGCCGTAAGGGGCCGGTGGGACGGGGTGGGAGCGCGGTCCGAGCGCTGCTCCTGCCGGCCGGGCGTGCCGTTCCCACCGGACGAACGCGCTGTTCCTGAAAGAGACGTTTGTTCGGGCCGGATCGGTACACACGAGGAGCCGACACCGCTTTTTTCCGAGGAAACGGAGACGCACCATGGGCATCATCGCCTGGATCCTCATCGGCCTTCTCGCCGGTGCCATCGCCAAGCTCCTGATGCCGGGCAAGGACCCCGGCGGCATCATCGTCACCATGCTCATCGGCATCGTCGGAGGCCTGCTCGGTGGCTGGCTCGGCAAGGTGATCTTCGGCGTCGACTCCATCGACGGCTTCTTCGACCTCTCCACCTGGATCGCCGCGATCGTCGGCTCCATGATCCTGCTGCTTCTCTACCGCGTCTTCACCGGCAACCGACGCTCGCACCGTCACGCCTGACCTGCTGAAGGCATCCGCATGCGGCATTCGGACGGCTCCCCCTGCTCGACAGGACGGGAGCCGTCCGCGGCCTTGTTGCGGGGCTCTGCAACTGGGCGACCGCGATCCTCGAAGCGGCGACCGCACGCCGATAATGGCCGGATGAAAGATGGAGGAACGGCGGGGGATGCGGGCGAGATCGCTCTGAGCAGACAGGACCTTCGCGAGGTCACGGCGTTCGCCGCGGTGTGTGCGGACGCGGTGCTCGGGATCTTCGAGGCCGACCAGCCGGACGACCCGCGCCCGCGGGACGCCGTCCGTGCCGCGTGGGAGTTCGCTCGGGGCGGCGAACGCGGCAGATCTCTGCGGGAGACAGCATCCGCGGCCCTCAAGGCGGCCAAAAGCGCGGACACCGTGGCTGCCCGCGAGGCCGCATGGGCGGCCATGTCCGCGGCGGGCGCCGCATACCTGCATCCCCTGGCCAAGGCCACCCAGGTCAAGCACATACTCGGGGCCGGCGCCTACGCGGCCAGGGCGGCCGAACTCGTCGCCGGGGACGATCACAGGGTCGCTGCCGAGTTCCTTGAGCGGATGGCGCAGCGTGCGACACCGGTCGTCGTCGACGTGCTCAAGCGCTACCCGGCTGCGCCCAACGGCGGTGGACGGGTTGGGGAGTTGATCCGCCTGCTGGACACCGAGCTGCGTTCGCCCACCCTCGCTGAGTGATCCCGTCAGGCTGCTGATCAGCACATCGCACTCGACCGCTCGGCTCGACGCGCCCTCTCCCAGGCGTATCAGGTTGATCGGCGGCTTCAGCAGGTCGGGATCGGCATCCGATCACCCAGGTCCGATCACCACTCAAGTCCCGCCGCATTGAGCCCCGTTCAGTCTCCGACCCGTACCAGCCCGCTCTCATAGGCGAAGATCACCGCGTGGATACGGTCCCGCAGGCCCAGTTTGGTCAGGATCCGGCCGAGGTGGGTCTTGACGGTCGTCTCCCCCACGAACAGCCGGTCCGCGATCTCGCCGTTGGCCAGTCCTTGGGCGACCAGGGTGAGGACGTCCCGTTCGCGTTCGGTGAGAGCCGCCAGACGGCTGCGCTGGGCGGGCACGGCCGCGGGGGCGTGCAGGACGAAGCGTTCGACCAGGCGCCGGGTGAGCGAGGGCGCGACCATGACCTCGCCCCGCAGCACCGCACGGACGGTCACCAGGATCTCCTCGGCGGGGGCGTCCTTGACGAGGAAGCCGTTCGCACCGGCCCGCAGGGCGGCGTAGGCGTACTCGTCGAGGTCGAAGGTGGTGACGACGAGGATCCGGGGTCCGTCGGCCCGCGCGCAGAGCCGTTCGGTCGCGGCGAGCCCGTCCAGACCCGGCATGCGTACGTCCATCAGGACGAGGTCCGGCGTCAGGGCGGCCACGCCGGCGATCGCCGCGTCGCCGTCGGCGGCCTCGCCCACCACGGTGAGATCGGGCTGGCTGTCGACGACCATGCGCAGCCCCATCCGGATCAATTCCTGGTCGTCGCAGATCAGGACTCGGGACGGTGCCGAAGCAGGCGTCGGGGTGGGGTTGTTGACGCGGTCGTTCATGGAGTCGCCGTGGTGGGCTCGGGCCTGGTGGGTGCGGGACCTGTGGAGCGCAGGGTGGCGGCCACCCGGTAGCCGCCCTCGGGTGTGGGCCCGGCGTCCACACTCCCGCCGTACAGGGCGGTGCGTTCGCGCATGCCGGTGAGTCCGCGGCCGGAGGAGAGCAGCGGGGCGGGGCGCTCCGCGGCGGCTTCCCGTTCGGCTCCGGGCGAGTTCTCCACCTGTACGCGGACCAGCCGCCCGGGCCCGCGGATACCGGTGTCGACCCGTACGTGGACCGCGGCGTCCCGCGGCGCGTGTTTGACGACGTTGGTGAGTGCCTCCTGCACGATGCGGTACGTCTGCGCGGTGAGATCGGCCGGGAGGCCGCCGCGCTCTCCGCACAGGTCCAACCGGGCGCGCGTTCCGCTGATGTTGAGGCGTGCGACCAGTCGCCGCAGACCGGCCGCGAGGGACTCCGTGGTCCCACCCGGTTCGGAACCGGTAGCCGAACCGGGGCCGGGTTCAAGGGTGTTGGCGGAAGCCTCCGCGACGGGCGTACGCAGCACCTCCAGCAGTCGGCGCAGTTCGCCCAGTGCCTCGCGGCCGGTCGCGCTGATGACGTCGAGGGTGCGGTCGACGACGGCGGGGTCGACCTGCCGCATCAGCCTGCCGCCCTCCGCGTTCAGCACCATCACGCTCATGGTGTGCGCGAGGACGTCGTGGATCTCGCGGGCGATGCGTGCCCGTTCCTCGGCCACGGCCACCTGGGCCAGGGCGAGGCGCTCCGACTCGGCGAGCGCGGCCCGCCGCTCGAACTCCGCGAAGTAGGCGCGCCGGGCCCGGACGTACTCGCCGAACACCCAGGACGCGGCCAGCAGAAGCCCCACCGCGAGCGGAGTGAGCCAGGCACCACGAGCGCCCGGGCCGGTGAACTCCCGCTCCCACGCGGGAATCCACAGCAGTACGCAGACGGAGGCACCGACCGCCGTCGCCGCCGCGGCGCGCCGCAGACCGCGCACGGTGAGGGTGGCCAGGACCGCGCCCACCGCGACGGCACCGCGTCCCGGTTCCTGTCCCCACACCTGTCCGAGCCACTGCGCCCAGAACGCCGCCGTCACCAGGGCCGCGACGAGCACCGGCCGACGGCGGCGCCACAGCAGGGGGAGCACGAGGGTCGCGTACACGCCCGCCTGCACCCAGACCGGCCGCCAGCCCGGCTCCGGGCGGATCACCGGAGGGACGGCCACCAGCACGATCAGCAGGAGGTCCGTCAGCCACGGGTGGCCGCGCCGCAGTCGGGCGAGGGTCTCGATCAGCCGATGCACCACCTCACGCTAGGGCCGGGACCTGCCGCCGCACATCGTCCTGCGGGGCGTCACCGGGTCCTCCCGCGGTCGTACACGCACCGGCCGGGGACAGGACGTGCGGCCCCCCGGGGCGCTTCGAGCATGGCCGCCATGTCGATCACCACGGAGTTCCTCAGGCGCCCTCTCATGACCGGTGCCGTGGCGGCCAGTTCACAGCGGCTGGCGCGCGCGATGACCGAAGGCATCGGACTGGAAGGGGCCCGGCTGGTCGTCGAACTCGGCCCGGGGAGCGGGGTGTTCACCGACGCCATCCTCCGCCGCCTGGCGCCGGGGGCACGACTCGTGGCGATCGAGCTCAACCCGACGCTGGCGGCACGGTTGTCGGCGACCCGGCGCGACACACGACTGACCGTGGTGACGGGCTCCGCCACCGAACTGGCCGCCACGGTGGGCGAACCGGTCGACGCGGTGGTCTCCGGCCTGCCGTGGACGGTCATGCCGCGCGAACGGCGTGGACGGATCCTGGACGCCGTGACGCACGTCCTCGCGCCTGAGGGCCGGTTCACCACCTTCGCATACGTCCATGCGGCCCGGACTCCGCCCGCCCGTCACTTCGCAGCCGAACTGGCCTGCCGTTTCGACCGGTTGGAGCGCACGTCCGTGGTGTGGCGGAACCTCCCGCCCGCTTTCGTGCACCGCGCCACCCGCCCTCTCGACCAGCAAGGCGGGTTGAAGGCCGCGGGCACACAAGGTCATCCGGCTGATTCAGCTTGCTGAATCGGCGAGCATGCGCGGGACACAGCAGGTGCGCAGGTCACGCCCAAGCCGTCACCGGCACGAACGAGCTGTCCGATCTGAACAGGTCCGTCCCGTCCGTCAGTTCCACACGCAGTTGGTAGTTGTAGTGCCGCAGGTAGTAGCCGGGGTAGTTGTACGACTCGAAGCGGACGGCGGTCGAGGACGTGCCCGCGCGGGCGATGAACGTGGCGTCCCTGGCGAACGTCGACGTGCCGTCGTTGGCGTCGAAGCGTCCGCGGAAGTCGTAGTGACGGAGGTGGTTGCCGGCCGCGTCGCGGAAGGAGTAGGCGTTGGAGTCCGCCAGGCCGGGGACGACCGTGAGGGTGGAGGCCTGCTTCTCGGCGGTGGTGCTGGAGGCGGTGACGACGGGCAGGTTGAGCAGGGTGGACTGCTCCTGCCAGTAGCGGGTGGAGTAGTTGGCGGACCGCAGGGAGCGGGAGACGTTCGTGGCCAGGGCCGGTCCGCCCGAGACCGTCTCCTTGATGACCGTGAAGTGGCGGGCCGTACCGGACACGGACGGGAGCGCCTTCGGGGCGGACCAGGTGGCGAACGAGTCGTAGCTGTCGCTGTAGTAGTACCTGCCGTCGCCGTAGCCGTCGAAGAAGATGCGCCAGGCGCCATTGTCGAGCTGGATCACGGATGGGCCCTCGCGGTAGCTGCCCCAGCCGGCCCAGTCGCCGGTCCTCGAGATCGTGTAGGGGCCGTTGAGGCTGGAGGCCGTGCCGTACTCGATGTACTTCGCCGTCTCGTTCTTGGTGAAGGCGTGATAGGTCGAGCCGACCTTCACGATGTACGTGTCGATGTGGTTCGCGCCGATACCGGACAGGGCTACCGGTGAACTCCATGCCGTGAGCGCCGAGTCGGTGGCCCTGAGTCGGTACGGGGTGAAGATCCACTCGTCGCTCGTGAGGGAGCAGGAGACGATGACGTTCACGCTGCCGTCGCTGTCGACGAACCACTCGGGCGCCCACGCCCGGGACAGGCCGGCGATCGGGACCGTGTAGTCGTACAGGAACGTCCAGTTGGCCCGGTCGGCGCTGCGCGCGAAGCCGATGGTGGTGGAGACGTCCTGCCAGGTGTGCGTGGTGTAGGTGACGTAGTAGTAGCCGTCGGTGTGCTTGAAGACGCTCGCGTCGCGGATCCTGTTGCTGGGCGGGGTATAGGCGGAGGCTTTCAGGAGCCGGAAGTCGGTGGCGTCGTCGGACTGGTAGACGTTCACCGTGCCGTCGTCGCTGTTCAGGAACGGCACGATGGTGTACCGCGTCGCGGAGCCGCTCGCCGGGGCTGCGGCCAGGGCCGTGCCGAGCAGGCCGGGGGCTTGGCCCAGGACCAGCGCCGAGGCGGGCAGGGCGGCCATCGCGCGCAGCAGGGTGCGGCGGGAGGGAGTGGCGGGGCGAGGGCTCACGTGCGGCTCCTTGGTCAACCGAATGCACCAATGTCCGTCATTTCGAACATGGTTCGGCAAGTCGGTCAGACCGTAAGGGTGAGGCAGGTGCGCGTCAATGGATTGAGCATGGCCGGATGACCCCTGTGTGAAGCCTGTGTTGCGCCTTCCGGCACCGCCGACTTCCCTTTCGCGCAAGGGATGTTCGACATCCCGCACCGAGCCGGGAGACCCGACGTTACTGTTCGGTAGACCGCGCCGCTTCTCCGGAGGTCCCCCATGACGCCCGACCGTTCCCCCGGCCTCGCCGAGTCCGCCCGCGCGCTGGCCGCCGGGGAGGTGACCTCCCGGACGCTGGTCGAGCGGGCGCTGGCCCGGATCGAGGCCACCCAGCCGAGTCTCAACGCCTTCCGGATCGTGCGGAGCCGGGCCGCTCTCGACGAAGCCGACGCCGCCGACAAGGAGTTGGCCGCCGGGGTGCGCAAGCCGCTGCTCGGGGTGCCGGTGGCCGTCAAGGACGACACGGACGTGGCGGGCGAGCCGACCGCGTTCGGCTGCGAGGGCGACTACCCGCCGGCCGCCCAGGACGGCGAAGCCGTACGGCGGTTGCGCGCGGCCGGTGCCATCGTCATCGGCAAGACCAACACCTGCGAGCTGGGGCAGTGGCCCTTCACCGAGGGGCCCGCGTTCGGCGCGACCCGCAACCCCTGGCACCCCGATCACTCCCCCGGTGGCTCCTCGGGCGGTTCGGCCGCCGCCGTCGCCGCCGGTCTCGTGCCCGCCGCGCTCGGCTCGGACGGCGCCGGATCGGTGCGGATCCCCGCCTCCTGGACCCACCTCGTCGGCATCAAGCCGCAGCGCGGCCGCATCTCCACCTGGCCGCGCGGCGAGTCCTTCCAGGGCATCACCGTCAACGGCACGCTGGCCCGCACGGTCGCGGACGCGGCCCTGCTCCTCGACGCTGCGAGCGGCAACCACGAGCGGGACCCGCACCGGCCGGAGATCATCAACGCCGCCGAGGCCGCGGGACGCGAACCCGGGCGGCTGCGCATCGCCCTCTCCCTCAAGCCGCCCTTCACCGCCCTGCCCGCGCGCCTCCAGCCGGAGGTACGCGCCCGGGTGCGCCAACTCGCCGAGCGGGTCAGCGCGTTGGGGCACGTCGTCGAGGAGGCCGACCCTCCGTACGGCCAGATCGGGCTCGCCTTCATTCCCCGCGCCACCGTCGGCCTCGCCGAACGCGTCCGCGAGTCACCGCACCCCGCGCTCCTGGACCGCCGCACCCGTGACGCCGCACGCCTGGGCCGACTGCTCGGCGGGGCACCCCTGCGGGCGGCCCGGCGCGCGGAGACGGTCCAGCACCGCCGTATCGGCGGCTTCTTCGGGTCCTACGACGTGATCCTCGCCCCGACCACGGCCGCTCCCCCGCCACGGATCGGCGCGATGCTGCCGCTGAGCGGTTTCGCGACGGACCGCGCGATGATCGCCGCCTGTCCGTACGCGTGGCCGTGGAACGTGCTGGGCTGGCCCGGTGTCAACGTCCCGGCCGGGTTCGTCGAGGGCGGGCTGCCCGTCGGCGCGCAGTTGCTCGGTCCGGCGGGTTCCGAGCCGCTGCTGATCTCGCTCGCCGCCCAGTTGGAAGCGGAGGTGCGCTGGCACGAGGCCTGGCCACCGCAGGAGGCGCAGACGAATTCCCCCGCGGTATAGGCGAGTTGGGGCCGTTGCGTGTGACCGGGTCCGTCCCCCGTGACCTGCCCGTACCCTGTGACCATGGACGATGTGTCGTTGGTCGGGCTCATGGGGCGGGTCACCGGGACGGTGGGGCCCGGGCTCGTCGGCGAGGTGATCGTCCGGGTGCGCGGCGGGGCCGAGCACTTCCTCGCGTACGCCGCCACGGGGACCGACCGGATCGAGCAGGGCACGGTCGTCATGGTCGTCGAGCATCTGCCGCCGAGGACGGTCTACGTAACAGCCGCGTACGACAGTTGAGCATGCTGCGCCCCAGGTGAGAGCCTTCCGCGTCAAGATGGCAACAAGGAAAGGTCGGCGTCTTCACCCCTGCGCCGTACAGGCGCACACTCCCTTCGTTCGGTGCTTCAAGTGCACCATCAAAAGGGGGCGTTGCCGATGGTTGTCGGCGTCGTTGCGGGGGTGGCGGTTGTCGCCGTTCTCGTACTTATCGGTCTGTTCAAGTCGATGTGGCGGGTCGCGGAGCCGAACGAGGCACTCATCATCTCGGGCTCCAAACACCGTACCGAAGGCCTTGAGCCGGGCATGGGATTCCGCATCGTCACAGGGCGCGGCACGCTGGTGCTGCCCGGCGTGCAGGCGGTGCGCAAGCTCTCTCTCGACCTGAACGAGACGGAACTGCACGTGGACTGCGTGACCTCGCAGGGCATTCCGCTCAAGGTGCGGGGCGTGGTCATCTTCAAGGTCGGCGACGACTTCGTGTCGATCGCCAACGCGGGCCGTCGTTTCCTCGATCAGCAGAAGCTGATGTCGGAGCGGGTGCACAACGTCTTCGCCGGTCATGTCCGGTCCATCGTGGGCGGGTTGACGGTCGAGGACATGATCCGCGACCGGGACAAGCTCACGGGGCAGACCCGGGCCGCGTGCGGTACGGAGATGGAGAAGCTGGGTCTGATCGTGGACTCGCTGCAGATCCACGAGATCGAGGACCCGACGGGGTACATCAAGAACCTGGCGATGCCGCACGCGGCGGCCGTGCAGCGGGACGCGCGGATCGCGCAGGCGGAGGCGAACCGGCGCGCCACGGAGGCGGAGCAGGCCTCGTTCGCGCGGATGGCGGAGGCCACCCGCGACAGCGAGATCCTCCAGGCCGGCTACCAGGCCGAGCGGGACAAGGCGGCTGCGGAGGCGCGGCAGGCCGGTCCGCTGGCGGACGCGGCGGCCCGGCAGCAGGTGGTGGTCCAGGAGACCCGGGTCGCCGAACTGGAGGCGCAGCGGCGGGAACAGCAGCTCCAGGTGGACGTCCGCAAGCCGGCGGACGCGAAGGCCTACGAGAAGCGCACCCTCGCCGAGGGCGAGCGAGACGCCCGGATCTCGGGCGCGGAGGCCAAGGCGAGGGAGACGGAACTGGCGGCCGCCGCCGAGGCGACCCGGGTCAGGGCGACCGGTGAGGCCGAGGCCGCCGCCGTGCAGGCGAAGGGTCTCGCGGCGGCCGAAGCCACCAGGGCCAAGGGGCTCGCCAAGGCGGAGGCCATCAAGGCGCGGGCCGCAGCCCTCGCCGAGAACCAGGAGGCCGTGGTCGCCCAGCAACTCGCCGAGAACTGGCCGGAGATCGTGAAGGCGGGTGCGTCCGCCTTCGGCAACGTCGACAACATGGTCGTCCTCAACGGGGCGGACGGCCTGGCCGACATGCTCGCCAAGGCGCTCACCATGGGCGGCACCGGGCTCGGTCTGGCCCGGCAGCTGCTCGCCACGATGAACCAGAACGGGCAGCCCCCGAACGGGACTTCGGCCCTGAACGGCGGCACGACACCGCCGGCGCAGAAGGTGCCGGTGGACAAGGAGGCGTAAGGAGGCACAGGGGAACAGGGGCGGGTGAACGGGGGCCGCGATCCCAACTGCCCAGCCGGGCGGCGTTCCCGACGGCCGGCGGGACCGTGATCCTGTCAGCCCGTCCTTGATCCCGACAGCGTGCCCGGGGGCCCTCTTCGCGGAGGGCCCCTCTACGCTGCCTCCGTGACTGCGCATACCGATGAGAACGTCCCCGGCCGTTTCGGCCCGACCGCCACCACCGAGGCCGACGCCCGCAAGGTGGGCCGCGTCCGCACCGAGTACGCCCCCGCGCACGACGGTGACCCCGACCCCGGGGAGATCGTCTGGACCTGGGTGCCGTTCGAGGAGAACGACGGCCGAGGCAAGGACCGTCCCGTGCTCGTCGTCGCCCGCGAGGCCGCCGGCACGCTGCTCGCCGTACAACTGTCGAGCAAGCGGCACGACGGCGACCGCGAGTGGGTCGCGATCGGCAGTGGACCGTGGGACGGGTCCGGGCGGGACTCCTGGGTCGACGTCGACCGGGTGCTGCGGCTGCACGAGCGGGGCATGCGCCGCGAGGCCTGTGCGCTGGACCGCGGCCGGTTCAACCTGGTGCGCAACCGGCTGGCGGAGCGCTACGGCTGGAGCTGACGCCCGAGGGCTACCGCTGGAGCTGACGCTCCGGAAACGCCCGTACGAAGGCCGCTCGGACCGCATGCCCCGGCGTGCGGTCCAGGATCCCGAACACCACGTGCTCGAAGGTGCCCGCGAACCGGCCGTCGGGGCCAAGAAGCGTCCGGAACGCGCCCGCCACCTGCGCCGGGTCGTTCTGGAAGACCCCGCAGCCCCAGGCCCCGAGGACCAGGCGCCGATAGCCCTGTGCGGCGGCCGTCTCCAGGACCCGCTCGGCGCGGGTCGCGAGGGCGGCCGGCAGGTCGGAGGTCCGCTGCGGTGTCCGCTGCCGGATGACGCCCGCGTTCGGTGCCGCGGCGGTCAGGAAGCCCGTCGTGTACGGCTCGTCCAGGAGGTTGCCGCGGTCGTCGCGGAAGACGGGGACGGCCGGTGAGTGGATGACGCGGTCCGTGTAGAACGGGTCGCGGTCGGCGCGGTGATGGTCGTAGAACTCCCGGGCCTCAAGCAGGCACGTGTACAGCGCGGAGGCGCGGCACAGGGCCTCCTCCTGCGCCTGGGCGCCGTTGAGGAAACCGCCGCCCGGGTTGCGGGCCGAGGCGAAGTTCAGGACGGCCGCCTCGCCGCCGAGCCTGCGGGCGGCCTCCAGACTGCTCTCGCCGGTGACTTCGAAGAAGGTGTCGGCCGGAGTGCTCGGGGGCATCCGTACCGGCGCCGGCCCGTACATCCGCGTGCCGGTCCGGGCCGCCTCGATCGGCGCGGCCAGGAACACTTCGCGCCCCTGGGAGGTCCGGTACGACCCCGCCGCCACGATCTGTTCGGTCTGCAGCGCGAGAGCGCGCAGGCGCGCGCTCATGGCGCCACCCCCGTGGGCGCCGTTCTCGCGTGCCGTGCGCGTTCCCCCGTCGTACTCATGGAGGAATCGTGGTCGATGCCGGTGGTGCGCCGCAACGGAGTTTTCGCGTTCCCGCAAACGCCCGGGAAAGCCTCAGCAAACAGCGGGAAGGGAAAGATTACCGAGCCGGAACGTGCCACTACGCACCCTTGTGCGATTCGACGCGAGGGTTTTGGGTGGGACGAGCGCTGCCGTCCGGAAGGCCTACCGGCCGGGGCGGTGGCATGGTGGAATCTCCAGGAGGGATCCTGATATGTCCGATTCGGTGAGTGACTGTACGGAGAACCGCTCCGCAGTCACCGAAGCCGAGGTGGAGGCCCTGGTCCGGGGCATCTGCTTCAAGACCGGCCCGCCCCGCACCCTCGGGGTCGAAGTGGAATGGCTCGTCCACGAGCTGCGCATCCCGCAGCTCCCGGTGACACCCGAACGGCTCGAAGCGGCCTACGCCGCTCTGCGGACCGTTCCCCTGAAGTCGGCGCTCACTGTCGAGCCCGGCGGCCAGCTGGAACTGAGCTCGCCGCCCGCCGCCTCGCTGACGGAGTGCATCGCCACCGTCTCCGCCGACCTCGACGCCGTCCGCTCCGCTCTCGCCGAGCACGATCTCGGCCTCGTGGGCGTCGGCCAGGACCCCTGGCACTCTCCGCGCCGGTTCCTGCACGAGCCGCGCTACGACGCCATGGAAGCCTGTCTGGACCGTACGGGCCCGGCGGGCCGGGCCATGATGTGCACCTCGGCCTCCGTGCAGGTCTGTCTGGACGCGGGGTACGAGGAGCCGGGACCGCTCGGTCTCGGGCGGCGCTGGTGGCTGGCGCACCAGCTGGGCGCGGTCCTGGTGGCCGCCTTCGCCAACTCCCCGCTCGCCACCCGCCGGCCCACGGGCTGGCGCTCCACCCGGCAGCTGCTGTGGACGGAGATCGGCCCGGGCCGCGCGGGCGCGCCCGCGCTGGACGGCGCACCGCGCGAGTCCTGGGCCCGGCACGTCCTGGACGCGCCGGTGATGTGCGTACGGCGGGACGAAGGGCCGTGGGACGTACCGGAGGGGCTGACCTTCCGGGAGTGGACCAGGTCGGGCGCGCCGAGGCCGCCGACCAGGGAGGACCTCGACTACCACATCTCGACGCTGTTCCCGCCGGTGCGGCCGCGCGGTCATCTGGAGCTGCGCATGATCGACGCGCAGCCCGGCGACGACGGCTGGATCGTGCCGCTGGCCGTGACGGCGGCGCTCTTCGACGACCCGGAGGCCGCCGAGACCGCCTACCGCACGGTGAAGCCGCTGGCCGAACGTGCCGTGGGGCGGCCCGCCCCGCACAATCCGCTGTGGCTGGACGCGGCCCGTTACGGGCCGGCCGATCCGGAGCTGCGGGAGGCGGCGGTGACCTGCTTCGTGGCTGCCCTTGAGGCCCTGCCGCGGCTGGGCGCCGACGCCACGGTCACGGACGCGGTGGCCGCGTATCTCAACCGCTATGTCGTCCAGGGCCGTTGCCCCGCCGACGACCTGCTCGACCGCCTGCGCGGCACGGACAGCCGCGCCCTCGGGAAGGACATCCGCACATGACCGACCCCGCCCCCGATGCCGAGTCGCTCCGGGAACGGGCACTCACCACCCTGACCACCGCCCGTGAGCGCACCACGCTGCTGACCAGCTGCGTGGAGGACCCCGACCTGACCGCGCAGCACTCGCCGCTGATGTCGCCCCTGGTGTGGGACCTCGCGCACATCGGCAACCAGGAGGAGCTGTGGCTGCTGCGGGCCGTCGCCGGGCGCGAGGCGATGCGTCCCGAGATCGACGGCCTGTACGACGCCTTCGAGCACCCGCGCTCCGAACGTCCCTCGCTGCCGCTGCTGCCGCCCGCCGAGGCCCGCAGCTACGCGGCCGAGGTGCGCGGGCGGGTGATGGACGTGCTGGAGAGTGCCGACTTCCACGGCACACGCCTCACGGAGGCGGGCTTCGCCTTCGGGATGGTCGCGCAGCACGAACAGCAGCACGACGAGACGATGCTGATCACCCATCAGCTCCGCACGGGCCCGCAGGCCCTGACCGCCCCCGACCCGGACCCGGCCCCGCTGTTCACCGGGCCGGCCGAAGTCCTCGTCCCCGGCGGCCCGTTCACCATGGGAACCTCCGACGAGCCATGGGCGCTGGACAACGAACGCCCCGCGCACCAGCGTGAGGTGGCGCCCTTCTACATCGACACGACCCCCGTGACGAACGGCGCCTATCAGGCGTTCATCGAGGACGGCGGCTACGACACCGAGCGCTGGTGGGCGCCCGAGGGGTGGGCACACATCCGCCGCAACTCCGTGCGCGCCCCGCTGTTCTGGAGCCGCGACGGCAAGCAGTGGCTGCGCCGCCGCTTCGGCGTCACCGAGGTGGTGCCGCCGAACGAGCCGGTGCTGCACGTGAGTTGGTACGAGGCCGACGCGTACGCCCGCTGGGCGGGGCGCCGGCTGCCCACCGAGGCCGAGTGGGAGAAGGCGGCCCGCTACGACCCGGCGGGCGAACGCACCATGCGCTTTCCGTGGGGCGACGCCGATCCGGCGCCCGAGCACGCCAACCTCGGCCAGCGGCATCTGCGCCCGGCCCCGGCCGGCAGCTACCCGGAGGGCGAGTCCCCGCTCGGGGTGCGGCAGTTGATCGGTGACGTGTGGGAGTGGACGTCGAGCGACCTGACCCCGTATCCGGGGTTCGTGGCGTTCCCGTACAAGGAGTACTCGGAGGTGTTCTTCGGGCCGGAGTACAAGGTGCTGCGCGGCGGTTCGTTCGCGGTGGACGAGGTCGCCTGCCGGGGCACGTTCCGCAACTGGGACTACCCGATCCGGCGGCAGATCTTCTCCGGGTTCCGCACGGCCCGCACAGGAGACGTCTGATGTGCCGTCACCTGGCGTACGTCGGGCCGCCGGAGCCGCTCGGGCGGCTGCTGGTGGAGCCGGCGCACAGCCTGTACCGGCAGTCGTGGGAGCCGCGACGGCAGCGGTACGGGACCGTCAACGCGGATGGTTTCGGGGTCGGTTGGTATGCCGACGGGGATCCGATGCCGGCCCGGTACCGGCGGGCCGGGCCCATCTGGGCCGACCTGTCCTTCGCCGATCTGGCCCGGGTGGTCAGGTCGGGGGCGCTCCTCGCCGCCGTGCGGGACGCGACCGTGCCGGGCGCCGACGGGGAGGCCGCGGCGGCACCGTTCGCCGCGGGGCCCTGGTTGTTCAGCCACAACGGCGCCGTCAAGGGCTGGCCGGGCTCGCTCGCGCCGCTGGCACAGAAGCTGCCGGCGGTCGACCTGCTGTCGCTGGAGGCGCGCAACGACTCCGCTCTCGCATGGGAGTTGGTCCTCGCCCGGCTGCGCGGCGGCGATTCCATGGGGCAGGCGCTGACCGACGCGGTCCCGGAGATCGCTGCGGCGGCTCCGGGGTCCCGGCTGAACCTGCTGCTCACCGACGGCGCGACCATCGCCGCGACCGCCTGGGGCGACACCCTCTGGTACCTCGCCCGGCCCGGCCACAGCGTCGTCGTGGCGTCCGAGCCCTACGACGACGACACCCGGTGGCAGGAGGTCCCCGACCGCACCCTGCTCTCTGCGAGCCGCACGGACGTGCTGCTCACCCCCCTCAAGGAGCCGAACGACACACCGGCTCCCGCACCATCGAAGGAGCCGCGTTCGTGAGTCCCTTCCTTCTCACCCGCACCCTGCCCGAGGACGCCACCGAGGCCGCACTGCGCGCCGACGTCCAGCGTGGCCTCACGGGCACCCCCAAGACGCTGCCGCCGAAGTGGTTCTACGACGCCCACGGCAGCGACCTGTTCGAGCAGATCACCGAACTGCCCGAGTACTACCCGACGCGCGCCGAACGGGAGATCCTCATCGCCCGCTCCGGGGAGATCGCCGAGGCGACCGGGGCGCGCACCCTCGTCGAACTCGGCTCCGGTTCCTCGGAGAAGACGCGCTACCTGCTCGACGCGCTGACCGGCCTCGACACCTACATCCCGGTCGACGTCAGCGAGAGCGCCCTCACCCAGGCCGGACAGGCGCTGATCGCCGAGCGCCCGGAGCTCCACGTGCACGCGCTGATCGCCGACTTCACCGCCTCGCTGACGCTGCCTCAGGCGCCCGGCCCACGGCTGGTGGCGTTCCTCGGCGGCACGATCGGCAATCTGCTGCCGGCCGAGCGGGCCGTGTTCCTCGCCGCGATCCGCTCGCTGCTGTCCCCCGGAGACGCGCTGCTGCTCGGCACGGACCTGGTCAAGGACGAGGGAGTGCTGGTCCGGGCGTACGACGACGCGGCCGGGGTGACGGCCGCGTTCAACAAGAACGTCCTGACCGTGGTCAACCGCGAGCTGGACGCCGACTTCCACCTCGACGCCTTCGACCATGTCGCGCTGTGGGACGCGGAGAACGAGTGGATCGAGATGCGGCTGCGCTCGCGCACCGAGCAGACCGTGAAGATCCCCGCGCTCGACCTGGCCGTCGACTTCGGCGCGGACGAGGAACTGCGCACCGAGATCTCGGCGAAGTTCCGGAAGGAGGGTGTGCGCGCCGAACTGTCCGCGGCCGGGCTGGAGTTGGCCCGCTGGTGGACGGACGACGGGGGCCGCTTCGCGCTGTCGCTGAGCGTGGCGACCTGAGTCGCCGCCGCTGAGCCCGGCGCGCTGAGCGGCCGGCCCCCGTCGTCCGAGTGCCGGTTCAGTCGATGGCGTTGAGCATCTCGGTGATCTGCCGGGACGCCCGCTTGGCCTCCGTGGCCGGGTCGGCCCCGCCGAGCACCTTGGTCATGTACGCCTTGATGGGGTTGTCCGCCTCCACGGCACCCCATTGAGCCGTACTGGGGGTCGCCCGCCCCCGCGCGGCTCCGGCCGCCATGGCGGCGACCCCCTCCTCGTCGGCGACGGACCGGGCGAGGGTCTTCTTGTTGGGCACGTAGTTCATCGCCTCGGCCAGCCGGGTGTTCCACTTGGCGCCGGCGAGGGCCGCGACGACGGCGACGGCGCCGTCCTGGTCGTGCGTGTTGTTCGGTACGACCAGGTCGGAGCCGCCGGTGAAGACCGCGCCGGGCCGGCCGGCCGTTCTGCCGGGGACGGGGAAGAAGCCCAACTTGCCTTCGAGTTCCGGGTTCTGCTGGACCACGGTCCGGGCGAGCCCGGGGACGGCGATGATCTGGGCGACCTTCCCCTTGGCGAACTCGCCCGCCTGGGGCGGGTGTTCCTCGTCGGCGTCGACCGGCCCCTTGCCGAGCGCCTGAAGGCGCCGGTAGAAGTCCATCCCGCGCAGGGCCGCCGCAGTGTCCAGCGTGCCCCGCCAGCCACCGCCGTCCCCGTCGTCCGCGAGCTCGCCACCCTCCTCCCAGATGAAGCCGGCCAGCGTGTACCAGTCCTGTCCGGCGAGGTAAATGCCCTGGTTGCCGCCGGAGTTGAGCTGTTCGGTGAGGTCGAGCCAGTCGTCCCGGGTGCGCGGCGGAGCCTTGACGCCCGCCCGCGCGAACAGGTCCTTGCGGTAGATGACGACGCGGTTGGCGGCGTACCAGGGGATCCCGTACTGGTGGCCGATGAACTGCCCCGGCTCGGCGAGGCCGGGCAGCCAGTCGCGGCTGCCCCAGTGCAGCCTCGACTCCAGCGTCAGGTCGAGCAGCCGGTCCCGCTCCACGTACTGCGAGACCTGGGTGTTGCCGACCTCGATGACGTCGGGTCCGTCGCCGGTGTCCTTGTCGAGCGCGGCCTGCACCTTCTCGCCGATGCCGGTCCATTCCTGGATGCGGATGTCGAGCCGGAGGTTGTCGTGGGCGCGCTCGAACTCGGCGGTGAAGTCGCGCACGAAGTCCGTCGAGGCGCTGTCCTTCATCAGCCAGACCTGGACGGCACGTCGGTCGCTCCCGCCGCCCGGCACGATTCCGCAGGCGCTGACGAGACCGAGCGGGGCGAGGGTGAGCAGGCTGCGGCGTCTCACGAGGGGTCCTGTTCTGTCTGGCGACAACTGTCTGCGGACAGGGGGAACGGGCCCGACGTGGGGGGACGAGCGCGGGGCTCGTACGGGTGTGCAGGAGTTTGGTATGGACCAATGCGGACGTCAAGGGGTGTCGGTTCGGCCGGCCGGACATCTCGCGCTCCGCCGCAGCTTGGGGCACCGTGGAGTGACGCGCGACACATGTGACGTTCCGTTCACCACGGACGCACGGAGAGGAGCACCCGCATGTCGAACCACACCTACCGGGTCACCGAGATCGTCGGCACCTCGCACGAGGGGATCGATCAGGCCATTCGCAACGGCGTCGGCCGGGCCTCACAGACCCTGCGCAACCTCGACTGGTTCGAGGTGACGCAGGTCCGGGGCCAGATCGAGGACGGGGACATCGCGCACTGGCAGGTGGGCCTCAAGGTCGGCTTCCGCCTCGACGAGTCGGACTGACCGGACCGACGGGCCCCTCTCCCGACGATCAGGTCCGCCCGTCCCGCTCCTGCGCCGCGTTCAGGGCGCCGGAGGGGGCGGTCCAGCGGGCGCGAACGACCGTGAAGCCGGCGCGCCGGACCTCCTCGCACACCAACTCGTCGTCGTCCACGACGACCCGGATCTCCCGGGTCCTGGCGAGCCGGCGCAGCACCTCCAGCTTGGTGCGGCGGGCCGGCCTGCGGTCGTCGTCGCGCCGCATGTGGACCCGCCCCTCGGGCAGCCCGTGCGCGGCGAGCCAGGCGAGCGTGTCGCGCCGGCAGCGCTCGGGCCGCCCGGTCAGATGGACGACCTCGCACTCCTCGGCGCTCGTCAACGCCGGCGCGACACCTTCCGGAACGGGTGGATCGTGCGGCGCCGCGGCGAAGAACGCGTCCCAGTCCCGCGGGCTCCGTTCCAGGAAGCGCTGCCGATGAGCCGTATCGGCAAGGGTGTTGTCCACGTCGAACACGGCGAGGGGGCGTCCGCTGCTGTCGGTCACGCGATCAACCCTGGACAGTCGTGGGGCGCGCGGAGTCGGTACGGTCTGCGCATGGTCTTCTACGTTCACGCTCAGGACGAGCCCGATGTCGCCGCCGAGTTGGACAGTCTCGCCGAGGCGCACTGGTCGTACATGGACGGTTTCGCCGACCGGCTCATACTCCGCGGACCCACCCTGTCCGAGGACGGCTCCGAGCACACCGGAAGCGTTCATGTCGTCGACATGACCGACCGTGCGAGCGCGGAACGGTTCGCGACCGAGGAGCCGTTCTGGCAGGAGGGCCTGTACCGGGAGCTCACGGTGACCCGGGCGCTGGTACTGGTCGAGGGCGAGGCCGACCGGACCGTCCCGTACTCCCTGATCACGGCCCACTGGCCCCCGCAGCCCCGCAGCGCCGACGACAGCGCCCCGCGCCTCAAGGACGACCGCCTGTCCTTCCTGGCCCTCCTCGTCGACGACTACGGGTCGCACACCACCGGGGTGGTGGCCACCGTGCGCGCCCTCCCGGACGAGGCACCGGGCATCATCCAGCCCTACACCCACCGCGTCACGGGCAGGCCCGTGCCCTTCACCGCACAGCGCTGGGCCCGTGGAGGGCGTTCGTAGCATGGATCACGCCTCTCCCCTGCCCGCTCCTCGTACGCGCCTGATAGGCGTCGTCCGGCAGCGCCCCTGCACACTCGTCGTGTGCAGGGGCTGCTGCTGCGGCGATCCGCGCAAGCACCCCGGCACCGACCACGTCGGTCAGCTGGACCGGCTGCGCGCCGCCGCCGCCGCCGAGCACGGTTTCCAGGTGCGTACGACCGACTGCCTGGGCCCCTGCGACCAGGCGAACGTCATGGTCGTCCAGCCGTCGGCCGCCGGGCGCAGGGCCGGCGGCCGGGCCACCTGGGTCGGCTTCGCCATGGACGACGACTGCACGGAGGAGATCGTGAGCTGGGCGGCGGCGGGCGGTCCGGGCCTGGCCGAGCCGCCGGTCACGCTGGAGCTGCAGTTCGTCCGGCCGCCGCGGGGAGCACGCGCGCGTACGGGACGACGCTGAGCCGCCGCCGGGCGACCGGCACCGGCCGCCGAGCGCGCAGGCGCGGGAATCCCTTGGCGCCCAGGGCGTTGAACACCATGTGACCTCTGCATTCGAAGGCGTACGGTTCTCCGTCCTCGACCGGTCCCGCACCCGCGAAGGGCATCGGGACGGGGAGGCGCTGCGGGACACCGTGGCGTTGGCACGGGAGGTCGAGGCGTTCGGGTACCACCGGTTCTGGGTCTCCGAGCATCACGGCGTGCCCGGGGTCGCCGGGTCGGCGCCGACGGTCCTCGCCGCCGCCGTCGCGAGCGCCACGCGCGGCATCCGCGTGGGCACCGGCGGTGTGATGCTGCCCAACCATCAACCCCTGGTCGTGGCCGAGCAGTTCGGGGTGCTGGAGTCGCTCTTCCCGGGACGGATCGACATGGGGCTCGGGCGGTCGGTGGGCTTCACCGACGGCGTGCGCAAGGCACTTGGGCGCGACAAGGGGGACGCGGAGGACTTCGCCGGTCAACTCGACGAGCTGCTCGGCTGGTTCGGCGGCACGTCACCCACCGGAGTCCACGCCCGCCCGTCCGAGGGCCTGACCGTGGCGCCCTTCGTCCTCGCGATGGGCGAGGGCGCCGAGATCGCCGCCCGGGCCGGACTGCCGATGGTGATCGGCGATCTGCGCGGCCGGGAGAAGATGCGGCGCGGCATCGACCGCTACCGCGACCGGTTCCGCCCCTCCCCCTGGGCGCCGGAACCGTACGTCGTCATCTCCGGCACGATCGCCGTCGCCGCCACCCCCGAGGAGGCACGGCGCCTGCTGATCCCGGAGGCCTGGTCGATGGCGTACTCCCGCACCCACGGGACCTTCCCGCCCCTCCCGCCCGCCGAACGGGTCGAGGGCCTCACCATGACCACGAAGGAACGCGGGTTCTACGAGTCCGGGCTCGCCGGCCATGTCGCCGGCACCGAGGAGCAGGTGGCCCACGAGCTGGAGACGGTCCTGAAGGAGACCGGGGCGCAGGAGGTGCTCGTCACGACCAGCACCTACGACCGCGCGGCGCTGGTGGACTCGTACCGGAGGCTGGGTCGGATCTTCGAAGGCTGACGGCCCGGCGGTCGAACCGCCCGACGGTCAGGCCCTGAGGCCGTCCACCACCAGGGCGAGGATCCGGGCCGCCCGCTCCTCGGCGCCGTCGCGCTTGGGATCGATCCGCCACAGGACGCTGAGCTGGAGCAGGACGTCCTCCGGGTCGAGCCCGGACTTGAGGGAGCCGTCGGCGGCGCCGGCGTCCATCAGGATGCCGATGGCGTGGACGAAGGGCTCGTAGTACTCGTCGTCGAGGCCGCCGTTGGTCGCCGCGTGGATGACCTCCGAGACGCCGAACTTGAGCCGTCCGTAGTGCGCGACCTCGTCGAACCAGAGGCGGAGGGCGACCAGCGGTTCGTGCTCCCTCAGCAGGGCGGGCGCCCGGTCGATCAGGTGCTGGATGTCGTGCCGGTACAGCTCCAGGACCAGCGCCTCGCGGGTCGGGAAGTGCCGGTAGAGCGTGCCGATGCCGACGCCTGCCTGCCTGGCGATCGCCGAGAGGGACGCGGAGGCGGAGGTGCCGAGCGCCTGACGGGCGACGGTCAGGATGCGCTCCCGGTTGTCGAGCGCGTCTCGGCGGGTCGGTTTCGCGGGCGGCGGGTTCACGGCTGCGGGCGTCCAATCGGCTCGGATGTCGGCTTGCTGCTCGGCGGGACGTCGGCCCGGCTTGCTAAGCGGAGGGGCCTCCGGTACGTTGATGGAGAAGCGGAGGGGCCTCCGCTTCATTCTCGCACAGCCCATCCGACTCCGTGGAGGACAGTCATGCCCGAGCTCGTTCTGGTCACCGGGGGCAGCGGTTACGTCGCCGGCTGGTGCGTCGCCGAGCTGCTGCGGCGCGGCTACCACGTCCGGACCACCGTGCGCTCCCCGGAGCGCGAGAAGTCCGTCACCGAAGCGGTCTCGACCGCCGTCGACCCGGCCGGCCGGCTGAGTTTCGCGGTCGCCGACCTCACGGCGGACGAGGGCTGGGAGACGGCCCTGAAAGGCGTGGACTACGTCCTGCACGTGGCCTCGCCGCTCGGCGCCGCCTCCGACGACCCCGCCGCCCTCATCGGTCCGGCCCGCGACGGCGCGCTGCGCGTCCTGCGCGCGGCGACCGCGGCCGGCGTACGGCGCGTGGTGATGACGTCCGCGGCGAACGCCGCGAGCCCGTCCTCGTACGCCACCGAAGGCGTCACCGACGAGACGCTGTGGACCGACCCCGACGATCCGACGCTCATCCCCTACCGCCGTTCCAAGACCCTCGCCGAGCGTGCGGCCTGGGACTTCATGGAGACCTACGACGGTCCGACGGAGCTGACGACCGTGCTCCCCGGCGCCGTGTTCGGGCCGATCCTGACGTCGGGCAACCTCGGCTCGGTCGGCATCGTCGCGCGCATGCTCGCCGGCGAGATGAGCGGCGTCCCGCGGATCGGCCTTGAGGTGGTGGACGTCCGCGACCTCGTCGACGTGCACATCCGCGCGATGACATCACCGGCGGCAGCGGGTCAACGCTTCCTCGCCACCGGGGAGTTCGTGTGGATGGCCGACATGGCACGCACCCTGCGGGAGGGTCTCGGCGAGGAAGGCCGGCGCGTCTCCACGCGACAGGTCCCGGACTTCGTCGTCCGCCTGGTGGCCCGCTTCCGGGACCCGTCGCTGCGCGAGATCACCCCGGCCCTGGGCCGCCGCAACCGGCACAGCACGGAGAAGGCCCGTACGGTGCTGGGCTGGGAGCCGCGGCCGGCCCGGGAGGCGGTGCTGGACTGTGCGCGCAGCCTGATCGCGCACGGGGTCGTCTAGAACCGGCTCTGGTCCGGCCCCAGTTGCCCAGGGCCGAACCGGTGCCGGACGTCTAGGACTCGCCTTGATCCCGGACCGCGGTGACCTTGAGCTCCCCGTCCGCCGCGTCCACCCGAGCCCGGTCACCCGCACTCAACTCGCCCGCCAGCAGCAGGTCCGCGAGCCGGTCGTCGACCTCGCGCTGGATGGTGCGGCGCAACGGGCGGGCGCCGAAGTCGGGTTGGTAGCCGAGGTTCGCCAGCAGATCCGCCGCCTCGTC
Source organism: Streptomyces sp. NPDC092369 (assembly GCF_044755245.1). Classification (NCBI taxonomy): domain Bacteria; kingdom Bacillati; phylum Actinomycetota; class Actinomycetes; order Kitasatosporales; family Streptomycetaceae; genus Streptomyces; species Streptomyces sp. NPDC092369. The sequence continues at coordinate 797,810 of NZ_JBIVQP010000001.1, forward strand.
CGTGACCTCGAGCGTGACGTCCTGAGCGTGCAGACGGCGCCTGGTGTGTTCGAGCAACAGGTCGACGACCAGGCGCAGTTGGGTGCGGTCGAGGCCGCGGAAGACGATGATCTCGTCGATGCGGTTGAGGAACTCCGGGCGGAAGTGCTGGTTCAGGACCGGCAGCACGGTCTCGCGCACCTTGGCGTAGTCGTCCACCCCGGCCGCGAGGATGCGGTCGGCGCCGATGTTCGACGTCATGATGACGACCGTGTTCTTGAAGTCGACGGTGCGGCCCTGGGAGTCCGTCAGCCGCCCGTCGTCCAGGAGTTGCAGCAGCGTGTTGAAGACGTCGGGGTGCGCCTTCTCCACCTCGTCTAGCAGCAGCACGGCGTACGGCTGCCTGCGCACCGCCTCCGTGAGCTGCCCGGCCTCCTCGTGACCGACGTACCCGGGAGGCGCGCCGACCAGCCGGGAGACGGTGTGCCGCTCCTGGAACTCGCTCATGTCCAGGCGGATCATGCGGGTCTCGTCGCCGAACAGCGCTGCGGCGAGGGCGCGGGCGAGCTCGGTCTTGCCGACGCCGGTGGGGCCGAGGAAGAGGAAGCTGCCGACCGGGCGATCGGGGTCGCTCATACCGGCGCGGGCCCGCCGTACCGCGCGGGCGACCGCGGTGATCGCCTCGTCCTGGCCGACGACCCGCTCGTGCAGGTGCTCCTCCAGCTTCATCAGCCGGGCGCGTTCCTCCTCGGTGAGCTGGGCGACCGGGATGCCGGTGGTGCGGGAGACGACCTCGGCGATGTCCTCCGCGGTCACCTTCGGGGCGTGCTCCTCAGCCCGTTCCACACCTGCCCGTTCGGCCTCGGCGTCCTTGATCCGGTCCCGCACCTCCCTGGCGCGCTCGTACTCCTCGTCGGCGACTGCCTGGTCCTTCTCGCGGTTGAGCGCGGCGATCCGGTCCTCGATGTCACGGGTGTCGGCCGGCGGGGTCTTGGCACGCAGCCGCACCCGTGCCGACGCCTGGTCCATCAGGTCGATGGCCTTGTCGGGCAGGAAGCGGGCGGTGATGTAGCGGTCGGAGAGTTCGGCCGCGGCGACGACGGCCTCGTCGGTGATCCGGACCTGGTGGTGGGCCTCGTAGCGGTCGCGCAGGCCGCGCAGGATCTCGATGGTGTCGTCGACCGTCGGTTCGCCGACCAGGATGGGCGCGAAGCGGCGCTCCAGGGCGGAGTCCTTCTCGATGTACTTGCGGTACTCGTCGACGGTGGTGGCGCCGATGAGGTGCAACTGGCCGCGGGCCAGGGCGGGCTTGAGCATGTTGCCCGCGTCCATCGCGCCGTCGCCGCCACCGCCCGCTCCCACGACGGTGTGCAACTCGTCCAGGAACAGCACCAGTTCGTCGGTGTGCTCGCTCACCTCGTCGAGGACCTTCTTCAGACGTTCCTCGAACTCGCCGCGGTACTTGGTGCCGGCCACCATCCCGGCGAGGTCCAGGGTCACCAGCCGCTTGCCCTCCAGGGTCCTCGGCACATCGCCGGACACGATCCGCTGGGCGATGCCCTCGACGATGGCGGTCTTGCCGACGCCGGGGTCGCCGATCAGGACGGGGTTGTTCTTGCTGCGCCGGGAGAGGACCTCGATGGTCTGCTCGACCTCCTCGTCCCTGCCGATCACGGGGTCGAGCCGGCCGGCCCGGGCGTCCTCCGTGAGGTCACGGCCGTACTCGTCGACCGTGGGCGTGGTGCTGGGCCGCCTGCGCTCGGGCTCGGTGCCTGCGGCGGGCAGCCTGCCGCTCTCCCAGCCGCTGCCCGCGAGGGCCTGTCCGGCGGCGGACTCGGGGTTGGCGGCCAGCGCCCGCAGCAGGTGCTCGGGGCCGATGTACGAGGAGTCCTCGGCGCGGGAGATCCGGTAGGCGTCCAGCAGTGCCCGCTTGGCCGCCGGGGTGAGCGTGGCGGGCTCGGTCTTGGCGGCGCCGCCGCCGGCGGTCAGCCGCTCCCGGATGCGGTCGGGATCCGCGCCCGCCTCCGCCAGCAGCCGGCGGGTCGACTCCTGCTCGGTGGCGGCGGCCAGCAGGTGTCGGGCGTCGAGTTCCTCGCTGCCCTCGACGGCGGCGATGTCCCGCGCCTGGGCGACCAGGTCGCGGGCCCGTTCGGAGAGCAGGCTGCCGATGTCGACGCGCTGCGCCCGGCGCGACGGCGCCGCGGGGCCCGAGCTGCCGAAATACCGGGACATCAGCTCGTCGAATTCCTCGAAGGGACTGCGTCCGAAACCGAATCCGGGAGTGGTCATGACCACGGGCCTTCCGATTGGCGATTGGCGTCCATGCCTGCTGGGCCTTATGGGGCCTCCATAGCTTCTGCACCTTCTGCGCCTCTGCGCCTTCCAACGTGGCACAGGGCCGACGCCCCCGCACCCCCCGCAGGTCAGCGGGCGGCGCGGGGAGGGGTCGCATAGACTCGCCGGGTCATGCAGCCCCCTCACGACCCCTACGTCCGCGTCCGCGGCGCCCGCGAGCACAACCTGAAGGGCGTGGACGTCGACATCCCGCGGGACGTGTTGACCGTGTTCACAGGCGTGTCCGGTTCGGGGAAGTCGTCGCTCGCGTTCGGCACGATCTACGCGGAGGCCCAGCGCCGCTACTTCGAGTCGGTGGCGCCGTACGCCCGCCGTCTCATCCACCAGGTCGGCGCGCCGAAGGTCGGCGAGATCACCGGCCTGCCGCCCGCGGTCTCGCTCCAGCAGCGCCGCTCGACGCCGACGTCCCGCTCGTCCGTGGGCACGGTCACCAACCTCTCGAACTCGCTGCGCATGCTGTTCTCGCGCGCGGGCACCTACCCGCCCGGCGCCGAGCGCCTCGACTCGGACGCGTTCTCCCCGAACACGGCCGTCGGCGCCTGCCCCGAGTGCCACGGGCTCGGCCGGGTGCACGGTACGACGGAACAGTCACTGGTCCCCGACCCGTCGCTGTCGATCCGCGCGGGCGCGATCGCCGCCTGGCCGGGCGCCTGGCAGGGCAAGAACCTGCGGGACATCCTCGACGCGCTCGACTACGACGTGGACGTGCCGTGGCGCGAACTCCCGGCGGGGCAGCGGGAGTGGATCCTGTTCACGGACGAGCAGCCGGTCGTCACCGTGCACCCGGTGCGGGACGCGGACCGCATCCAACGCCCGTACCAGGGCACGTACATGAGCGCCCGCCGGTACGTCATGAAGACCTTCGCCGACTCCAAGAGCCCGGCCCTGCGCGCCCGTGCGGAGCGCTTCCTGACCAGCGCGCCCTGTCCGGTGTGCGGCGGCGGCAGGCTGCGCCCGGAGTCGCTGGCGGTGACGTACGCGGGCCGCACGATCGCCGAGGTGGCCGCGCTGCCCCTGGTGGAGCTGGCGGCGGTCCTGGACGGCTCCACGCCTGCGGCCCGTGTCCTCACCGACGACCTCAAGTCCCGTATCGCACCGGCCGTCGAGCTCGGCCTGGGCTACCTCAGCCTGGACCGCCCTGCCCCCACCCTCTCCGCGGGCGAGCTGCAGCGACTGCGCCTCGCGACCCAGCTGCGCTCCGGACTGTTCGGGGTCGTGTACGTCCTCGACGAACCGTCCGCCGGACTCCACCCGGCGGACACGGCGGCCCTGTTGACGGTCCTGGCCAGGCTGAAGGCGGCGGGCAACTCGGTGTTCGTGGTCGAGCACCACCTCGACGTGATGCGCGGCGCCGACTGGCTGGTGGACGTGGGCCCGGGGGCGGGTGAGCACGGCGGGGAGGTGCTGCACAGCGGTCCGCCGGCGGCCCTGTCCGCCGTGTCCGAGTCGGCGACGGCCCGCTTCCTCTTCGATCGCTCCCCCACACCGGTACGCCACGTACGCACCGCGCGCGGCCAGTTGAAGGTCGGTCCGGTGACCCGGCACAACCTGCGCGGGGTGACGGCCGAGTTCCCCCTCGGCGTCCTCACCGCGGTCACCGGCGTCTCCGGGTCCGGGAAGTCCACGCTGATCGGCGAGATCACCGAGGAACTGCCGGGCGTGCGGCGCCTGGTGTCCGTGGACCAGAAGCCCATCGGCCGCACCCCGCGCTCCAACCTGGCCACCTACACGGGCCTGTTCGACGTCGTGCGCAAGGAGTTCGCGGCCACCGACCAGGCCCGCGAACGCGGGTTCGGCGTCGGACGCTTCTCCTTCAACGTGGCCGGCGGTCGCTGCGAGACCTGTCAGGGCGAGGGGTTCGTCAGCGTCGAGCTGCTCTTCCTCCCCAGCACCTACGCGCCCTGCCCGGACTGCGGCGGGGCCCGCTACAACCCCGAGACGCTCGAAGTGACGTACCGGGGACGGAACATCGCCCAGGTCCTCGACCTGACGGTGGAGGGCGCGGCGGAGTTCTTCACGGACACGCCGTCGGTGGCCCGCAGCCTGGCGACACTGCTCGACGTGGGGCTCGGCTACCTGCACCTGGGGCAGCCGGCGACGGAGTTGTCCGGCGGTGAGGCCCAACGCATCAAGCTCGCGAGCGAGTTGCAGCGCGGGCGGCGCGGCCACACCCTCTATCTCCTGGACGAGCCGACGACCGGCCTCCACCCGGCCGACGTCGAGGTCCTGATGCGCCAGTTGCACGGACTCGTCGACGCCGGGCACACCGTGATCGTCGTCGAGCACGACATGTCGGTCGTGGCGGGCGCGGACTGGGTGATCGACCTGGGACCGGGCGGCGGGGACGCGGGCGGACGGATCGTGGCGGCGGGAACTCCGGCGGAAGTGGCGGGGGTCGACGCGAGCGCGACGGCTCCGTATCTGTCGGCGGTGCTGGGGCCGTAGGTCGGGCCATCAGGCCTTTGACAGCCCCTAGTCGAGCGCTGCCGTCGCAGCTCTCAGTTCGGCGAGGGCGATGCGGGCGAGGTCGGTGCAGGTCTGCCCGTTGGTGAGATCGGCCCACTGCTCGAAGGCCTGGTAGAAGGCGCGGACGCCGAGTTCGGCGGCGAGGCTCGCGGTCGGCTCCGGCACGCCCCGCTCGCGCAGTGCGTCCGCCATGACCGCGGCGAGGCCGACGCGCTTGAAGACGGCGCGCTCCCGCAGTTCGCTGTGACCGGCGAGGACGGGACGGAGTCGCGCGCTGAACTCCCGGCGCTCGTCCCGGAAGGAGGCCGTGAGCGCGTCGAGGCCCGCGCTCACCGCCTCCAGCGGAGTGGCCGTGGCGGGCGCCGCGGCGATCCCGTCGGCGAGGAGCCGGGCGTGGATGTCCTGGCCGGCGAAGAGCACCTCCCGCTTGTCGGGGAAGTGCCGGAAGAAGGTGGTCTTGGTGAGGCCGGCTCGATCCGCGATCTGGTTGACCGTGGTGGCGTCGTAGCCCTGTTCGGTGAACAGGTCCAGCGCGGCACGCACCAGCCGTTCCCGCGCGTTCGGTTCCCATCGAGCCATGGGCACAGCATAAGTGATGTGACTCGGTACCGTCACTTTGGCTATAGTGACGGTACCGAGTCACATCACTTCGGCTATGGTGACGGTACCAAGTCACATCACCTCGCTCCGCCCGGGCGAGGCACCCCGTCGCGCCCAACCTCTGTTGCGCCCGGCCGTTCCCAGGAGTTGCTCATGCGTGTTTTCGTCACCGGCGCCGGCGGCCATATCGCGTCCGCCGTGGTGCCCGAACTGATCCGGGCCGGACACGAGGTCGTCGGCCTGGCCCGGTCCGACACGTCGGCCGCCGCCGTGGAGGCCCTGGGCGCCGAGGTGCGCCGCGGCGACACAACCGACCTGGACGGTCTGCGCGAGGCCGCGGCCGACGCGGACGCGGTCATCCACCTCGCGTTCGACCATGGCGCCATCGCCTCCGGAGGGTTCGGCGAGGCGGCGACGGCCGACCTGGCCGTGGTGCGAACGCTCGGCGACGCGCTGACCGGCACGGGCAAGACCCTCATGGGCGTCGGCCTGACACCCACCGGCGACCCGGAGCGCGACGCGCTGATCGCCGCCAACCCCCGCTCGGTCGCCGCGCGCACTCTCGCCGGGTACGCCGAACACAGCGTACGGACCGTGGTCGTCGCGATCCCTCCGGTGACCCACAGCAGGCGTGACCGGACCGGCTTCGTCCCGCGGCTGATCGCCATCGCCCGCGCCAAGGGCGTGTCCGGCTACGTCGACGACGGCACCCACCGCTGGCCCGCCGGTCACGCCCTGGACGTCGGCAGCCTCCACCGACTCGCCCTGGAGAAGGCACCGGCCGGGTCGCAGCTGTACGCCGCCGGCGAAGAGGGCGTCACCGTACGGGAGATCGCCGAGACGATAGGCCGTCACCTGGACCTCCCGGCGGTGAGCATCCCCGCCGAGCAGGCCGCGGACCACTTCAAGGGCTTTCCCTTCATCACGCTCGACCTCACGATGTCCAGCGCGGAGACCAGGGAACTGCTGGGCTGGGAACCGGTCCATCCCGGACTCATCGCCGACCTCGACGAGGGCCACTACTTCGCCGGGCACTGACGGGCGCCCTCCGAGAACGGCCACGGCTGTCGCCACCTCCGTCCACGCCGACCGCAGGTCACAGGCAGGGCGCAGACACCCCCTCCGCGTTCCCGCACCTTTCATCCCGCCTCCACCACGCAGTCCTGTCAGGGCCGCGACAGAAAGGGGTAACCAGCGGTAACTTCTGCCATGCCCCTATGGCAACCGCTTACTTCCCCCAGGAGACACAAGCTCATGCGCAGACTCCTCGCCTGCCTGGCGGCGGCAACCGCCGCCGTCGGCGGGCTCGCCGTGGCCGCCCCGCCCGCGGCGGCCGCCGACTCGGGCACCTTCAGCGTGCTCAGCTACAACGTGGCCGGACTCCCCGAGGCGCTCTCCAGCGCCTCGACTCCCCGTGAGTCCAGCACCACGGCGATCGGCCAGCGGATCGCTCCTTACGACATCGTCAACGTCGAGGAGGACTTCAACTACCACGCCTACCTCTACGCCGGCGACACCGCGCACGCCTACCGCACCCCCACAAGCGGCGGTGCGGGCATCGGCAGCGGACTCAACGCCCTGTCCAAACTCCCCTACGACACGGACGACTTCGAACGTGTCGGCTGGAACTCCTGCCAGTGGGACTCAGGTGACTGCCTGACCCCCAAGGGCTTCACCTTCATGCGGGAGCGTCTCGCCGAGGGCGTCTACGTCGACTTCTACAACCTGCACACCAACGCGGGCACCAACGACGGCGACCTCGCCTCGCGCGCCGACAACCTCAACCAGCTCAGCGCCTTCATCGGCACCCACTCGGCGGGCAACGCCGTCGTGGTGATGGGCGACACCAACACCCGCTACACGCGCGCCGGCGACACCATCGCCGAGTTCGGCGCGGCCAACGGTCTCACCGACGCGTGGGTCAAGCTGATCCGCGGCGGCACCGCGCCCGCCAAGGGCAGCGACGCGCTCGTGTGCGACCAGACCGGCACCACCGTGCCCAACACCTGCGAGGTCGTCGACAAGGTCCTCTACCGCGGCAGCAAGCTGGTCTCGCTGAACGCGACGTCGTACAACAACGAACACGCCAAGTTCCTCACGGACGACGGGAAGATGCTCTCCGACCACGACCCGATCACGGTCGGCTTCAGCTGGTCGCGCACCACCTCCTTCCAGCTCAGCGACCAGTTCGGCGGCCCGCACGGCGACTACTTCAACGACATCGACCGCGTGCCGGCCGCCGCCCGGGCCACCACCATCGGCCTGCGCGCCGGATCCCGCGTGGACCAGCTGAACGTGACGCTCTCAGGCGGCACCACGCTCGCCCACGGCGGCACGGGCGGCACGGCGTCCTCACTGACCCTGGGCAGCGGCGAGTACGTCACCGGAGCCAATCTCTGCCAGGGCCAGAAGGACGGCCAGACCCGTATCTTCTACGCGAAGTTCACGACCAACCTCGGACGCACGCTGGCCGGCGGCACCACGACCTCCGACTGCGTGACCCGGACCGCCCCCTCGGGCTGGCAGATCGCGGGCTTCCACGGCCGCACCGGTGACGAGGTCGACAAGGTCGGCCTCATCTTCACCCAGCGCTGATCCCGGCGACGAGTTCGCGGGGCAGGCCGTAGGTGTCGTGGAGGTAGGCGTAGTCCTCCTCGTCCAGCGGCCGGGCGCGGAACTCCGTGCGGGACAGGACCCGCCGACCTCGCTCCAGCAGTTGGCCGAACCGCCGTTCCTCGTCCAGGAGCACCTCCCGGACGAGGTCGGCGCGTTCGGTCTGCCGGAAGTGGTCCAGCGTGTGCTCGATCAACTCCCGTGGCAACTCGGCCAGTCCGCGCGAGGAGTCCTCGCGGTACAGGGCGGTGAGGAGGCGGCGGACCAGGCGGCGCAGTACGTAGCCGCGGCCGGTGTTGGAGGGCCGTACGCCGTCGGCCGTCACCACGATGCTCGACCGCAGGTGGTCGCAGACCAGACGGGTCGAGCGCTCGTCCAGGTCCCACAGCGAGGGGACCGTGCGCATCCACGGCTCGAACAGGTCGATCTCGTGGACGTCGCGCCGATTCTGAAGGACCGTCAGGAGTCGTTCCAGGCCCATGCCCGTGTCGACGCCGGGCTGCCGCAGGGGTTCCAGGCGGCCGTCCTGGTGGCGGTGGTAGCGCAGGTGGACGTGGTTCCAGATCTCGACCCAGCGCGGGTCCGTGGTGGGGGTGCGCCGGGGCGGGCCGTCGCCGGTCCACACGAAGATCTCCGAGTCGGGACCGCAGATCCCGACGGGTCCGTTGGACCACCAGTTGTCCTCCCGGGTGAGTTCCACCGGGACCCCCAACTCCTGCCAGGTGCGCAGGGATTCGTTGTCGGGGCCGACCTCGTCGTCGCCGCCGAAGACGGTGGCGTGGAGGCGCTCGGCCGGGATGCCGAAGCCGTCGCGCAGCAGCTCGTGGCCCCAACTCAGGCTCTGCGGATGGCCGTAGTCGCCGAGCGACCAGGAGCCGAGCATCTCGAAGACGGTCAGGTGGGTGGAGTCGCCGACCTCGTCGAGGTCCGTGGTGCGCAGACAGCGCTGGACGTTCAGCAAGCGCCGGCCCTGTGGATGGGGCCGGCCCTGGAGGTAGGGCGTGAGGGGGTGCATGCCGGACGTCGTGAACAGCACCGGGTCCCCGGGCGGGGGCAGCAGCGAGGTGCCGCTGACGGTCTCGTGTCCGCGCTCGCGGAAGAAGTCGGTGAACGTCCGTAGGGTCTGTTCGGTGTCCATGGCGGTGTTCCTTCGCATCAGTCGGGGAGACCGGGAAGGACCGCGCGAGCACGAGAAGTGGGGAAACAGAAGGTCGTCCCGGCGGTCCGTCTCCGGCCGCCGGGGAAGTGTGACGAGGTCAGACGTCGGCAGCCGGGGAGCTGGTCGCTCGCGCGGCTGCGGTGTGGGTACGCCTGATGTCCTGCACGGGCTCCACGCTAACAGCGTTCCGTCGCAACCTCCTCGGGATTTCCGCGCGGGCCACCAGGGCGACATGGGTCCAGTTCGGCTGGGTCGTCTCCGGCGGCTGCGCGGCCCGGGCCAGTGACCGGCGGTCGGGGTGGCTGCCCGGCGCGATGACGGCCCGTACGTCGACCTCGGCCACCAGACCGTGCGTCGACACCACCCGCCACACCGACGCCAGCAGCGAGTCCTGCCCTATGAACGCGGTCGCCGCGGTCGCCGAGCCTCCCTCGATCCGGTAGCGCAGCCGCACCGGCTGCACGGGGACACCGGCGTCGAGGGCGGCCTGGAAGACGGCCCGCCGGAACGAGCCCTGCGCGCGCCCGCACCAGGTGCTGCCCTCCGGGAAGACGGCCACCGCGCTGCCGGAGCCCAGCGCGTCCGCGATGCGGGCGACGGTCTCGGGGAGCGCGCGCAGTCGGTCCCGGTCGATGAACAGGGCCCCGCTGCCGGCGGTCAGCACCCCGGCCACCGGCCAGCCCCGGATCTCCGCCTTGGCGAGCATCCGGGCCGGGCGTACGGCGGCCATCAGCGGGATGTCCATCCACGAGATGTGGTTGGCGACCAGCAGCAGACCGCCGCCGGAGGGCGGGGCGCCGGTGATACGGAGCCGCACCCCCGCGGCCCGTACGATCCAGCGGCACCACAGCCGTACCGCCGCGGCGGGGATCAGCCCGCCGAGCGGCATCAGCATGATCCCGCCGAGCACCACGACGACGACCGTCATGAGGCGCAGCACGGCCAGGGGTGGCGCCGTGCGGGACCGGGTGGGTTCGATGCACGCCCTGGGGGTGCAGGGCGCGCTCGGCAGCCAGCCGCTCATCAGGCCGGGACGAGCGAGAGGAAGTGCCGCAGATAGCGCGGGTTGACCCGGCGCATCGACAGCAGCACGTACAGGTCGGCGACTTTGAAGTCGGGGTCGTGGGCGGGCTCGCCGCACACCCAGGCGCCGAGGCGGACGTATCCGCGCAGCAGCGGCGGGAGTTCGACGCGGCCGGTGGGGCGGGCGACGCCGTCCGCGCTCCAGGGCAGCAGCGGCCTGACCCGGAACTCCTGGGGCGCGAGGTGCTTGGCGCTGACCCGGTCCCAGGTGCCCGCGGCGAGCGCACCGCCGTCGGCGAGCGGGATGGAGCAGCAGCCGGCGAGCCACTCGTGGCCGCGGTCCACCATGTAGCGGGCTATGCCGGCCCAGATGAGGCCGATGACCGTGCCGTCGCGGTGGTCGGGGTGCACGCAGGAGCGGCCGACCTCGACGAGGCCGGGGCGGATCGAGTCGAGGGGGGCGAGGTCGAACTCGCTCTGCGAGTAGAGCCGTCCGGCGACCGCGGCCCGCTGCGGCGGCAGCAGCCGGTAGGTGCCGACCACCTGGCCGGTGACCGTGTCGCGGACGAGGAGGTGGTCGCAGTACGCGTCGAAGGCGTCGACGTCCAGGCCCGGTTGCGGGCTGGCCAGGTGGGCGCCCATCTCACCGGCGAAGACGTCGTGCCGCAGCCGCTGCGCGGCACGCACATCGTCCTCGTCACGGGCGAGCGTGACGGTGTAGCGGGTCGGCGCGGCGGGCTGCGAGGGACGGTCGAGGGTGGAAACGCCGGTCATGGCTCTCCCTGATCACGGGCCGGGTGCGGCGGAGGAACTGGCTGGCCGGTTCCGTATCTCCGGTCGCAACAGTTCTTCCGATGCCGGGCGTCCTGCGCGTGACCTGTGCCCGGAGCAGGGATGTGGGCTTGTTGAACGGCGTCCCCACACCCGGGCCCTCAGGGTGTGCCGTTCACTTCGGCGGGGCGCACCGCCCCAGCCACTCGCGGGCCTCGTCGGCGCCGAGCACCCGCTCCAGCACCAGGTCACCGGTCATGCCGGGGAAGAACCGGCCCGCGGGCCAGCCGCGCTGGTACGGCGGCGGGTCGAGGACCAGCAGCCGTACGCCGTCAACGACCGGGATGTCGGTGGGAGTTCCCTCGTTCCACACCCAATCGCCGCCGGGGGTCGCGAGGTTGAAGGATCCGGTGGTCGGCACCTGTCCCGGGGCGTCCCGGCACACGGCCGCCTCCTGGGCGGAGGGCGCATGCCCGGGCACATGGCCGCCGCCGACGAGGACGTCGGCGAGGAGGGTGTGCAGCTGGAAGTTGTCGCCGATGCCGGTCATGCGCAGCAGGTAGCCGGTGCCGGTGGGGCGGTGCAGGGCCAGGAGGGGTTCGTCGTCGAGGACGAGGAGGGCGTAGTGCAGGCATTTGAAGTCGTGGCCGGACGCCTCCTGTATCTCGTGCAGGGCGCGCAGGAGGGCGAGGCGGGTCTCGGGCAGGAGGGTGGTGCGCACCGCCGGACGGTTGAGCATGGCCACGGACGCCATCTCCCACTGCGGCAGGGTGATCCAGCCGACGGCGGCGTCCTGTCCGACCCGTTCGAGGGCGGCCTCGGTGAGAGCGGCCGGGTCGGGCTCGGGGAGGTCTCCGCCGCCGGTCGCCGTCCAGCGCTCGCAGAACTCCTGGGCGGCACCGAGTGCCTGGGCCAGCCCCTCGAAGATCTGCGGTGCGCAGGCACGGGCGTCCGCTCCCCGCTCGACACAGGCGCCGATCAGTACGGCGACCAGCGCGCGGGGTCCGGGCGGCACCGCCGGCAGCAGTTCGGCCAGGCGCGGGCCGATCCGGGCGAGGTCGTCGTCCCCCGCGTGCTCGAAGTGCCGTTGGATCTCCTGCATCGCCTGCTGCGAACGCTCGCCGTCGCCCTGGTCTACAGCGTCCTCGAAGCTCGCCACGGCGTCCAGGAACCGCGCCTTCTTCCTGCCTGTGAAGATCATGCGGGCAGCCTACCGACGGCCACGATGCCTGGCGGGACCGGGGACGAGCACCGGTCCCGGTCCCGCCCGTCCGCATCTGATCGGCGAACGTTCGTGTCCCGCAAGGGAGTTGGCGCCGGGGTTCAGCGCTTGGCGACCTTGCGCGTGGCCCGCAGCCACTCCTTGTTCATGCTCGTGATGGACACCAGGGGGATTCCCTTGGGACAGGCGGTGGCGCACTCGCCGGCGAGGGTGCAGCCGCCGAAGCCCTCGTCGTCCATCTGCGCGACCATGTCGAGGACGCGGGTCTCGCGCTCGGGTGCGCCCTGCGGGAGCACGTTGAGATGGTTGATCTTGGCCGAGGTGAACAGCATCGCCGCGCCGTTGGGACAGGCCGCCACGCATGCCCCGCAGCCGATGCACTCGGCGTGCTCGAAGGCGAAGTCGGCGTCCGGTTTGGGGACCGGGGTCGCGTGGGCCTCGGGTGCGGCGCCGGTCGGGGCGGTGATGTAGCCGCCGGCCTGGATGATCCGGTCGAACGCCGAGCGGTCCACGACCAGGTCCTTGATCACCGGGAACGCCGACGCCCGCCAGGGCTCGATGTCGATCGTGTCGCCGTCCTCGAAGGACCGCATGTGCAACTGACAGGTGGTGGTGCGTTCGGGGCCGTGCGCGTCGCCGTTGATGACGAGCGAGCAGGCGCCGCAGATGCCCTCGCGGCAGTCGTGGTCGAAGGCGACCGGGTCCTCGCCCTTGAGGATGAGCTCCTCGTTGAGCGTGTCCAGCATCTCCAGGAAGGACATGTCGGAGGAGATGCCGTCCACCTCGTACGTGGACATGGCGCCGTCGGCGTCGGCGTTGCGCTGCCGCCAGACGCGCAGGGTGAGCTTCATGCGTAGCTCCGCTGAGTGGGGTGGACGTACTCGAAGACCAGGTCTTCCTTGTGCAGGACGGGAGCCTCGCCGGTGCCGGTGAACTCCCAGGCGGCCGCGTACGAGAACTCCTCGTCCCGGCGCGCGGCTTCGCCGTCCGGGGTCTGGGACTCCTCGCGGAAGTGGCCGCCGCAGGACTCGGCACGGTGCAGCGCGTCGAGGCACATCAGCTCGGCCAGTTCCAGGTAGTCGACCACGCGGTTGGCCTTCTCCAGAGACTGGTTGAACTCCTCGCCGGTGCCGGGCACCTTGATCCGCCGCCAGAACTCCTCGCGGATCTGCGGGATGCGCTCCAGTGCCTTGCGCAGCCCGGAGTCGCTGCGGGCCATGCCGCAGAACTCCCACATCAGCTCGCCCAGTTCACGGTGGAAGGAGTCGGGCGTGCGGTCGCCGTCCACCGACAGGAGGAGGTTCAGCCGGTCCTCCGTCTCGGCCAACACCTCCTGGACCTCCGGGTGTTCGTCGGTGACCGCGCTCTGGTGCGGGTTGCGGGCGAGGTAGTCGTTGATGGTCGCCGGCAGCACGAAGTAGCCGTCGGCCAGGCCCTGCATCAGCGCGGAGGCACCGAGGCGGTTGGCGCCGTGGTCGGAGAAGTTGGCCTCGCCGATCGCGAACAGGCCGGGCACGCTGGTCTGCAGGTCGTAGTCGACCCACAGTCCGCCCATCGTGTAGTGCACGGCCGGGTAGATCCGCATCGGGACCGTGTACGGGTCCTCGGCGGTGATCCGGGCGTACATGTCGAAGAGGTTGCCGTACTTCTCCTCGACCGCCTTGCGCCCCATCCGCTGGATCGCGTCGGCGAAGTCGAGATAGACGCCCTGTCCGCCGGGCCCGACTCCCCTGCCCTCGTCGCAGACGTTCTTCGCGGCGCGGGAGGCGATGTCACGCGGGACCAGGTTGCCGAAGGACGGGTAGATGCGCTCCAGGTAGTAGTCGCGCTCGTCCTCGGGGATCCGGTTCGCCGGACGCTCGTCGCCCTTGGCCTTCGGCACCCAGATCCGGCCGTCGTTGCGCAGCGACTCGCTCATCAGCGTCAGCTTGGACTGGTGGTCGCCGGTGCGCGGGATGCAGGTCGGATGGATCTGCGTGAAGCAGGGGTTGGCGAAGAGCGCGCCGCGCCGGTGCGCCCGCCAGACGGCGGTGGCGTTGGAGTTCATGGCGTTCGTCGACAGGTAGAAGACGTTGCCGTATCCGCCGCTCGCGAGGACCACGGCGTCGGCGAAGTACGTGTCGATCTTCCCGGTGATCAGGTCGCGGGCGACGATCCCGCGCGCCTTCCCATCGATGACGATCAGGTCGAGCATCTCGGTGCGCGGGTGCATCTCGATGTTCCCGGCGGCGATCTGCCGGCTGAGCGCCTGATACGCGCCCAGCAGCAGCTGCTGACCCGTCTGGCCGCGGGCGTAGAAGGTCCGGGACACCTGCACACCGCCGAACGACCGGGTGTCGAGCAGGCCGCCGTACTCCCGGGCGAACGGCACGCCCTGCGCCACGCACTGGTCGATGATCTCGACCGAGATCTGCGCCAGGCGGTGGACGTTGGACTCGCGCGCCCTGAAGTCGCCGCCCTTGACGGTGTCGTAGAAGAGCCGGTGGATCGAGTCGCCGTCGTTGCGGTAGTTCTTGGCCGCGTTGATACCGCCCTGCGCGGCGATGGAGTGGGCGCGGCGCGGGGAGTCCTGGTAGCAGAACTGGACGACGTGGTAGCCCTGTTCAGCGAGCGTGGCACCCGCCGAGCCGCCGGCGAGGCCGGTGCCGACGACGATCACGGTGTGCTTGCGGCGGTTGGCCGGGTTGACCAGCTTGGCCTCGAAACGGCGGGTGTCCCAGCGGTCGTTGACCGGCCCGGTCGGGGCCTTGGTGTCGACGACGGGTTCACCGGTCGCGTAGTCCACGTAGGAAGTCATGTTCAGCTCACCACTCCGGTCATGACGCCCACGGGTACGGCGATGAAGCCGGCCGTGAGCAGCAGCGCGAGGGCATTGGCGGTGGTCTTCAGGGCGCGGTCGCGGGTGCGGCTGCCGGCGCCGAGGGTCTGGGCGGCGCTCCAGAAGCCGTGCCGTACGTGCAGGCCGAGTGCGAGCATCGCGACGATGTAGATGACGTTGCCGTACCAGGTGGAGAAAGTGTCCACGACGTTCTGGTACGGGTGGCCCTCCTGGAAGCCGCCGGAGTGCACGGTGCCGGTGGTCAGGTCCAGGATGTGCCAGACGATGAACAGGCCGAGGATGATCCCGCCCCAGCGCATCGTGCGGGTCGCGTAGCTCGCCTGCCGCTTCCTGTGCACGTACTTGCTGGGCCGCGCCCTGATGTCGCGGCGGCTGAGCTGGTAGGCGGAGGTGGCGTGCGCGATCACGGCGACGACCAGGACGATCCGGATGAGCCAGAGCGTCCACTCGTAGTGCATGAAGGGCTCGCCGACGGTGCGCAGCCAGTGTGCGTAGTGGTTGAACTCGCCGGAACCGAAGAAGATCTTCAGGTTCCCGATCATGTGGACGACCAGGTAGAGCAGCATGATCAGGCCGCTGACGGCCATCACGGTCTTCTTGCCGACGGAGCTGTCCCACACGGTCCGCGCCATCGACGGCCGTCGGTCCGTCCGCGTTGCCAGAGCCATGGCAGCGACGGTAGGCCCCGGAACGCCGATCGGTCCAAGACATGGTCCGGCTTGATTCGATAGGCAGCGACTATGGTACGAGTATGCAGTTCCAGCAGCTCCAGTACTTCGTGGCGGTCGCCGAGACGCGGCACTTCACCCGGGCCGCCGACCTGGTCCATGTCGCCCAGCCGTCCCTCTCCCAGCAGATCAAGGCGCTGGAGCGGGAGCTGGGGGCGGATCTGTTCCTGCGGGCGCGCGGCAACATCGCGCTCACCGACGCCGGCGAGGCCCTGCTGCCGCTGGCCCGCCGCATCCTCGCCGACGCGGACACGGCCCGGCACGAGGTGCAGGAGCTGGTGCAGCTGCGCAGTGGGCGGGTGCGGCTGGGGGCGACGCCGAGTCTGTGCACGGGCCTGCTGCCGGATGTGCTGCGCGCCTTCCACGACCGGTATCCCGGGATCCGGCTGCTGATCGAGGAGAGCGGTTCGCACGACCTCGTACGGGAGCTCGCGCGCGGGGCGCTGGATCTCGCGCTCGTCGTGCTGCCACTGCCCACGCCGTCTCCGGCGCTGACGACGGTGGAGCTGTTGCGGGAGGACCTGGTGGTGGTGTCCTCACCGGAGGCGTCGGCGCCGGGTGGGCCCGGGCGGCGGACCGTTCGGATCTCCGACCTGGAGGGTGAGCGGCTCGTCATGTTCCGGCATGGCTATGACCTGCGGGAGTTGACGGTCGCGGCGTGTC
This sequence comes from Streptomyces sp. NPDC092369, assembly GCF_044755245.1. Classification (NCBI taxonomy): domain Bacteria; kingdom Bacillati; phylum Actinomycetota; class Actinomycetes; order Kitasatosporales; family Streptomycetaceae; genus Streptomyces; species Streptomyces sp. NPDC092369. The sequence goes on from NZ_JBIVQP010000001.1 coordinate 814,228, forward strand.
GTTCGGCGGGATTCGAGCCCAGCTTCTCCGTCGAGGGGGGTGAGATGGACGCGGTGTTGGGGTTCGTGCGGGCGGGGTTGGGGGTGGCCGTGGTGCCTCGGATGGTCGCGGCGCGGTCGGGGCGGGGCCTGAGGGTGACTCCGTTGGCCCGGCCGGGGTTGTCGCGGACGATCGCGTTGGCGCACCGGAGTGATGTGGCACCGCCCCGGGCGGCACGGGAACTTCAGAGGATGCTGTTGGAGGGGTGAGGGATCACTCCTTGGTCGCCCCCGCCAACATGCCCGACACCAGGGTGCGTTGGGAGAACAGGAACAGGACCAGTACCGGCAGGATCGCCACGATGATCGCCAGTGCCAGTTCGGGGATCGTGATGTTGAGGCCCGCGCCTGCCACCGGGTTGAACGACGGCGTGGAGGTGAGGAGTTGGTTCAGGCCCACCTGGACGGGGAACTGCTTGCTGTTCGGCAGGACCAGGTAGGGCAGGAAGAAGTTGTTCCAGTTGCCCACGAAGCTGAAGAAGGCGACCAGACCGATCACCGGCTTCGCCAGCGGGAGCGCGATCCGCGCGAAGAGCTGCCATTCGTTGCAGCCGTCGATCCGTGCCGCCGACAGCAGGTCCCTCGGCAGGCTGCTGCCGAAGTAGATGTACACGAGGTACACGCCGAACGGGTAGAAGGAAAAGGGCAGGATCACCGACCAGACCGTGCCGATGAGGTGGAAGCGGTTCAGCTCCAGGAAGACCGGGAGCACCAGGGTCGCCTGCGGCATGATCATGGTGACCAGCGTGATCACGAGCAGCGTCTTGCGTCCTCTGAACTTCGTCAGCGCCAGGGCGTAGCCGGCCGGGATGCTGACGGCCAGGGTCAGGATGAGTGAACCGCCCGAGTAGATCGCCGAGTTGCGCAGCCAGGTGAGCATCGCGCCGTCCTGGAAGGCGAACAGATGGCGCCAGGCCGCCCCGATCTGGTGGAACGAGCCGAAGGAGAGCGGGTTGTCCCGGACCGCCTCGCCGGCGGTCTTCGACGGCGCGAGCAGCAGCCAGACAACCGGCAGGACGAAGAACACCAGCAGGAGGGCCAGCAGCAGGACGACGACCAGGAAGGAGAGGGCTCGGGACGGCCGGACGCGCCGGATCGCCGTTGCCGGGGAGAGAGTTGATGGCGTCATGACTCATCCAACTTGAACAGGTTCGAGCGGGCGACCAGCAGGCCCGCGGCAAGGAGGCCGACGGCCAGGAGCACGACGGAGATGGCCGCCGCGCCGTTGAAGTCGCCCTGCTGGAAGGCGTAGACGTAGGCGAGCTGGTTGGGTGACCAGGTGGGGCTCACGCGGCCGAGGCTTGCCGTCTGGAGCAGTTGGGGCTCGACGAAGAGCTGGGTGCCGGTCGCGAAAGCCATGATGGTCATGTAGACGATCCACTGCCGGATCATCGGGATCTGGATGTGCCAGGCGGTGCGCCAGGGCCCCGCGCCGTCCATGCGGGCGGCTTCGAGCACCTCGTCGGGGATGTTGTTGAGCGCCCCGTACATCACGACCATCCAGCCGCCCGCGCCCGTCCAGAAGGCGATGAGCATGAGGATCAACGGCAGGTTGCCCGGGGCGAGTACGGCTGCGAAGGTCTGCATGCCCAGGCTCTTCAGCAGCCAGGACACCGGGCTGACATCCGGGTCGAGCATGAACAGCCAGACCAGGACGCTGGCCACACCGGCGAGGGCGCCCGGGATGTAGTAGAGGAAGCGGAAGAGGGCCGAGGTGGCGGGGCGGACGCGGCTGCGCAGGATCACGGCGGTCAGGACGACCAGGACCACGAGGGCGACCAGCCACAGCACCAGGTAGACGAGCATGTGCCCGAAGGCGGGGCCGAAGCGGTAGTCCTGGACGACCTTGACGAACTGGTTGAGGCCGGTGAACTGGCCCTGGTCGTTGGTGAGCGCCAGGTAGAAGGAGTAGGCGGTCGGCACGACCCCGAAGGCGAGCAGCAGCAGCGTGTAGCCGGCGACGAACCAGTAGCCCGCGCGGCCGCCGCCCCTGCGCCGCGGGGTGGTGCCGCGGCGCAGGGGGGAGACGGCGACGCGCTCGGTCTCCAGCAGGGTCACTGGTCGGCCACCTTGTAGCCGTGCGCCTTCGCCTCGTTGGCGATCTCCTTCTGCCAGGCCGGGAGGGTGTCGGTCAGGCTCTTGCCGGCGGTGAGGGCGGGCAGGACGACGCTGGACCAGGCGGTGGAGTCCGAGAACCGGGTGTTCGACCAGCCCGTCCACACCTCGTTCGCGGCCTGCTCGAAGGCCTGGCTCACGTCGTTGGCGAAGTAGTCGCTGTTGGCAGGGTTCTTGAGCCACGCCTGCGCGGCGGCGGTGTACGCGGGGTAGGTGGGGGCGGACGCCTGGTTCTCTTCGGACGTGGTCAGCCAGGTGACCAGGTCCGTGGACGCCTTGAGGTTGGCGCTGTGCGAGGACACCATCCAGACCCCGCCGCCGACGTTGCCGGTGGCCGCCTTGGTCTCCCCCTGCCAGGTCAGCGGAGGTGCCGCGGCGATCTGCTTGGCCGGGGCGTTGAACGCGGCCTTGAAGAGGTACTGGCCGTACCAGGACGGGCCGTACGCCATCAGGACCTTGCTGCCGCTCTCCTTGGCGAAGCCCTGGCTGAAGAAGCCCTTGGTGGTGACGGCCTTGGCGTCGATCAGGCCGTCCAGGAGCTTCGCCGTGCGGGTGCAGTTCGGGTCCTGGAGATCGGTGCGCAGGGTGTCCGGCTTCACCAGGTCGAAGGCCGGGCACTGGCCGGACCAGAAGTACGACTCGTGCGAGTTGGTGTCACCGACCGAGCCGACGAGGTAGCCGGGGTGGTCCTTGGCCACCTTCTTGCCGAGGGCCTCGTACTCCTCCCAGGTGGTGGGGACCTGGTAACCCCACTTGTCCATGAGGGACTTGTTGTACCAGAGGACCACCTGCGCGATGTCGTTGCGCAGGCAGTAGGTGTGACCGCCGAACTGACAGGGCGTCAAAGAGCCCTTGGCGAAGCCGTTCAGCGTGTTCTGCGGGACGAGCTTGTCGTCCAGCGGGGCGGCGAACGGCTTCACTCCCGGCTTGGTCGGCTCCGAGGCCCAGGTCACGTCGGTGGGCGAGCCGAACACCACGTCCGGCCAGCCGCTGCCGGTCCGGTCGAACAGCTGCACCTTGGACTGCAGGTAGGTCGAGCCGTCGGCACCGCCGTCGTACGTGACGATGTCCATCTTCACGTCCGGGTGCGCCTTCTGGTACTTCTGCACCGACGGCAGGCGGGTCGAGTCCGCCCAGACGGTGATCTGCGAACCGTCCTTCTGCGCGGCCGGCTTGAAGCTCGACTGGTCGGCGGAGGACCGGGAGGTGGTGTCGGCGCTGGCGCAGCCGGCCAGCAGCGCCGCCGTGGTCAGGGAGAGCGCGGCGGCGGCCGTGCGCAGAGCTCTGGTGGACGTGAAAGACGTCATCGTCTTGCCTTTCTGTTCTTGCCGTCAGCGCGGCTGTTCGACGTACGGCAGCAGTTCGCTGCCGTAGCCGAGGTCGAGGGGTAGTGCGATGCCGGGTGCCGTGGGGGCGTGCACCAGGCCCTGGGCGTCGACGTGGCGCTCGCGCACCACCCGGGTCGCGGTCACCAGGGACTCGTAGTAGGTGGTGTTCGAGATCGCCATGCACAGGTGGTGGTTGGGGATGTCCGAGCCGTGCACCTCGGCCCGCAGCCGGAAGGCGTCGGCGAGGTGCGCGGTGCGCATGGCGCCGGTGATGCCGCCACGCAGGTTGGTGCTGGCCCGTACCCCGAAGGTGGCGGCGCCCGCGCGGATGAAGTCGGCGGAGTTCATGTGGACCCCGTCGGAGGTCTCGGCCACCAGCAGCGGGACGTCCACGGTCTCGGCGAGCTGCCGGTACGCGGAGACGCTGAACTCGCGCATCGGCTCCTCGTACCAGAGGTAGTCCGCCTCGGACAGCGCCCGGCCCACGCGGATCGCGTCCGGCAGGTCGAAGCCCGCCGAACCGTCGTACATCAGCGGCACGTCCGGGCCGACGTGCTCCCGCAGGGCCAGGCACAGTCGGGCATCCCTGCGGGCGTCGCCCCAGGCGTGCAGCTTGATCCCCTGGTAGCCGAGCTCCAGGCACTGGTCGGCCACGTCGAGGAACTCCTCGGTGCTGGAGAACGTCGAGGTGGAGGCGTAGGCGGGAATGGATTCGCGGAAGCCGCCGAGCAGTCGCCAGACCGGTTCGCCGTGGTAGCGGCCGGCCAGGTCCCACAGGGCGATGTCGATCAACCCCAGGGTGGGGAGCGGGAGTTCGTGGATACGGTCCAGCTCCCACACCCGGTGCCACAGCCACTCCCGCTGGAGGGGGTCGGCGCCGGTCAGCTCCTCCCGGAAGACCCGGTCCACCAGATCCGTGAGCGTGCTGAACGCTCCCGGGCGGGCGAAGAGGGCCACCCCTTCGACTCCCTCGTCGGTCCCGATGCGCAGCACCGCGCCGTCGCCGGCCGGAGCGCTTCCGCTCAGTCCGTTCCGCCAGCGGAAGGGCGGAACGGCCGCCGGAACGTCGATCCGGTGTACTTCGACATGGGTGATCTTCATCCTGGCTTTCGTCTCTGTGTGGGAGGAGCCGGCCGGGTGCCGGTAGCCGGGCGTGCGGCTCAGAAGCCGCCGTACGCCTGGAGTTCGTAGATGCTGCCGCCGTTCCAGTTGGAGCCGGTGACGGTCAGGCGCAGGTAGCGGGCGGTGATCGGGGCGTCGGCGAGGGAGTAGTTGACCTGGGTGACGGTGCTGGCGGCGGTGTGGTCCTCGAACGTCGACCAGCTCTGGCCGTCGGTGGAGTACTCAAGGCGGTACTTGTAGCCGCTCCCCAGCTCGAAGGTGGTGACCACCGCGGAGACACTGGTGTCCTTGCCGAGATCCACCTGGATCCAGGACGGGTCGGGCAGACCCAGCCCCTGGGCCCAACGCGTCGAGAGGCTGCCGTCGACGGCCTTCGCCGGGGCGTAGCCGTCCGACTCGGAGGACGCGGTCGCCGTCTTGTTCAGGGCCAGGTCGTCGTCGGCCGGGGTGGTCGACTCCGCCGCGGGGCTCGGCTCGGAGGCGTTGAGTTCCGCGTCGCGTGCCACGACGGTGAAGGAGTACGCGGTCGCCGGCTGGAGGTTCGCGACCCGCCAGGTCGTCTTGTCGGTGACGCCGATCCGCTTGCCGTCCTGGTAGACGACGTAGCTGGTCACCGCGGTGTCGTCGGTGGCGGCGGGCCAGCTGACGTCCACCAGGCCGGGCAGCAGCGCCTTGACGGTGGGCTTGCCCGGGCTCGTGGGCGCGGTGTGGTCGGAGGCGGGGGCGCGGGCGGTGCCGTAGACCTGGAAGTCGTAGATGCTGCCGCCGTTGCCGCTGGAGCCGGTCACCGTGAGCCGGACGAAGCGGCCCGCGACGGGGGTGTCCGTGTGGGCGTAGTCGGTCTGCGCGGTGGTGCTGTCGGCGGTGTGGTCCGCGAGCGTCGTCCAGTGGACCTCGTCCGGCGAGACCTGGATGCGGTACTTGTAGCCCTTGCTCAGCTCGAAGGTGGTGATCGCGCCGCTCACGTCGTACGAGGCGCCGAGGTCGACCTGGATCCAGGACGGGTCGGGCAGGCCGAGGCCCTGGGCCCAACGGGTCGACAGATCCCCGTCGTTCACCTTCGCCGGAACGTTGCCCTCCGAGTCGGAGGACGCGGTGACCGGCTTGTTCAGGGCCAGGTCCGTGCCGTCCGGCATGGTGACCCTCAGCGACTTGCTCGGCGCGGACTCGTTGCCGGCCGCGTCACGGGCGGTGACGGTGAAGGTGTACGTCCGTCCCGCCGTCAGGCCGGAGAGGCGTACGGAGGTCTTGCCGGAGGCGTTGACCAGCTTGCCGTCCTGGCGGACCGAGTAGCCGGTGACGCCGGTGTCGTCCGTGGCGGCGGGCCAGTTGAGGTCGGCGACGGTCGGGAAGTCGGTCGTCGCGGTCGGGGTGCCGGGGGCGGTGGGCGCCTGGTGGTCGGTGACCAAGGGGCCCGGGTCGAGGTGCCGGTAGGGCGCCTGGAGACCGGCGTTGTTCACGATCGAGGCGGGCAACTGGTCGCAGGCACCGACCGTGATGTTGCCGTTGACATCGTTGTTCTTGCTCAAGTACTGGACGCTGAAGGCGGGTTGGGTCGTGTAGTTGCCCTTGGCCGTGTTCTCCTCCGCGTGGTTCATCAGCAGCCACTGGAAGGAGACGTCACAGAAGGCGTTACCTGTGTTCTGCCAGTGGCGGCTGCCCTCGTCGTGGTAGACGGCGCCGTAGGCGGGGCCCGGGACCCCGTGGATGTAGTTGCCCGACACCGTGCCGCCGGGGTTGCTGCTGAGCGTGTAGATCGCTCCGCCGTCGGCCTGCGACTTCATGATGTCGCTGATCTCGTTGTCGGTGACGACGGTGTTCCGGCTGATGGTGGGGGTGTCGGAGACCGGGACGCCGGCGTTGTTCGGGTAGGCCGAGTTGCCGCCCTGGTCGGTCAGGCCCCAGCCCCAGCCGACGGAGATGCCGGAGTAGGGCAGGTCGTAGACCTTGTTGTGGGTGATCACCGTGGAGTCGGTGTAGCCCGCCAGGATGCCGAGGGAGCCGTTGTACTGGTCGGCCGCCTTGGTGACGACGTTGTTGTCGACCCGGGTGTCCTTGGTGATGTCCCGTGGATCGTCGGGGTGGGCGTCACCCCACTCGACCCCGCCGATCTGGATGCCGGTCGCGGCGATCTGACGGAAGACGTTGCCGGTGATCGTGGTGTGCTGGGTGCCGGTGTTGAGGTTCAGGCCCACCGCGCCGAGGTGGGTGAAGGTGTTGCCGGTGAACTCGACGTCCTTGCCGTGGCTGACATTGACGGCACCGGGGGTCTTCTTCCAGTTGAGGCGCGTGGAGTCGAAGTCCGGGTTGTCCTTGCCGACCATCCGGAAGCCGGCCTGGCCCTCGATGAACCCGTCGGACGAACTCGGCTCCAGCCAGGTGGAGTAGGAGAAGGTGATGCCCTGGAAGGACACGTCCGTGACGGGGTGCGCACGGGTGCCGTTCAGGTCGACCAGGTCCTGGACCACCGGCACGGTCACGTCCGCGGTCTTCATGTCCTCGCCCTGCTCGGGCTGGTAGTAGACGTAGCCCGCGCTCCTGTCCAGGTACCACTCCCCCGGGCTGTCCAGCAGCTCGCGGGCGTTCTCCAGCCAGGTCGGGTTCTGGATCTCCTGACCGCTCTGGAGGTGGGCGTTGTTCCAGCACGGCTGCTGCATCGTCATGGCGTTGCCGGAGATCGACGCCACGGGGCAGCGCATGAGCTTCCAGCCCCAGGAGCTGACCACTTCAAGGTCCGAGGGGCGCTTGTACGCGCTGATGGCGGAGTCGGTGAAGGTGTAGCCGGTGGAGGTCTTGCTGAAGCCGGCGGGGTTCTTCCCGCTGCGGGCCCTCGTCCTCAACTCACCGTTCACATACAGCTGTCGGGTGTCCAGGCCGGTCAACTTCGCCTTGTAGACCTTGCCTTGGGCGTCTGCCTTGGTCCAGCCGGTGACCTGCTTGCCGCCGCTGATCACGGGGTGCGCACCGGGCGCGGCCTCGTAGACGATCCGCTGCCCGTCGGTGCCGGAGTCCTGGGCGGTCAGGGCGAAGGTGCGACTGAGTTGGTACGTGCCCGACCTGAGCCGGACGTGGATGTCGCCGCGCACCTTGGACTTGGCGTCGCGCACATAGTCACGTGCGTGTTCCAGGGTCCTGAAGGGGTGGTCGGCGGTGCCGCGGCCGGTGTCCTTGCCGGTCGGGGAGACGTAGACGGTGAGGCCGGACGGCCCCGCGGCGGCCTGGGCGGAGGTGGCGGTCAGGGGCGCCGCCGCGGCGGCCAGGGACACGGCGGCTATGAGGACTCTTCGCAGCGGCACACGGCGGCCTCTGCGCGCAGACGGAACAGACACGGAAATCCAATCGCCTGGGGGATGTGGCGCGGGAGGCCGGTCGTCCACCGGCCGCCCCGGACGTCGGTCGGGAAGGCGCCCCCGCGAGGTCGGCCTACGAGGCCGACGTCTGCGGGGGCAGCGAGGAGTCGCCGGGACCGGCGCTCGTCGAGGGCCGCGCGGGTGCCCCGGGGGCGGCGCGGTCACCGAGGTTGAACAGCCGGTCGCGGATCTTCCGCTCGAACTGGGTCCGCGTGGTGGCGATGTGCTCCACCATCAACTCGCTCGCGAGATCGGCCTCCCCCGCGGCGACCGCCTCGGCGATGGCGAGGTGCTGTCGTGCGGCGACCTCCAGCGAGCCGGGGGCGTCGCCGTGGAAGAGCAGCACGTCGGACTGGGAGGCGAGGCGCCGTACGCCGGCGACGCTCGACCTCAGGAACACGTTGTGCGAGGCGGCGCCCACCGCGTCGTGGAAGGCCTCGTCGGCCCGGGCGAAGGCGTGCGCGTCGCCCTGCTGGGCGGCCGTCAGGGAACCCTGCGCACCCTCCTTGATGCTGCGGACCTCGATGGGGGTGGCCAGCCCCGCTGCTCTGCGGGCCGTCTCCGACTCGATCACCGTGCGGTACTCCAGGAGCATCAGCACGTCGTCCATGCTCGTCGGGCGGAAGTGCGCCAGGTGATCGTCCACCAGTCCGCCGGAGGCCTCCGCGACGAAGATGCCGGCGCCTCGCCGCACGCTCAACCGGCCGATGGCGGCCAGGACTTTGACCGCCTCCCGGGTCACGTTGCGGGACGCGCCCAGGACTTCGGCCAGGCCCTGCTCCGTGGGGAGCCGGTCGCCCGGGCGCATGTTCTGCTCGGCGATGTACTCCAGCAGCTGCTCGGCGACGAGTTCATACCCCGGCCGGTAGGGACCCTCGGCCCCCGGTGACGCGTCGGCCACTGTGCAACCCTCCATGCCTGTGGATTAATCAGGTTCATCGGCGATCGCCACTATGACATCCGTGTTACGTGGAGGGAAGATGTCGAACAGAACTGGATTCATGTGAGGGATGAGGCGGAGGCATCGCCAAATGAAGCACATCCATTGACTGTGGGAGGCGTCCGGTCCGGGAACGAGAAAAGGGCGTGGGGGGGGGGGGGGGGGGCCCCCCCCCCCCCCCCCCCCCGGGGGGGCCCACCCCCCCCCCCCCCCCCCGCCCCAACCCCCCCCCCCCCCCACCCCCCCCCCCCCGCGGGGGGGGTA